>JBBIUE010000089.1:17064-19329 GCA_037440405.1 Pirellula sp. | reverse complement strand
TTTTTGACGACGCTAGACTCGAATCCTGTCGCAATTGAGATGAACATCCGCCCCTTGCGAATCAATATCATTGGGTTTGTGGCGTGTGCCGCAGTCATTTTCTACTTCGCTCCCAAACTAGCGGACGTTGCCGATCAGCTCGCAGCACAGACCGGATTGGGGCGGACGTTCTTCGGAACGGTCTTTGTTGCCCTCATGACATCCTTGCCGGAAGCGATCTCAACCTTTGCTGCCATCAGGCTCAAAGCGATCGATATGGCTGTGGGGAATATCCTCGGAAGCAACGCATTCAACATGTTGGTTTTGGTTGGAACCGATGTGGCATCGGAAAAATCCGTTCTGTCGCAAGTGAGCGAGGTCCATGCCATCACGGCGACTTGCGTCATCATCGCCACGGCTGTCACCGTTCTGAGCTTGTTGTATCGAGCCAAGAAGCGATGGTGGGTGTTCGAGCCCGATTCTGCCCTCGTCGTTTTGCTCGTCTTAGGAGCCCTGTTCTTGGTGTACCGCTATCGCGATGGATTTTAGATGAGTAATGCCGATTGGAATGATGGCCCAATCATTCGGTGGCTGTAGGTTTTGCAAGCGGCTTTTTCGTTTGCTTTTAGGGGCAGGAATCGACTCTAACGCCATTTGGTTAATTCAGTACAGCGATTCCTAGCTCAGAAAAGCCTTTTTTATGTCGAGTTAGAAGTGAAGTAATGCGTCCACAAGGAACTTCGAAGAGAGTCAGAATCCCAATCGGAGCAACGGAGTTGTTCGCATCAGAGTTGGTTAAAATTGAATCGAATCCCTTCGAACCGCCGCATGGTTGGAGCGGGAAACGTGTTTGCATGTGTTTCCAGTTTAATCGAACGATTAAGGAACTCACAGAAATCCTTTTGCGTCTGGGTTGAAGATGGACGATCAAAACGAGGTGGCCGAACTAGTCGAACAGGCGGCGAAGGGTGATGTTGCCGCTTATGCGATCTTGGTCCGTACCTATCAGAATCGTTTGTTTTCAGCCATGTTCGTCATGGTGAACAGCCGGGAGGACGCCGAGGATTTAACTCAGGAAGCGTTCGCGAGAGCCTACAATAAACTGAGCACTTTCGAGAATCGCAGTTCGTTTTTCACTTGGCTTCACCGCATCGCTGTCAACTTGGCGATCTCCCATCGTCGAAAACACCGTCGCGAGAATTCCATGCGCCAACCAGAAGCTCAAGTCGATCAAATCGTTTCGAATGCAACCATCGAAACTGCTGCGGATGCTCTGGAGGCGAAAGAAGTCCAAAGTGTCGTACGGGATGCTATTTCGCGTTTGGATGATGAGCACCAAGCCGTTCTCGTTCTTCGCGATCTTCAAGAGCTCGGATACGCGGAAATCGCAGAGGTACTCGACATTCCACCCGGTACGGTGCGGAGTCGCCTGCATCGGGCTCGATTGGAACTTCGGGAGATCTTGACGATGTTGCTCAAGAGTCAGCCTGTTGAGGAAGTATTCCGAAATGCATGAGATTGATGAAAGCTTAATTACAGCATATCTGGACGGTGAACTGACCGGCGATGAACGCTTGCAGGTGGAGCATCACCTTGCCGCACATCCTGATGCTCAGCGGCTTTTGTCCGACTTGGAAAAAATGAAGGCCCTCGTGCGAGGACTGCAGACCGAACAGTTGTCGTCAGACATCGTCAGTGCCGTCATAAATCGGGCTGCTCTCATCCACAATCATGAACGAAATCATGATGGCCGACAGTCATCATCGAATGCCAGCTGGGTCGCTGCCGAACAACAGACACTGGCGGCCTCTTCACGGATTCGCTCTGCTTCCGATCTGCAAGCGAGGGAGTCTCGTATCCGACGATTCGCGTGGAGTGTAACGCTATTAGCAGGCATCGCGGCTTGCCTGATGTTGATTTTTCAGTGGAAGCGGGACAACTTTGTCGCCGTTTCCATGATGGAAGATCATCGTTTAGAGCCAATGCCGGCCAAACCAAGCTCCTCTTCTGAAGTGTTTTCGGATGCAACCTCGCTCTCGGCATCGGTCAAACAAGCCAACGTTCCCGAAGCTTCCGCGATGGCATCCAACGACTACATCCCTCGTAATTCGAATGAAGAGTCAGCCATGCCGGCTCCCATGGCGGCGGCCCCTATTGAATTTGAAAACCTGGAGACGAAGCGTTCGGATAACCCATCCCCGGGCGGGTTGCTGAGACAATCTCAAGTCGCCGTTGAGAAAGATCGAGCGATCCGGAGTCGAGGTGGAAGCGATGGAGGATCGGCGG
>JBBIUE010000089.1:0-16979 GCA_037440405.1 Pirellula sp. | reverse complement strand
TGAGCTACCGAGGAGTGACATCCGCGAATGCCGATGCGACCCACGAACCTGCTGCAAATGCCAACGTATTGCGCCGAGCTTACGCTTTTGTTCCGCAACCTATAAAACCAGAACGCAAAGAGGGACTCGAGCCTGATCCATTCAGTGAGAAAATGCGGTCGAGCATACCCGAAATTGTTCGCAGCGACTCTTTCGAATCTGATGGTGAGCAAGTTCTTCAGTTGTCTGAAGAAGTTCTCGTTCACGATACGGCAATTTTCATGGATGGCCAACTGCTGCATGATCCGCAATTGGTTCCGCTCGATGCATCAACATCCATCGAGCCGTTGCATCGAGCAATCAGACAGCAGGAGAACCTAGATAAGCAAGTATCACAACGACTCCCATTAGCTAAGGAATCGAGAGCCACTCGCCAGACGAATCATGAGCAGTCGGGGACACTTGGGGAAGATTCAACAAACGATGGCAATTTCTTGCCCGCTTCTTTCGATGATTGTCTTATCTTGGTTGCGGCCAGCGACCTAACGAGCTTTATGAATTGGGCCGAGACCAACCGCCTCGTCCAACCGGACTTGTTGGCCGAACGAGTTTTTCAGTTCGATCAGTCATTGGGCGGCGGGCTTCCGCCTGGGAATCCTCAGAATGCGAGTCCGCCGCAAGCAGCGCCATCGCAAAGTGATGAAGGAAGTCGTAGTCTGCAATCGATGGGTCGGGATAGTTTGCGAGCGAATTCTTCCGACATGCAAGATTCCGAGGTCCGCGATCGAGCTAACCAGGATTTGCTCAAATCTGAATTCGGTGTTTCCGACAACGAACTGAATGGCGAACCTAAGTCGAGCCGCCCGCCCAGGCTAGAACAACCATCTCAGTTGAATTCTTGGTACGCATTCCGAGTCCGTGTCATCCATCATGACGCCGGGAAAAATGACGAGCAACGAAAGTAGCCCGTAGCGCAACAAGAGATGATTCCAGCTCGAAACTCTCTTTTTGCGTAATAGCTACTGCCCCGTGTTAAAAGCAAACTGACTTTTGTCGCTCGTGTCTGAAGTGCCCAGCACCAAGCGCTCACCATGGCACCAAGCACACACCAACCGCACGATTTCCCCGAACCAATCGGGAATCGGTCGGATCAGCCCCTTCGTAGCCTTTAACGAAGTAGTTTGGATTGAAAAAATTGCGGAATCGTACGAGAAGTCAAGTCAATGGAATAACTCTTGCGAAAATTCGTTATCATGGTGCTCAAGCTGAGCAGCAGTTAGAGCATTACCAACTTGATCGTTTACCGGCTGTTGATTGAGACGATTGTGCAATTGAGATGGAGAGCGTTTCGCACTGAAGTGGCAGCACGGCATCGAACGCCGTGCTGGCGTGCAGAGTGCGATAAAGAAGGTATTCCCAAACCTTTGACGCTTTCTCGCTTCGTGGCGATGGGACGGTCTAGTCCCGGCTAAAAATGGACAGGCCGGTAAGTTGTTAACGAGTTGGTGATTCGCTGTTAAGGTCGCAGGGCGTGATCGGTCGTTCGTAGTTGCCTGCGTCCCCAGCTTCCGTCCGCTTGATGAACGTCTTTCGAACACTCACAACGGGATTGTACTATGTATCGAATCGCTTTGGTCTTGCTCGCAGCATGCATCTTCAGTCCGGCAGTCATTGCCCAGACAAAAGGTCCGAACAAGGACATGTCCTACATTCCGGCAGAATCGGTGGGAATGATCCGGCTCAATGTTCAATCACTGGTTAACGCGCCAGCCACCGAACTGTTGCCCGTCGAGATGCTTACAGTAGCCGCGATGGAAGAGGTTGGGTTCGATCCACTAAAGATTGAACAGATCGATTTTCTGTTTGGTCCGATCAATCCGATGTCTCCCGCAGCCGCTTCACGAATCGTGTTGCAAGAAGCGATCAACCTCGATGACTTGAATGATCGTTGGTTCAGCGGCGATTGGTACGAAGAAGGGGAATGGAAGATGCGCGATCTTGAAGGTGCGCCTGATGTCGTGCTTATCGTTCTCGATGATCGTCATGCCGTCGTCGGTTCGAAGAACTTCGCGATGAAAGTCGCCAAAGGCAACAATCGCCCCGGCAAATTGACCGAGATTTATGCATCGATCACTGGCGATGAGAATGCGCTCGCGCTAGTCACTTTGGAGCCATTGCGACCCATCTTGGAAGGAGCGGTCTCGGAGATCGAAAGCCAGATGCCTGAGGAACAATTCGAGAAGCTGCTGAAACTCATTGAACAGATCGAATACGTCGCCTTGCCGATCGTTGCTGCGGATACATTCTCTTCAAAGCTCATTATCGGTGCCGAGAATGAGCAGACCGTGCAACAGGTTGCGACGGGCGTGTACGAGTTCATGGAGTTCGCTCGCGAGAAGTTGCTCAGCGAGATGCCATTCAACGAATTCGCTCAAACGGCGATGGACCAGGCCATGGTGAAATACGCGCACCGGGCTAGTCAGACGTTCATTGATCGACTCCGTCCCAAGCCGGTTGGAAATCAAGCGATCATCGATATCAATCAAATTGGTTCGACTTCGACAACATCCATTCTGGTTGGGTTGCTCCTTCCAGCGGTCCAGTCGGCGAGAGCGGCAGCTCAGCGCATGAGCTCCCAGAATAATCTGCGAAATCTGGGACTTGCCGTGCTCAACTATGAATCTGCCTATCGTGTGCTTCCCCCCGCAGCCATTGTCGATGAAGATGGCAATCCACTTTTAAGTTGGAGAGTCGCCATTTTGCCATTCATTGAAGAAGGAGCTCTTTATCAGCAGTTTCACTTAGATGAACCTTGGGACAGCGAGCACAACATTCAACTTCTCGAGCGGATGCCAAATGTCTTTCGACATCCCGAAAGTCTCGCTCAAGAGGGGCACACGGTTTACCTTGCCAACGTTGGGGAGGAGACCGGTTTGCGCCCTACAGAAGGGGTGAGGTTAAGCGAATTTCTTGACGGGCTGTCGACGACCATCTTCGCGGTCGAGGTCGTCGATGAAGCAGCCGTTCCTTGGACCGCCCCCATGGATTACGAGGCAGATCAGGTCCAACCAACCTTGGACTTGCGAGTAAATCAGACAGGTTCCTTTGCCGTCATCTTTTTTGACGGTGCTGTCCGAATGTTTTCGATTGATGCCGATGACCTTTGGGCCTATTTCACTCGTTCCGGTGGAGAAGCGGTTAATTTCCGATAAAGCATTGGAGGACGATCAACCGGGGCGATCGTGCGGCCCTGGGTGTTGAGTCTTTTCGAAACCCTTCTCGACCGGAGTCAATTTCGTCGGTTTATCGTAGGGCTCGAGCGAATGTGGCGGATAACAGCGCTTTTGGTGCTTTCCATCCATTCCAATCGCCAAATATGCGGCAGCCCGCGCTTGGTTGTAAACGATTACGTCTTTACCAATCTGCCATTTCCCTTTGAGATTTTTCGATCATGGAATTCTTGCCGTCGCTTTGGTTACCGATTCTGGTTAGCGCAGTTGTGTTGTTCTTGATGAGCTTCGTTTTTTGGACGATGCTACCGCACCATGGCCAGGATTATCGCAAACTTCCTAATGAAGATGGTTTTCTGGGCTCGATTCGCGAGGGCAAGATCCCTTCAGGGCGGTACATGTTCCCCTTCGTGGGCGACCACAAGAACGCACAAAAGGAAGAGATCAAAGCGAAATGCGAACAGGGCCCGATGGGCACCATCACGATCTTTGGCAAGGTCAACATGGGACGGAATCTTGGACTGACGTTTTTGTTCTTCTTGGTGACCAGTGCCATCATCGCGTATGTGCTATGGACAGTGTTTGCCGGCAGCAGTCCCGACTTTGCGAGAGTCTTTCGAGTGGCTGGGACGGTGAGCGTTCTGGCTTACTGCGTAGCGGGCATTCCCAATGATATTTGGTTCCGGCGCCCGTTCGTTACGAATTTCATCGATGGCATTGCTTACGCCATGGTTAGCGGTTTGCTGTTCGCGGCGTTGTGGCCGAAGGCTTAAAAGACCGCTAATCACCAACGTTTCGAGAATTCACCTTGGATCGATCAATGTGTGTCGAGCGATTCACCGTCGCGGATTGTTTGTAGGATTTTTTGAAACGATCGATCGAATTGACCGCGAGTCAGGACGAGGTCGCACTTGGCTTCTTGGGCTCGCGAAAGAGCTTGTTCCGCTACATGCGGACCGTAGGCGATGATCGAAGCATGAGGGGCCCAAGCGCGCAGCTCTTCGACGGTGGATTGAACATCCAAACTTGGGAGGGTCAAGTCAATCAATATGCATTGGAGCCTTGCATCCGGCCCCGTCTTGTCACGAAGACTGGATACATTGGGTGCAACGGTTAGCGGAACACTTAGTTGATTCGCGGCTCCGGCAACGCGCGACATGAATAAAAGGTCGGTGGTGAGATATCCAATCATGGAGTGCTCCGCGAAAAAAGTTGCGTCTGGAAGTTCAGTTGAGGAGCTAGCTGCCGATAAGCTTCATACGCTGCGACACCAACACTGACCGCGAGGTTAAGGCTCCTGGTTGGTCCGATCATGGGAATCTGGAGCACTCGCTGGGCGTGAGCTTGATGGATGCTGTCGGGTAATCCGGAAGATTCGCTGCCGAAGACCAGCACGTCTCCGGGTGCAAAGGTTGCATCCGTGTATCCCTTGGTACCGAACTTGGAGAAGAGCCAAAAGCGATTTGTCGGCAGGTGCGTGCACATTTCTTGCCAGGAATCGACAACCTGCAAATCAAGAGCATTCCAATAATCCATCCCCGATCGCTTCAAATGCGCGGAATCGAGCCGAAACCCTGCCGGTCGTACGATCCAAAGCTTCATGTTCAGGGCAACGCAGGTCCGACCGATATTCCCAGTATTCTGCGGGATTTCCGGTTGGTACAACACGATGTTCAGCCAACTCGAATGTGTCAATCGTCAGGTCCTCGTTTGTCCATCCACATCAGGATGAATTAGAGTAAAATCGCTTTTGTCAAAGCGACATCTAGGTTACTTGTCAAAGAATAGCGTCCATGCCCATCAATGTCACTTGCCCCAACTGTCTCGCCCGCTGGAATGTCAGCGACAAATTCGCAGGCAAGAAGGGCCCTTGTCCAAAGTGTAAGGTTGAGATTCGAGTTCCTGAGCTGAAGGAACAAGTGGTTATCCATGCTCCCCAGGACGAGGGCCCGAAGGATTCAACAGGCCGAGCCGTCTTGAAGCCGATTCAGCGCATGGAGAAACCTATCAATAAACTGGCTCTGATTGGCGGATTGAGTTTGGCTTCAGTGGTGCTGATCGTCTCGATCGTTCTTCGATTCACGACCGCTTCGCCGCCGGCGGTAATCTTGGTCGTGGGAGCCGTGGCCTTAGCGATTCCGATTGTTTTGCTTCTGTATCGAGTCTTGTGGGATGACGAGCTGCAGGGCTATGAGGGGAATGAATTGTGGATTCGCGCTGGTATCTGCTCCGCCGTCTACGCTTTCACTTGGGGAGTTTACGTGCTGCTGACCAAGTATTTTGGTAATGACTCCACTGCGGAAAACTCCTTTACCGAGATGGGTATTTACATGGCGATCATGATTGCTATCGGAACCTTAACCGCGATGGCGGCGCTCGAACTCGAAGCGGGCCAAGCCGCCCTGCACTATCTTGGTTACTTCGGAACGACATTGGTCTTGTGCTTCATCATGGGTGTCCCTCTTGCGGAACCCTTGAAGCGAGAAACGGCCGTCAAGGCTCCTCCACCCACGTCGACCGAGACGGCACCGAATCTTACACCAGCGCAACCTCCCGGGGGCGGCGGAGTCAATCTCTAATGTCCGTGCTGCGGCTTCCAGAAATTCAAGCCTTCGCGAACTTCTCGAATCGCATTCGCATTCCGCCGGAACTCGATGTGCCCGTGACCGGTCGCGCCAAGAAACTGATTGACACGGAACCCTTTCGTCGGCTCAGCAAGATTTCGCAGTTAGGTTTGGTTTCATTAGTGTACCCCGGCGCGACCCACAGTCGCTTCGAACATTCTCTTGGCGTCTATCGATTGGGCTTGATGTATTTGCAGCAGCTCGCGATCCAAGATGACTTTGCGACGTTGGTCAGCGAAGAGGATGCAGCCTCTTTCTTGGTGGCTGCGCTCTTCCATGATGTCGGTCATTGGCCATTCTGCCATGCCATCGAGGATTTGCGATTGCCGGGTATCGAGCGGCACGAAGCTCTCGCTCGCAAGATGGTCTGCGAAACGGAAATAGCAGATCGGCTACGGCTGGATTGGGGCATGGAACCGGAATTGGTGTTGCGTTGGATTGCACCGAGAGGTGAGCCACCAAGTCCGGCCATCTTGTCCAGCATGTTGAGCGGACCTGTCGACATCGACAAAATGGATTATTTAGAACGGGATAGTCTTCATGCTGGCGTCCCTTATGGAAGAAACTTTGATCGTCAGCGGTTGATTGCGGCCTTGTGCATGGGGCCACAGTGCGAACGGCTCGCGATTACGCGAAAAGGGCGAACTGCCGCCGAGATGATGGTCTTTGCCCGGTATGTCATGTTCAGCGAGGTTTACTGGCATCCGGCAGTACGATCAGCGACAGCGATGTTGCAGCGAGCGATCTACGAATGGCAGCGATTGAAGGACGTTCCCCAGTCGTGGCTCATGGCCAATGAACCTGAAATGATCAGGTCCCTGTTGTCCGAAGCCCCCACCTCGGCGATTCGTGAACTTTTGGATGGCCTGTTTGGTTCACATCGACGATTGTACAAGAGGGTTGCGCAATTCGATTGTCTTTCTCTTACGAACGTCCACCAAGCGTTGGCACGGAGACCCTATCCGCAGTTGGTCGATTTTGGCAATGCCTTAGCGGAGCGGGTCGGCCATCTGATCGGTCAAACCATTCCCTCGGAACATCTGCTGATTGACGCCCCCCCCGTCAAGTTGGAAGTGCAATTTCAGGTGTCCGTCCGCATGGACGATGGTTCGTTTGACTCGTTGGAGAATCAATCGCCCGTCGTTCGATCCTTAGCGACTCGGCAATTCGATGACATGGTGAAGAAAGTACGCATCTTCGTGCCGCCGCATCTTCAGGAACGGATTCGACGGATCAACATGGAGCGGTTGGTGACAGACTTGATCGAAGAAAGAGAGGTTCGGGAATGATTCCGCTCCACGATAATATTCGCGCAACGACGTTTCCGTGGGTCAATTGCGGTTTAATTGCTGCCTGTTCCTTGGTGTGGATCATGCAGCTTCGTGCGGGGCGTGAAGTCGATACGATGATCGAACGATGGGGTCTGGTTCCGGTTCGTTTGGTAACGCCCTCGGATGTCCAGCTGATTGAAGAGCGTCCGGTATGGGTGCAGACGCCGTTTGGTCCTCAGGTTGCCATGGTCAAACGAGAATTGCTTGCGGCTGGCATCAGCGATTGGTTTACGCTACTCAGTTGCATCTTTCTTCACGGCGGTTGGTTACATTTTCTGGGTAATATGTGGTTTCTGCATATCTTTGGCGACAACGTCGAAGATCGGTTAGGGCATTTGACCTACTTGCTGATGTACATCGGAGCGGGAGTCTTCGCCAGCGTGCTGCACCTGGTTGTTAACTCGGACTCGGCGGCACCGACCATCGGAGCGAGCGGTGCCATTGCAGGAGTTATGGGAGCCTACTTACTCCTATTCCCTCGATCACGTGTTCTTTCCTTAGTGCCGCTGATCGTCATTTTTACCATGATTGAAATCCCAGCACCGGTATTTCTCGTGGTATGGTTCGTCATGCAATTTTGGAACGGCACGGCCAGCATCGCGGATGGAGCCGATGGCGTTGCTTGGTGGGCCCACATCGGCGGTTTCGCCGCCGGTTTTCTCATCGCATTGGGATTGACGAGCGTGACTTCTCGATCGACCAGCAATTTGCCAAGAAACGAGTACGATGACGAGTTCTAAGTTCTTCGTTTTCCATTTCGCGATCACACTATCCCAAAGTCGGTTCCCAAAACACGAACAGCAAACCGACGCTAACGCGTTACCGTTGATTGATCGGCCCTGGGGCGTTAGCGCCGAGATTGAAGTGCTTTTCGAAGGTTTTGGGAAGGACGCTCAATCGCCGCAATCTCTACTGTCACAGGCGATGAACTGGCGACTCGACCAGTCGTAGCGAGTCCATGTGCCACTTTCGACAAGATAGAATAAGCCATGCAATCGCAAGGCTCCAGATGCGAGAGCATTGTTAACTGAGGGATACTCTTTCAAGCGATTTAACTGTTCAATCAAATGAGCGCGGGCCTGTTCATTCCTGGCATGCCTGGAAACGACTCCCTTGCAAATGGCGTCGAGGCCATCAAGCCTAGCTTCGGAACGCTCGATCGGACGGCTTGAAGGGACGAAGGAGCAAAGGGAATGTCCACATACGATGATGTCACGGACCATCAATCGCTCTACGGCAAAGTTAATTGAAGAAAGCTCCGTTTCCATGTCCAGGTTGCTTGACGGCACTTCGAAATGCCGCCTTCGCAGGATCAGACCGGATAACTCCCGATCGATCCGACTGAGAACAGTATCCATCTGAGGGTCGGTACAAGCAATCCAAAGGCTCAACCGTTCTTTATCTTTGTGAGGTTGATTCGCCTGCTCCTGAAGATGAACAAAATCCGGAATTGCGAGTTCAGTGATTGAGTTTTCCATCTTGGTCCTCCAATTTCAAAAAGGTGAGAAAAACCGTTAACGACGGCGTGACGATCGTTCGTAAGTATCGTTGTTCAGGCGAATCGCTAAGTGTTGCTTGATCATCGCGAGGCTCTGATCAACGGTGAACTTGTCGGATGGAATCACTAGGTCCGCATCGGTTGGATTAGCGTAGGGAGCTGTGATTCCAGGAAAATTGGCGATCTCACCGCGATCGGCAGCTTCGTACCTTCCGGAAGCGTCGCGCGATCGGCAAACTTCGATGGGCGCTGAAAGATGAATATGAATCAGGTTCTCCGCTCCGATCACTCGTCGGACTTTCTCTCTCGTGGCCTCATCGGGAGCGACGAAAGCTGCAATGGAAACCAAGCCGGCATCGTTGAACATGCGACAAATCTCTGCCGCTCTCCGCAGGTTTTCCGAACGTTCTTCTGACGAGAATCCAAGGTCTCGACTAATACTGTGACGAAGATTCTGACCGTCGATCACGGTCACTGCGTGACCCGTAGCGAACAACCATTCTTCGAGAGCAAACGCCAAGGTAGTCTTTCCGGAGCCACTCAATCCTGTCAACAAAATGGTCGTCGCAGGATGTCCGTATCTCACTCGCCTTGCTGCGGCAGAAATGCGACTGGGGGTGAACTGTAAACGTGAGCTGCGCAGTTCAACATTCCAATGCTCTCCCGGCGGGCGATCTGCTTGGGAATCCATGATCATTCCTGCAGCAACAGTTTCGTGGCTGATTCGATCGACAAGAATGAAACTGCCTGTCCGACGATTGACTCGGTAGGGATCAAAAGGAGCCGGCGCATGCAGCATGAAACGTCCAACTCCAATATCGTTCATCTTCAATGAAGCCGTTTCGACTCGGTTGAGCGTATGGACGTCGATCCGATATGAGATCCGTTCGATCTCTGCGGCAACGTGACGGGCCCCTATTTTTAGCCAGTAGGATTTCCCCGGCACCATCGTTTGCGATGACATCCAGACGAGGGTGGCTTCAAACGCTTGGTCAACCTGAGCTTCCTGGCCCACATGAGTGATTAAATCACCGCGCGAGATATCAATCTCGTCTTCCAATGTCAGCGTGATTGCCATGCCAGCAGATGCCGAATCCATTTGGTCCTCGAAGGTGACGATGGATTGAACGCGCGACTGTTGGCGGCTTGGCAAGACGACCACGCGGTCTCCAACCCGCACGGTGCCAGAAGCGATCGTGCCGCTGTAGCCGCGAAACTGGGAGTCCGGACGACTTACCCGCTGTACAGGAAAACGAAAGGCTTCGATGTCAACATCGCGGCCCACGGGCACGGTCTCCAGAATCTCCAAGAGCGTAGGCCCTTTATACCAGAGCATGCGCTCGCTTTTCCTCGTGGCGTTATCGCCACGCAGACCAGACAGAGGAATCGCATGCAAATCGCGCACTTCCAATTGTGCAGCAAAGGCACGGTACTCTTGTTGCAACCGTTCGAATACCGAGTGACTGTAGTCAACTAGGTCCATTTTGTTCACAGCCAAGATCAGTGTTTTAACTCCCAGCAGCGAAGCGATAAAACTGTGCCGTCGCGTTTGAGGAAGCATCCCCTTGCGAGCATCCATGAGAATGATGGCCGCTTGAGCCGTGGATGCCGCTGTCGCCATATTCCGCGTGTACTGCTCATGGCCCGGGCTATCCGCAATAATGAACTTTCGAGCCGGCGTTTGGAAGTATCGATAAGCGACATCGATGGTAATACCCTGTTGGCGTTCATCTTCAAGTCCATCCATCAGCAGGGCAGGATCGATCTCGTCCCCAGTTGTGCCATGCTTGGCAGAATCCCGCCGAAGAGCCATAACCTGATCGTCATAGATTGCCCCCGTTTCGAGCAACAGACGTCCAATGAGTGTGCTTTTGCCGTCGTCCACGCTGCCACACGTGATAAATCGCAGAAGATCCTTTTCCTCGTGTCGGGCCAGAAAATCCGCTGTCTCTTCGAGCGTTGTTGGCAAGCATTCGATGGTCATTTCATTAGGTCCGTCGGTACGAATGGGAGGATAGAAAATGGTGCAGTCGTCAACTTCTTTGGCGTGCGGTTGTTAGTAAACCGTCGGCTCATTGGTTCATGTATCCGACTTAGAAATAGCCTTCGCGTTTTTTGCGTTCCATGGCGGCCTCTTCATCACGATCGATGGCTCGGCCCTGTCGCTCGGAGGCTCGCGTTGTCAACAGTTCGTGGACGATACCGAGCACACTATCTGCTTCCGATGCGATGGCTCCCGTTACGGGATAACATCCGAGCGTACGAAAACGAACTCGGCGCATGACGGGCGTTTCCCCTGGAAGAAGCCGCATACGCTCATCATCCACCATGATCCAATCGCCGTTGCGTTCGACGATCGGCCTGTCCGCAGCAAAGTAGAGCGGCACAAGTGGGATTTCCTCCAGCAGAATGTATTGCCAGATGTCCAGTTCCGTCCAGTTCGAGAGTGGAAACACGCGAATGCTTTCACCACGGTGAACCCAGGTGTTATACACATCCCACAGTTCGGGGCGTTGATTCTTTGGGTCCCAGCGGTGATGGCGGTCGCGGAAAGAGAAAATGCGCTCTTTCGCACGCGAGCGTTCTTCGTCGCGCCGTCCACCTCCCAGTGCCGCATCGAAGCGATACTTGTCGAGTGCCTGCTTTAAGGCTTGGGTTCGCATGATATCGGTATAGACTTTACTGGTGTAATCGAACGGATTGATGCCAGCCTGGACACCCTCTTCGTTGATGTGCACGATTAACTCCAGGCCGAGCTTTCGCAGCACAAACTCGTCCCGAAACGCAATCATCTCGCGGAACTCCCACGTCGAATCGATATGCAGCAGCGGGAACGGGGGCTTCTCCGGAAAGAAGGCCTTGCGTGCCAGATGAAGCATGACGCTCGAGTCCTTGCCAATGGAATAAAGCAACACGGGATTTTCGAATGACTCGGCAACTTCCCGCATGATGTGGATACTCTCCGCCTCCAACTGACGAAGATGCGTCATTCGTTGAGGGCCGACGGGCTGGCTCATCTTCCTTTCGGTAAGCGTACTCATTGCAAACCTCCTTTGCCCATGCTCTCCGCAGTTGCCGACTTGTCTTCTCCACGCGAATTGGAAACGCTCGTGGTGTCGACCTCCCACGATCCCGGTGCACTCCAGCGGTAGCAAACTTCATTTTCGAGCACAACGAGCGTCAGCCATCCATTACTCGTCAGCTCCTTGACCAAGGTATGTTTGTTTATGATCGTCTTTACAGCTTGGCGAGTCGCTTCGATCACAACCAACAAGCGCAGGGGCTCATGCTGCATCTTCGATCCATCCGAGATCGACTGCCAAGGTAAGCCGGTCATCAAGTCACCCCCATTGCCTTGCAATACTCCGAATTGCCCCACCACGTTGTGAATGACTTTGTTCCCACTTCCAAATGATCGATTGTCTACGGTGGACGCGTAATACTGCAGGTTGATCCAATTGGCGACGATCATCGGTGCTGTCATGATCAATTCCAGCACTTTCAAATCGGGATCCTTCTCATGGTCGTAGCTATGCAGAAACGATCGACCTCCGAGATTCAGCCCTTTCGTGCGCGACCTCGGAGCGACGATGAAGGAGGCATTGCCTGCCAATCCCCATTCGGGCCGGACCTCTGCCCAATCTCGGCTGCGTCGAACTAAGTTGCTAGCCGTTGCACCATTCAGACGACAGCTGCGTTCCTTGCGGCATAGCATTGCAGCTTCGGCGATCCATCGCTTGATCTCTGCCAGATCGCCCGAATGCGTCGCGGGCAGGCTGTTTGTGTCAAACATTCGAATCTCATCTGTGGTCGTGTTGTGAACTGCCGGAACGAACCAGGTATCCTCGGGTATGCTGATGCCGAGTGTTGCCAGCACTTGACGGACTTGTCGATCGTTGAGCAGTGCAGCGGCGACTCGCGCATTAGGTTCGCCAGAATGTCCGCCGCAGGCTCCACAATCCAAACCGGCTTTGTATGGATTATTGGTGACCTCAGAAGCATGACCACAAATGATGATGAGTCGGGAAAAACATTCCGTCAGTCCGAGGTTCCGCAACATCCCTTCGGCTAGATCAACTTTCCTTGCGAGTGGGAGGTGGTCATCACCGTGAGCATGCAGATCAGGACCAATGGTGGCTGCTCCATGCCTTGATGATCTGTTTCGGCTTCCGCTTAAAACATGGAAGGGAAATCGGAGTGAGTCAGCTACGAGATTGAAGAAGTAGAGAAGTCCGATCGACTCAACGAACGAAAAACACGATACCGCAGAAGACTGAAAAGATTTCCAGATTTTGTGTTTAGTGCGTTGTTCCCGAAAGGAGGTCATTGCTCGATCTCGTTGCGAACCATCGACGCCCTGCACGGTTTCCTTCACGCGAAAGCTGGGAGAGAGCAAAACTGGACATTGACTCATCCCGCTGGCTTGGCCGAAAGGAACGTACTCAAAAGGCATGGCGAAAAAGCCGGCGAAACCAAAGGTTTCGATCTTGTCACTGAGCGATTCAAGGTGCCGACGCATCACCTCGGAGCGAACGTCGATACAGAAGATCATCTGCACGGCGGCGCCCTCATTGGTTTTTGCTGGCGCCTGCTGCGCGGTCAACTGTCCTAGTAATTTCTTTCGATAGGCTGTTTCCGTCGCAACCTGTAATAAGTAGCGAACAAGCACATCTGTTGGTGGAGCTTGAGGAAGATTGTTTACCGAGTCGGATGGAAAGATCTCGGCAACAAAGTCCCTGAGTTTTCGCTCCTCTTTGGCTACATGAGAACGAGCTAACGCAAGGTCGTACGCCAGTCGGATGGCCAGGAGACTGATTAGCTCATCACCGACCTGACCTGCCATCGCAGCTTGACGGTCTCGATATTTGACGAACGATGCCCAGCCGGCAACCGATAAAATCTCACAGAGAAGAAAATGGCGGTAGAGGACGGGAGATATACCCAACTCATGCAGCACCCAAACGATCGCCTTCCGAGGTTCTGACGGAAGTTGGGCGATCAGATCATGAAAGCCTTTGATTCCCAGATAATCCATGCGGCGGCTTAGCAAAGCTCCCTCACGCCAAGCCGTATAAAGCGGCAACTCCTTCCAGGGATTGGGCCAGCTCGCCTGGCCTTCATCGTAGTAAGAGGAGCAATGCCGCGTGATGTCATTGATGATGTGACTGGTCCAGCTACTGTGCTCTCGCCGATCGATCCATTCCGAAAGAGTGAAGTAGTGGCGCTCTTTCGCAGCAGGCATGGAATTGCCACTCTCGATCCCTCGAAGGATCCATTCCACCTCGTAATCCGCATACCAATCGGGGTATTCCTTGAGGCACTGCTCAAGGGCAGATGCAATGTTCTTGCGGCTAATCCTTTCGGACTGAATCTGTTGGCGAAAGAAATCGAGAGACGGCAACAGCTCGCAATCCCGCACCGATCTCAGAGCTTGTCGCGCTGAATGAAACGTGTATTTGGACAACCCGAGGAAAGGATTAACAGCCACGTAATCCTGCAGAGGCCATAAAGGAGGAACAACCGACTCAACCGCGGCCAGTGCCTCTGCTAGTCGCTCTTTCGATGAAGGCAACGACTCGACCTTCGAAGCGTTTTTACCCTCGATCGACTTCGACTTTGGATTCAAAACAGCGGACATCAAACAGACTCCCATCAATTGAGTACGTGGTTAAGGCGACTCGGCTGCATTCACGGTGTTGGCGAAGCATCACCCCAAATGCGAGCCGTCAATCGACGTGCAGGAATATCCAGATAAAACCCATTGGCGGCATGAATGTAAAGCGTTCTAAGGAATGGCATGCGAGAGAGGCGTTCGGCGGTATCTTGCAAGACAAAGACTCCAACGAAGCCCGCTGCCACCAACCCTAGAATGGCAAACTCAATCAGGTTATTTTCGCTCGCGAGGTGGGGGACTGAAGGATGAAGAACTTCATTCATGGCCAGCCAGCCACCGAGATAAAGCCAACTCACCAAGATTGCGAGTGCGATTCCTTGAAGTGCCACTCGCAAGGATCCTGAAACAAGCGACTGCCAGATGAAACGAGAGAGGGCCAAGGTCAAGATGAAACCTAAAACTGCAGTGCCTGACTCTTTCGTCACTTCCATTCCGAGCATCCAAGAGCTCGATCCTCCAACGAGCAGGGCAAGAACCACAGCGATCGGCAAAGCAGCTAATTGGCTTCCGGCGGCCATCGAACGGACCGCCGTCCCCTTCACGCGCGCTGCGGACTCCAGGACGCTGCCAGTTCTCAGGAAAGCGTACGCCTTGTACAGCGAGTGCGCCACGATATGGAGTAGTGCTGCGGAATAAGCGCCCAGTCCACACTGCAGCATCATGAATCCCATCTGAGCGATGGTCGAATAGGCCAGTGATCGCTTGATACTCGTCTGGGTCAGCATGACCACCGCTCCGAAAAGAGCAGTGAATGCACCGACCAGTGCGAGTGAGCCCATGGCCACCTGTGAATGGGAAACAAAGGGACTCAACCGTATCATCAGGAAACCTCCGGCGTTGATCACTCCTGCGTGCATCAGTGCGGACACGGGGGTAGGCGTCTCCATGGTGTCAGGTAGCCAGCTATGGAACGGAAATTGCGCGGACTTGGTCATCGCACCGACAACGAACAGGAACGCGATCAACGATAGAAGCCACGCTCCCGATTGCTCGGACTGCACTATTTCCTGCGCACCCGCAAATACATCTCGATAATCGAAGGTTCCAAAGCAATAAAAGGTAAGAGCCAAGGCGACGACAAGCAGCGCGTCGCCGAGGCGACTGATGAGGAACCTCTTTCGAGCTGCCCAGATAGCCCAGGGACGCTCCGGGTAATGCATCAGCAGTTGATGAAGCCCCACGCTAGTGAGAATCCAAGCTGCCAGGAACATCACCAAGTTGCGCGATAGGACCATCAGAAGCACGGCCCCAAGCGTGACCATGATCCATCGCAGAAAACGCCCCTGCGCGACATCTCCATCCATATAACGATACGAATAGCCGACGATAATCAAGCCAATAAAGCTGATCAGAAGGGCCATCACCGCAGAAAGACCGTCGACATAGACTCCAAAGTTCAACGGGAGTGGCCATGACCAACTTGCTAGGGCGGTGTCTAGTGGACCATAGTTGGCATACCACCACGCCGCTCCGACGGCTCCCAAACAAGCAAGAAGTAGCAAGTTCAGAGCGAGGCTCCGAGTCATCCATAAGTGTTTATTCGCGATCCTACTGGGAAGTACCATCCCTGCGGTCAACAACAACGATGGCGGCAAGGCCACGAGCAACGCAAACAACAACATGGGAAATTTCCCGCTGAAGCAGAAACATCAACAAATCCACTGACTCGAATTCTAAACCACGAAATGTATGTCGTCAATAGAGGTTCGTGAAAGTATTTTCGGTATATGGAAAGAAGAGCTTGAACGATTCGTGTTTCTTGGGTATCTCCAAAAAGCACTGCATCGGCAAACGCTTTCACGATTGATTTTTTGGCGAAATTCGCTAAACTTTTCGGTCTAGACTTAGAAAATCTTTTCGATTCGGGTTCATTTGCTCTTTGGCGAGGATTCTTCATCGAATCTTGCCTAAAGTGCGTTAGACGTCACTTATTGCCCGAACAACGGAATTTCAATCACCACCGCTAGCGCGTCGCTAACTTGCGGGAGCCTATTCCGACACGAATTACATGCCGACCGCGTCGCGTTCATAGCGTCGATTTGAATAAAACTTCGAATTATCAGGTTGGCTTGATTCGTGCCTGAGACTTGGCAGCCGAGGCTGAAATGATGGCGAGAAAGACTCGTGACAAGAAAACTTCGGTCGGTGAAGCGAAAACGAATTCAAAAATGGCAGGAGTCTTGCAAAGTGGTCCGAGTCCACCTGCCCCCGCCGTGCAACGTGTTGCTCATCGCTGGACCTTTCTAACCAATCACGCGCACGTTCTGATCTTGCTAAATCGCAATCCCTCGATGGTGCTTCGCGAGGTAGCAGCCCTAGTGGGAATCACTGAACGAGCGGTTCAACGCATCATCGCTGAAATGGAGGAAGAAGGATTTCTTGAACGCGAAAAGGTAGGACGTCAGAACCACTACCGGGTCCTCGCGAACAAACCATTACGGCATCCGATTGAGTCTCATCGTAAAGTTGCCGACCTTCTACAGGCGATCGATGGCGACAACTGAAAAGAACGTCGTCTGACTTCTTTTGTCTTCGTAGACGGTCGACATCTCAACAGTAGGAGCACACAGAACCTGGGTTAAAGGCAAGGCGGATGTTCATCTCAATTGCGACAGGATTCGAGTCTAGCGTCGTCAAAAACTT
>JBBIUE010000088.1:0-19632 GCA_037440405.1 Pirellula sp. | reverse complement strand
AGTTTTTGACGACGCTAGACTCGAATCCTGTCGCAATTGAGATGAACATCCGCCATTCAAATACCAGGCCGCCTTCCGAAGCAACTGACGAGTCTATCACTTGCGGCCGCGAAGAATTTGCTGACTCGGAAGAACGTTTCAACATCCCGCAGGACAGGCGCGAGGTCTCAGTTCAACGGTCCCTGCTTCCACACGCCGTCGATTTTGCGCCACGTGGTCGATGAAGGTGGAATGTCTTGAAGTACAGTCGGCAAGCGATGGGATCGAACATGGTCATAACAGGTGAGTTTGCCGAATCGCAGCATGGCCGGCGGAATGCCAACGGCGGTGAAGCCGGGATGACCAGTGGCTGGATAGGGTCCGCCGTGATTCATGGCTGGACTAACTGCCACTCCGGTCGGCATTTTGTCGTTAAGCAATCGTCCAACTTTCTGAGCCAAGCATGGTGACAGTCGAGCAACAACATCATCTTCGCTACCCGTTGTGCTGGAATAGAGGCAGCCCGTGAGGTTCCCTTCTAGCATCCGGATGGATTGTTCGATTTCATCGACATTGGCGCACAGTACGAATAGGGCAGCATTGCCGAAGACTTCCGTCTGCATCTTATCCGGATTCGCGAGGAACAAGCTCCCAGTCGTTTGGAGAATGGTATTTCGCACCGAACAGCGATGCGGATCGGCTGGAACTCCACCGGTCAAAAGCTCGGCACCGCAGCTCATCAGAATTTGGATTCCCTGTTCCAACGAACGTTGGACGCCCTCTGAGAGGAGCGTACCCGAAGGAGCCGACTCGTATCGATGAACGATGGCGCGTACAAAGTCTCTCGAAGCTGGACAATCGACGAGAAGCACCAATCCTGGATTGGTACACATCTGACCGGTTCCAGCCAAACCACTGTTCAAATAGTCGTCGACGATGGAGGCAACTCGTTCTTCCAGCGCTCCTGGGAGGATAACGACCGGATTGATGCTCGATAATTCAAGATAGATCGGCTTTCCAGCCCGATCGGCGGCTGCTTTCAGCACCAACCCAGCGCTGCGAGCGCCGGTGTATCCTGTTGCTCCGATACGATGATCGGAAACCAGTCGCTCACCATCCGCATGGTCCAAGCGATAGATTAGCTGTACTAGCCCCTTGGGAGCTCCGGTATCACGAATAGCCTTTTCGGCTATCTCCATGAACCGCTTGGTTGTGCCTGGGTGAGATGAATTTGCCTTGCCGATGACGGGATTACCCGCTGCGATGGCTGCGGCGAAGTCTCCGCCAGAGACACTTCCAAAGGCGAACGGAAAATTATTCGGACCGAACACCGCCACAGGACCAATCCCCTGGTAACAACTGCGCAGATTTGCTTTCGTGTCGATGGTTGGCATGCTCCACGAACCGCAACGAGCGGCGGCGGCAGCAGCTCGGAGTTGATTGAACGTCCTCGGCAATTCCACATCGTTCAATCGAGGAGTCTTTGCTAGTGCAGTCTCTCGATGAGCGATTTCGACGAGTGAGTCTCTTTCTGATTCGATTCCCGCCGCGAACGCTTCAAGGAAGTCTGCGACGATGGATGACGGCAGGTGACACAACTCTTCAAAAGTGTCCATGGCGACCTGCAAAGCGAGCTCGACGTCATTCCAGCTACTGATCGGATACTCTTCCGGCAGACGCTCGCGCTTTTCGGGATTCATCGCATGGAAGGTCCCGATGCTGGAGGACTGGACCCAACTTCCGTTGACAAAAATAGGCTCGACTTTCGACACGAATTTACTTCCCTTGAACGATGGTGTTAGACAAACAGCCGATGCCGGAGATCGAAATAGACACTCGATCGCCTGGCTGCAAAGTGAAATCATTAGAGGGAACGATCCCCGTACCGGTTAGCAGAAACGCTCCATTTGGAAAATCGTTGTCACGAAACAGCCACTGCACCAACTCTTCGAGAGTTCGATTGAGCTGACACACGCTGGTTTGTCCTTGAAACACTTCGCTGCCGTTTCGCTCGATGGAAAGATGAATCTCGATGGTTTCACGAGGCGGCATGGCACCAGCGAGCGTGATCCATGGACCAAGGCCGCAACACTGGTTGTAGACTTTGGCTTGCGGGAGATAGAGAGGATTTTCCCCTTCGATGTCGCGGGAACTCATGTCGTTTCCCACGGTAAACCCGACGATCTGCCCCTTGGAATTGATGACCAGAGCTAATTCCGGTTCTGGGACATTCCAGGTCGCATCCGAACGTATTCGCAGCATCCCCTGATGGCCGCTGCATCGATGAGGAGTCGCCTTCATAAACAGCTCAGGCCGAGGGGCGGAGTAAACGCGATCATAGCAATCTGCGGCTGCTTCGGATTCTTCCATTCGCGCTTTTTGGGAACGCTTGTAAGTGACTCCCGCCGCCCACACTTCCTGATCGTCGATGGGGGGCAGCCAATGAACTTCGTCTAACGGAATCGGCTGGCCTTGAGGCGATAGCTTGGCCGCGACCGCCTCGTTATCGGATTGATCCAACAGTTCTCGGAGCGAACTGAATCCAGCCGAATGGAGAGCCAAAGGCTGACAGGAATTCTCGCTGACTTTCGCGACGATTGGACTGCCATGGATTTCGATTCGAGCCAATTTCATCGTAAACGTCTCACGCTGTTGTGGTTTCGAGAGTAGAAAGCCTTGTCAATTCCTCAAGTCCCATGCGCGCACAAAAGTCACCGAACGACTCTCCGTGGGACCGCATCGTTTTGAACCCGACCAAGAGTGGCCTCAGGGTTGCAGCGATTTCTTCCAAAGGCACCAAGTCTTTGAAGATAAAGCCAAGCCTTGTACCAATTCTTCCTCCACCGACGAAAACCGTGTATTTTCCTTTGGCCTTCCCGACCAAGCCGACGTCCGCATTGTAAGGTCGAGCACATCCATTCGGACAACCGGTCATCCTAACGGTGAAGACTTCTTGTTCCAATCCCAATGATGAAAGCATCGTCTCGAATTCATCCATGAGCGATGGGAGTACGCGTTCGCTTTCCGTAATCGCTAGCCCGCAAGTGGGCAGCGCAACACACGCCATCGACCAGCGACGCACTGTCGAGACCTCTTCGCTCAAGGGCAAGCCGTGCTTCTTGATGATCGACGTGAGCTTGTTTCGGTCCGAGTCCGCTATGTCATAAAAAATGATGCTTTGATGGGCTGTCAAACGGAGCCCAGGATGGATTGAATCCGCAATTTCGCGCAGTGCTGATTTCCAGCGTCGCTCGGCCCCATCGAACAGCCTACCGTTTTCGACATTAAAGCCATAGAACCAGCGGCCATCTCCTTGAGGCTCCCAGCCAATATGATCGATATGTTCATGGACATCGTCGGGATAGCAATCAGCTAGGCTTTCGCCGAAATACTCTTCGACCTTTTGACGGAACCATTCAATGCCCATGTCGGCGATCAAGTACTTCAGTCGTGCACGTTTGCGGTCAGCGCGATTGCCAAAATCTCGCTGGACTTTGACGACGGCCTCGCCGACGCCCATCGCTTGTTCGTTGGATGCGAACGCCATCCGTTTGGCTAGGGCCGGAAAGGTTTTGGCGGCACTTGGCGTCGTGCCGAATCCACCGCCAACAAGAACGTTGTAGCCAATGATTCGTCCGTCTCGAACGACCGCGAGATAGCCGAGATCGTTCGTATAGATGTCAACGCAATTGTCGTGCGGTAGGCCTACCGCAGTTTTGAATTTCCGTGGCAAGTAGGTCTTCCCGTAAATCGGTTCTTCATCTTCGTCGCTTCCTCCGACCAGCGTTTTCTCCCCTGAGTCCGGATCGGTCACCCAAAGTTCGTAGTAAGCCTTCGAACGCGGGGCGAGATGTTCCATGATGGCATCGGTAAATCGCTGCATTTCTTCGTGTACGGGATCAGCGTAGGGAGCGGGACAGCACATGACGTTCCTGTTCACGTCGCCACAAGCCGCCAATGTGCTCAGATGAACCTCATTGATGCGATGAATGGCTTTCCAAAGATTCCCTTTGACAATTCCATGAAGCTGAATGGCCTGACGAGTCGTACACTTGAGAGTTGCATTCCCGATCTCGTCGCAGAGATCGATATGGGCAAGCAACTGTTCGCAAGTCAGCTTGCCGCCTGGAATGCGAGTGCGCGTCATGAAACTGTACGCTTTCTCACTCTTCCCACCCTCTCCAGCAACCCGCCGTTCGCGATCATCTTGCTGGTAGGTTCCGTGAAACTTGAGCAAGTTTTGATCATCCTTGCCGAACGATGCGGTGTCTTTTTGAAGTTCTTCGCGGATCGTGCCACGGAGATAGTTGCTAGCAGCTTTGACAGCTTCGACGGGACTCAGTTTTGGTTCTTCAGACATCGTGCTTAGGTACACTCCCTTGTTGGAACGGACGGAACGCGGCCTTGCAAAATATTGGTTCGACGCGCATCTTCTTGGTTCTCTCAGATTGCCAATATACCTTCGCGATTGCTTTGGAACTACGCCAGAAAGAGCTGTACTGTGCCTTGCCTCGTACTCGACGGAAAAAAAGTCGCACGCGAAATCGAGCAACAACTTGCTCGAGAAGTCGATCAGTGGAAAAATGATGGCCATTCCGCCCCCTGCTTGGCTGCCATCTTGGTCGGAAGTGATCCGGCAAGCCGAGTTTACGTAAAGAATAAGGAGCGTTCATGCCAGCGTTTGGGCATGGAGAGCCGCCTTATCGAACTATCGGAATCTACGACGACCTCAGAACTGTTCGATGTAATCGATGATCTCAACCGAGACGGTAGCATCAACGGAATTCTCTTGCAACTTCCGGTACCAGCGTCCATCGATTCGAGGCTCGTTTTGGATCGGATCGATCCGTTGAAGGATGTCGATGCGTTCCATGCGGAGAACGTAGGACGGATAAGCCAAGGTCGGCCTCGATTTCTGCCGTGTACTCCTCACGGAGTGATTCGACTCTTGGCGGCGTATGCTATTCCGTGTAAAGGCAGAGAGATTGTCGTCGTTGGCCGAAGCGATATCGTCGGCAAGCCGCTCGTGTCGATGCTCATTCAAAAGGACGGGCCGTGCGGCCCTGATTACTGCAACGCAACGGCAACATGTTGCCACAGCCTCAGCGACCATCTTTCCGAAATCACCCGGCGAGCAGACGTGCTGATTGCCGCTGTCGGGCGACCCAATTTGATTAGCGCGGAGATGGTTAAGCCGGGAGCAGTAGTGATCGATGTCGGTATCAATCGGCTCGGCGAAAAGCTTGTGGGAGATGTCGACTTTGAAGCGTGTCGCGAAGTTGCGTCCGCAATCACTCCTGTTCCAGGAGGGATCGGCCCGCTTACCGTCGCCATGCTGATGAGCAATACGCTTCATGCCGCTCGAGTTCAATTTTGCACGAGTGCGTGAACAGCGTCGATCATTCGAATGAAATCCTCGACGGTCAGTTCCTCTGCTCGAACTTTCGGGGGCAATCCAAGCGATTCGATCAGTCCGTCAACCGCACTTTTCGAGATGCGGTCAGGAAGTGCGCTATCGAGCGAACTACGAAGCAGCTTCCTGCGATGACAAAAAATGTCGCGAACGGTTTGGTGAAAAAATTCCACATGGCGGATTCGAGCTCGTTTCTCCGCCGATGGGACAATTTTTAGAATGGCGGAGTCAACCTTGGGACGAGGCCAGAACACGTTGGGAGGCATGATGCGGACGATCTGGCATTCGGCTTGACTTTGCATCCAAACGCTGAGAGCGCTGTAATCCTTTGTGCGGGGACTGGCCGTGACTCGCTCTCCAAGTTCCCGCTGAATCGTTACGACCATGCTGGAAACCAATGGTTCGGACGTCAACATATTTGAAATGATGGGAGTCGCCACGTTGTAGGGCAGATTGGCAACGAGTTTGAATCGCTCCGCCCGACTCGAAGTCATGATGTCGCGAATCTTCGACAATATGTCAGGAGCAATGCGATGCTTGTTTTGGAGTGCATCCATCCGAAGCAAAGTTACGTTCGAAAGCGAGCGCAACTCTACTTGTGCGAGTCCATGCATTTCGCGATCGATTTCGACGCTCACCACATGCGCTGCACGATCTGCCAGTCGCGTGGTCAAGCTCCCCATTCCGGTACCGATTTCGAGAACGACATCCGATGGCGATAGTTCTGCCGTGCGTGCGATGAAATCAAGCAGGTTGAGATCGATCAAAAAGTTTTGACCAAACTGAGTCTTGGGGGAGATACCTGCTGACTGCAGTTTCGATGCGAGATAAGTTAAAGTCTGACGCTCACTCATGGCTGGCCTGTTCTTCATGCTGCGCTGAGGCCTGGTAATAGATGGCCCGCTGGGCGTATTTCGCCAGGATATCCGTCTCGAGGTTGACTCGGTCTCCGGGTTGTCGGAGCCTGAGGTTGGTACGCTCCAATGTGTGCGGAATCAAAAATACGGAGAATTCATTGTCATCAACGTCATTCACGGTCAAACTGACCCCGTCTAAGCCAATCGAACCCTTGGAAGCAATCTGCGAAGCCAGTACCTGCGGTACCTGTACTCGAAATTGTCTCCATACCTCTTCGATCGTCTCGACGTGCAAGATTGTTCCGATCCCGTCGATGTGCCCGGAAAGAAAGTGACCGCCAAGTCGACTGGTGAGCAGCAATGATCGCTCGAAGTTAATTTGGTCCATAGGCTTCCACTTGCCGAGAGTTGTTTTTTCGAGAGTTTCTTTGCCAGCTTCGAAGGAAACGCGATTGGCTTCCATTGCGACCGCCGTCAGGCAGCAACCATTCAATGCCACGCTTTCACCAATCTCCCAATCGACGATCGCTTCGGGAAAAGCTAATGTCAGCCTAACTCCCCCAGAGATGGCTTCAACGTTGACCAAGGTTGCCTTATCGCAAACCAGTCCAGTGAACATCGTATTCTCACTACGCAGACTTCAACGAACAAAGCGAAATAGCATACGCAACGACGTCGGACTTTGAAATGCGGTAGGTTACACCCATTGCGGCAGGTGCTTTTTGCGGCAAAATGCTTGGCACATGAAGATTCGCCAGAAAATGTTCAGAAGTTCTAATTCGGAAAGGTAGTGATTCCACGATGCGTATCATTGAGAATATCCACGGACGCCAGATTTTTGATAGCCGAGGAAATCCAACAGTTGAAGTTGAAGTGACACTTGCCGACGGCTCGTTTGGACGTGCTGCAGTGCCGAGCGGTGCCAGCACCGGCGTTCATGAAGCTTGGGAACTCCGCGACGGCGAAAAGGAAC
Source organism: Pirellula sp. (assembly GCA_037440405.1). GTDB lineage: Bacteria > Planctomycetota > Planctomycetia > Pirellulales > Pirellulaceae > JANMGV01. Next base: position 12,410 of record JBBIUE010000088.1, on the reverse strand, counting down.
GCTATCTTGGAAAGGGGGTTACGACTGCGGTCCAGAATATCAACACCGTCATCTGCGATGAGTTGCTGGGAATGGATGCTTTGGACCAGCGATCGATCGATGAGCGATTGTGTTCGCTGGACGGAACTCCAAATAAGAAGAATCTTGGTGCAAATGCCCTCCTCGGTGTCTCACTAGCCGTGGCCAAAGCGGCGGCGAACTATACCAATCAACCCTTGTATCGCTATCTCGGAGGTGCGGGAGCCAATCTTTTGCCAGCGCCGATGATGAACATCGTCAACGGCGGACAACATGCGGACAACTCGGTCGATGTCCAAGAGTTTATGGTCATGCCTCTTGGTTTCGAGACCTTCTCTGAGGGATTGCGATCCGGAGTCGAAATCTTTCATCACTTGAAGAAAGTCCTAAGCGAACGCAAACTGAGCACCAGCGTCGGGGACGAAGGTGGTTTCGCACCGGACTTGAAGAGCAATCGCGAAGCCCTCGACTTGATTATGGAAGCGATCCATCGGGCCGGCTACAAACCGGGGAAAGAGGTCTTCCTCGCTTTGGATGTCGCCGCGACGGAATTCTACGACGAACACGCTCGCCGCTATACTTTTGATGGTCAACCCTTGACGGGAGATGAATTGATTCAGGTGCTCGTCGATTGGACCGAAAACTATCCCATCTGCTCGATCGAAGATGGTTGTTCGGAAGACGATTGGGAGAGCTGGAAGAAACTGACCGACAAGTTGGGAGATCGAATCCAACTCGTTGGAGACGACCTTTTCGTCACCAACACAACGAGATTGCAACGTGGTATCGACGAAGGTATCGCCAACAGCATTCTGATCAAGGTCAATCAGATTGGTACGCTGTCCGAGACGATCGATGCCATTCAGCTCGCCCACCGCAACGGCTACACGAGTATCTCGAGCCATCGCAGCGGCGAGACAGAAGATTCGACCATTGCCGACCTGGCGGTTGCGATGTTGACCGGGCAAATCAAAACGGGCTCCGCGTCTCGGAGCGATCGCATGGCGAAGTACAACCAACTTCTGCGGATTGAAGACGAACTGGGGAGTGCTGCTCGATACGCAGGACCGTTGTTCCGCATGCGTTGATAATCGCCGAAGGCGTTTTGCCAGCGGCACGACAAAGTTCCTCGTCCCTGCGACGGTGGTCTCTAGCCTTTTCCTGACAGGGTGAATCTTCGACGGTTCCAATGACCCTCCTCCAAGTTCAGCATGTCTCAAAGTCGTTCGGCGATCAAGCGGTACTCACCGATGTGCAGCTTGACGTTCGTGCCGGAGATCGAGTCGCGTTGGTTGGCCCCAACGGAGCGGGAAAAAGTACTCTGTTGAGGATTCTGACCGGCGAATTGAGCCCAGATTCTGGGGAATCGATCCTTTCGCCGCGAGCCCGTGTCGGCTATGTGCAGCAACATCTATCGTTCGAGGATGATGCCACGATCTGGACCCAGGCCTGCTCTTCGGTGGGCGATCTCGCGGATCTCGTCGAAAAGTCCGAACGCGTTTCCAAGGAGCTAGCAGAAGAGCAGAATCCTTCAGCTCGCGATGCCTTGCTACTTCAATACGACAAGATTCAAGCGGAGCTGCAGCAACGCGATGCTTACCAGTGGGAGCACCATGTCGAGCGAGTCCTCATGGGTATGGGCTTTCCTCGCTCCACATTTGATACGCCGGTTCATCTTCTCAGCGGCGGTCAGCGGAATCGGCTGATGTTGGCCTGCGTCATGGTAGCTCAACCCGATCTTTTGATCCTCGATGAACCAAGTAATCACCTCGATGTCGAGACGACAGAGTGGTTGGAGGATTCCTTGGCCGAAACTTCTTCAGCCCTTCTCGTCGTCAGTCACGATCGTTACTTTCTCGATCGTGTTTGCAATCGGGTGGCAGAGTTGTGGAATGGCACCATCGACACGTACGTTGGCAACTATAGCGCCTACGTTCGTCAGAAGGCCGAACGACTAGAGGTCCAACGGCGAACCTATGAACGGCAGCAGATCGAAATCGAAAAGCTCGAAGATTTTGTTCGCCGGAATCATTACGGACAGAAAAGTGCTCAGGCGGAGGATCGGCGAAAGAAGCTGGAACGCATCGAACGCGTTGAGCCACCCCGCGAGATTTCGGCTCCGAAGTTCCGATTCCAAGAGCCGACACGGACCGGCGATATAGTCATCCGCTGCGAAAGGCTCTCCAAGGCTTTCGGAAAACTCAAGCTGTTTGAGGAATTAAGCTTTGATGTCCTTCGCGGAGAACGTTGGGCCATTCTTGGAAGCAATGGTACTGGCAAGACAACATTGCTTCGCTGTTTGCTCGGGCGTGAATCGCTCGATGCCGGTCGAGTCCTTTTGGGCTCTGGTGTCAACTTTGCCTACTTTGATCAATTGCTGGCGGAAGTCGATTTGAACCTGACACCGCTGGAGTTCATTCGCGTTCCAGGCAAAGAGCGGGTTGACGTTGAACGGCGAAATATCTTGGCAGCATTTGGCATTACTGGCGATCTGGTCTTCAAGCCGATGCGGAGCCTGAGCGGAGGTGAGCGGAATCGAACTATGATGGCGCGACTGTCCGCTCTGGAGCCGAATCTGCTCATCCTGGACGAACCGACCAACCATCTCGATCTTTGGTCGCGTGAGTCCCTGGAAAACGCCTTACGAGCATTCGATGGCACTGTGTTGTTGGTCACGCACGATCGGTACTTTGTGAACGCGGTTGCTGATCATGTCCTGGTCCTCCGCGACGGCCGAGCCCACGTTCTTCAGGGAAACTACAACGACTATCGAGATTGGGTTCGATCTGGTCTTGCCGTCGACGATCGGGGCACCGGTTGGTCTGATAAGCGAGAACGCACCCAATCGACGCCAGCCGCATCGGAAGGAAATCCGAAGAGTGAGCGAGCCAACTCGACCGCCTCCAAGAAGCGCAAGTTTCCGTATCGAAAACGATCGCTGATTGAATCCGATATCAGCCAAGCAGAAGAGGAGCTTGATCAACACCACGCGACGATGCTGCTTCCGGAAGTTTTGAGAGACGGGCGACGGGTTAAAGAACTCCAGGCACAGATCGAGTCGCTTCGACAGAAAATTGAGCAGCTCTACGAGCATTACGAAGAAGCACTGGAACGCAACGACTGATCGCGGTCCCGTGCGACGCCGATGATCACGTCGGACCGATCGTCCGCAATTTCCGCGACCGGCTGCGTCCTCGCTCACAGACCCGATGAAAAACTGGTGATCAGACTGATGTAGCGTAGAACCATCCGGAAAATAAAGAAAATAATGATCGCCGCGATCAATATCCAAATCGCGACGCTCAACATCACTGAAAGCTGAATGAGTGCAGACTGGAACCGACGATTGTACTCGACTGCCATACGCTCAAGTGAATCCGTTTCGGAGCCACTCAATTCGCCAATTTCAACCGACTCGATAAATTCCCGAGGAAAAACGCCAGACGATTCGAAGCTGTGAGCCAGCGAGTTACCTTGTTCGACTTCCTCGACGGCACGACGCATACCCCTGATGTAAAATTGGTTCCCCGTGGCCCGATAACTTTCGCGAACGCACTTCTTCGCTTCGACGCCAGCGTTCAGCAGCATGGATAGCGTCAATGAGAAGCGGCTCAAGGCCGAGTTGGTGAAAACCGGTCCAAGAACGGGGATGTTTCGAACCAGCGGTACCAAGTGCTGATGAGCATTCAGCCAGTTCTTCCAGATGCCGTATGCAGCGACTCCGAAAAGAACGAAAATCGTCAGCACAAAAGTCCAAAATCGAAAGAATCCGCCCCAACCGTATAGTCCCATGCCAAGGGCGTCATAGAAGTCCGGAGACTTCGGATTCTTGAGCAGCCCCTGCAGCAGAATGAGCCCGCTTACAACGAGCAAGGCGATAACGATTTGAATACAAGGCCACGTGATTCGCGCCAAAAACAGGGAGCGGGCAGCGCGAAGGTCCTTGTAATAAACCGCCATGTATTCGAAGATGCGATCCAGCCCTCCGCCATGCTCTCCAGCTTTCACCAACTGAACCAGCAACGGCGGGAAATAATTGCCGCGACGCTCCATCGCCGCCGAGAATGGATAGCCCTCTTGCACTTCCTCAGCAATAGCCGCCATGACTGTGCGGTGAGCAGAAGTCCCTTGGCGCTTCTCCGATTCCAAAAGCTTCATCATCGGTAGCCCCGTCCGGATACCGAGTCCCATGCGGTAGCAGAAACCCTCAAGCATTGACAGGGCGATCCTCGTCATCCGCTGCTCGCGGATTGCATCTTCCATCAATTCGTTGGGACGTGTCTGAACCATCAGTTTCCCTCGTAGGCACTCCAAAAACTGCGGAACCGATACCGCCGAGTAAGCTGATCACGGTTCAAAGCGTCGACAGCTTGAGCTTCCTCCCACTGCTCCGCTGGAGGAGGGTAGCGTTTCATATTCTTAAAGGGTAAGGGTAGGCTACTCTGGCCTTCCAGCGTGTTCAAGTCCGCATCCTTGTCCCAGCCAACACAATGGAGAATAAAATCGCGTTTCCATCCATCGGGTATGGGAGCATTCGGTATCTCAAATCGGATCACCATCTCATCACCTGCACCCATGACCACCATGCGATCATCATCTTCGGCGACAAGTTCCGTAACGGAACCAAAGCGAGTGAACAGTCCCTCCATCGGTGGCCAAGACGGTCGCAGCGAAACCGACTGATAGTCATAACGATGCGGTTGGCTACGGACAGATGTGGTTACTGCTGAAAATCCGCGTTCGCGCAGCTCAGCCGTCAGTAACCGAAGTGGTACTTCGCGATATTCGACTTGAGGAAGAGGCCCGGGCACCACGAAAGCCTCATCCCAATAGATTTCGGAGCTAGTCACGATTCGGACACGGAAATCGTCGACCTCAAAGGCATCCTTCAAATCGACTACGATCGTTTTCGGCTTGCCACCTGGAAATCCCATGAATGGCAGGCGAACTTGAAACTCTCCGCTGGCATCAGGCGCCCAAAGCGATGGCGGAGTTGCTCCGGATCGCGACGAGTCCTGATCCAATTTGATGTTGAGCGATGTATCGGACGGAAACAACCAACCTGTCAAAAAGAGCAAACCGGGCTCATTGCGATCTAAGGTTCCGAGATCGAGCTCCAAGTAATGAGGATCCGTCACTCCCTGAACAACGAACGCTCCGAGATCATCGACGTAAATTCCATCCGCCGCCCTTAGGGCATCACTCCAATCGCGCTGGTTATGATCCTTGGCTGATACGACGGGCCTTCTCCCCAATGTCGTCCATATTCGTGGTTCCGCGATTTCCGCTGGGCCGACTTTTTCATTGGTATGAATATCAAACTCGAGCGGATGGTCGACCGCAATCAGCTGCACATGATCGAAATATGCTGCTTCCCACAACTCTTCGGTGATGCGAATCTCGTACGCACCCTGATGAGGAACCATCTGTTCGCCGGGCACCCGTAAATACTCCCACCGCCGATCAGGTAAGGTCACCCCCTTGGCAACTTGCAGGCCAAGGGGAGCGTTCCAAAGCAGGTCCGTGATGAAACACCATTTTTCTCCATCCCATCCGTAGAGAAACGGGCAGGAACCTTTTGGTATCTGCTTTTCTTCAACAATCGAATTGGTCGGAGGATCAACGACGTTCTGAGTCAAGCCATTGGTAAAGACGATCCGAACATTGTAAGAGGCTTCGCCGCCCAAACCAAAATGCGTTTCATCGGAGCGAATGACCTTTGCGAGATATCGATTCTTCGTAAAGACTTCGAGGGTGGAGCCGATCGCGAAGTGATTGACTCGCCCCCCCCCAGATGCATCATCCGTGCCAAGCACTCGAATGCGGAGGTTGTTGAAATTTCCGGTCGATTTGCCTTTGCACAAAGTCAGTTGACCTCCAGACAGCATGACAAAATCCAGCACTCCATCTGAGTTCCAATCAACGGCATCAACCAATCGCGCTTCTTTGGCTGAGACGGTATCGGACTCATCCACATCAAAAATACCGCCTTCCATTCCATAGTAGATTTTGACCCCTCGTTCGGAGGCTACAAGGATATCTTCCCAACTGTCGAGATTAAAATCTCCCACGATTAGTGATCGTGCAGGTCCTGCCAGCGCGGAACCAATTTTCGGAGTGACTTGATTCTGCATCGGGGTTTGCGTTGTTAGCGTCAACGTACCTTCGGGCGTTAAGGCAATCCAATCCCACGAAGCATTGCCATCGAGTTCCGCAGCACAGAGCGATTGAGCCGTTCCAAATCGACTCCACAATCCGTCCAATTTGCGGTAGCGAAATTGTCCATGCAGCAAGTTCTCGAAGACGCCAACCTGTTCGTTGTCCAAAACGACAAGAAAATCGACATCGATATCGCGATCATAGTCACAGGATTGGATCGTTCGAATTCTCCCCGGTATCTTGACGTCGCTCGCATAGGTCATGTCAACGAAGGTCCGATTGCCATTGTTTTGCATGAAGTAGGGTTGGCCATCGCTTACAACAAGCAGGTCCAAATCGCCATCTGCGTCCCAGTCGCAACCGAGCACATGCGTCACGTTCTTCAGAAATTCCAAACCGGTCTCGCTGGTCACCTTCTCCAATCCGATCGATAGCGAACCCGGAGCGCCGACCGTCGGCTGAAAAATTTCAATTCCAGAGGGACTGTAAACCAACAAATTTCGCAACAGCGAATGCCGACGATCGAGGATGAAGTCGGCGTCCAATTCAGTCATGTTGGGATTCGTTTTGAGCAGCGAGTCACGTCGAGTGGCGGAATTCGCGTAGGGCAGGTTTGGGAATTTAACCGCAAACAAATCGATGAGCATCGCCGACGCTCCCTCGTCCACCGTCTTGACTTCCACCTTCAAATCAGGCTGGTCCATGCGATCCGCAGAGATGCCGAAGATCGAAAGTCCCCCTTGATGGAGTACCAACAAGTCCGGCTGAAGGTCCATATCCCAGTCCACCCACTGAACGCTTCGAATCTCGACGATCCGTTCAGGCAGTTTCAATGGAATTTCCTCGACTTGATATCGGCCTTCGACTTTGTCCGGTGTGTAGGTCTCCGCCTGGACGCGGATGGCTTTGTTGACGTCCGTAAGATCGAGTAGTGCAAGGACATCCGGTTGCGCCAGCTTCTTGTCCGAATTGAAGAAGCCCAACTTCAAGATGACGTTGAGCCAGCCATTGAGGATTAACGTTGCTTCATCAAATTTCTTTTGAGACACGAGCTGAAGCGCCACTTCCGAATCCTTCTCCGCATTGAAATCGGATCCAGGATTCGCCATGTTCATCGTCTCGTAGAATGGTTGAACGAGATTCCGGAGCGTCGCTAGGGCGATTCCAAGTCGATCATCCCGCGCTTCCAACAGCCGTCTGGTGAGCTGACTGAGGACATACACATTTCGCGGAACTTTTCGATGCGCGGCGAAGAGATACTCGATGGACTCCACCAGCAACTCGGGTGAAGACAAACTCATCTCAAATGCGAGATCATCGAACTCCAAGGCCAACCCAACACTATCGGGGAACCGACGCAAATACGATCGTAATTGATCGATCAAATCCTCGCGAAGCGATTCTGCCAGCACCGGTAGCAGAAACATACGCTGCCGAGTAAATGCAATATCGACCAAGAACGGGGTTTCCGACAGCGGTTGATCCTCCATTGCTTGCCGCGAAGCCTTCATGCCGGATTCGAGCGCAAGTGCGATTTCCTTGCGGACGGCATCTTGATCCGCATTGCCATCCTTCAGCCTCTCAATCAGCAGTTCCACCTTCTTGAGCTTGGCGATCGCTAAATTGATGGATAGGGATTCGGAGTCGCGGTAGCTCTTTCGAAGCTGTTCATACAACTCGATGGCCTCATCGACTTTCAGATTTTCGAGCAAGGCGGCGGCTTGAATCTCTTTGGCAATCCGCTCGGAATTCGCTGCTTGGCTGCGCAACATCCTAGTTGCCAACTGCCTTTTTTTTACACCGATCCAAGATGCAACCATGATCCCTGCTGCAACCAACACCAGCAGGAACATCGCCATCACCAAACGCTTCATTACCTACTCCTTATTGACCGGATTAATCTACCACATTTGGAATAGGCACTCACCCCCAAGCTGCTTTTTTGGTTTCCTCGTCGAGTCAAGTATGGGAGCTCAACGATCGTGCAGTGGCTCGTTTGAATTCGCTGGCGATCGAAGCATCTTGGATGGGACTAGCGCGAACGATCAACCAGGAAACGCTATTGTCGTCGGTGTCCTACAATACCGAAGCGATGATGAAGGAGTCCATCCAAGACATTTATAGCCGAACCATCCCGTTGTCTACTCGGGAGATCGCGGCCCGCATTGTCGCTTTGGCAGGGTCCTGGACTTCTTTTTGCTTAGCATCACCGGATCATGCGCGGTAGTTCAAGGCCCCGGTAACCGATCGTTGTCGATACCCCCGCCGGTTGATAGGCCGGTGGGCTCGAGGATTGCTGAGCTGCATCGAGGTTTGATAAGTCAACGACGGTATACCCTGTGGTATCAGGAAGGATAAACCGGCTGGGGTCGTTTCCTTCATTGGCGTTCACGGCGTAATAAGCCACTTCGAACTGCAAGTCCAACGGTGGCGAGTTCACGGGGATGAGCTGAACCCGTACTTCATGCGGAAGTGCGAATTGAACACTGTCGTAAAGCTGATGCTTGCTTTGAGTTGCATAAGCAACCAATCGTCCGGTTGGATCGCGAAGGACGACCTGTCGAGACACTCCTCGCTGCGGATCGATCAATAACGTTCGCTCGTAATTACCCGAAGGCGAAGGAACAAGCGTGATGACTTCCAACCAGCCGTCGGGTCGCAATTGCGGAAGTCGCGTGACGAAATTGGGATCGATTTCGATCACGCCGAGCGCTTCGATCAGCCAAGACGGAGCGACCGGGAGAACTTGATGCTGAATCTGCGACTCGAACAAATCATGCCTTGCAACATACATGATCGGCGAAGGACCGTGCCGAGTCGACATCCAGAATGCCTGGTCGTTGCTACCGATGTCAAAATCGGTTCCGAGCATTCGTGACAATCCACCTTGAATGCGCAAGTTCTTCGGTCGCTGCCACACTAAATTCGCACTCAGTGCAGGAACGTCGGGAACGCGCACGGTGACGGCTCGCGAGTGAAGTTCGTGAATGTTTCGAGATCGATTGAGAGTCTCGGCTACTTGATAGATGTCGGGAGTCGATTGAAAAAGAATGGGGAGTTGACGGTCTGGAACATTGTTTCGCCGAACGCAAGTCGCTCCTGACGCCGAAATCAGGAGCAAGAGAAGGAGGCATACGCAGAAGCAGGACCGATTCGTCATACAGAGTCCCAGTATGCGTTAAGCTTCATAGAAAAGAAGCTCGACCAACTGCTTTTGCAAATCAGAGGCTTCTTGTGGAGTTGGAGCACCTATTGGAACTTGGAAGCGGCTTCCGTCGACAGGGTAAGTGACATGAAGAACTTCCGAACCATCGAGGAACGGCTCATCTGTCGATACAAGAATTCGTTTACGCAGTAGATGGACGGCCAACAAATAGGCAAGGCTGGCCTGGCCTTCCCCGTCACACAGTGTCTGCAACGTCTGAACGAGGACTTGGGGAGGTGCGGGTTGCAGCTTCCTTGTATCGTTTTTCGGCATGGTGCTTTTCCACCATCCGATTGCGCCTTCCGGGGGCCCCTCCCAGGCTTGAGCTGCAATATCCTTGCGAATCAGATCTGAGCCAGCAGGCAGAATGACAGAATAATACGACTCGCCAGCCTCAAGCGTCCTTTCCAGCTTGGCACATTTTCTCGTACATCGTTGGATGGCGAATTCTTGCATCTTCTTCCGTCCGTGGTGAAACCGACTTTCCGGCAGTAAATAAGCAACGGATTGGAAAATAGCAAGGTCGAACTATCGGGGCCAAGTGCCTCGTGGCTCACTCGGATGCTAGCAATTCTCCAAAAAGGCTTCTTTCGGATGGCGGTGGAGCCAATGAAACTCCACCGCCGCACCAATCTAAGTAGCCCAATACGATTCGCGACCTACTCAGATCTCGAACACTTCCCCCGCGATCTTCACGAGGATCGGTTCTTCCACGTCGAGCATTTCACGGACTTGATCGATGTGCTTTTCAAGCCATTGGAAGTACTCTTCGCTGAATCGCTCGATCTTTCTGGTCGAGTCAGTGGAAGCATCTTCGATGGCGGAATCGACCCATTTCCCTTCTCGGAAGAAAAACGCACGTTCGCCGGAATGACGAACTGCCAATACAGCCCGGCTGAGCGATTCGACGATGGTTTGACCGGCTCCACTCGCTCCGGAAGGTCCTTGTGCAACCCTGATGCCGCCGGCGGCACCTAGAGAATCGCGTCCTCCCATGGCCATACCTCCGCCACCCGGAGCGGCACCATCGCCACCATACAATCCCCGACTCGTTGGGCTCCTTCCCAATGAAGAAGCTTCCGCAAGCGACTTGTTCAATGACCGCCTCGTGAAGGCATCTCCACCAGTCACAGCTTCCATTTCCTCAAACCTTCGCTCAAGAGCTGCCCGCGAAGCGGCTAGCGCATTGAGCTGATCCGGTTCTTCCGCCAAGAACGCAGTGTACGGTGTCATAATTCCGTACCTCTTGGACAGTTCTAACAGCTCATCGATCAATTTATCCTTTTTCCCCTCGAGGTCGATTTCGTCAATGATGGCGGCGGCACGGCGACTCGCCCAGAAGGTCGCGATGTCCTTTCGATCACTTCGGTTGTTGCCGTTATCAAGATCGACCCGCTGCTCGAATCGAAAGTCCTTTCCTCCGAGCTTGCCAGTCAGCACCAACGTCGCTTCCCCAGACCCCCGATAGCGGCCAAATACGGTCGTCTGATCTCCGGAGAAAAGATCGGGGATAACGTTGGGATAGACATCGGCAACGGATCCGCGATCTTTGCCATCGCGATCGACGATTTCCCAACGAAGATCCGAGAGGGCGGGCTGACCGAGTCGGTCATATAGCGCTGAGACCGGCTCTTCAATGTTTTGAACTGGATCGACAAAAAAGGTTTGTCCGAAACCGTCGCGCGACAGGCGATTCAACAATCGGCTATTCACATCGTACCCGACACCAAAATTGAAGATGCGGTGCCGCTCTTTGTTCAGCTTATTGAAGTTAGCCACGATCTTCCGTTCGTCGGTTTCACCTACCGTTGGGACACCGTCCGACAAATGCACAATGTAACTCTTTCCATCCACGCCCTTGAGCAACTGCATTGCCGATTCTAGGCCCAAATCGATATTCGTGCTACCTGAAGCACCCATCGATCGAACGAAGGTGCGGGCACTTTCCATCTCTCGTTTGTCCGCAGCAGAAATCAGCTCGCTGCGAAACGTTTGCACGTTGCCGTCGTAGACAACGATGCCAACGCGATCCTTCTCGGGAAGATGATCGAGAACGTAGAGCAGCGCATTTCGAGCTTGCTCGATCTTCTCACCGCGCATACTTCCTGACTTGTCGAGGACGAGAACAACATTCTTCGGGGTCGTATCGACTTCCTTGCTGATTGAAGGATGGAGCATCAACAGAAAATATCCTGGCTCCGACGCGACGGGACGATAGCCGAGAAAGCTGGCAGCGAATTCGCGAGTTGATGTGTCCGCAATCAATCGAAAATTGCTGACGGGAACGTCTCCTTCGGATCGGTACTTGATCGTGGCCGCACGATCTCCTGACCTAGCAATCTTCAACGCATGAGTTGGCGAATAGATGTTGCCCAACTTTTCCGAGTCTTCGAGATACACGTGTATGGAAACCGATTCCAGCGGTTGGCTGGAGTAACCAGCTGCTTTCAGTGGAATCTGCCAGTCCAACAATCCGTTCGTTCGAGAGACGACTTGGTTGTAGCCGATCGTCACCGTACGTTCCTCCTTGGGAGGAATGGGAAATACATTCGTTTGGATTAGCCCGCTTCCGATCCATTGAATCAACGCTGGATCCTTCATCCGCGCGACGTAGCTTTGATAGATTCGGTTCGCTTCGCTTGCGGGGAGAAGTTTCCCTTCGATTTCCTTACCGTTCACCATGAAGGTCAGATTCTGAACGATTGCTTCTGCCGGGACGGGGATAACGCAACGAACCTCCACTGTTTGAGAGGACTCATTGACGAAGGTCTGGCTCATCTGAACGCGGGCGACGGATTCAATGATTCGAGCATCTTGGTGCGATACAGCACGGGTAGCTCGACGATCGGTGGGCGGGGCGGATGAGGCGGATAGGGGTAGGGTGGCCATGGACGAGGAAGTCGCCAATGATCGCTCTCAGCTTCGGAAATCAGAAAGCCTTGTCCAAGTGCCGGGTTGGAAACTCCCATCGCTCCCAAGGAAAAAAGTACCAACCAGACAGGGAGGAAACGCAGAGAAAATCTGCTTA
>JBBIUE010000087.1:0-20068 GCA_037440405.1 Pirellula sp. | reverse complement strand
TCGTTTCATGTCCAGACCAGTTTTTTACCCTCGCACCGGGCTGTGAACGGTTACCTTATTACGTCAACTTTTCTATCTCAATCTCGAGCGCAAGGGTATTCCGATCCTGGTGTTCCTTGGTCATGCTCTGCTATTTTTTCTCGTGGGCATGGCGGTCGGGAGCGGTCTTGAAGGCACGCTTAACGCCGGTGTCCAATTTGGTCTCAGCCTGTTGGTCTGGGGTGTCTTTGTGCGTACCGTGGTCGTATGGCACATAACCTGGAGCGTGAATTCGCTTTCACATATGTTTGGCTACCGCAATTACGAAACCGGTGAAGAAAGCCGCAACAACTGGTTCGTTGCCCTGATCACTAGCGGCGAAGGCTGGCACAACAACCACCATGCCGATCCTTCCAGCGCATCCAACCAACGTAAATGGTGGGAGATCGACTTGGTCTACTACACTCTTCTCGCACTAGCAAAGGTCGGATTGGTGTGGGACATCGTTATGCCGAGACACGAACGAGGAAAACAAAGGAGACAGGGTTCAATTTCTGGGTGACTCGGATCGAACGCATTCCCCATTTCAACTTTAGGTTCCTGGGAATCGGACGGGGCGCTTTTGCAAGAATGCGTCGATACCTTCAGCGGCGGATTCTGTTGTTGCGGATGTGGCCATCACGGAAGCACCCAAACTTAGCAATGAGATGATTGATTCGCCGACCATTTCATTGATCAGTCGCTTGGTCAATTGCACGGCTTCCGGAGCCGTGTCGTTCAGATCGACGGCGTTCTGGTGAGCTTGAACCCATATCCGCTCCGAAGGAACGACTTTCTGCACCAGCCCCAGATTGTGCATTTGCATCGCATCGAAGGTTTCTCCCCCCAACAGCATTCTGGCCGCGACGGATGCACCCGCCCGGAACTGTAGAAGCGGAGCAACCAAACCCGATACCAATCCGAGACGCATCGATGGTACAGAGAATTGAGCTCGCGGAGTTGCGATGATGAGATCGCACGCCAGTGCAAGAGCAAGCCCACCTGCAGCCGCCAATCCATCCACCGCTGCGATAATGGGTTTCGGGAATCGCAGCATCGTTTCCAGCACAGCTTGGAATTCGATGATCGGTTCTCGCCAGGGATCGCAATGGTCGTTCGCGCTGGGTACTTTGCGCCATTCCTCGACATCTAAACCGCTGCAGAAATGATCACCGCTGCTTGCGATGATCACGGCGCGCACCTTCTTTTCAAGATGACAATCCGAAAAGGCCTGTTCGAGATCCCGAATCATTTCGAGATTCAGTGCATTCGCCTTGTCGGTGCGTTTGAGCACGATGGTGCAACTTGGAACATTTTTTTTGACTTCGATCACAGCCAAACTCCAAGGAGTTGATTAGCTCGATAATAACCTGAGTGCAAGCGGGATGTTGAATTACGGCCCCGCAGTGTTCGTTAGGGGTTTCGCATGTCCACTCGTTAACGCAGCAGGTTAATCATTTTACACGCCGTTTTTGTTGATGATTAGATCAAGAGTCTGCAAAACGTGAGGCTTGCCATGGCTCTAAGCTCGAACGTCAGGTAGCGACCTCGTTCATACTCTGGAATCAACAAGAGCGTCCGCGATAAACGAGAAGTTGACAAACTCTACTTCAGCTTTCTATAGAGACGAAGCAGGAAGTAGGAGGAACACGTAAGCAATTAAATGTGGCATCAAAAAAACGGCGATCGTGAGAGTCTCACGATCGCCGTTAAAATGAAGCGGCAAGGGACTTGCAACTACGGGGACGAAACAGCCGCTCCATTTTGAAGAAGGAATGCCGGGAGATCGAAATCCTCCCTCCCGGCGAACTAAAGTCCTACCAGCCCCACACACACCTACCAGTAAGACTCTAGCAATTGAAGGTTCGAGTGAAGTGATAGAGCAAAACTCGTGCCATTGGAAATAATCTCTTTGCGACCAAGAACGACAACCCAAGGATTCGGTCGCAAACCTTAAAATAACCTGAGAATTGCACGCGAATTCTGAGGTAACGCGCGTTCGACGTCGTGCCCGAGGTTAAACTGAAGTTGAAAAAGCCATGGAGATAACGACGCAATCTGAGAAGCGAGTCTCATTTTGAGAAGAGTTAACCACAATGAAGTCGCCACTACACTTATCTGAACGAACTACAATTTTGCCGATCGTTCATGGCAGCGGCGATAGCGCTCGAGTTGTCGAGCAATGGCTTCTCGCCAACCCGGTCGACCTATTGGCGGTTCCGTTACCGCCGTCGTTTGGCCCGTTAGTGCGGTACGCAACGGCAGAGCTTCCTCGGCCATCTATCGTTCTGCAGCGGCCGCAGCACGAATTGATTGGAATGCATTCTGAGAACATTCCATGGAGTTATGTCCCCATTGATCCATGCCAGCCAGTGATCGCGGGAATTCGGTTCGCGCTCGGAGAGCATATTCCCGTCGAGTTTATTGATCTTGAAACGGATTTGTATCGGCCTTACACGATTCCCATGCCGGACCCCTATGCACTGAAAGAGGTTGCTCCCGCGCGGTTTGCTGCGGCCGTCTTAACCGAGCTTCCTCGCCCTCGCCACTTGCGAACGCAGCAGGAGATCTGTTGGATGGGCGAACAGCTTCGTAGGTTGGAACGCCAGCATGATCGAATTCTGTTCTTGTGCTCTGTTCAGCACTGGCCGTGGATTCGGGAAGCCTATTTCGAACCGCTCCCGAACGACGTTGAATCGGAATTGGTTGCTGAACCGGAGATGTATGAAATTGACCATCGATGTTATCAGTTTCTCTTTCAAGAGTTGCCATTTGTGGCTGCGCTCTATGAACGAGCTCGCGCTGTCCTCGCCAGCAATGAGAATCTGTCGATTGATGGAATCAAGAAGCTGTTGATTTATGCCCGCAGTCGTTATCGCAGCCGGCATGGCAAACGCGCTCGGCAGATCACCCCGATGATGCTGTCGCAGTGCCTGAAGTACATGCGGAATCTGAGTTTGATCCAGAGACGCATGTCCCCGGACCTTTACACAATCGCGATCGCTTGCAAGCAGATCTTGGGGGACCAGTTCGCGATCGAAGTGATCGAATGTTCTGGCCTTTACCCAGAAGTTCGGGCGAGTCATCCGAGTGGACTGAAAATGTCTGTCGATCGATTGCGTCTCCCCGATCAACGAATCGTTCCGATTGTCAGCCGGCTACCAGGTCCGCCGATGCATTGGCGTTCGCTGCAACTGCAGCGGCGTCCCACGAAGGTTGAAAAGGCGGAGTGGCGGACTCGTTGGAATCCGTTGCGTCAATGTTCGTGGCCACCGGAGGATACCGCGATCGAGAGCCTTCGGACACGAGTCGTCGAACGAGCCCGCTCGATACTCGGTGCCGACCTCGCCCGAACCGAGAAGTTTTCGACGAGTTTTCGCGATGGCATCGACATTCGAGAGACGCTCCGGCATTGGTACGAGCGAGAGATCTACGTCAAGGTGATGCCACCAAGTATCGGAACAATGGATGGTTGCATTATGCTCTTTGACAGTCCTGCTCATCCCCGAGATTACCCGTGGCGTTCGACCTGGTTCGCTGAGCATCAAGAGGAGTCCACCATCGCATTTTACGCTTCCGATTTTCGAGACGAGTTGATCGGTCCAGGTGTCGCTGTCGCCAACTATGGTGGCGTACTGTTTCTTTTCCCGCCGAGGTCCATTCCAGACATTTGGACGGACAAGGCCTTCGATTTCACGGAGTCGCTGGAAGAACGTCTGATCGCGGCATGCTGTTTATATTCTGAGTCGCGGCAGGTCGCCTTATTGAGTTGGCTGCCGCCTGGACGAGGTTGGAAGCGGCTTGCGAAGAGATTTCAGAAAACTTTGATCCACGTGCCGCTATCTGGGTTCAACGATGCTCTCATCAAACAACTCCGCACATTTCATGTGTTGAACGGCCAAGAGGTCCGAAGTTATGCCGCTCACTTCATTCGCAAGGTCTGACCAACGCGAAACGACCGGATCGAATTAGTTGGGACAACGCTGCTAGTTTGCCAGTTTGCCGAGTCATCGGCGCGTGTCATTGGCGTGAACGCACAGTGCGCTTTCATGACCACGTGAGAAGACCCGTTGGAAGCGATTCCGTTCCAAACTGAAATAAGAAATGCCAGTTACCTGGTGTGGTCCGTGAATGGGGAATCGATCCGGTCGTTTCGCGATGAACTCTTGCAGACGCGCCCAATCCAGAAACAAAGCACTTTGGAGAGTATCGCATCTTGGTTTCGGAGCAATTCATCAACCCCTAGCCGAATGGTGTTATGTTGGCACCGTTTGGATCGAGAATGGATTGATAATCCGCAAGCGACTTTTCAAGTTTCCGATAAGCGAAGAACGACGCAAACAAGCCAAGTCCGGTCAGGCCAATCAGCAGCAGCAGCCAAAACCGACTTGTATCGACGGTTGAGATCAAGAGTGCCAAAGATACCAGGGGGATCACCGCTGCGGAACCAAGGTAGACACCTGCTAGTCGCATCAGCCGTTGCTTACGAATCGCGAACTGTGAATCTTGGATGGAATTGCGAATCATTTCCGGATAATAATACAGCACACAAATAAGCGAGATGCCAAAAAAGGGATAAATCCAAGCCACGCCTCCACAGACCACCAATGACCCAAAGAAGTGAATCGAATCCGTGATGTGAAAATCAGGCTGCATGACTCGCAAAACAACGGCAAACACAATTCCGGCAGTGAACCACAGTAAACCGCCAATGGTCGCCATGCGGTGTCCGAGATCCCAAATCCATTGGATGCCTTTGCTGTCAGCTCGATCGCTCTGTCGCGATCGAATTCGGAGAGCGTTCGCGTAACGGCATAGAAAATACAGGATCGCAGCACCGGCAGGAAACGCAACGAGATTCACTACGAGCGACAACGTTTGGAACGTCGATAGAAGTTCAGCATTGTTCAACGATTCGACACGCGACTGGTTGTACATGTAGTTCGACCGAGCAGCTAATGCGTTCGGGAGGTAGACGACGATACATGCCAACCAGAAAACGGGGAATCGCTGCACCCACGACTGCATTGATTTCGGGTGGGGTTCGAATCGTCGAGCAAGACTCGGGTTCAGCACCAGCCTCAGTCGCGATGCCAGTTCACTGCCATTTCGCGGTCGCTTATCACGATCTTCAGCAAGCACCTTCCGAAGGATTCCTTCCAAAGCTTGGGAGACCGAATCTTGTTGGTCTTTCTCGGTTGGAATCTCCGTTTCTCGCAATGCCAGTTGCTGATCGATCGCTTCCGACCAACTTTGGGCGACATCCTTGAGTTGCCAAGGACGCGTTCCTTTCCACAGTTCCCAAAGAACAATTCCCAACGAAAAAAGATCAGAACGTTCGTCCAAGTCTTCAGCCCGTTCTTGATATCGCGGGTCGGCAGCGCGCAATTGCTCCGGCGACATATAAGCGAGGGATCCGCCGAAACAGGCTGCCGCGTGAGGACTTGAGCCGCAACTGCGATAACTCACATTGAAATCGGCAAGCTTGGGAACACCTTCCATCGAAAGAAGAATATTCGCTGGCTTGATGTCTCGATGAAGAATCGATCGATCATGAGCATACTGAAGCGCCTCTGCAAGCTGAATCCCGATCCAAGCAACGAACTTTGTCCACTCCATGCTGGCAACGCGATCTCGCACAGCGGACGATTCCGGAGTGGTCTGGTTGGTCCGTCGAAGTTGATCATCAATGACCTCGAGTACCCGCCGACCTATCCAACTGCTTCTGGGAAGGCCACGAAGCCGCTCGATGCAATCGGCCAATGTTCCTCCGGGGACAAATTGCATATAGATGAGGTGAATCTGAGAATTGGAAAGTTGTCGCTGATCGAACACGCGAACGATATTGCGGTGGTCAAGTTGCGATAAGGCAACAGGTTCATCGCTCTGCCGTCCCGAAACCTTGAGCGCAACCAATCGTTGCATGGATTCCTGTTTGGCCAAATAAACATGCGCGAACGCACCTTTGCCCAAGAGGGAAAGGACGAAGAAATCGTCGAACTTCTGATGCAGAGCAAGTTGAGGTATTTCTTTTGGCGTTGGAAATCGTGGACTAGATCGACTGGCTGCTAACCATTCTGCCAAGGTGTCGGTGAGGTGGGGAAATCGCTTCTGCATCTCCGACCATTCGAGCTCTTCTCCAAATTCCCTTCGCAATTTCCACTCTTCCATAACCAGATCGATCGGAACCGCCTCGGCAGGAAGGATGGTGTCCAAGGCTGATAGATAAAACTCGATGGGCCTCATCAATCCAAGGTCGGCGGCAATTCCCATGTCGAATTTGATCAACTCGGCTGCGATCATGCGTGAAACCAACGCACGAGGTTCCGGTAGAATCCGTCGCAATACGTTTGCATCCGGCACGGGTGCAATCGGTCGTAACGCTTCGATGCAACGTTGAAGCTCGGAAAATGTGGCTTCGGTCGCCATGTCGGCGCGACTCTTCCAGGTTAAACTCATGGTTCCCCGATGCCACCGATTTAGGAAGGGACGTTACCATACTCGTTAAAAATGGCATTGTACCGTTCCGACCTGTCTTCGGGAAACAATCCCCATGAAGGGCCACCCAATGTCTACGGACCTAGCGACCGACCGATTTCACCACGCATCGTGCAGACAACAGTGTCGTCGGGATTGGCTAGGCGTCCTTGTTTTTCTGGCGTTAGGCTTGGTACCTCTGAGTCCGACTCTTGCTCAAAATCGTTTGGATCAAATTCGCAACAGCGGCATCCTTCGATGGGGAGCCGATCAAGAAGGTGGCGGACCATACGTTTACCCGTCGCCGGAGAATCCGAACAAATTGGTTGGATTCGAGGTCGATATTGCGAACGAACTGGCAAATCGGCTCGGCGTTGAACCTGCTTATGTCCAAGGGCAATGGGATAAACTCCCGGACCTGTTGAATCGAGGTGATATCGATATCGTCCTGAATGGCTACGAATGGAACCCCAGCCGAAGTGAGCGGTTTGGCCTGTCGATCCCCTACTATGTCTACCAGCTTCAGTTGCTGGTTCGAGACGATGACGACCGCATCGAGAGTTTTGAGTCGTTGAAATCAAAGAACAGTTCGGTGCGCTATCGCGTTGGCGTCTTGGGTGGCTCAGCGGCTCATGATTATCTTGCCAACGAACTGGGCGATCAAATCGACATCATTCAATTCGAAGGTGCGAGCGAAGTCATGCGAGGTGTCGAACTCGGACTGGACGGTTTGGATGCCAATTTGCAAGATCTTCCGGTTTGGAATTTCTATCGATCTGGCTATCCCAGACTTCGACCAGCAGGCCCTCCGATCGGTCCGGGATTTTACGTGGTCATGACTCGAAAGGAGGATCGAGAGCTGCTGAAAGCGATAAACGAAGCCATTCTTCAAATGCTTTCTGATGGAACGCTCCGACGAATTCTCAGCACTTATGGCCTGTGGGATACGACGCAAGCGATGCGCGGACTCGGAGTCAATCCTGACGGTTCGTTTGTTGGCGGGATGCTCTCTAGCGAAGATATCGAAGCGACTTCATCGTCAACCGAGGTGTTTCATTCGGCCCGCGGCTGGACAGTCGTACAGCAGCGTGGTTTGCTGCTTGCTCGGGCGGCTGGCATGACCGTGCTTTTGGCAGTGTGCGCCATGCCCTTAGCCATTGCCGTTGGGATGATCATGGCGGTTTCTCGATTGATGGGCCCCACGTGGCTCCGCTTTCTAGTGCAAACTTATATTGAGCTGGTTCGAGGCACACCCCTGGTTTTGCAACTCTATGTGATCTTCTTTTTGCTACCAGAGCTTGGATTTTCCATCCACGCATTTTGGGCAGGTGTGTTGGGTTTGGCAATCAACTACTCCGCGTACGAAGCGGAAATCTATCGCGCTGGCATCCAAGCCATTCCCAAGGGACAGAGCGAGGCAGCAATGGCTCTTGGGATGTCAAGGTTTCTTACATTGCGACGCGTCATCCTACCTCAAGCAACGAAGTTGGTGATTCCGCCGGTCACGAACGATTTCATCGCTTTGTTCAAGGACACTGCCGTCTGTTCGGTCATTACGGTCGTTGAATTGAGCAAAGAATACTCGATCCACGCTAGGAGCACCGGAGCGATCGTCGAGCTTGGATTATTGACAGCCATTCTGTACCTAGCGATGAGTTACCCCCTCTCGCTTTTGGCATCGTATCTCGAACGCCGTATGGCAGGAGGTGCTCGTTGATCGAACTGCATGAGATCGTCAAACGCTACGAGGAACACGAAATTCTGAAAGGTGTTTCCTTAAAAGTGAGCAAGGGCGAAGTGTGCGCGCTGCTGGGACCATCGGGGAGTGGCAAAAGCACGTTGTTGCGAACGATCAACGGACTCGAAGACTTCGAGTCGGGACACATTCGAGTAAGCGATATCTATCTCGGTCCTCGCAACGACCCGAAACGGTATCATGCGCTACAGGGAATTCGCAAGCGCATTGGAATGGTCTTCCAGCAGTTTCATCTCTTCCCCCACCGAACGGTGTTGGAGAACGTCATTGAGGGCCCCGTTCATGTTCTCGGCGTGCGCCGAGATGAAGCGATTGAGCGCGCGAAGTCTTTGCTCGATCGCGTCGGCATGCTGGCCAAGGCAAATGCGCGCCCAGCAACTCTTTCCGGTGGGCAGCAACAGCGGGTTGCAATCGCTCGTTCCCTCGCCATGCAGCCGGAAGCTATGCTGTTTGATGAACCGACGAGTGCTTTGGACCCGGAGATGACTGGGGAAGTCACTGCTGTCATGGCTGACCTCGCGAGAGAAGGTCAGACGATGATCGTTGTTACCCATGATGCGCATTTCGCCCGCGCTACAGCACATCGAGCTGTCATCCTGAGTCAAGGAAACATTGTCGAAGCCGGAGAAGCGAAGCAGGTGTTGTTCGATCCACAACACGAGGCAACGAAACGTTTGCTCGATCGCAACAGATCGTAACGAACCAATCGACAATTACTTGAGAAAGCTTTTGATCAAGATCATACACCAGATCAAGCTCAAAACGATGACTCCCGATGCAGCCATGCGAACCCAGAACTTGGTCAGCGGCTGCTGCCAAACGGTATCACGGAGATTTTGAGTAGCGGCGAATAGAAATCGTTGCCGGTGTTCCGGATCCTCGAAAAGTGCCGCTTGGAGTGGCTCAATGATTCCATACTGTACCGAGAAATCGAGAGCACCATAGAGCATGTGCCGACGGCCAATCGAATCGACGCTAATGGCTTCAAAATACCAAAGCTGTCGGCCAAACATCTCATCCAGCTCGTCCTTGAAGTGGACGCACCGAAGATTCTCAATGCGCGAATGCTCGGGTCGGAACTCACGACGCAGCAAGCATCGCTTCGCATGGTCGCTGACCACTTGCCAAGTCTGCTGTGGAAAATGCAAATGACTCGCTTCTGACGTCATCCTTCGACTCCCTAAACTCGGCAGTGATGGTTTATTTACCCATAACAACCATTTACCGTCGCCCCTAACAACCTATTGTAGAGCAAGGTCTATTCCTTAGTCACGACCAGTTTCCCCAATTCTCAGGAACTTTTGGTAAATTCCTGAAGATTCCATTGTTGCGGTCTTGACGGATCGACAAGTTGTATCGGATGTGGAAGTGAGAGAACTGAAACCGGATGCCAAGGATTTGCGGATTACCCTTCGGAGTGCCCAATTGCTTGAGGGTCCGAGTAACTTCCATGCCTGGCAATTTGAATGTTAAGATGCCCAGATTGATGATCTAACTGAAAATCGTCACTATTCCACGAAGTCTGGGGTCTTGGATAAAATTCATCATTTTGGATAAGGTTCACCCAAGCTTGATCTGTGACAAGAGCCTGGCCGAGCCATTGCCCGGAGTCGCATGTTTGAGACGCCGATCGAAAACCGCAATCTCGCATCAGTTCAGACCGAACCCCCTCGATAGTCCAATCAGTGACGCAATGGAGTAGAGAGATCATGTTTGAACGCCGCTCTCTTAAATGGCCGATCACTCTCGCAGTGATCATGCTGATTTGCTTGATCAGCTTGACGGTCGGTTGGGTCCTTCTGAACGTCCTCAGTGCCAAGGACAAACCATCATCGGTCCTCTATTGGGTGTTGCTCAGCATTGGTACGGCCATGTTTGCAGCCGTCGTTTTTGGCGTGATCGCGTACTTACTGATAACCATTCAGCAGGTCAATTTGAATCGGCGCCAAAGCAACTTCATTGATAGCGTGACGCACGAGCTGAAAAGTCCAATCGCTTCACTCAAGCTTTACCTTCAAACGCTGGGGCGGCGTACTGTTGACGAAGACCAAAGAAGGTCATTTTATCAGTCGATGTTGATGGACGTCGATCGATTGGATCAATTGATCAATCATTTGCTCGACGTGGCACGCATTGAGCAAACGACGTCCAAAACTGCCGAGTGCGATTCAAACTGGCTGCGTGTCGACAAATTGCTGCAAGACCTCGCGGAGCGTACCGCTCTTCGTTATGGGCTTCCCTCGACTGCATTTCAATTGAAGTTGGACCCCATCGAGATCTACGCACGAGAACTCGACTTGGATATTCTGTTTCGCAATCTCATGGACAACGCAGCCAAGTACTCCGGAGAGCCATCCGAGGTTTCCATTCAGATGACGATGGCATCGAAAGAGGGTTGGCTGCACGCTGTCGTCAGCGACAACGGTCCTGGAATTCCGCGTCGATTGCGCCGCAAGATCTTTGGTCGATTTGTGAGGCTGGGCAGCGAGCTTGAACGAACCAAGCAGGGCACGGGCCTGGGGCTGTTTTTGGTGCGTTCGGTGCTGAGGACGCTTCGTGGAAAAATTTCGGTGGATGATCTCGCCAATGGAACCGGTACAAGATTTGATGTTTGGCTTCCTCACGCTCGACGCGCGGAAGTCTCGGAAACGAAGGCAGGTTCTCGCTCAACCGGAAGTGAGGCTATTGAGCAACTCCTCGAATCTCCATCTGACAATCCTAGTTTGAATTTCACTGTTACTCCATGAGCAGCCGTAAACACATCATTGTCGTCGAGGATGAAAAGCATCTCGGCGTCGGCATCAAATACAACCTGGAAGCGGAAGGGCACCGAGTGACGTTGGTCGAAGATGGCCCAACGGCCCTCCGGCTTATTAAAGGTGCCGCATCCAATTACGATTTAGTTATCCTGGACCTGATGCTCCCTGGAATGAGCGGGTACTCCGTGTGCGAGACGATCCGGGAGAGCGGCATGGACATTCCCATTTTGATTCTGAGTGCGAGAAATCTCTCGGAAGATCGAGCTCGCGGGTTTGATGTCGGTGCCAATCAGTATCTTGCGAAACCGTTTGATCTCGACGAGTTGCTGAGTCGCGTCAAGAACCTCCTCCGCTTAAACCGTTCGGAAAGTAACCGGTTTTCACGGAAGACGCCGTCTCGAGTGGATGAGATTAGCTTCGGCCAAGCTTATATCAATTTCATTTCGCATGACGTTCGCGTTGCTGGCCGAACCGTGCGACTCACCCAAAAGGAAATGCAATTGCTTCGCTACCTGGTGGAGAATGAGGATCGCGTGATCAGTCGGCAAGAGCTGTTAAGCGAAGTTTGGGACGTCCAAGGTGATATGCAAACTCGCTCGGTTGACCAGTTCATCATGCGTTTACGGAAGACGTTCGAGCTCAACCCAGCCGAGCCTCGCCACATCTTGACATTTCGTGACGCCGGTTATCGTTTCGTCTCCAATCCTCAATCGCCTGCCGATTCTTCAAAAGATTGAGCAGAGTCAGGGATTCGCTATCTTGTCTGAGACGACTGTCATTAACTCCTTCAATTGGACAACCTTCGGTGCCCTAGGGTTTAACTCCGGCAGCATAATCGAAAGTGCTTCATTGAGGAGGCGTTGGGCCTCCAGCCATTCCTGCTTGCGTATCTTCACTTCGGCCCAGACTTTCAGTGGATCGGCCAAGTCGATGGTCTTCGACTGGGAGCGAGAAGCGATCTTTTCGTAGGACTCTCGTGCTTCCCGTTCTGCTGTTTCAAGGTCATTCCTGGCAAGTGCAATCATGGCGGCTGCGTATCCGATGGAATGGTCTGCCGACTTGTTACATCCCAGTTCACGAGCTTCCGCCAACGTTTTTTCCGCCTCATGCACTTGACCGGCGGCAAGCTGGGTTAACGCAAGCAGCGATCGCTTGTCGGTGGTGAAGCGATGATCTGCGGAATAGACCTCGGAGGAGGCGCTCACGGCTTTTTGCAGGAGTGCGATGGCTCCGTCCCACTCCTGACGTGCGGCCAAGCAACATGCAAGGATCTTATAAATGGCATCGGTGTTGCTACTATTCTTGTTGTGGTAAAGCCGCTGATCGATTTCTAAAGCTTCACGCGCCAATCGCTCGGCTTCCTCGTACTCTCCCAGAGCAATCAACGAATGCCCTAAATTGTTGAGCCCTGTCACATAGGCAGGATGGTTCGTGCCAAGAATCTCGCGAGAGATGGCGGTCGCCTCGCGGAGGCAACGGACGCTCTCATCCATTTTGGCTCGCTTCATCACGATATTTCCGAGATTGCTCAGGCCTGCCGCGTAAGCGTCCCGATCCTCGACTTCCTTGAACAGCTCGACAGCTTCTCGAGATTCTTGTTCGCCTTGCTCCAATTCACCCATGCGACACAAAACCCATGCGCGCAGGTCTTTGGCAAGTGCCAGTCGATGCCGATCGATTGGATCGGATTTCGAATAAATGGAAATGGATTCGCACACAGCTGCATCCGCATCCTCAAGCTCGTCATTCAGATCAAGCGACAGCGCTAGGTTGTAAAAGGCACCAGCAAGCCGGCGATCATTCGCAGGTAGATAGCGACGACTAAGTTCGGTAGCCCGCCGTGCCTGCGCTAAGGAACTCTGAAACTCCCCGAGGTCTTCATAAGTTCTGCCCAAGACATCGCGGAGTTCGACTTCCACATCCGGAAAATCTTTCAATTCGTCGGCCAAATGCTGAGCTGTCTTATCCAAGATTTCCTTCAACATGGAAGAGTCGCGCCCTTGTGCTTTCGAAGGTCCTGCCGATTCCAGCATCTCCTTCAACAACTTTGCAACGTGCTTCGATTTTGTCGCAGAGGTTTCGGCGTCCGCCCTTGCCTGCTTCTCTCGAAAGAACATCACGGTCGTTACGATTAAGCCCAAGATCATCGTGGCAATGAGGGCTGTTGCCGCCAGTACGGGGCCCCGATGCCTGCGAACGAAGCGCCGCAGAACATACTCGATGCTCGGGGGACGAGCGGCAACCGGCTCATTTGCAAGATGTCTCTTGATATCGTCGCCGAAGGCCGACACGGAATCGTAGCGACGATCGCGATCCTTCTCGATGGCCTTCATGACAATCCAATCCAGATCGCCCCGCACGGTCTGCATCCACCGCGTTGGTTCCGCATTTCGCGATCTCGCAATTCGGATCTTGTCCGCTTCGTTTGCCAGTCGGATTCTGGTGGAGGGTTTCGCTGGAATGGTCTCGACGATCTTTCTTCGCCAATACTCGTAGTCTCGACGCGCATCCGCTTGTACTTCGAATGGCAAACAACCGGTCAGCAGTTCATACAAAACGACTCCAAGACTGTAGACATCGGATCGCGTATCGATGTCTCCAACTCGCCCCTCGGCTTGTTCGGGACTCATGAAAACGGGTGTTCCGATGAACTGGCCGATTTGTGTATGTAAACTGACATCGGTCCCAGTTGAGGTCATCGCTTTCGCGATACCGAAGTCGATAACCTTCGGTTGAGGGCCATTGTCGGTATCGACGACGAGAATATTCGAGGATTTGAGATCTCGGTGAATGATCCCCTTCTGATGAGCATGCTGAACCGCGAAACAAACTTGAATGAATAGTTCTAGTCGTTGGCGAACTCCTAAGTTTTTGGAATCACAATAGGCGTTCAGGTTCTTTCCAGCAACCAACTCCATGACGAAATACGGGCGTCCTGTGTCGGTGACGCCTGCATCGAAGACTTTGGCGATTCCGGGGTGATCCATCACGGCAAGCGATTGCCGTTCCTGAGAGAATCTCGCAACAACCTCGCGAGAATCCATTCCCAATTTCAGAATCTTGAGAGCGACACGTCTGCGAATCGGTTCTTCCTGCTCGGCTTGCCAAACGGTACCGAATCCCCCTTCGCCCAATCGTCGCTCGAGCAAATAATTCCCAATGCGCGAGCCGCTCAATTCTCGATGTTTAACCGTTTCCGATTCCTGATGACCATCAATCGTTTCATCAATCTCGAATCCGTCGGATGGCGAACTCGTTTCCATCGATCGCGTGTCAAGTTCGTGCTTCAGTGGTTCCGGTTTCATGGATCGTACCCGCTCCTAATTGGAAACAATCTATGCATTTTAGTACCGGGTCAGAACGAAGTTGGCGATGAACAACAAAGCGACGTTGACCATCCCATTCATCTGTATCGTGGCGAACCGCGATGGAGGCATGAACGGTCACCCTATTGCGACTCGCTCTTTATTGGCCGGTCGTCGTCTCTTTCGAAGAACGATGAATCCGTGGTGATTGAGCATGCGTCAACATACTACGTTAGCATAACTGCTTCGATGAAAGCGAGAGTTCTCTAGAAATATGGAAAAATAAGCACCCCTTCCACTCCGCAGGCAAGCGATCGAGGATTCAAGTCTTTCGCGAAGCGAGGAAAATTCAAATCAAGAGAGATCAAATAACATGAGTTCGGCACCGAGCTTGGTATGGATGCGTAACTCGACCTCGTCGCTGATGGCAACTCCGTCACCTGCCGACAGATACTGATCATCCAGCTCCAAGTCGCCGCGAAGCACCTGAAGCCAAGCATGTCGATTAGCGGCGAGCTGGCGATCCAGCGACGAGTTTGTCGAGAGATTCGCTAGATAGATTCGCGCATCTTGATGGATGGTCAAGGCACCATGCTCTCCATCAGGTGCCGCTACCAATTGCCACTTACCTTGTCTTTCCGATTCCGGAAACGGTCGCTGTTCGTAACTTGGTTCCAACCTCTTGGTCGATGGAAATATCCAGATTTGGTACAAGTGCACAGCTTCGGTCGGTGAGGGGTTGAACTCGCTGTGGGTGATTCCGGTCCCAGCGGTCATTCGCTGAAACTCACCGGGACGTAGAATTTCGCCATTTCCCATGGAATCCCGATGCTCGAGTTCCCCTTCCAGCACGTAGGTTACGATCTCCATGTCGCTGTGAGGATGTTCGCCGAAACCTCTCCCGGGAGCGATCCAGTCTTCGTTCATGACCCGAAGCGCTCGAAAATGAATATGCTGTGGGTCGCGGTAATCGGCGAAGGAGAATGTGTGGTAGGTTCTCAGCCAACCATGATCTGCATGACCTCGTTCGCTTGCGAGTCTCACCTTCTTCAATGGTTTTCTCCTTTGTTGTTGCTTTTGGAAAGTTCAACGTCCGCAATGGTAAATGCTTGTGAGCTTCCTTGGTCGTCGGGCTAACCCGCAGCGACACCTTCAGCATTGGCCAAAGAGCTGATCGGTTCGCTCGATTCGATGCAATCTCGCTGCGGTGGCAATCCACGCGAGCAAGATCGACTACGGAAGTCGCTTCAATCGCAAATCTTTATAGCGAACGATTGCTTTCCCGCCGCCATGAACCTGAACCGCAATGATTCCCTTTCGAGGTATGGAGTCGTCCTGCTCCATGTAGTCGACCGTTAACTCGTCGTTCAAATACAGTCGAATGCGAGGCCCATCCGCGACAATTCGATAGTGATTCCAATCATCATGTTTGACGATCTTTGAGATGAGCTCATCGTCCGGCTTGGCCAGAATCTTGTTCCGACGACTTTCATCGTAGAGCGCGCCATCAAAGCCTGCTCCCAAATCAGCTTGATAACCGCTTACCTCGTGATGATTCGGAATCCGTTTGGTGCGGAATTGAACGCCGCCGTTGACGAAACCTTCGGTCCCTTCAAGTTTGTAACGCAGGGTTAATTCGAAATTTTCGAACTCTTCAGTGGTCGCCAGAAAATCGTTTCTGGGTACCGTCTCGTCCAGCGAACCGGCTACGAGGGCTTCGTCTTCGATCCGCCAAGTCTTCTCCGTATCTCCTTCCCAGCCCTCAAAAGTCTTTCCATCAAAGAGGGAATGTTCTACCTCATCATCCATCCCCAGTACCTGGGAAAAGGGTAATAACACAACCATTGCCGAGACGATGAGTAATCGCGCGATGAAAACGACCATCATGAAAACTTCCCCCGAAACCAAATCGCGATTCTTATCGCAAACTCGAATCTCCAAAATCTAGCGCAGCCGCCTTACCACACCGACGACGACCCCCTGAACTTCCGCGTGATCGACAATGATCGGTTCCATGCGACTGTTCGCTGGTTGCAAACGAATTCTACCGGACTCAGGGAACCAATACTTCAGTGTCGTTTCATCATTGTTAACTTTGGCGACCACAATTTGACCCGGAAAGGCATAGGACTGCTTCTGAACAACCACAAAATCGCCGTCGGCAATCTGAGCGTCGATCATCGAGTCGCCGTTGACGACCAATGCGAAACGGTCTTCTCGATGGAGCAGCGATCCGAAGTCAACGCGATCTTCCAGCTCAAAAGCCATTAAGCATGTGCCTGCGGAAACTTTACCTGCCAAGGGAATTCCGGGAATGCCACGAGGACGAGCTGGCTCCACCAATTCGATCGCTCGCGACTTGTTCGCCAAGCGCTTGATAAAGCCCTTTTTCTCCAAAGCGCGCAGGTGGCACATGACTCCGTTGGGCGAACGGATATGCAAATGTTCACCGATTTCGCGGACCGTGGGGCCGTAACCTCGTTCCACAATTCGATCGCGAATGAAATTGTAGACGTTTTGTTGTCTGTCGGTGAGTTTTTTCTTGCTTGCGATGATCGCTGTCATCTGCTGTCTTCCTCCAGCCGCCTACCGATCGTCAAAGCCTGCCCAACTCTACTTTACTGTACATTTGTTGTCCAGGCGAACCGGTCCGAAGCTGACGTTCGGAATCGACATTCCAACTTGTTGTGAAACATTGGCGAGCCCAACAAGAGCGATTCAGCGATTCTTTCTTCTGACGATCCACACAGATTGAGCGGCATGACGCAGCACGTATTTCGAAGTGCTTCCGAGCAGCATGCGCGCGATCGCGCTTCGTCCGGTATCCCCCATGAGAATCAAATCCGCCTTCGCTTCGTTCGCGGAGTGGACGATGCTCTCACCGACATGGACAGCATCCACCACTTGATAGGTTGCGGAGGAATGTTTTTCGCGAAGTGCCTTCAGCGTCTTTTCCGCTGCAGCGATGCCATCCGCTTTGCGTTTGCTATCGATTTCGACATTGACAGACGACAGAGCGTGTTGTCGAAGATGATAGACCGGTACCGCCAGCAGCAGCTCAACGTTTACCGTAGGCGGCCAAGAGAAGGATTCAAATTGCTGTACGGCAACGTCGGCTTGGGGCGATCCATCGTAAGCGATCATCACTTGTAACGGTGCGCCGTCGATTCTGTCAGCCAACTGTGGTCTGGCAATCATTACCGAACAGGAAGCGTGCGTCGCCACGTAATCGCTGACACTACCAAGGAAAATTCGGTCCAAAGTGGAGTGCCCCTTCGATCCGAGAACCACCAAGTCGACACCCTTATCCGAACAATAGTTGACGATTTCGTAGCCAGCGTGTCCACGGACCATTTCATGTTGAAACGAAAGCTGCGACTCAGTCAAGTCGTCAAAAATCGCAGCCACCCGTTCGAAGTGTCCTTTCGCCAGTTTTTCTTGATCCTCAATGTAATCCGTATACAAGAGATCGTTCGAGAAAGTCATCGCAACATCGGGCAACTGTATTACCGACAATGCGGTAAGGTCAAGCCTTTGGTACTCGGCAAGGCGTCTTACCAATTGGGCTGCCGCGACAGAAGAATCTGAACCGTCGATCGCGAGAACAACTTTCATTCGTCAACTCCAAAAGCAGTGTGCAAGGCTCATTCACCAACTCGATTTGAAAATACCACATTCGAATCCTTTCGAAAACAAGTCCGCTCTCGACGAGCAGTGAAGCTGTCCATTCGTGTCACTTTGTCCACTTCGATCTTCGGGATTCAATTTAAGCCTTTCCCAATCCATTGATTGCACTTAGTCTTATTTGGAAAGGATCCCCAGAAACAGCAAACCATTTTCACAGCGGAAGCTGTCAAAAGCTTTTTTCGCACTGAGAAGTTATGACCTACGAATCCTCTCGATCCGCGAATCTTCCAGAACCGTCCGTGGTTCCGCTTCAAGGTTGGCACTGTAGCCATTTTTTTTACCGATGGAATCGAAGGAACTTTCGCAAACTGTCGAAGCACCAACGCGCAGAAGGGAGTGAGCAATTCCGAACGATTTTGGGGAACTTAAGCACAGACGGCCCGAAGCAACTCCAAACCATGATCGTTAGTGGCCATAAAGCCGATTTCGGGCTTGTGATGCTGGATTCGCATCCATTGGTAATCGAACGCATGCATCAGCGGTTGCTTCAGAGCGAGCTTGGAGTAGCGCTCGAGCCCACTTATTCCTTCGTTTCATTGACCGAGGTGTCAGAGTATCTTCCAACGAAGGAGCAGTTTTCGGAGAAACTCATTCGCGAAGGTGAGGACCCGACTACGCCCGCCTTCGAGGCGAAGGTGAATTCGTATGAGCGTCGCCTGCCGATGATGTTGCAACAGAGGCTTTATCCGGAGTTGCCGACTTGGCCTGCCTTTTGTTTCTACCCGATGAATAAGGCTCGAAAGGTCGGGGCGAATTGGTTTCTTCTCCCTTTCTCGGAGCGAGCTGCGATGATGGCGGAACACGGTCAAAGCGGTATGGCTTTTGGAGGAAGAGTGACTCAGATTGTGACGGCAGCCATCGGCCTCGATGATTGGGAATGGGGTGTTTCGTTATGGGCTCGCAATCCTCAGTACTTGAAAGAGATCGTTTATGTCATGCGCTTCGATCAAGCCAGCGCCCGCTTTGGACAGTTCGGACCCTTCTATGCGGGGTACATCAGCTCTCCAAGCGACATCCTCCATCATTGCTTGGGAGATGCCAACGATTCGTCCCAGGGAGCTTGAGAGCAGAGTCATCGCAGGGTAGATAACCGTAAGCGTTCACGATCGGAGTCAGGATCTTCCATTAACCTCAGGGCCAGAGCAAATCCGGCGCAGTATCCTAGGAATCGAGCGGGCCGCGCTTCTCGCCAAATTTGCGGCGGCCAGCGCGATAGGCGTAAATGGTTACAGATAACCTCGCCAATGAGTCATGACTCGCGCGCCACTTTTCCACTCAACATGCCATCCGACGATATGTCATGGGGAAATCACCGAGTTACCAACACCGGTTCCTCTGTTCCCTCACGTCAACAAAAGGAGCTGAGTTCAAGTTGGCCTTCGATGAACGAGAACGCAGCGAACTCGACGTAAGTCACCAAGCCAACTTGAGCGACTCCAATTGCGATCGCAGATGATCGAGACTCCAAACCTGCAGTTTATCCTTGCCGCAACTCATCGCGAGCATGCTTCCGTTAGGACTAAAGGCGAGGTGCTGAACGTAAGTGGGGTCATGATTCGTACTCAACGTCACTAAGTGACGGCCCGAGTCGATATCCAGAAGTTGAAGCTTGTTGTTCGACATCGTGTGGGCCAACATGCGATTATCTGGCGAAAAAACCAGCGATCCAATCACCGAAGCACAGGGCACGGTCCACAATTGTTTCCATGAGTTCGTATCCCAAACCGCAATTTCGGAAATGGAGGCCGTCGCCAGCTTGCTGCCATCGTTGCTGAATGCAACAACCGTGCTGACGTCGGTATCGAGCTCTGTGATTTGCTCTCCAGTTTTGGTATTCCAGATCGTCGCATGTAATCCTTGCCAGCAGCCTCCAGCCAACCATTGGCCGTCAGGACTCAGACCGAGAAATCGAAGCTCCTTTGCCTTTTCAAATCGTCGCGAGCTGCCCTCCTTTAAGTAGAAAAGCTGAAATAGGCCCGAACTCCCATCCGCTTGACTGACTAAATTGGTTGCAAGGAATTCACCATTGCGAGTCGCTTTTAAGGCGAACGGCACGTAACCTTCGA
>JBBIUE010000086.1:0-20102 GCA_037440405.1 Pirellula sp. | reverse complement strand
AATCCTCTCGCGCCCATGCGGCCCGTTGGTGCGTTTGAGATGAACATCCGCCCAATTTCCCCAAGTTGTTTGTGGCCATCGGAGCCATCCCAAGTATTTGGTTTGCCATCATTCTCGTCTTCTCGGAATTCGTCCGACCTTCTCATTAGATTCCGCAACAAAGAAAGAAGCTTCGTCAGCAGTGTGGGTTAGCCTTGTTTTGTGTGCCATCCATCTTGCGGCTGTTGATTGCTGACGCTGCGGGGTGCTTTTGTAGCTCGTGTCACAGCTACCAGCCACATTGATGGCTGGCATCGCCCAGGAGAATCGCATTCAGAACGAATCTGTGTCGCGTTTAATCGTAAGCGTACACGACAGGGAGGGGGTGAGGTTAGGTAGGTTGGCGCGGTTGTTGCTTGCACTGGAGCTTGGCGGCGATGATGCGGCGGGCTCGCGATAGGTGCTTGCGCTCGGTTTCGTAGCGGCTTTTTTCTTCGCGATACGTTCGTACCTCTTCCAGATGTTGCTCCTTCTAGGTGTCCGGTAGACGCCTTGCTTATTCGGTTTCGCCCGCCTGAACACGATCCAGGATTTCCTTCAAGTACAACCATACGTCCAGGTGATGCCGCTTCGCGCTGCTCACCACGCTCATCAGGCGAGCCACACGCTCCCCGGACTCGACGCTGGTGACGAACAGCCAGTTATTGCGCCCCAAGGCGACCTGACGCATCAACTGCTCGACTCGGTTGTTGTCGATCGGAACTTGGCCATGGTGCGCGTAGACCGTCGACGCTTCCCAATGATTGTGCAGATAGTTCAGAGCACCACCTATATCGGACTTCGGCAAAACGTCGGATTCAGTCAGGCTATCAATGTGGGTTTTGATCGTTAGTGAGTGATGGCATGCATCGTTCTTCCCATCAGTCGCAAACGATCAATTGTTGAATGCGTGTTCATTGTTCACGCCTCAGGCGAATATCGTGGTCCGTTCGGTAACTGTTCACGCCTCACGCGCGGGCCGCCGCAAATTTGGCGACTAGCATGGTCCGATCGCTTCCAAGTTTACCGCGCCAAATTTGCTCTGGCCCTGCGGTTAAACGAACAACCTGACTCCAATGATGCCGCGCCAAATTTGCTCTGGCCCTGCGGTTAAACGAAGAACCTGACTCCAAACGCGAACGCTTACAAAGCCTGATGTTTGTTGGCCGCCAAATCCAACACGGCCAGGAGGTCTTCCGGCGATTCGGACTGACATTCGATCTTGATGCCGAGAGCCTCGATGGTGAAACGTACCAAGCTGTTTCTTGACTCTCACTGATCTAGGCTGGGAGTTCAGTCTCGTTGAACCAAGCTGGTGCGTGACTCTCGTTGAGCCACCGTGGCATCGTTCAGCGGCAATCGTCGGGAGTAACCTTCGTGAGTGGTGTTCCGCCGTTGCCCCGAGTGTTCGATGAACTGGCGACTGGTGTTCTGCCGTTGACCTGAATGTTCGCCGAACTGGCGAGTCATGTGCAATAACTTGGTCGAGTCGGCATTCATCATCCTTCGCCAATAACAGAAGGCCTGGATGGAAATGTTATCGTCCCGACAGAACTGGGAGATGCTTTTGTTTGCTCCTCGAAAGCGATGAAGACGGTCAGCCCACAGCAGGCCCTTAGAGCGGTCGCGTAGCGCTTAGAACTGGGCATGGGTATAATTGCGAGGCTTGTTCGATTCTCCCTCAACTCGACTTGATGAAGTCTTCAAAAGTCGGACTCACTTGATTGAGTCGTCGAAAGCTCGACTCGCTTGATTGAGTCTTCAAAATTTGAACTCGGCAGCCACAACGACCGCCGTTACCGAACACTACCCTAATAATCAACCCCACGAAGAAGCCGAACCGACTGGTACAGGTGTACGCTTATTCACGATGAGCAACGAAGATATTTACCAAATTTCTTGCAATCCAACTATATGAGCGATCCCTTCTCGTTGCACCCTGCGGGGATCAACGTTTCGATGTGCGATGGATCGATACGCAGGATACGCTGGGACATGGAATGGGACCTGCTGTATGCGCTGATCCAAAAAAACGAGGCATCGAAAACAATCGCTCCCGGCGAATGAGCCCTTGAGCGATTGAGTCTTTGGTAGTCTTCATTCGTTGGAACAGTCGCCAAGATTCTAAGAATGCAGTGGGAACCAAGCTTTTGCAGGCACCAGCTTGCTGAAGATCGCGGATCGACGAACTTGAGCTCGAAAACCCTCAAGTTCGAGTTCTTTCCTTTGAACAAGGGGGAGAAGGGGTAACCGGTGGCTATTCTGCTTTGCGGCCAGATGAATTACACTGTTTGAGCTGGAAATTTCCCAGCTTCGTCAACTGACTCGATGAAAAGGGTCCGTCGCTGTGAAATTCGTTCGCCATTCCCTGCATTTTGGTCTCGATCCGGGAGGCTACTCATGAAAGCCAGTCGTCGCCGATTCTTCGAACAATCCTTGGCAACAGCCGTCGCTGCGTCGTTTGCTTCGTCCTTCCAAGGGGCGAGTGTGGTCGCCGACGAGGACCGCAAACCGGTTGGTCCGAATGACAAAATTCGAGTCGCGGTCATCGGCGTGAATGGACAAGGTGGAGCGCATCTTCAGGAGTGGTTGCGAAATCCCGATGTCGATTTGGTTGCTGTATGCGACGCTGATCCCGGCGCGTTCGAAAGGCGACGAGAATTGTTCAAGAACATGCAGCACCAGCCTCGGTACATCCAGGATGTTCGGGACTTGATCGAAGACAACGAGGTCGACGCAGTATCCATTGCGACCCCGAATCATTGGCATGCATTGATGGCTGTTTGGATGATGCAGTCCGGAAAGGACGTCTATGTTGAGAAGCCGTGCAGCCACAACGTGCGGGAAGGCCGGGTGATGACGGAGTTTGCTCGCAAGCTGGGGCGGATGTGCCAGATGGGAGTCCAGAGCCGCAGCATGCCCGGCATGCGTCAAACGCTGGAGTTCATTCACAGTGGCAAGATCGGGGAAGTGAAGGTTGCGCGGGCCCTGTGCTATCGCCGACGCGATAGTATCGGCTTGGTGGACACGGAGGCACCGATCCCAACGGGGCTCGATATCGACCTGTGGTGTGGACCTGCTCGGCTGCATGTGCCGAAGCGCAAGCGGTTGCACTATGATTGGCACTGGGTGTTCGAGACTGGGAACGGTGATTTAGGGAATCAGAATCCGCACGAACTGGATAAAGCTCGCTGGGGGCTGCAGAAGCAGGAACTGCCCAAGCGCGTTGTCAGTCTTGGTGGACGGCTTGGTTACATCGACAATGGTGACGTGGCGAATAGTCAGGTGACCATCTTTGCTTGGGACGACGCCATGATCATTTCGGATGTGCGAGGTTTGCCAATCAAGACGCCGATCCACTTCGGACTGAAGGGTGGGCCGTTCAATGGAGCTCTGAATATCTGGTACGGCACGGAGGGGTATGTGATTGGTCCGAACTACACTTCCGGAATGGCGTTCGATTTGGACGGCAATATGATTGGGAAGTGGAGTGGCGGAGATTACCAGCATCATTTTGCCAACTTCATCAAAGCCGTTCGCAGCCGCGATCATGGCGATCTTCATTTGGATATCGAGGATGGCCATTTGTCGAGCGCGCTGGCCCATCTCGGCAACGTGTCGTATCGACTTGGAACCCCGGTCCCGGAAGGAACGCGGCCGAGCGAATGGACGGATGATCATCATGTTCAGCAGACGCTGGAGAGTTTAGAGGAGCACCTGCGGGAAAATCAGGTCGATTTTGAGCAAACGAAGCTGGTCTTGGGACGCCCGTTGACGATCGATCCTGCCACGGAGTGGTCGACGGATGAAGAAGCCAACTTTCTTTTTAGTCGCGAATATCGGAAGGGATTCGAGCTGCCCGATCCCGCGTCGGCATAAGTGCTCGCTTGAAGGAAACAAGCTTGGAGATGATGCGAACGATTGAAATTTACGACACGACTCTTCGCGACGGAACGCAGGGCGAAGGGGTGAGTCTGTCCCTCCAGGACAAGCTCAACATTGCTGAGCGACTTGCGGAATTGGGCATCGACTTCATCGAAGGGGGTTACCCCTTGTCGAACGAAAAGGACGTGGCCTTTTTCGAGAGGGCACGCAAATTGTCGCTCGGCAAGTCGCGTCTGTGTGCGTTTGGGATGACTCGCCGCAGAGGCATTCGGGCCGAAGATGATCCGGGGATGAAAGCGCTCGTCGCCGCTCAGACTCCGGTCATCACGGTAGTTGGAAAGAGCTGGGACTTTCATGCCACGGAAGTGCTGGGGGTATCCCTGCAGGAGAACCTGGACATGATCGGCGAAAGTGTCACCTTTCTGGCCAGGCACGCGGATGTCGTGTACGACGCGGAGCATTTCTTCGATGGCTATCGGGCGAATTCTGAGTATGCTCTGAAGGCCATTCGCACGGCGGCTGAATGTGGCGCGAAATGGATTGTGCTTTGCGATACGAATGGCGGATCGGTTCCGGAGAGGATTCGCGAAGTCGTTCTCGCCGCGAAGGAACGCTTGCAAGGTCTCTCGTGCAAGCTGGGAATTCACTGCCACAATGATGGGGATCTCGCAACAGCCAACTCGCTGGCCGCCGTCGACGCTGGATGCGATCAAGTTCAAGGAACAATCAATGGGATTGGCGAGCGGTGCGGCAATGCGGACTTGATTGCGGTGATGGCGAATCTCGCACTGAAGAAATCGGGCTTTCAGATTCTCGGGGGAAGCAACCTCGAACATCTCACAGAACTTTCGCGATTTGTCTATGAGACAGCTAATCTGCAGCTTCGCAACAATCAACCCTTTGTCGGCCAAAGCGCCTTCGCGCACAAAGGTGGCATGCACGTCCATGCCGTCAACAAAGCCGCGCACACTTACGAACATATCAATCCGGAGTTGGTAGGGAACGAGCGCCGTATCTTGATCAGCGAGCTTTCGGGCAGGTCGAACATCATGGCGCTGACGGACCGCCATCAGCTTGGTCATGATCGAGCATTGATGGACCGCATTTTGGCCGAGGTGGTGCGGCGAGAGAACCAAGGCTATCAATACGAGGCGGCGGAAGCCTCTTTCGATCTGTTGGTCAAGCGGCTGGCGGGGCAGTTCTCGCCTCACTTCGAGACCATCAAATATCGCATCGTGGCCGGAGATCGCGACGCCGCTCGCAGTGCCTCTTTTGCGGAAGCGATTCTTAAAATCCGCGTCGGCACGCATCGCCGGTTTGAAGCTGCCGAGGGGCACGGTCCGGTCAACGCCATGGATGCCGCCTTGCGAAAAACGCTGGCAGATTTCTACCCGTGCCTGGAAACGATGCGACTGGTGGATTACAAGGTCCGCGTCGTCAACAGCGAAGCGGGGACGGCTGCTCGCATCCGCGTCAACATCGAATGCAACGATCACGTGAACACATGGCGGACGATTGGTGTCAGCGAGAACATCATCGAAGCGAGCTGGCTGGCCCTGGTTGACGCTTTCGAACACAAACTCCATCTTGATCACAAGGGGCCGAATCCTCATAAATCGGTGACGGAATGATAAGCAAGGCAGAAGAGATTCCCAATCGATTTGATTTTGCCACGGAAGCCCCGCGATTGCTCGATGCTTGGGAATCGCACGGTTGTTTTCAGGCAGACCCAAATCCTCAAAAAACTCCATTTACCATCGTCATCCCGCCACCAAACGTAACCGGAGCCCTGCACCTCGGGCATGCTCTGAATAATACGTTGCAGGATATCTTGATTCGCTGGCATCGGATGCAGGGGCACGAGAGTTTGTGGATTCCAGGCACCGACCATGCGGGCATCGCAACGCAAGCAGTCGTCGAACGGCGGCTAAAGGAGCTTGAGAACAAAACCCGGCATGATCTGGGTCGCGAGTCCCTAGTTCAGCGTATCTGGGAATGGAAGGATCAATACGAAGCGCGCATCCTCCAACAGCTCAAACGGATGGGATGCAGTTGCGATTGGCGTCGCACGCGATTTACCTTGGATCCGATGTGCGCTCGTGCCGTTCGCACCACCTTTTTTGACTTGTTCCGCAAGGGGTGGATTTATCGAGGCAAGCGGCTGGTCAACTGGGACACATTCCTTCAAACTGCCGTCAGCGACGATGAAGTCTTTCACGAAACCATCAAGGGGCACTTTTGGCACCTCCGTTACCCGATACTCGACTCTCGACCGGGAGATCCAGACTTCGCTGTCGTCGCAACGACTCGACCCGAGACGATGCTTGGTGACACGGCGGTGGCCGTTCATCCGGAACCCGCAAAGGCCTTGGACCTGGTTGAAGCTGACTTGCAGGCGAAGCTGGCGGGCGCCTCAGCCAAGGATCGGCCTGCTCTGGAACTGCAGTTGCAGGAATTGCAGCAACGTCGCGAAAACCTTTTGCCCAATCTGATCAAGCTTGCGGACATGGCAAAGCGAGGTGTCCAGCTTCGACTTCCTCTAGCCAATCGCGAAATCCCTCTCATCTGCGATCCGTGGGCCAAGCCGGAACTAGGGAGCGGCTGCGTTAAAATAACTCCGGCTCACGACCCAAACGATTACGAAGTCGGATTACGATGCCAGCTACCGATGCTGAACATCCTTCATCCGAATGGTACTCTGAATGAAAACGCTGGTGCTTATGCCGGTTTAACCATTGCGAAGGCTCGCAACAAAGTCGTCGCCGACTTGGAAACGCAAGGATTTTTGGTTCAAGTGGAGGATCGCGAAATCGATCTAGCTCATAGTGATCGCAGCAAGACGCCGATCGAACCCTACCTGGCCGATCAGTGGTTTGTTCGTATGGATCGCCTCGCCCAGATGGCGATGGACGCAGTGGAACGTGGGCGGGTCAAAATTGTCCCTGAGCGGTATGCGCGTGGCTACTTGGATTGGTTGAGCGAGAAGCGGGATTGGCCGGTTGGACGCCAGCTTTGGTGGGGGCATCAGATTTCCATCTGGAGCAAGCCTTTTAATTCGCGGGAGTCCTGCGAGGCGGCCCAACATGCCATCGAACGTTGGCCCGAATTTGCGCAAGGCAAGATCGCCTGCTCGATCGAGGAGCCCCATTTGCTCCACGTCTGCGTTCGCGATGAGGATGAACCGATCCAAGGAAAACTCGAAAAAGAAGAGTTCGTCCGCCAAGAGGATGTTCTAGACACCTGGTTCAGCTCTGCCCTCTGGCCGCACTCAACATTAGGTTGGCCCGAACCGACACCGGAATTGAAGTATTTCTATCCAACCAGCACGCTCATCACGAGCCGCGATATCATCACGTTGTGGGTGGCTCGCATGGTCCTGATGGGATTGAACAACGTCGGCGAAGTGCCTTTCCGAGAGGTATTCATCCATCCGAAGATCCTCGACGGTTTCGGTGAGACCATGTCCAAGAGCAAGGGGAACGGAGTCGATCCGATTGATATCATCGACCGCTTTGGTCCCGATGCGCTCCGGTTTGGCTTGGCCTGGCTGACGACCGAGACTCAAGACGTCCGGATGCCGGTACAGTACGAGTGCCCTCATTGCCAGGCTCTGATTGCCCAAAGCAAGGAAAACCGTCAACTCGCTCGAATCCATTGCGAGAAATGCGGCGAGGCGTTTTCGACGCAATGGGCCGAATCGGAAGAAGATAAGGCGCTGCTTCGCGGAGCCGTCGTCAGTGAACGCTTTGAGGTTGCTCGCAACTTTTGCAACAAACTTTGGAATGCATCGCGGTTTGTGTTGATGAATCTGGAAGGATTCCAAGCTGGCTCAGTTCCGTCTAGCGACTTGCGGCTGGAAGATCGATGGATCCTTTCACGGCTCGCTAGTTTGACGCGGAACGTCACCGAGTCGTTGAGGCATTATCGCTACGCGGAGGCGGCTCGAGAGTTGTATGAGTTCTCCTGGGACCAATTTTGCAGCTACTATGTCGAAATGGCCAAGCCTCGCTTGGCAAACCCTGAACATCGCGCGACGGTACAACGCGTGCTCGCGCATACACTTGATGTTACCTTGCGGTTGCTGCATCCCGTCATCCCATTTGTTACCGAAGCGATCTGGCAACATTTGAACCAAATCGCTCCACAGCGATCGATTCGCGAATCGGAGTCTCCGGAGCCGGAGCCATGGTTGATCCGCGCAACCTGGCCAACGGCTCATCTGCAAGATATCGATGAGGCGATCGAGCGTCAATTCGCGATGTTTACCTCAGTCGTGGGAGCCGTGCGGGAAGTTCGAGCCCGCCAAGGGGTCGCGCCGCGCGAGTTGATTCGATTTGTCGTCCAGTGCTCTGACGACATGGCGATGCTGCTGAAAGACATGGGTCCATTTTTCTCGTCGTTGGCGAATGCTCAATGTCTGGAGGCTGGTCAGCACGCACCGCTGCCCGCGCTGCGAGCCCACGTCGCACTCGGACAAGCCGACGTTTTCGTCGATCTCTCCGGATTGGTCGACGTCGATGCAGAGATCTCTCGGAACGAAAAGTTACTTGAAAACTTGACGAAGCAAATCCAAAGCAAGCAAAATAAACTGAACAATGAAAATTTCGTTAGCCGCGCTCCTGCGGACGTCGTCGCCAAGGAACGCGATTCGCTCCATGAACTGGCCCATCAAAAGTCCGCCGCCGAAGAGGTATTAGCTCAACTTCGTAGTTCCAAAGGTGTTTAGGAATCGTTCGTCGTAAGACAAGCTACTGTCCTCTCGTCTACAATAGACGAGAACATTGTTTGGTCTTCGAGTCTCGTTCGCAATTCAGTGCTTGTTGCCGAGGATGGATATGAACCAAATTTGGATACCGACCTTCATTGGATTACTTTGCGGAACTGTGATTGGCTGTTCTCCTATCAGCGACGGAACGAGTTTTGCGGACGACCCTCCGAAAACAGAGAATGCAGGTGAGGAGACGATGGAAAAGAGTGATAAGAAGATGGAACTGGCAACGTTTGGGGGTGGATGTTTTTGGTGCGTCGAGGCCGTTTTTCAGCGAATGAAGGGTGTTGAAAAAGTCGTTTCTGGCTATGCCGGGGGCACGACAGAGAATCCAACGTACGAGCAAATTTGCACGGGCCGAACCGGACATGCCGAGGTCGTGCAAATTACGTATGATCCTGATGAAGCTCAGTTTAAGGACCTTCTCGAAGTCTTCTGGAAGACGCACGATCCGACAACATTGAATCGCCAAGGAGCGGATGTCGGCACGCAATACCGCTCGGTGATTTTCTATCACAACGAGGATCAGAAGAAAATTGCAGAAGAATATAAGGAGAAATTGGACAAGTCTGGCATCTTCAAGAACCCCATCGTGACGCAGATTGAACCGTTTACCAAAATGTATGTTGCGGAAGACTATCATCAAAACTATTTCAACCTGAATCCGCGCAATCCGTATTGTCAGACGGTGGTCAAATCGAAAGTGGATAAGTTTCGCGAGATCTTCCGCGACAAGATGAAAGAGGACGTAAAGTAGCGACGCCAGTTCTGAGTTACGGCGAAAATTACTCGGAGCTGGAAGTTTTAGCTTCCGTCCGTAGCCATGGTTGCGTCCAAGCTTGCTGTTTTTGCCCGTCGAAGACCGGGTCGCGGACCGGCAAGCTACTTGTGATGACGGCTCGGACAATGGTTTCGCCTTCCGCCAATGGATATGAGCAGGTCATTTCCTCGGAGGAAAAAGCTACCTTGCCGATGCCCTCGCCATCCGCATCTTTTGCGATAACGATGAAGTCGGTTCGATAGGTGGCATGATCTTGGGGGGCGATGCGAATGGTAAGCGTGTTGGTTTCCGTCGACCAAGAGATGTCATCGAGCAGAACGCCGCTGGAAGCGTAAAAATCGCCCGCCTTCAGGGCGCGAATGAGGGACTCGGGAGTCAAGTACACCGCTCGCACCATGACCCAACCTCGACCCGGTCGACTGCCGGGGCGTCCGAAATACTCGTGGCTATCATCGACCGCAATTCCAAAGATCGGGTCACCCCCCAACTTATTCACGCGCAGATGATTGGCCAGGTCCCACATCCGTTCCACGCTGGGATGTTGTTCATCTCCGAGATGATTCACCGAGGGATGCCCGTTATAGACTTCGAAGAATTTTTCGGACATCACCGATGCCAGGTCTTCATAGGTAACCGCATATCCAAAATTGGGGTGATTGAGGTGTGGAAGGACTTCGATTCCAAACAGTTTTTCTTGCTCGAGGATGGCTCGCAAATTATTCTCGATGGCCTCTCGCACGGTCGCCCCGCCTAGTGGCTGAATCGTTTGGCGAATGTTGGCGGCGTTGATGTGTACAGGTTTGCCGGCGACTTGGTCCGATACTTCTTCGGATGTGATGAGAAGAAATTCCTCCGCGCGCTCTAAGAGATGCCGATATTCGTGAAGCGGTTTCAGCCGAATCTCTTCGGGGTCTTCATGGCTGCCGCCTCGCGTTTCCACCCATAGCTTCCCAAAGCGATTTCGATAGCGATCCACCGCTTCAGGCGGAGCTCGACGCATGATTTCCGAAACGCGAATCCATCGCATTCCCTCTTGCAGAACGTTGTGATCCGAAATTGCCAGAAAGTGGTAGCCTTCGGTTCGATACCAATCGGCGATCATTTCAGGAAAATCATTTCCGTCGCTCCAAAAAGAATGGGTATGGAGATTCCCCTTCCACCATCTCGGCTGCATCTCGTCCCGCGCTGCATCATCTGGTTCGGTGGAACGTTCCAAAGAGGCGATGTCCACTTGCCAGGCAAAGCTAGTGGTGTTGCTGGTCCTCACCGTGTTCGCGAGTGAAACGGTCACGAGTATCACCAAGATTCGAATGATCATCGGAACTCCGCAAAGAAAAAATGAGGACGGCGATTCCAAAGTCAAGAGCACTCCTGGGGAGTATTCCATCGCTGATCACCATTTGGAATATCGGCTTCGGATCGGGAGGCAAGTGTATGTAACAAAACAAGGAACCGTTCTCGACGCCAGCGCTGGCCGCAGCGTTTTTTGGGCTTGAAATGGCAATTTGCCGCCGAGTTGTCATTCGCCAAGTTTGCATTGGCGCCGCGGTTAAGCAATAAAGAGAACCTGCAGCGTCAACGGTGAATCAGAACATTCGCACTTGGCAAACTTAGTGTAATCGCTACAGGTCGAACTGCGGTGCAGAATTGAATGCATTTTGTCCAAATGCACTGCATTTTCAATTGACCTCTCTGGCCGCGCTGGCATCAGATATGGGGTAGTTTCGATTGACACACGGTCCAGACACGAAAAGATCGGCTTTGCAACATGAAGTTCTCGAATTCACTTAGATCGATCCTATGGCTCTCCGTGGTGTGGAGCCTGTGCCTATTACCATGCCCAAGGACGGCTTCGGGCGGTGAGTTCCTGGACTGGCTATTCGGACGAAATCAGCCGTTGATCCCGATCGGTTCTTATCCGATTCCATCCAATATGGTTGGGCAACCCGTTGTTGCGAATTACCCTCAAGCCATTCCGTATCCCAGCCCAGTCCCAGTAGGACCAAGCTGCGCAAGCGCATCGATTCCCGGGACATTGCCCGCAGCACCGGTTCAAGTCTTACCCCCCAGTTCTTCTAGCGGAACGTTTGTACCGACGCTCCCCGTCTATCCACCGACGACCTCGCAATTGCCTTCGTCCAATTTTCAATCGGTTTGGAATCGAACTCCAGTGACGTACTATCGACCAGTCA
The DNA here is from genome assembly GCA_037440405.1 of Pirellula sp. Lineage (GTDB taxonomy): Bacteria > Planctomycetota > Planctomycetia > Pirellulales > Pirellulaceae > JANMGV01. The sequence goes on along the minus strand of JBBIUE010000086.1, from coordinate 8,458 downwards.
CAAGCGTTGATCCCAGTAGTGGCGCGACGGTCACCCAGTTGGTGCCATGCACTTCCTACGAATACCAAACGCAGCGTGTGCCGATCTATGCGTTCCGGCCCATTTTCGGACAGGGTCGAACGTTCTATCCATCACCGGAAATGTATTGGAATCCAAATGCAACGACCCCGGTCGCTTCGAGTGGATCGAGTTCCTTCATTTCCGTTCCTCAAGCGGGCATGCCAATAGAAACTGCCATGCTGATGGTTTCGGGGAGCGTACTCGCCGGAAGCTTGCCACCTTCGTTTTCAACGCCAATCGTTCCGTCCAATCCGGTACCGAGCTATCTTGCTCCGAGCACGCCTCCAAGTTACCTCGCTCCCGCCACCGCATCGCCGGGCTACCTCGCTCCCGCTACAACTTCACCAAGCTATATTGCTCCGGCCACCAGTTACGCTCCCAGTAACGCTGTTCCAGGTTATTCCTCGCCTTCAACTTCGTACGACTACGGAAATTTGCCAAACGTCTATGCACCGCCGATTGACTCGAACAACCCAGTCGGAACAGGCGTTACACCAAATGTTCCTAACTGGAATGCGACGCCACAATCGACTACACCGTCTGGAGCCGCTGGCAGCATTGCGGATCCCGAATCCTCGGTTCAGCCTTCGCTGCCCACACAGCCTCTATCTGGCAGTTCCACCGGCCAATATCAGTCCGAACGACCTCGATTCGGATTAAGCCGCGTTCATCAGCAGAGCGAAGCTGCGAATCCGTTTCAGTCGGCACCCTCCACGAATTCAGAGACTTCGGTCAGCGGTCAACCGAATCCGAATGCGATTGAGATTCCGAATCGCCTCCAACCCACGCGCGATCGAGATGACTTGAAAGCCATTCCCGCTCCCGAAGGTTCCGATCTATCTCCTCGCTGGAATCGTGGACTACTGGACTCTCGCGACTTAACGGCCAGCAACACCGTTTCGCCGCAATCGATGCTCTCAGAGAGAGCTGTATACATTACTTCGTCGACTCCAACGATCGCATCGGCTTCAGCAGCGGAGCGGATGACGAGCACGGATCAGCGGCAAAGTTCATCTTCGGTCGAACAAAGAGCTCATGATGCGATGGCAAAGAAACCGGGCCGACTTCTCTCACCGTCCAGTCACCCCGCTGCACCTGCCGTTCGTTCACCTCAGATAGACGACCGGGGCTGGACTGCGAAATAAACTCAGCGAACGGACGTCTACCATTCCGCAAATCTTTGCCCCGATCCGTGAGTGCGTTCTTGATCCTCGATCAGCGTCCCGCGCTGGCACTTCTTGCTCTTACGTCGGAGACAACGTTGTGCGGTTCTGCGTTGAACTCATGCGATGAAGGCACTCACCATGCGTCAGGGCTATTGAGCTCAAGCGAATTGATGGCGGCATCCGTTTGTAACTTCGCACCTTAGCAAACCGTGGCCCCAATTCGTCAAGTATCCACACCGCCAGTAGTGAGCGGTTGGGCTTTCTTTTCTTTGGTGTCTTGCTTTTCTCGCCAGGGTTTTCCCTGCTTATAGCTTTCTAGTTCCTTTTGCAGTTGGTCCAGTTGTTCGTTTTCCGTTTCCGTACCAAGCTCGACGGCTTTGCTGGCCCACTTGATGGCTTCCTCAAAATTGCCGACTTCGGCGTAACCTGCAGCCAGCGTTGAGAGAATATGTGGGAGATTGTAGTCTGTCAGTTCGCAAGCTTCAGTGCCCAGCGCGATGGAACGCTTTCCATCACGCAGTTCATCGGTAGGTGATGTTGCCAACACCCAAGCGAGGTTGTTGAGCAAGCCGGAACGGTCCTCATCATCGTCTTCCGAAATGATCTCCAAGGCCTTTTCGAAATCATCGATCGCCCGTTTGTGTTCTCCCAGACTGAGGAGGCTGTCGCCTCGCAGTCGCAGGGCGCGCCAGTTGTTCGGATCTTTCTGGAGGACTTCGTCAAGCACTTTGATTGATTGGTTCGGCCGATCGGCCATCTGATAATACCCTGCCAACTGCAGGAGAAATGCGGGATTGTTCGGATCGGCACGCACCAACATCTGCATGTCACGGATGGCGTCATCGTACCGCTTCTGGCGCGCCGCGATCAAGCTCCGGAACAGCACGCCAGCAGACAGATTTGGTTGCAGCAGCAAGGCGTCATCGACATCCTGCTGAGCCTGCTCGATTTCTTCCCGGTTTAAGTGGATTTCCGCCCGCATCATCAAAGACTCGACATCTTGCTCGTTCTTTTCGAGTGCCACGTTCAAGTCGGCAAGCGCCGCATCTTGATCCTTTTTGGCCGCGTGGAGTCGAGCCCTCATGCGATACCAATCCGCGCTTTCAGGATCGGATTCGATTTGTTTGGAAAGCAACTCCAGAGCTTCGTCGTTCCGCTCCATCGACACCAAAGCTTGAACGGCCGCCATCACCGCGAAGTTATTGGTGGGATCTCGCTCACGTAGCTTCTGTATTGACTCGTAGGCGTCTTCGAATTTGCCTTGGCCGATCAGCAAAGCGATTCTACCCTGCCAGGCCTCGACATTGGTCGGATCGACTTCGGTCGCCTTTTGGAGATCTTTGATCTTATCTTCAATATCCTCATGTAATTGCGCACGAACCATGTAGGCTTCCGCTACTTTTCGCTTATCGTCGCTACCTTGGTCGATAGCCGCCTGTAGAACATCGAGTGCTTCCTTCCGCTCCATCCCGACGGCGTGCAGCCGCGCTAACATCAGGTAAGCGTCAATCATTTTGGGGTCGTTTTCGATCGCCAACTTCAAATCGTCCATGACTTTGGTTCGGGTTCGTCGCATCGCCTGCGGCCCCAGTCGCGAACGCATGAGTTCTTGCATGGTCAGCTGCGCTCGTTGGAATGCCGAAGAACTCAAGAGCTCTTTCGCGAACGCCGTGTTTGATTCGTCCAGCCCTTCCGCCAGCGCTTGACTACACAAATCGATCACCTTGGCCAGTTTGTCAATCGTATCGGCCTCCAACTTCAAATCCGTGGCTTCGTCCAGCTTGCTTTGACCTGCATTCGGAGGTTCAGCCGTCGCTGCTGAAGAAGATTTCTCTTGCGCGAAGCCGAGTCTGAAATCGCAAACACCAGCGATGGAAAGAACGGAACAAACAAGAATGCCGTACCCAACCTTCGTAAACATGCCAATCATTCTCCTGAGACTCGATGCGACCGTTCAACCGAGAGCGACGCAACGAAACTTGTCGTAGCAACGATCACTATCCTACAGAAAAGTTGAGAAATATGAACGGACCAGCCTGACTTGCTACATAATTTCTCACGAAGTCGAGGCCCAAACCGATTGTTGTCTCCAAACACTTAGACAAGCCATAGATTTCCATCCTCTAAAAATTGCTCGCACTCCCCACTCCGTCCCTGGTACTTCACCAGGGAACATAACCTCCCTGTGTCCCGCCTGCTTGAGACTTGTTGATGAGCTCCAAAACTACTTGAATGCGAATGCCTGATGGAAACCCATTCTTGGCTCCTGTGTCGGCCTCTCAAGGAAATGGAACTGAGTGTGTTGCCCATCGAAATGAGGAATGGAGTTAGCGTTTCATACGGGCTCCGAGTGGGACCAATTCGTTGAAGCGATCGACGGGCTCTCTCACGGCCCAGGCGGTACCTCGAAGGAGAACAATTCGAAAGATCGGATCGTCGAAGGTCCAACTATAGTGGCCAGGGATGGAAACAAAGACGCGGCCAGCACCTTTTTCATAAAGCCAAATCTGCGGCTGCGGCTGCCCATCCTCCAAGCTGCTCGCAAGTAGGGTGACGTTTTTGACTTCGCCGGTCAACAACCAATAGCTTTCATCGTAGAGTTGAATCGCATCCAGATTGCGCAGGATCGGATGATCGGTATTGTGTAAATCCAAGCGAAGCGGGCCGTGTCGATACTTAATGGCGCCTCCGCGAGATGCCAAGCCAATGCGGCTTGCAAAGTCCGCGACTCGCTCGTCGCCGTTCACCGCCCAGTGGATGTAAACGGCACCGCCACCTCGCGCCAGAAAGCGATCCATGGCGGAGGCTCGCTGGTCGTTCCAAGCGCCCTTTTGAAAGAAGACCAACAGGTCCGCCCGCTCCATCTGATCATCAGTCGGAAATTCCCATGCCATTTCGACATCCATGTGCGGAGCCGCCGCCAACAGTTGCCCCCAGGCAACTTGCCACGCTGGATAATCATGCTCGCCCGGCCCGTGGTCCTTCGGTCCAGCCACCAAGATGGCCGTCAAAGGCTTCAGTTCGGACGGCAACTGCTCGGCTCCATCCAGTACCGCCGCGACTTCGGCTGCCGTCCTCAACACAGGTGCTTGGAGAGGTGATTCCAGCGGCATGTGCGGCGGTGGCGTCAGCAGATATGTCATCAAGTCGCGGGCTTCTTCGGGTGTGAGTTTGCTGAGCAGGCCAGTCGGCATGACGGATACTTTGGCGGGCTGCATCTGCTGAATCTGGCTTCGATCCAGGAGCGTCGTTCGACCTTCCGCATCTCCCAAGAACAACTGGCCGTTCTCGTTCCGAAGAACGCCCGTTCGCACTTCACCACCTTCCATCAATACGGTGTGCCCGATGTAGTCCGGATTGATCGAATAGCTCGGATGCACAATGTCCCGAAGCACCGACGCATAATCGCGGTGAACGAGATTAGCCAGGTCGGGACCAATCGTGGCTCCGATGCCCCGCATCGCATGGCATTTGAAGCAACTAGCCGCTTCACTATGAAAGACCTTGCGCCCACGTCCCCAGTTACCACCTGCGATTTCGGCGATGCGAGATGGTTCGGATAAATCGTTTGCATTCGGATCAACCGTTTTGACCCATGGCAACACCAATCGGAGCAACGGAATAGCACGCGGTCGTTGATCTTCATTCGTATGCATGGTGCAATTCAATTGCATCGGTTGACCGGAATTGTTGGACAGCTCGATTTCGAGTTCCACCCAAGGTTGAACATCCCCAGAAACAGTGAACTGCGCCTGATGCCCAGCTTCAGAGCGTGTAGTCCCAATCGCCTGGCCATCGAGTCGAATCTGAAACGCATTGGAAGTGCGCAGTTCAACTGTGACATCTTCCCGCGGCCACTCATAGTCGATCGAGGCTCCCTGCTGAACGGCCGGACGCAGAATGTGATGTACGTTCAACTTGGTCCTAAGAAGAAGTCGCCCAGGCCTCTTCGACATTGCCCACAGTGAGTCGTGCTGGGCACTTCCCGCAGTCAGGTCGCGGCTGATCTGAGGATCGAGGTGTGGCAGCCATCCGTTCCAGCTCTCGGAATCCCCCTCGGCGACGGTCGGTATCCATTCCGCTTGAACACCGTTCAAAGTGACATCGAGCTCGGTCCGGGCGACTTGGTTATCACTCGCTTGCGACGTTGGCTCTTGCGGCAATTGAATAGCGTAGTGAACAGGGGCGCGCATGGCAGCGGTGCTCACGATGATCGTGCGCAGATCGCTTGTCAGCGAGACTCCCGCCACGGGCAATTCCGAGCGAGGCTCCACAAGCTGCCGCTGAACGACAGCATACGGCGGGACCAGGTTTTCAAAGCGGTCTCCCGCGCGAACGTACTTGCCGTATTGGATGAGAATTTGTTCGGCGAGCCTTGCTAACTTGGATGGGTCGAGAGGACGATCGAAAGCAATTCGAATTTCGTTTGGCGACTCGGCCCAGATCAGCGTTGGCCGAGCGACCTCGGGATCGGTCATTGCAATACGAAATAACTTCCCGATTCCCGTCGGTCCCGTACCCCAATCCGGCGGGCCTGAGTGACAGGCCACGACCAGGTCACCATTGGGCGCGACACACGCATCCACCGTTAACATCTGCAAACAAGCCAATAACTGAGTCGCTGCGAGGTAGCCGGCATCGGTCCGGACCAGTTTGGTTCGCCAAATTTTGCCTCTGGATTCTCCGCATACAATCGCGTCGCCGCGCCACAGAGCCGGTCCAAACGTGCGACCTCCAGCGAACGGCGGAACATTGAAGATCAGTCCGCACGTCGATTGATGCTGCGGTCCGTAATCGTAGGTCGATGGCTCGTCGATCACCGAGGGATTGTATTTCGGATGCCTTGGCGGAAATCCATAGTGACGTCCCGGCTGGATGTGGAGCAGCTCATCCAGCGGATTGCCATTGGCCAGCCAGGTTGCTCCCTCTTGATCCGTGCAAAAGAGATCCCCGTGCTCATTGAAGCCAAAGGCCACCGGAAACCGAACGCCCGTGCAAACGGTTTCCCGTTTCGAAAAGTCCGGAGCAACCTTTTGAACGGTTCCTCGTTCGCTGTGTAGCTCGTAAGCGAAGTTGCCCTGATCGTCGACTTGATAAGCGTTCGCAAAGTTCGCACAACCGAGACCGAAGTAAATGGCTCCATCCTGGTCCATGGCGACTCCGAGGGCATCGACATTCTGTGGTATTTCTTGCCAGCCGGTGGCTACGATGATTTCTTCGTCGGCGCGATCATCGCCGTCGCGATCAACAAACAGTGAAACTTTGCCCTTACTCGCCACAAACACTCCACGTCCCCGAGAGTATCCTGGTGGCGTCAACAACATCCCAATCGGACCTCGTACACTCCCATCGTTGATCCAAAATGGTCGCACCGTTTCTTCGAGGCCATCCCCATCGCTATCGGAAAGCAAATGGATATCGCCGTTGTACCCCAAAGTCACCAAGACTCCATCCTCGCGAAAGCGAACGTTGTTGACGTTGGTTAATTCGACAGGGAGCCCGCGAGTCGTGAATCCAGGTATCAGCATCTGAATAGGAGGCGGGTCGGCTACCTTTTCGACGATTTTGAAATTCCCTTGCAGATTCAGATCGTGAGGAATGGCATCCGCCAGTGCAGCATACTTCGACTTCAAGTAGTCGCGCACGCGAGACGCTTCCTCTGCGGAAAGAACTCGATCGAAGACGAGAATCTCAGCCAAATCACAGGCGAGCGGTCCTCGAACTTCTTGAGCACCGGGGCCGTTGGTGTAATAGCGAGCTCCCACCGTCCATTGATCCAAGGAAATCGGCCCTAGAGTCTTTGGGCGTTCGCCTTGAGCTTCACCATCGATCACGAGCCGAACCGTTTCCATCGCATCATCGATCACCGCCTCCAAGACGTGGAGCGTACCGAAGGGGTCCGAACGATTCATCAAATCACGAGCTCCGCCAAAGCTGCGACCTTCCACGTTGAGATTCTGGAACATCATCGTCGGCTCGGGTCCCAGATCGATGCAGAAACCGGAAGCGTAATCTCGCTGCCCGATTGCATTCGCGCTGATCAGGCCACGAAATTCGCCAGGATTCGAATGAGGCGCGGCGACCAGAAAAATGGTTGCCGACCGGACGCTTCCTGTGACCGACTCACATCGAAGATGCTCATCGACACCATCAAACCGCACCGTCCATCCATTTCCGACCCGATGCAAGCTTGGTTGCATCGCCTCGATCGGCTGAATCAGATCCCGATGATTCCCAGAGCGATCTCGCCACTCGGGAACTCTCTGCACATCGTGGTTGCCCCCACGGTCACCGGGATTTGTCGTCTCGGAGAGACTCGACGCATCGAGCCACAATAGCAAACCGGAGCGAACGGGAAGCTCGACAGTTTCGTCAGCAGCCTGGCAGGAAAGTGAAATCAACGCCGCAATCGCTATCGCGGTTAACTTCGATCGGAGCGTGAAAATCATCATCAATGCCTCCTGAGGAGTTTGCGAGGTGGGAAGATCGCAACCGTTTATGCATTGGGCCGGTGTCATCGGATCACCGCTCGATTCGAGCGATTCTGGCGATTGACAACCTGACCGAGAAGTGACGATGCCGCTAGTAAAATTTTGCGGCGGCCCACGCCGGAAGTGTGAACGGTCGCGACCGCTTCTCATTGTAGACCAAAAAACGGGGGAGGTTAGTTGTTAGGTGATATCGCAGCAGCTTTCCCCGACAGTTGATACTTGATATGGCTGCAATTGTTTCCGACTGTTGCGAGCTCCGACGATCGCACTCCGCGTGATAGGAGTTGAGGCACAAGATTGTTTAACCCCAACGCCATCGGCGTGGGCGCGCGTCGGTAGACTGCAGCGATCCTCTGACCAAACGTTGTTGAAATCGAACAGTCATCACCGTAAGTGCGAGTCCGCTGGCATCGAGTTCAACAATATCATGCGGACACAAGCGACAAAAGCAACCTGCAGCGTAAGCAAGGGAATATACCACTCCTCCGCTCTCGCGATATGCGTCAAAGCAGAGCCCTCGCCAAAAGCAAAAGAACGTTTGTCTCTTGTGTCCATGCGGGAAATGCGTCCCAAAACCATCACCGCGCAAGCCGGAAGTGCGGCGGTGAAAAAATTCATTCTTGGCCTAGGTTAATGGAACGCAAATGGAGTTCGTTTCCTTCATTTACTGCGAGAGAGGTCGAGAAGCAAATCGGAAAAACTTTCGAAATTTTGGCTATTTTTTTTTTTTTTTTGTGTATT
>JBBIUE010000085.1:14024-20276 GCA_037440405.1 Pirellula sp. | reverse complement strand
CGACTGGATGCTCGCCACGATCACCGGGTTTTGAGTGTCCCGTCGCTTAAGTCCTGCCGAGTAAATGCCAAAGCCCACCTCAGGGCAGACCACCTTCAGCTTGTCGGCAGTCTGCTCGAGCAACTCTTTGACATGCGCCAGAATCAGCACTCGGCCGCCCCACAGCCCCACGACATCTTTGCAGATGCTGGCCATGATCGGCGTCTTGCCACCGGCCGTTGGAACCACCGCGCAAGGGTTGTCATCACGGGAGCGAAGGTGGTCGTACACCGCTGTTTTCACATCTTCCTGGTAAGGTCGAAGTGTGATCATCTATTCGGACACCTTTCGGATTTGAACAATGGTCTTGCCGCCTTCGACAGGCTGTCCTCTTTCAATCGAAAGACGAACAATCTGGTTGTCATCGATGTACGCGCCGCCGTGCTGTAACGCATCGAGCAATGCTTTCTGAACGTTGTCTATGTCACGACGCCTGCGATCAGGTGGATGCACCACGACGTCAACGACGAGGGGACCACCTAAGGGCTGAATCCCACGCGAGGCGAGGAGCGAGCAAACCGCAGCGCGAAATGCCCGCCCCCCGCGTGAGATGAGCGTCCGTGCTCCAACGCGCCGCCAGTAGTGGTTCACACTTGGCGGGTAGGGAAGATGGAACTCGACCATCACGATCGCTTCCAAGGAGGAGAGCTGTTGCTGACCGGAGCCGCTTGAGATGGCGATGCAACCGAAGTCGGCTGCTCGCGCTTCGCGTACCCCTTGATCTCGTTGACGATGTCGCCAGTGTCATTCCGCTTTTTGCAGCGGACGTTGATGACCAGCGGCAAATTGTGCAGCTCGACCGAATCCTTCGGCGAGGGCACTCCAACAGCCCGACAGATTGCGGACAGGTCCGCACGTGCGATTTGAACTGCAACCGCATTCGGGTTATCGAGATTCAAACGTGTCCAAATCAATCGGTTCTGGTATTCACCTTCGATGATTTGAAACGTTAACTGAAGCAGACTTCCGGTTCCTGCCTTATTAGGCTTCATCTCGCTGTCGGTGATGACCGCTAGATATTTGCCCGCAGGAATTGGATCGAAGTCGCCAGTCGGTTCGATTTGATTCGCGTCGAAGCCTGAAAGATCAGCCATTACTTTGCGTTCCTTGTGATTGAGAAATTGCTTGAACAAACGCCGCCCAGGAGAGCGGCAACTCTTCGACGATGCCGTACCGGTTCTTGGCGACGCACGAAGGACCACCAACGCACCGAAGGATTCGCTCACCGCCACCTTTGCCAATGGCATGCGCGATGGTTCGTTTGCGATTGAAGCCGGCGTCTTCCGATTGGGTTCGCATCTTCCGTGTTGCGAATAACACGGCATCACTCCACTCGCTCATCAACGCCGCAGCGTGTTTGTGGAGCCTGGGGCTGTAGCGGTCATAGGGTGATGACTCGGGATCTTCGAATCGCTCGACTTTGCTGTGAGCAATCATCAGCACGACCATTCCTCGCTGGTTCCGCAGCGCGTTAAGGTGCTCGATGATCTCTCGCCAGTAGGTAAGCGCGAGCGTGTAGCCCTTGCTGTAGCCTCCCGCGACCTGTTCGATCGATGTCGCGTTGTGCTCGGCACACAAACGGTCAAAGACCAAACGCTCGAGCCAGTCCAGCGAATCGATCACCACGGTTTCGTAGTCATGCGATTCGCGCTGCAAATCGGTCAAAGCCGAGATCACTTCTTCGTACTTGGTCGCCAACGGAAACTTGTCGACATCGAGTTCATCCAATCCGTCCTCACACTGAATGAAAATCGGTTTGGGTGATTGGGACGCGAACGTCGATTTCCCAACACCCTTGATGCCATAACAAAGGATCCGAGGTGGCTTCGAAGTGCGACCCCGCTGCAGTTTAGAAAGCATGCTCACGCGGCCACCTCATGACTCACAGAGTTGTAGGATGGGATGTTGGTGATTCGGAATGCCGATTCACCAAACTCTCGCAGCATCAGACCAGCAAAGATTCGCGCGACTGCGACACCTACCTCGGTCTCGCCATCAACATCGATGTGATTGTCAAAGGGTTGAATTTCGTAGTGAAACTCCATCGCAACCCTTGGCTTGCCGAAGAGCCCTTCGGCCGCGAAGATGGCCAAGTGCAGAGTTAACTCTGCCTCTTCGATTGGCACATCCTCGTCGAATGAAAACCGGAAAACACCAGCGAACATAGATAACTCCGTAAACAGTTTTTCATTTGCTTCCCGTTGGTTACCTATGCCGCTGGTGTCTCCGATTGCGCGCCTCGTTACTCAGCTGAGTAGCCTGCGCGGGTAAACTGCTCTCGTATCAGGCTCATTGCCGCTTGGTATTTGCGGCGTGAGAGTTGGCTGGCTTGGCGACTATTTGTCTGACTTCCATCCATCAACTGCTCGCAGATGCGTCGCAGTTCTGGTGGTAGTTGCTTCAGAACGGACTCGATGTCCATTCGAAGCTGCGTCGCTTCTTCCTCTGTAAGAGGACGCGATTGATGGCGTCGATGTGCGTCCTGATCGGAAATCGTCGCCCAGAGCGGAGCAGGAGATCCATCCGCCAGTTCAACCATTTTTTCCAAGGACTCGATCTGGACGCCTTCGCCACCATTGCGCTTGATCCGTCCTCGTTCCCGAATCAGCATCGCCACTGCCGAGTTAACAACCCGTGCGAAGAAGGTGTTGATGGAACTTCGGGTAGGATCGAAACGGTCAAGTTGGACGAGAATTCGGAGTGTAAGCTCCTGCTCCAAGTCCTCCGCTTCGCAGACAGTGAATTCAGGCCGACGAACCAGTTGGCGGGCCTTCACTCGAATGAGAGTTCGAGCGTAATCAGAAAGTACTTCGTGCGATTGTGCCGACATAGCAACCTCCTGAGAGCGGAGGCTGCAGCCCGGCAATTCCATCAGTGCTACAAAAATCTGTGCTGCGAAAATCGCAGAAACGTCACAGGTAACTTTCTGACCGCCGGGTTATGGGCCTCGAAGCCCTCGGAGGTCAGCTGCCGTGTCGCAAGTAAGCCATTTGCGCGTCAGCGTGCGACAGCCGAGATGTTTGAATCTCCTTTCATTTCGTGGGTTTTCCGGTTGCTAAATTTTTTCCTTGCCTGTCGCGGTGGTGCGACGCGACACCACGAACGATGGAGTTCGAATCCTCTGCGTTGACCAACGCGTCGACTCCACCTTGGCGATCGACCGCCCGCTTGACGCGATCTTTTGAGACTTTGGTCTTGGTCTGTCTCGAAAGGAAATCTGCGGCCGCCCTATAAGACAACTCCTGGCGATACGCCATCACACAGATGTCATCCGTTAAAGCGGATTGATTTTCAGCCTTGATTTGTCGGCGTATTTCCAACGTCAGGTCTTTCCCTTTGATGAGCACATCGGGAGCATTCGAAGAGTTCGCCGTTGCTTGCAAGATGCATGCGGCTACTTCTTCCACATCGAGCTCGAGCCGATCCGTGAACCAAGCTATGTCGCGGAGCACTAATTGTGGTGGAAGCGTCTTCCAGAATTCGTTCGGCATTGAGTACGTGGAACTGATCAGGATCGGCTTTCGTTGCCTTACGATTTGAGCACGCGGCAACTCGGCATCTTGCCATCGGAGCCCCCGGACGAAAAGCACGTCGCGAGACTCTTTGTTCCAGGTAAGTCTTCCCAAACGCCACAGTCTCGCGGGAACGATCTCTTGCGGCTTGCCAGTCAGGTTGAGCGAAGCAGCCAGCATGCGGACCAGTGCCGATAGGTCTGGCCGCCATTGCCGTCGGTGCTGCTGTGTCACTTCGATTCGCAATACCTCAGGACATCGAATGAACAACGGAGTAGAATCCCCAGGTCCATCACCGGAGACGATCTCCTCCCAATGCTCTCCACATTCTGGGCAACGAATCCAGCTAGCTTCCTCTGCTGAGACCAGAACACCCAGATGCAGTAAGGTATCGAGTACGCCAGTTGGCCACCGCCAGACCTCGTCATTGCCGATGGTCATTTGTTGCGATTCGATCATCGGCAGTAGATATTCCAAGGGATCAACCATTGATGATCCCCCAGCGAACGAAGCAGGCACGACCAATCAACTCCTGCTCCTCTGGCTTCGACTTCAGGTCACATGTATTGGGGCAACTCACATTGACCGTCATGGTTTTTCCTTTGCGGTCGCCATGACCCATGAACTGGAATTGGATACCGGCTTGCGTGACGCTAACTTGATCGAAACCAAGCTGCATGGATGCAAGCTGCTCAGCCAACACCGAACGGATACTCGGAAGATCGGTCGCTTCGCGAAACTTGAATTCGAATTGTTCGACATGAGGCACATTCACTCGCGGAACTATTCGGATGCGCCGCAGCTTCACGTCGGCGATCCGTTCGTTCGCTTCTGTGGTGAATGCGAAACTAGAGTCAAGAAGCTGATCAAGGCGATACACTGGTTTCAGCGGATCCTCGTCATCGACTTCGATTCCAAGCATCGACTTACAGAAAGCACGGCGCAGTTCCTTTTGGACCTTCCTCCCGCCTTTCGCGATCAGCTCGATGGTGCCAAGACTTGGTTCGAATACGAAGGCGTTGCTGAACGCGTATGCATCTTCTCGAGGTGTTAGTTGTTCTTGCTCGTCAAAGCAAAGTCGCTTGTCGGGCCAATCCGGTAGGTATGCAAAGAAGTACTGCGAACCGTCGTGGCGATCATACTGATGAACCTTGCATACTTCCCCCCGCATCTCTCGACTCCAGTAGTAGGAGCGGATTTGCTGCTCAAGAGAGCTGAGTTATTCGGGTGTGATAGCGATCGGTTCCTTTGGAAGACTATTCCAAATGTTTGCTTGCTGGCCGTTCCGGAGAGCTTCGGCGCGGGCAAAGATTGCTGCCGCATCGAATGCGTCGGCGGCATTCTGGAAAGCCCAAAGTGCTTTGTCGGCCGTTCCCAGTTGTGCTGCAAATACGGGCAGCTTGTCAGGGTGTCGCCATTCAAGTTCCTCGATCAGTACTTTCAGCCCCGTCGGCTCAGCCAGGTGCTGAACGTCCTGAAGGATCACTTGGTAGTGCCGTTTTTTGGCATCGTCCATCGTTTCCCATGCAGCGATAAGTGGTGCGATGTTGTTTCTTGGAATCGCATCCCACTCGATCGCTTGCATCGAGGGTTCATTTCCCAGAAGCTGCCGAAGCAGGCCACGGTCGTGAATCGTTAGTTGTTTCTTCAAATCGAATGTTGCCATTTTCTGCAGCTCCTTTTGATAGCATTGCCTGGTTAGTAAGCAGTAAGCACTTTGGGTAAAAAAATATCAGAACAGCATTCGTGGTCGGTTTTCCACGAACAGCTTGAGTTCCTCCAATCGAATTCGCATCGCTTCCTTCGAGACGCTGAAGCGTTCTGCAAAGGGGGCAGCATACTGTTCTTTGATTGCGGCATCTCGCTCGTCCGCAGTGGTGGCCAATCGCCCACGAAGCGAAAGAACTTTGTCTGCGTTTGCTGGACGCAACGTTGCCATTTCTGCAGGTTGGTCGTCTCCGTCGTGGTGCTCTGCCCATGCTTGGAAGACAAGGGGCTTTGGCATTAGCAGGTTGGCAGCAAACGAGTCGGCTTGCCATTCAACGGGCTTCTTGCGTTCGCTGGACCGGCACACGACATCGGGCACGCGAATACCATCGTCAAACAGCGTTGGCTGATTCGGACTCTCTTTGTAGAGGTGCCGATGAAGACACCAATGTCCGAGTTCGTGGGCCAAAGTGAAGTGGTAACGCCCAAGCATCAACGGGTTCTCGTCCGGATTGAGGCTTTGATCGATACCGATGATTCCTTCTTCAAACCAGATCGCTCCATGCACGTCGGCAAACGGAAACAAGGACTTCATGTCCTTGAATTCCAGCGTCAATTGCAGTTGGAATTCGGTGATTTTTTCCAGCGGAATTGGAGCCGTGACCTTACGTTCGAACTTGAGTTCATACTCATCGAGAAGGAAGCGAGCCTCACGCTCGATTTGCTTCTCGTGAAGGTACGGGACTTGGCGATCAACGAGGGAGAATCGTTCGTTCATGACTTTCCCCCTTTCATCTTCTTGGCCTGTTCGGCGAGCTTTTGCAGTTGTTCAGCGGTCAGGCCATTCGCTTCGCGCAGAAGGGCCGGCATCCCGATGGGCTCCTTCTGAATGATGCCTTCCAAGTCATCGGGCACTCGACCGGCGAGGGCGATCCATTCGTCGGCGTTCTCCCCAAGAATCTGAGCCATTTTGGCGGCCCGTTCGGCAGTCGGC
>JBBIUE010000085.1:0-13947 GCA_037440405.1 Pirellula sp. | reverse complement strand
CGGCGGATCGATGTTTTCCTGCTCCAGCTGAGAAATGTAGGTGGAGCTCACGCCAACCATCTGGGCAAATTCGCGCAGGCCAAAGCCGCACGCGAGTCGTCGCTCACGCAGGACTTTCCCGAAGGATTTTGCAGTGGGATCCATGGTTTTCGCCGAGTGCCAGGGTGGTTTTGCTGTGCTAGCGTTTAATGCTTAGTAAGCATGACGAGATATAACCCGGCGGTCAAGAGGCACGACCAGAAAATCCGTTGCATGCGGTTTTTGCAGCATTTTTTTGTGTTTCTGCTGCGTTTGATGGGGATGGCGATCCGGTTCTTCTAGTGGGAACGAATCAATTCGACAATTTCGAACGTTTCGACTGTTTCGTCTATTGCCTCTAAGTCGACAATGACTTACTGTTTTGGAAGAGGAGTTTGATGGTCACGGAATTGGCCAACTTAGCATCAAGGAGTTTGAAATGGCAGTTCTCGACGAGCCTTTCGTGCCATCGGAAAAAGACATTGAGAAAGCAAAAGCGTTTAGCCGCACATTGGCTCGCGAAATTGCTCCCGAGTCTCGCATCACCTTGCAACGTGAGGGCGATGGCGAGGCTATCGAAATTCCTCGAGCGGTATTCAACGTGTTGATGAAAGTTCTTTCGGTCATGTCCGAGGGCAAGCCGTTCACGTTGATGCCTATGGATGAGGAACTCACGACTCAGCAGGCTGCGGACATTTTGAATGTCTCCAGGCCGTATTTGAACAAAGTGCTGGACTTGGGTGATATCCGCCATCGTAAGGTTGGCCGGAACCGGCGGATCAAATTCAGCGACCTGCTCGAGTACAAGAAGCAGCAAGAAGTTCGGAGCAAGAATGCGCTCCAAGAACTCGCTGATGAGGCACAAGAACTAAACATGGGGTATTAACCATTGTCCAGTTTCACAGCCGTGCTCGATGCATGCGTGCTTTATCCGGCACCGCTTCGCGATTTACTACTCAGCCTTGCTGCTGCGGGTCTGTACCGAGCCAAGTGGTCACAGCAAATTCATGATGAATGGACGCGGAATCTAATCGCGAATCGGCCGGAGCTTGATCTAGAGCGACTACGAACAATATGCACGAAAATGAATGTCGCGGTGCCCGATAGCCTTGTAACCGGGTACGAGGATTTGATCGAGTCCCTGCACTTGCGAGATCCCGACGATCGTCATGTTCTCGCGGTCGCGATCCGGTCAGATGCCGATGCGATCATCACGTTCAACCAACGCGATTTCGACGAATGTGAGTTAGCAAAGTACGATATCTACACCGAGCACCCCGACGAATTCGTGTCGAATATGATCGCACTCTATACTCCGCGTGTGATTTCGGTAGTTCGCGAAATGCGGGGGCGATTGAAGAACCCGCCAAAGAGCGTCGACGAATTCTTGAGTACGTTGCATCAGCAAGGCCTTCCCCAAGCCGTCGGCCGGCTGTCTGAATACTCCGCAGCGCTTTGAGGATTGAGAGTTCAGTCCGGCATGTCATCGCCTCATCAGAATCAAGAATCCAGGTCGACTGCCTACTATTTCGCGGGGACTCCGTATTGCGCGAACTTGAGCTGCTGGTCGATCCAGTTGGTTATTGCACACACCGCTCTCAGCTTCTTTTCGTGAATCGATTGCTTGCCGGACGAATGTGGCGGCAGGTGCAGGAGTTGCTCCTGAATGGACGGACTGAGCAAATTGAGATTCAGAATTTGCGTCATTCGTGGTTGGGTGACGCGACAAAGCCTTGCGAGTTCTGTGATGCCCGTCACCTCGCCGCGATCAAGCATGCCTTGATACTTGATCGCCAAAGCCATCAATCGCGAGATCCTGGGGATACTACTTGTCGGTTTCACGGGCTCTTCCTCGGGCCGAGGATCCACGCGTGTGCGACCACGATGGGTTTTGGTGAGCGATAGCTTTTGGTGGACCGTGATCATGCTGCGTCATCCTTTCGTTTGACTTTGAGGGAGCGAAGTGCGTCGGGATAGAACGTGACTGCAATCGATGTGTCCTTAGCGTTGAATTCGATCCGAGAGACCATTAAGCGAATCAGTCGACTCTTTTCACGGCTATTGAGCGATTCCCAGATCGCTTCGAATTCGAGCACGGCTTCGGCGAATTCCCCCTTATCCGTCGCGCGACGCTCTAGCTCCGTGAGACTCGCCACGATGCGCGAAAGGTCTGACTCGCATTTCGTGATGCGGACATGCAGATCGGCAATTCGCGAGCTCGTCGCACCCGTGGGATCATGCATCACTGCCAGCTTTCCAATCTCGGCATGGTCTCGTGAGAGTTGGCGTTCCAGCTGTCGGCGGTTCGTTAGCAGTTCATCGAGTTGTTTAGTCTGGCTGGCCTTCAGCTGGGCTGCGACTTGGTTCTGGATCTCGACGTCGGCTCCAATCGCCCGAATCTGTTGGATGACGGCTTGTTCGATTTCTCCTGCAGGGAGATTGGGCGAAGGGCATTTGCCGCGACCGTTCTTGATGACGTTCGTGCACGTATAGTACCGGTAGACCTTCTCATCCTTCCGCGTGAAGGTATGGACCATCGCTCGATCGCAAGCGGTGCAATGCATTAGACCCTTAAGTAGAGCGCCGTGCTTGTTGATCAAGTGGTTTCCCTGGCCTCGACCGTTATGCTTCAGCTGTTTTTGAACCGCTTCGAAAACATCGGGTTCGATTAGGTGTTCATGTTCCCCTTTGTGGATCAAATCCTTGTGACGAATCAGCCCCGCGTACAAGGGATTGGTCAGCAAAGCGTAGATCGAGCATTTGTCGAATGCCTTTCCGCCACGCGTGAGTCCCTTCTTCGTCTTCCATACTTTGTTTTGCCAGCCCCGTTTGTTGACTTCGTTCACAACGGGAAGAAGCGAGCCAAGCTCTTGGTATAACGAGAAGATCCGTCGTACCTGAACCGCCTCCTCGGCGTTGATGACCAGCTTCGGACTCGCGTTGGCGCGATCGACGTCGTAACCCAGAATTGGAACTCCGCCGGCCCATTTCCCCTTCCGGCGCTGGGCCGCGATTTTGTCTCGAATGCGTTCTCCAATGATCTCTCGCTCGAACTGGGCGAAGGAGAGCAAGATGTTCAGCGTGAGCCGGCCCATCGAATGGGTTGTGTTGAACTGCTGGGTGACCGAGACGAACGAGACGCCGTGTTTATCAAAGATCTCCATGATTCGCGAGAAGTCCAGTAGAGATCGACTTAGCCGGTCCACTTTGTAGACGACCACGCAGTCGATGCGTCCGGTCTTGATGTCCTCGAGGAGACGGTTAAGTGCCGGGCGTTCCAAGCTTCCACCCGAGAATCCGCCATCGTCGTAGCGAACCGACAAGCATTCCCAGCCTTCGTGCTGTTGGCTAGCGATAAACGCCTCGGCCGATTCTCGCTGGGCGTGCAGCGAGTTGAACTCTAGGTCGAGTCCCTCTTCGCACGACTTTCGTGTGTAGATGGCACAGCGGTTTTTCAGCCCCGTGCTTTTTGGTTGTGTGCTCATTGAGTATTCCTCAAACGAAAGAACTGAAATCCGTTTACGTGCGATCCGGTGATCGTGTTGGCAACCGCGGTGAGCGAATTGAAGAGTTGGCCTTCGTATTCAAACCCATCCTCAAGAACGAGCACGCGGATTGGCCGGCCCTTGTAGTCGCGATGAAGCATCGTGCCATTGGGCGGCAAACGAAGGTCACGAACGGGTTTCGATTCAACGGGTGCTACGACGATACGGGCTCGTTTGTGTTCGCGTGGCGCGGTAACACGAACTTCCGAGTCGAGTGCGAGCTCGGCCGCACGTTTCAACGCTCGCTCCGACAGGCCACCTTCCGCGTTGGCCTGAAGACGCCATGCGATTCGGCGGGTGAGGTAACGTTTGTTTCTACTCCGGCATTTCTCGCCGACGAGCGATTCGAATTTTTCGACCAGCTTGGAAACGGTCATCGTGTCCAGCTTTGCGATCTCGGCTGCTGTTACCGAGTCCATACGAACCTCCATTGGTTTGTGGTTTCTCTGCGTGTTCATTTGATCTGACCGACTTCGATTATGTTTCGTCGGGGTCGTCAGTCTCCGCGACGGCGGGTTGAGACACAGAGAGCCTCAAGTCGGAGGAAACCTCAAGGCTTGAATCGCCAGAGTTGGCTGAGATTCGTGCTCTTTGATCGAGCACGCGCTGAAGGCCAATTCCGAGGAGAGCGGCGATCCGCTCACGGCGCTGGCTGATCGAGAGATCCGAGAAAGAGAGATTTGTCATGGCATATTCCACCGGGTTGGAAGATCGCGAGCCGAAGACGTTTCAGCTCACCCGGGTTATGTATGCCGTTGGGAAATGAGATTGCTTGCGGGCCGGAGATTTCGAGCGGCGACCGGCCGAGGTTGCTTCAATGCCAGACCACCGTTTTGGCGAGCATAAAGATCGCGGTGGCTTCACCTGTGGCATCCGGACAAGGGCTTATCCCTTTGCTCGATGAATCAACGTCATAAAAGTGCGCGACACCTCCGGCTGGGAGTTGCGCGGCAAGCAGTCGCCCGTGAATCAGATCGAGCTCGTCGGGAAACTCGCGTTTCAATCCCAACCGCTCGCAGGCATACAACAACACCGCCAACTTAAAGGTGTACTGCCTGCAGGATGACGAATCACCTTGCACAAACTTGGCGTATTCGGATTCCGTCACATGATCGACTAGTACACCCCGATTCTGATCCCAGTGAATATGTTGTTCGGACGAAGCAGCAGTCTCTAGCCCGCCAAGCTTGCTTTGGAAAATTCTGCGCAGTCGTTCTCGCGCTGATTCTTCCCTGCCCAGTCGATATTCGTAGAGGGATTGATACGCCGCGTGTTCGGCAAATAGCAATGGGTGCCCGATCTCAAATTCTCGATTCATCGCGACTGTGAAGGTCCGGATGTCGATCGTCTCCTCGCCGGACGAAATGATCCCAATCGATTTTCCATGAACTATGTCTGGATCAATTGGCTTATGGGAAATAGAGTCAATACGCCGCCAGATGACTTCGTGTAGGGAGTTCCCAAGGCAGTGTAAGGCGTTCAGAGAGTCGTGCAGTTCTTTGGCAACTTCGGGATTCGTTAGCGTAAGCGCGTACGATGCCCACAGAGTGTCCGTGATCGCATAGCCGGCGAGTTGCTTTGGCAGCTCCGGATTGAGCGTTGGATCTTTCCAACCAATGACCGAGATCGAGTACTCGCGGCCTTCTCGATTGAGTTTTCCCGTTTTGACATGCTTGGTCAGCCAGTCCGACGCCCGAATCACCGCCGTCTTGGTGGCCTCTTCGTCCGGTAGTCGGAGCGTCTCTTGCCCGAAGGCAACCGAACTCCAACACACTATGAGTGCCAACAAGTTGGTAAGGAGGACCTTTAGCATGCTTCGTGATCGATGGGCAGAGGAAGTAAATGAGCAAACAGATGTTGGTAATGCGAGCGACGTGCTAACGCCAGCCCAGATCGATGATTGCTTCGCTAACAGATAACCCGTCAACGTGTTTGGGTTATGCTCGCGGAGGCTCCTATGGGACACTTTCGAAGCCCAAACTTCGAGTTTCCAAAACCGGGTTATGGGTTTGGAGCGATTTCCATAACCCCAGGGTCAAGAGACTTTGAGACTCGGGAGAGTTCTGGGCGGAGGGAGAGAAATCAGCCCTAGCCGATGTCGCGCCGGCGGTCGGAGAGAAGTCTCGATGACGAGAGTTCGAGAGCCGAGAAACGCGCGAAACACCGTGAAAACAAAGGCCAGAAACGCAAACAGGCCGACGTTTTGAGGCGTCGGCCTGTTGGTATAACCGGAGGGTCAAACAATGTTCGATACCCTTAGTTCAGTTGCGGGAGCCGGATTTGAACCGACGACCTCGAGGTTATGAGCCTCGCGAGCTACCGGGCTGCTCCATCCCGCGTAGAAAATAGTATCCGCATTCGTTTGGTTGTCTAGTCCAACTGTTCAGATTTCGAGAATTTCGCAATCTGGCGTTTTGGCGATCGCATTTCTTACACTACCAATCTGCTTGAAGCCCCCCCAAATCGTTCGCGGCGGCCTCCCTAGTGTACTTCGTCTCGACGGTTGCGCCACATGTCTCCGGCTTCGCCCCTTTGCTTGCAGCGTTCAGATGACTCGATAGTTCAACTTTCGGATCTCTCGATTCGGTCTGCATGTGTCACCACGAATGTAAGCTTTCATGCCTCACGCGCGGGCCGCCGCAAATTTGGCGAATGGTGCAGTCCATTCGATTCCAATGATGCCTCACCAAATTTGCTCTGGCCCGGCGGTTAAACGAGGATCGCGGCTCTACTCGCGAACTCTCACGAAAGGTTGACTAGCTCCAGACGTAAGTGATACAAGTAACCATGATGCATCACTAAACATATAACCATGATCCGTCGCTATGCACGTAACCATGATCCATCGGCATGCAAACGACCATAATCCGTTGCAATGAACTTTACTATCATCCTTCAAAGAAGTAGTGTGCAAACGCAGGTCGCTATTTATCTTCCGCTCGCCAATTAAGAATCCAGTAAGCGAAAATAACCGTTCTTGGTGCCCCCCAGTCTCAGTGACTGCTGGCCGATAAGAGTCAAACAGTGGTGTTCGTGATTGCCGACGATCGTCTAGCAACGCATGCGAGAGACCTTGTTAGGCTAATCCCAAGTGTAGCTGATCCACGAGGAACAGTCGCAGATAAACTTTCGATAATCGATTGTCGCCGAAGCGTAGGCTCTTCGATTCTGGACATCGTACGGCCTGCGTCGTTACGCCTATATTCCGGAAGTTCATACCGGACAATTTTTTATCGTCTAAATGCGTCGCGGAAGGAATCGATGAGTGATTGTGCTGTATTGGTGATAGCGTGGGAAGTTCCAAACTGATCGCCCCAGCCGGGAAGCATCAACATCAAAAAAATCATGGCGGTCACAATGCCAATGCACCACAGCGGGTCCATCCGACGCGAATTCATGAGTGTCGATAGCGGCGAAACACTCCCCTCGTCGATTTTGGTTAGATCGCGAATTTTGGTTGCTAAGACCACCGTTCGCTCTGCATCGAGATCCGCACACTCATGACACTCAATCTCGTACTTCTCCGCCCCATATTCCAGTTGAAAGCGATTGCCGGGTCGAAACTCGCGAGCAATCGAACTTCGAACAATAAAACTGAATTCCTCGACCGAAACGGTAGTCATATCAATCGGGAAGGACTTCATGCGACGGTAGACTCTACCTCGACTATTGTCGGGTGTTACCGGACAGTGATAGGGTTTCGATCGGTCGTAATCCATAATGCTTGCCATGAAGCGCGAAGACAGCGAAGTTTTGCCACCATAAATGTGGGATACGAAAGCGTTACCGGAGACAGACAATCCACGCGGAATGCCAAGAGTCTTGAGGATTGGCCGATCATCAAGGTTCATCTGGAGAATCTGGGTCGATTGCGGCATCTGAGTTGAGGATAGCGACTAGGTTCTGTATTCCGAATCTAACCGTGATACTGGATGAAATGTTTAATCTGATCCGATCGAGATAGTTGGGAAACTGCGCAATCTCCCTGGCTTTTTCGGGTGGACGGTAATGAAAGTTCGATGGTTTATTCCAACTGCGATGTTTGCTATTGCGGCATGGACGTGCTTTCAATCGACGTTCGCACAAGGGCCTCAAGAGTGGCAGCGTCTCCCAGCGCCATGGTCGCTTCCCGGCGGAGCGGTCATGCCCGCCGAGTTTCGCAGTTTGCTGATAGCAACGGGGGAAGGAATGGACGACCTACTTCTTCCCGGGCAAGAAGACTCGAATCTTTTGGCTCCTCAATCGTCGTCGGACCGTGAGTCCCTTCTCGATCTAGGCCCCAATGCTGAGCGCGAGCAATCTCGCCGCGAATCCCGAGCGGAGGATGAACAGAATCAGAACAAAAGCTCGTTGGATCCGCATTGGGAAGTATTCACCAATTCGCTTTATCCTTCAGCCGCGGAATGTGGTAAATGCCACCAGAAAATCTATGACGAATGGCGAGTTTCGGCTCACGCTTACGCTGCCGTATCTCCAATGTTCCATCGCTTCGAGCAAAAGGTTCACGAGCTGACACGTGGAACGGCTGGCACCTTCTGCGTCCGCTGTCATGTTCCCGTGGCAACTCAAATGGACTATCCTCGCGATGCATCGATTTTCGAAGGCCCACTTGTCTTTCGAGAAGGCATCACCTGCATTGTTTGCCATCGCGTCGTCGAGCGATACGGTCGGGTGAACGGCGAACGGCGCATCGAGCCTGGAAGTCTGGTCGATCCGGTGGTTGGAGTTTTGGGGGGGGATGGCGTACGGCGAGCGATTGCGAACGCCGAGAAATTCAAGGTAACGACGGACCTGAACGATAAGCGACCGAATCAGAAGATCCATCGTGATGCCATTCAATTCGAACAACTGAAAGACAGCAGCTACTGCGCTCCTTGTCATCAAGTCGTCGTTCAACCAGGCGTCGGACTCGAAGTTGTCTACATGCAGTATCGAGCCGGGCCAGCATGTAAGAAAGGTGTATCCTGCCAGGATTGTCACATGGGAGCCATTCCTGGAAAAGCGAGTGGCTATACAGTCGCTCCTGCGGCGGAAATTTCGGGACGCGTCGTTGATCCCAACCGGAAACACTCCAATCACACGTTCTACGGCCCCGGTTATTCGTTAGCTCATCCTGGCATCTTCCCTCACAATCCCAAATCGCTTGCATGGCGAGCCACCGATTGGCTTGCCTTTGATTGGCGCAGCAACTGGGGTGAGGATGATTTCGAAAAAGCGGTGATGCAAGGTCGCGTCCCGGCGCACTTTCCTCCTGCTTGGCAAAACTCTGAGGACCGCCGTTCAGCGAGAAAGATTATCAGCGAGAACCTCAAGTCTCTCGACCTGAAGCGTCAGACGAGTATAGCGATCTTGGAGAACGGTTCGCAGATCGATGGTCCGTTCTTTGATGGGCCGCCTGCGCGAGGTGAAGAGTTGAAGCTTCATTACTTCATCTCCAATACGAGTGAAGGCCACAATATGCCAAGTGGATCGTTGGGGGCCCAACCGCAGTTGTGGCTGAACGTTGTCTTGATCGGGCCCGACGGAAACAGGCTTTGGGAGTCCGGTCACACCGACTCATTTGGAGACGTCGCCGACAATCACTCGTTCGACGTGGTGAACCGCAGAATCGCACCCGACGTCCAGCTATTCAACATGCAAAGCCGATTCTTGATCACCAACGTCAAGGGTCCCGACCGTGAGGTGTACTTGCCCTTTCCGGTGGACATCGATCCCTTACCATTCCTTCGACCGGGTGCCGTTCCCTATAGCGTTCTCAATCATCCACCCTTTTTACGCATGGAGTTGCGATCGATTCCTCCGTTGGATCACCGCAAAGTCTCCTATCGCATCCCTGCCGCCCTCATGCAGATGCCAGGTAAGTATCGACTTTCTGCACGCATTCGCAGTCGGGTCGAGCCCCCTTATTTCGCTCGTTTCATCGGAGCGGATGACTCGATGATTCGAAGCTTGAACGAGGGAGTCATCGACGTTCATCCCTATTCCGTAGAATTCGTGGTGCGATGATTCGATTCGCGTCCGCAATCAATCTTTGC
This sequence comes from Pirellula sp., assembly GCA_037440405.1. GTDB lineage: Bacteria > Planctomycetota > Planctomycetia > Pirellulales > Pirellulaceae > JANMGV01. Next base: position 4,349 of record JBBIUE010000085.1, on the reverse strand, counting down.
TGGATGTTCGCTGTCGTGCTGATGCACAGCAGCTTGGAACGCGTATGGTCGCAATCATCATTGCCAGGTTCGCCACAGCCATTGAAGAAAATCATTCCTTTGCCTAGGGTCGAAGATCGTCCGTTGAGAATCCAGGGTCGCATAACTGGATTTCGACCTTACCAGGAAGCAGAAGAAAAGCGAGCTTTGCCGCCAGCCGAAAGAGTCGTTCCGCTGCCGATCACTCCGGCAACTCCGGACTTCCAAGGCTTCGGCCCGAGCAAGGAGCTTCAGGACGAATCGATTCCCAATCCGAACCGACCGCCTACGTACGTCCCCCCCCCACCGTCTCCTCAGACGGGAAGTGACTCTGATCCTTCAAGTGTTTTGCCTCTCGGACCATGGAGGATGCCGTCACCCGAGGCAGGAGCACCATCGCTCGATTTGAGCCAGCCATGGAAATTCAACATGGACTCCGAAACTGCGAAAGGTCAGGAAGCCGGGTTCGTGCCGCGAGCGACCATGCCTCGCAATGAGTTTACGCTGTTTCATCTTCCGGCGATGGACCATCACGCTCAGCACGCTCCACTTTGCTTAGACGATTTCAATGACACTCTCGCCCCTCCAGCACCAGCGTCTGCCGATTGGCAGGCTCAGGCCTACTATGGAAAACAAGCAGTGCCAACGCAGCGCCCTTGGGTGGAATGGTGGCGTCCTTTCTATACTGGTGGCATCTATGCACCGGCGATTCCTTTTCCAACGCCGGCGAATCCATTGACTCCCTCGTTTTTGGTCTATGGCGATTATCGAGCCGGTATTGGTATCCATCGCGACAATGGAGTTCCGATTCGAACCATTGCCAACCGACTGAACCTCGATTTCGATTTGCGGCTGACGGGGACAGAACGATTTCACGCGTTCATGGGGCCGCTCGATCACAACGGTCGATTCACGAGACTCGATTTCGCGGATGATCTGAACTTTGAACGAGAGATGGATGCTCAGCTCGATACGGCGTTCTTTGAAGGGGATTTAGGAGCCATGTGGGGAAGCTGGACCAACACCGACGCTCCCTTCGACTTGCCCTTTACTTTTGGCTTGATCCCGCTGATCTACCAGAACGGCATCTGGATGGAAGATGCGATTGCCGGTGTCGCCTTTGGGCTACCGTGGCGACACAGCCGCCCGCTGCGTTGGTACAACTACGATGCGACTTTCTTCGCTGGATTTCATCAGGTCACATCGTCTGCCTTTGCGAATGACAACGACGCAGCCAGCGTCTTCGGGACGGCTTGGTTCGTCGATGCCTATTCGGGATACTTGGAAGCCGACTATGCGTATCTCAGCGATCGCGTCGATCCAACCCGATCGTATCACAATTGGTCCTTCGGGTTTACGCGACGCTATTTCCATCGATTGTCGAACGCTGTCCGCGTGGTTTTTAACTCGGGGCAGAGCGGTCCACAGGCAGCGAGGACTGCTGATGGGTTCCTGCTTCTATTGGAGAATTCGCTGATTACATCACAACCTGGTACGTTGGTGCCCTACGGCAATTTTTTCTATGGCAACGGCAGCCCGCAGTCTGTTGCTCGTGCCGCCGTCTCAGGAGGGATTCTTCGAAACACAGGCATCAATTTTGAAAGCGACGCTCTGACAGGTTATCCCACCCTTTCCGCAACTGGTTCGAATTCCTACGGTATGGCACTAGGAGTCAATCTCTTATCTGCTGACTTCCGCCGTCAATGGGTGCTTGAATTCGCAGCCCTTGATAGCTACGGACCTGCGACTTCATTTCGTCCTCCAGGGGCTCAGTACGGTTTCGGTACCCGATATCAGCAAGCTCTCACGAATTGGACACTGTTCCGCATCGATCTGATGGCGGGATTGCTCGACAATGCTCCCGACATTTACGGTTCTCGATTTGAGTTCCGCTGGAAATTCTGATGCTCAGCAATCCAATCCGTGAGTAGTTGCGGGCGAGCTTGCCCGGAGAGTAGATACTCGCCAAGTTCCTTGGGGGCTACTCCTTCCGTTGCGAAAGCAGCAAAATCGTGAACGAGAATGGGATGGCGTTCTCTCGTGATACCGCTGTGGAACAGCGGCAAGCTGAGGAACGCGCGCGGTTCCGTTGTGATCATAGAAATCAGCTTGGTAGGATGGATATCGCGGTGCGTTTCGTGAAGGAATCTGGCTTCTTCCAAGATGTTGAGGTCAGGGTTGGACGCTCGCGAGTCAGTCCCCAAGAAGACGTTTATGCCCAACGATTGAAGTACACGCCAGGGATGCTCGTCGTGGCAAAAGTACGAGTGAGTCCTCGGACAATAGACGACGGCCATGGATTTCCGTTTGGTGCTCATCCACAGTCGCTCGACGTCGGTCAAATAGTTGCCATGCACGACCAGCGATCGCGGGCACTTCCCCAGTTCGACCAGGTATTCCGAGATGGAATGCCTCGGTATGGAATTGACATCGTCCACGAAAGCGGACAAGAGCTCTCGCATTGGGCCGTCACCATTCTCCAGCCATTGCCGTTCTTCTTTCGATTCCGCAACATGCATCGTGACAAAAGTTCGATACATGTTCGCTAGTTGTGCTGCTTCGCGGACAACTTCGAGTGGCGTTGAATAAGGCGCATGCGGAGCGAGCCCCATCGTAGACGCATTTCTTTGGGATTCATCGCGAATCGAATCGAATTCCGATCGAGCGAATTGCAGGGACTTTCGCCATCGGTCCGCTGTAAGCCCTCGCAATTCGAATGAAGGAGCGACTGTGGTTTGTCCTCGAATCGCTTTTTCGTGCTGAGTAAATTCAGACATCCTGCAATCATCAGTTCCCCAATCGTGCGACCATGGCTCCGTCACGTTGTCCAGTAACCATGAAGTACCGTTTTCACGCGCTTCCCGTAATCCGGCTTGAATGGCGTTCTTTCTTCGTTCGATGAGTGTGGGTGAGTCACCCGACAATTGCTGACTTCGAAATTCGATCGCTCGACCTAACCACCGCTCCAGGCCACCTTCGCTGTCGAGAGGATGCGCAACGTCGGAGAATTCCAAGTGCGCGTGAGCATTGATCAAGCCCGGAATGATACAAACGTCACCTAAGTCAACATTTTCGACTGTTACACCCTCCGCATTTTCGATCCGACGTTGGTCGCATACAATCAACGGGTGATTCTCGATCGGATCCTCCAAGATGCTCCAGAAGTACTTTGCGTGAACCTGCCAAATTTTCATGATACGTCTCGGCGAAGATTTTTATCAGCGACCAACCGTCGAAGTCGCTCAAGGATTGTTAGGGAAATTGTTGGTTCGCGATAGCCCGGAAGGGCGAGCTTCGGGCATCATTGTCGAAGTCGAGGCGTATCTGAGCGAAAACGATCAGGCCAGCCATTCCTATGTCGGAGAAACGAACCGCAATCGATCGATGTTTCAAAAGCCTGGTACGCTTTACGTCTATTCCATTCACGCCAAGTTCTGCATGAATATCGTTACCGAAGCCGCAGGAGTCGGAGCGGCGGTTTTGATCCGTGCCATTGAACCGGTCGAGGGGCTGGAACTAATCAGGAAACGGCGAGGCGAGGCCGTTTCCCTCCGCGACTTGACTCGCGGACCAGCGCGAAGTTGTCAAGCACTTGCGCTCGATCGAACGCTTGATGGCATTGACTTGACAAATTCCAAGGATGTCTGGATCGAGGATGTTGAGTCTGAATTGGAGCTTGCCTCGTTTCGAATACAGCATTCCCAGCGCATCGGGATCAGCAAAGATCAAGACTTGCCTTTGCGGTTCTTTGTGGATGGCAACCGCTTCGTCAGCGGTTGCAGCAGCTGCCATAGCCAACCAAACCGCAATCGTTTTTTCCATCGAACTTAAGGGTCGGAATGGCGGGTTAGGAGGTACTGAGCCGTTTATGCTGCTCTGCAAATAGCCCAAGCCGCACTCCGTTTACGCAACGGTCCATTGCTTGGTTACTCAGCTAGTCGGTTTACAAGAGCACTGCGAACGGCATGCACGGGATGAGACCAATCGCCTTGGTTCTTTTGTCGAAACAGACGCAAGGTTGGATACCAGGGGGAATCGTCTCGATCGAGAAGCCAGCGCCAATCAGGAACGAGACTGAGCAGTGTCCAGGTTGGAATCCCCAAACTACCTCCCAAATGGGCGATCGAGGTGTCGGTTGTGACGAGAATATCCAGTTGTTTGAGGATCGCCGCCGTATCCATGAAAGCACCGCTGGCCGTATCGAGAGCTTCAGGGAGTGAGATGAGAGGTTTCTTGCCTCGCCAATGAGCGATTTGTTCGCGTCCGTGACCGTGTTGTAAGGCGATGAGCTGAACTCCTTCGATATCCGCGAGTGGTTCCAAGGCGCTCAA
>JBBIUE010000084.1:0-20538 GCA_037440405.1 Pirellula sp. | reverse complement strand
GATGGAAGGAGATGCTCGCATCGCTGATGGAGTGGATTGAGCGTAGCAAAAAGACTCGACCATCGGCAAATAAGGACCGTCTCAATCGATTGAATGGGACGACACCGGCACAGTCGTGAGTGCGAGCGGGTTAGGCAGATCGTTCTACCACTCGCCTTCACTCTTTGTGGGCAGAGCGGAGGATGAGTTTCATTTCGGCTGCGGTTGAAAACGGGTCGGATGACGAGAGAATGCCGGAGCTGGCGGCGACGCGATAGCATCCGCTATCGATCACGGCGGGGAGATTCTCGAGCGTGATTCCGCCGATGGCGAAGAATGGGATGGTCGCTATTTCAGCAGCTTCTTTCAAGAACTCAATACCGGCATACGCGTCGAATGATTTTGTTGGGGATGGGAAGGTAGGACCGCAACCGATGTAGTCAGCACCATCAGATACAGCTTGAAGGATGTCGGAAAGACCATGGGTAGAAACCCCAATCCATGCACAATCCGTTAGCAGTTTTCGAGCAACCGAGCATGAAAGGTCTTCTTGCCCTAAGTGAACTCCAGCAGCTTTCGATGCCATCGCTAAATCGAGACGATCATTGACGATGATTCTCGTTCGATTCGGATCGCAAACGTCGGCTGCTGCCATGGCATACTTCACAAGCTCGCGATCGGATTTGCGTTTATCGCGAATCTGAATGAGATCGACACCTGCTTGAGATAGTCGAGCGACTTTGTCAGTAAACTCATCGATCGGGGACGAACAGTCGATCAACAGGTACAACTGCGCTCGGGTCAAGAATTCGCGGTGGCGATCGATCGTGATCCGCTCAAAGACCGCTGCGAACAATTCGTAGGCGCGATAACGCAGCGGTTCAAAGCTCGGCGGATCGGGTAGTGGAAGCACTTTCGAGTACTCTTCCAGGCAACGCATGGATTGCTGCACTCTCTGCGCAGCAGCAGCTCCGACATCGGCCAAGTCCTTCCGCGATTGCTGAGATACCAGGGCGTTCGCAGTTCCAACGTCTCCCTCGGCATCACGTGCTCGTAGCAGTTCGTTCCGTGGCAATCGATTCAATTGCTCTTGCAAATCGTGCCGCAAGGTTTTGAGCGCCCGAGACAAGAGCTGGTCCTCGATGTAAAAGCGCGCCAGCTCCTCCATGGTCCTCAGACCTTCCAAGGTCCGATTGGCATTGGCATCCAGGATTCGCAGAGTCGCTGTTCGTTCAGACATGAAGCTCAATCAAGGGATATCGGAAGGCTTCGAGCGACCGCTTAAGACCTGCAAAACGGCGTGGTAAGCGGGCTTCGGCTGCAACTGACGATCGAACAGCAGCGGATAGTTCACGCGATTCCATGGAAAGTAGTTCAACCAACTTTGTCCGTCATGCAAGTTCCAAAACGAAACGCGCTCAATGGCTTCGGCATGCTTTTTATAAATTGCGAACAGCTTGGCATATTGCTCCGCCTGCCGTCGGAGCAAATCTTCAGGGCAGCCATTGGCGTAAGGGTCGAGCATCGCCATCTCTTCCCGATATTTTCCACCATCGGCCCACCATCGCCCTCGGGGAATCATGTCGATATCCAATTCCGAAACGACGACCCTTAAACCCAAGTCGCGAATAGCCTGGATGGTGGCGTCGATATTTTCGTAAGGAATCGCGTCAATCTCGTAATGTCCTTGTAACCCGACCGCGTGAATGGGAACCTGATCAGCGAGCAGCTTTTTGAGCAAAGCGATCATTCGTTCTCGTTTCGCGGGAGCTTCGTTGTTGTAGTCGTTATAAATGAGCAGGGCTTGGGGATCCTCTTCATGCGCGGCTCGAAAAGCTTCGGCGATGAATTCGTAATCGGTCGCACGACTCCAGCCAGAATCCCGTAGTTGGTTGGGGCCATCGTCGAGCGCCTCATTGACGACGTCCCACTGCGTAATTCGGCCTCGGTATCGGGAGACGATGGTCGTTACGTGGTCTCGAACGCGCTGCAAGATCAACTCTCGAGAAGCCAGTCCGTCACCGTCCTGATAAAACCAGGGAGGCGTCCGGTCATCCTTGGCCCAAATCAAACAGTGCCCTACGACTTGCAATTGATTGGCGACGGCAAATTCGACGAACCGATCAGGCAAATCGAAGTCCCAACGGTCTGCCGTCGGTCGCAGGCCAGCCGGTTTCATGCAGTTTTCTGGCGTGACGATTTGAAATTGCTGCTGCAGCAGTCCATGGCACTCCTCCATTTCCGAAATCGAATCAGAAACGCCCAAGCCGATGAGGAAATGATCCGCAGCCGCCTCGCGAAGCGATGAGGGCTGAGCGAGCAAGGGGCGCCCGCCCAGAGAGGCCGTTACTAAGAGCGAGGATACCACGATCTCAAGAAATGTTCGCCGGAATGTTGGATGAGCCATTGTTGGATAACGAGTTCGAGGAATGGAGATGACAGACCACTAATTCAAGTCCAAACGACCTGTTGAATCTCCAAACTGCTCGACCGGAACGCCAAAGCGATGGAGCATTTCAACAAAGAGATTGGACATGGGGACTTTGCCGCACTGACGGAAGCGACCGGTTGGCCATTGTCCGCCGGCGTGTCCGGCAAGAATGACTGGCAGATTCGCGTGGGTATGTCGATTGCCGTCTGCGATCGCACCTCCATAGACGATCATGCAGTTGTGCAGCAAGGATTGCCCGTCGACATCTTCGATCGATTCCAATTTCTGGAGAAAGTTTCTGAAGCACTGCACATAGAAGCGATCGATCTCCGCCACTTTCTTCGCCAGCCGAGGAACATTCTGATTATGCGTTAGATAATGGTGCCCTTCCGAAATCCCGATCTGCGGAAAGGTGCGGTTGCTACCATCGTAAGCAAGCAGCAACGTCGCGATCCGCGTTGTATCCGACTGGAAAGCCAAAGCGATCAAGTCGTACATCAATCCCATGTATTCACCAAAGTCCGCCAAGATGCCGGGTGGCGTTGGCGCGTCGATCTCGGGAATCTCGTGCATTTTTTCGTTGGATTGGATGCGCTTTTCAACACCGCGAAGCACCTCCAAATATTCTTCAAATTTGCGATTGTCGGAGGAGCTCAGCGCGTGCTGCATATCGCGTGCGTCTTCGAGAATAAAGTCCAACACGCTTCGCTCGGTGGCCTGCCGTTGCGCGAAATTGGCTCGACGCTCAGAAGGATCACCAGCACCAAACATCCGCTCGAAGGCCAATCGCGGATTGGGCTCGGGAGTCACGGGAGTCGTCGGAGAACTCCACGATAGATTGTATTGATAGGCACATGCGTATCCTGAGTCGCAGCTTCCCGAATTTCGCACGATATCCGATGTCAGTTCGAGCGAGGGTAAGCGCGTCTGATGTCCGACCGCCTGTGCGGCGACTTGATCGACGGAGATTCCAACATGAATATCACTTCCCGCCGTCTTTCGAGCCCTGGCACCCGTCAAGAATGTTGCATTCGCGCGGGCGTGGTCCCCGGCCCCGTCGGGACCAGGTGTTGCATGAACATGGTCCAAGCCGCCGAGAACTTGAAAATGCGACTTCAATCCTTCCAGTGGTCGCATCGTTTCATTGAGTTCGAAGTTTTCGGTTGGAAACCAATGGTCCTGCTGCACGCCATTCGGAATGGACATGAAAGCCATGCGAAGCGGTGCACCAGACGAAGCCGTGGCCAAATTTGCCGTCGTCCCTTCGATCATTGCACCTCGGCTGATCGATTCGAAGGCTGGAACTGCAATGGCAAGTCCGGCACCGCGCAGTAAAAAGCGTCGCCGACTGATCGGATCGGACTGTAATCTTCGTATCAACATCAGCATTTCCTCCCTCTTCATTCGAGATCGTTCGCCCAGGCACACGAACTTCCGCTATTGCCGTGGTCTGAGGTTCTAACGCTACAGCATGGCAAATGCGGCCGGATTCGAAAAGTCTTGTACGACTCCTGAATCCCTTGCGATATTGTAATCGCTTCTGGCATGATCGAGCCATAACGTAAAACCAAAGTTTTTAGCGGTTCAACCGTCCGACTCAACGCATCAACCGTCGGACTCGACCGAGGGCATCGAAATTTGGCGAACGTCATCCTCGGTCGAGCTATTCGCTGGAGGCGATCTGCATTGAGCGGTTGGGAGATCGCATCTTTTGAAACGGAGCAGAATGAACGATTCCTTCTAAAAGCGTGTGAAATCGCCCTCCATCCTCTTTCAGTTCTTCAACGATCAAATCAACTGCATGTTCATCTCCCGGTTCGATCCCGCGTCCCATGGCATACGTTATTAACTTCTGAGTAACACAGCGATAAAAGTCCTCGGCGTGCTCCTCCCGCAAGATCCTTTTTAATTCGCGAACGTCGGAGAACGACTCCCCGGTAATAAGCACTCCGGAGGGATCGATCGCTTGTCCTTTCTCTTGTTCGCGCCAAGCACCGATAGCATTGAAGTTCTCCAGTGCCAATCCAAGCGGGTCCATGCGAGCATGGCAAGAAGAACACAAGCTCGACTCGCGATGAGCCGCAAGCAGTTCTCGCAAGGTTGGCTCGCGTCCTTCGAAGCGCTTGCTCGAATCTTCCAATTCGGGAACGTTTCCCGGTGCGGGGGGGGCTGGTGTTCCCAGGATGTTGTCAAGCACAAAGAGACCGCGCTTTACCGGCGAAGTTCGGGTTGGATTCGAAGTTACCAGCAGCATGGAGGCATGCGTTAACACGCCTCCCCGAGGACTATCCGGTGGCAATTCGACTCTCCGCATCTCCTTGCCTTGTATGCCAGATATGCCGTAGTGATTGGCCAACTTTTCGTTGAGAAAGGTGTAGTCGGCATCAAGCATCTCAAGCAAACTGCGATTCTGGCGAACGATCGACTCAAAGCACATCTCGGTTTCGCGCCGCATCGACTGCTTGAGTTCGTCATCAAAGCGATCCGTAATCGAACGCAACTCGAAAAATCGTTTGCGCTCATGCTCTTCCTCCGGAGTTAATGGCTCACCGAAACGCCTTCGAAACCGTCCACGGAATCGCTCCAATAGCGAATCGAACTCCTCGCGATTGCCTGTCACCGCAAGGATATCGATGGAGGTCTGGGTTACATCGCGAGTCCGCAGCCATTGGCCGACAAAATTCCGAATGAAAGAATTGGCCCGCTGGTCATCCAACATTCGTTTGATTTGTTGATCCAGCTCCTGTCTGAGTCGTCCTTGCTCAGCCGATTGCATGAGGGTTTCGTCCGGCATCGTCGACCACAAGAAGTACGATAATCGCGAAGCCAACGTGAGCTCATCGACGAGGCCGTAAGGAAGATCGCGTTCATTGGCTTCGATCGCCTCGGCGCGGAAGATAAATCGGGGTGAAGCCAAGATGCCCACCATGGCCCGAGCCATTCCAGCTTCAAAGGATTCCTTTCCCCCTGCGTAAACGGATTCCGCAATCCGCGCTGCTCGATCGACGGTCTTGGCGTCAACCCGCCCGCGATACGCGCGAGTCGCAAACCTGCGAATGACTTCTTCTGCATATCGTCGACGTTCAACCGGTTCGCTTGGGGGTTCATTCGCAGGAAAGAAGCGTCCATAGTTATCGGGATGAACGCGTCGTGGTGAATCAAGAGGACCTTCAAGCAATATCGATGCTAGCTCGAAACGAACAAAGGTCGGGTCCATCGTGTTGCCATATTCCGCAGGATCGCGGTAATGCGTTGCTTCGATGGGTTCAAGCTCCAATGCTAGGCGATATTCCCCCGGTTCCCAGGACACAGTGTGTTCCCATCGTATGGGCTTGTTCTCGTCCCAGCCAAGTTCCTCCGTTTGCACAACCTCGTCACCGATGAGGAACTTCAAGTTGTAACGAGCGGGATCAAATTCAAACGAACCGTGGAGACGCATATGGACTTGGACGCGATACTGACCTGGCTCGTCGACTCGTATCGACTTCGAGATTTTGGCGAACTTCTTTCCGTCAAGGTGGCTGCCTCGGACTTGACCATCTTCGGATGTGACATCCCATCCTTGAATTCGCTGCCAAGGCATCACCCAGGTCTGCGTTGGGACCGCCTGTGCGACGATCATCTGTGCGGCTTGTAGGTGTTTCTCCAAGAGCATCGGCGAGAATGTCATGGCATCTGCCATATTGTCGAATCCATGCCCCGAGTCATCGGGAGGAAAAAGCAATTCAGCGTCGAAGGGAATACCCATCAAGTCTCGCACCGTATTCGCATATTCGCTGCGATTGAGGCGCCGAATAACGGGGCGTCCCGGATCGGGATTCTCCGGAACGATACCAAAAGCCGACGTCTTGATCCAGCTTCCAAGCCGAGCGATTTCATCGTCGGTCAGCCGTGATTCCGATGCAGGGGGCATGATGCGGGCTCGAACATTCTTCAGCACCTGCCACCACACCTTCGAGTGCTCGGATGCCTTGCTGAACAACGTTTCATCATCCAGGCGAATGTTGCCTTCACTAGCCCCATGCCCGTGACAGTCAAAACAGTTTGTCGAAACAATCTTCAAAATGTCTTCACGGGAAATTTCCCCTTCGCTGCCCATAAGCCAAGCGCCACAAAAATAAGAACTGACGAACGCCAACATGGCGATCCAGATTCGGGTAGAAAGCATGTTTTTTGGGCAGGTTCGCTAGAGAACTGGGGCTCGTTGGAATGGAATTCCATTCGAAGAAACACCTATCATAGTGCAAAGTTTCGCGATTTGCAGACTCTCAAGGCACCCGCGATTATCCATTTGAGCCAAACTTGCTGGATTTCAATTCCGTCACCAAGCATGTATCGGCTAGGAATTCGAATTAAACTAACTCACGGTGACTCCGCAGTGACCTCCTGGTCGGCGTTCATTGTCGTCATCCAGACTCTGCACAACATTTCCGGATACATTACGACGGATTCTAACCATGCTTGGACTTCGCTTCCTAAAAACTCCACCCACAACATTTACGATTCTCTACAAGAATGGCAAAGCGGTCGCGCAGGGGAGTGGGTTGAGCTTGTTCTACTTTGCCCCCACCTCGACGCTCGTGCAGATCAATCAAGCCAGCGTGGATATTCCGTTTGTTTTTGAAAACCCGACCAAAGATTTTCAGGACGTAACGGTCCAGGGGCAGCTTACCTATCGAGTTGCCGAACCGGAGAAGTTGAGCCGGATCCTCAATTACTCGGTTGATGCGCGCGGCAGGTATACTTCGGACGATCCGGACAAGTTGCAGGAGCGACTCATTCAAGTTGCTCAGGTCCGCTCGCGCGACTTTGCCAAGATGTACACGCTGGAGGAGATTCTCGAGCGAGCACCGGAACTGAACACCGCGTTGACTTCTTCTCTCAACGAATCCAACGTGACCAAGACGCTGGGAGTTGAGGTCCTGAATCTATCGCTGACATCCATCAAAGCTACTCCTGAGATGGCGAAGGCCATGCAAGCGGAAGCCCGCGAGAAGCTTTTGGTAAAAGCCGACGAGGCGATGTTCGAGCGTCGCAATATCGCGATCGATCTCGAACGACGCATCAAAGAGAACGAGTTGCAGACAGAGCGGTCGATTGAAGAACAACGTCGAAAGGTCCGTGAAACTCAGATGCAGGCCGACATCGCTATTGAGGGACAGCGCGCCCAACTTGTTGACCAACAGGTCGCGAACCAACGAAAATTAGCGGACGTCCAAGTCTCCACCCTCAAGGCGACATTAGAAGCGATGCAGGGAAGCGATTGGAAAACCCTGCTGGCCGCATCCGGAGGCGGAGATGCCAGAACGATTATCGCGATCGCGTTCGAGCAATTGGCCGAAAATGCTCGCCGAATCGGACGTCTCGATATCACTCCCGATTTGCTCCGCAGTTTGGTCGACGACCAAAGCAACGACGGGTAGCATACGCATGAACCAACCATCGATTGCTCTCGTCACGACGCCAACGCGATTGCAAGGACTGCTGTCCCGATGGGGAACGAAAGGAGCTGCAAAATTTCGCATCAACCAGGCGCTTCAGGTTGCTCGGTCGCAGTTTCCAACCGCTGATACGTCCAGCACAACTTCGACGTTAACCGAGGCCGAATTCACTCAGTACGAATCGGAAGACCAGATCTACCGCAACCAATTGGCAATGGTTCGCCAGGAAATCGATTGCGGGCATCCGGTAACCGTCGTCGAACGACGCTATTTGTCAAACTTCGACTTTCGGAATGTCGTCGCCGTCGTGGTGTTGGGCCCTGACGGTCTGGTTGCCAATACGGCCAAGTATACCGGTGGTCTTCCGATCATCGGAGTCAACCCCGATCCTTCACGATATGATGGTATCCTCGTCCCCTTCCAATCCTTCCAGGTCCGCCGAGTTTTGCAGGCAACGCTCAAAGATGCAGCTCCACGGCGCTCCATCACCCTTGCCCAAGCAACGTTGAACGACAATCAGTCGCTTCTCGGCTTTAATGACCTTTTCATCGGTCGAAGAACCCACGTGTCGGCTCGCTACACGCTTCAGGTTGATGGGCTATCCGAAGCTCAGTCTTCAAGTGGGATGATCGTCGCTACGGGGGCAGGTTCAACCGGTTGGCTGTCGAGCATCTTCAACATGTTTCGCGGCGTTGCGTCTTGGACCGGCGGCGAGGCAGGCGAAAACGTCCAGCTACGCTGGGAGGACCGCCGACTGGCTTGGGTAGTGCGAGAGCCTTTCGCAAGCAAACAATCGCAAGCGAGCCTAGTTGCTGGAACAATCGAAGAGGGAAAGGAACTCGTTTTGGAAAGTCTCATGCCCGATTCGGGCGTCATCTTCTCCGACGGTGTCGAGCAAGATTTTTTGGAATTCAACAGCGGTACCATTGCTCGCATCGGCGTTGCAGAACAGCGGGCGAGCTTGGTTATTCCAACGTCCTAATCCGAACGGCAGCTGGAGAATTTGGGAGTGTTCGGTCTGCACCGAAATTCATTCGCGACCGGATGCCGGCGAACCAACCAAATGCCAAAGCAATGCGGCGCTAACGCTTTCCAAACGCAGCATTCATGACGAAAGCTCCGCGATCCAACGTCGGGAGTCATGGAACGTGATTGCGATGGGATAGAACAGCCGCTACGGCAACGTTACTCCACGACGAGCGGCAAGGGTATTCATGGCGATTCGAAAGTAGGGGAAAGGATAGCGATCATTGCGGCGAAGCGACCACACGTAGACGACGTTGACCATCGAACGTGGGAGCTTTTGTTGTCGCACGGCATTGAGGACAGCGGCAATATATTGTTTCTGCTGCGCATTTGTGAGCCGCAGGCCACTTACCAGTTGGGCCTCTAAGTCGACCAAATTTAGTTGCGTCAGTCGTTCCGCGCTGTTTGCGCTCAAGGGTTCCTGAGCCCCAGCACGATCGCTGCCGAGGGGGATCAGGAGGCATATTCCTAATAGGACGCAAAGGCTCCGAGCAACCATGGATTCCGATTCCTAATGAAGATCAACGTCGTAAACCTGAGCCTTCGGACGATAAAGGAGAAGCCAATTTTGGATTCGTGCCGGAATCCCCTCGCAGTCCACTCTCGGCATCGACATTGGTGTCGTTTTCATTTGCAGTATTCGCCATCCGCGAAGTGTCCACTTGATTTTCGGGGTCAAGCAGCCCAGACAGATTTTCGAAATCGACGATGATGGGTTCCTGTTCAGCCCCCATGTCGATCACCATTCCTGCCAAACGCCAACCATGCTGCTCCAGTCGTACATCGAAGAGAACCTCGGTTCGCATCACCGGATCGGTTCCATTCGAAGGTTCCGTCCAAACACTTTCGACGAGGGCGCGTCCTGCTTCGATCTCTCGCGTTTCTCCAATTTGAAAGGAAGCCTGCGGACTCCCGGGCGGGGAAACGGCAAGGTTGTGCCTTGCCACTTCGGCTCGCGCTGCGGTGGTCATGAGTTGTGCTGTCAGCACTTCATCACCACGTCGCAAACTATCGAGAAATTGCGCGACGATCTCCGCCGGCGGAGACATCGTGGGCTGATTCGACGGAGCCGCGTTCAATTGCTCGGCCAGTGGAACGGTATTCGATTGAACGATGGTCGAACTCCCTGATGCTACCGCACCGTCTGATGATTTGGAGCATCCCACCGCTGCGACCAGAAGAATTCCCAACGCAATTCCAATCAGCTTCTTCATCTTCGAACTCACTTAAACACTTAGACTTTGGTGATCCTGAGGTGCCCAACCAACTGGATAGCAATCCTGCCGCCCCGTGTTGCAGCTGGAAACTAGATTCTTCGTGAAGCGAGGTCAAGTCTGTTTGTAGCCGATCCGTCCCAACCTGGACCGACGAACTTGCTTTCGCATGCATTCATGGGTGCAGCACGACCAGATCATAAACGCCAAAATTAACGCTACGATCCCTGTTTTGCCTTGAATAGCCTTTGCCCCTAGCATGAACGAGGGCGGAAACCAGAGGAACTTAACCCTTGCTTACGCTGCCGACTGCTGAACATATTCAACATCGAAAAGTGCGAGCAACAGCCAAAGCAGGAGCAGTTTTTCACGACTCACAGTGCGGGTTACGCAATAAGACTAACATTCAGGAGATTCGACAACATTGGGCAACTTGGTGCTTGCGAGATGGGCCCTCCGCTTTATGGAACTTTGGACTTGCATCGACGATGCGGATGGCATTCCCCGTTTGTGAACTCCCGGATTTATTCCAAGAGACGCGAAAAGATTGCTAGTTTATTCTATACTATGGCCATTAACAAAGCTTGTTTCGTTGGGCCAAACGTCACCGGACAGAATCCGACTTTTCAGACTTGTTCTTGTTTGTTCGAGTCAGTGCATCATGTTTATTTTCTGCCAACAATGTCAATGTCGCTACAAGTACCTTTCAGAATATGAGGGGAAGCGAGTGCGTTGCAAGCGTTGCAATGCAACCTTCACCATGTCCATCGAAAGAGCTACCCAGAGGCACGACGGTGCAGTTCCCGCGCCGACGGAAGCGGCGGAGGCCGAAACGTTCCGTCTCTCGCAATCGCAAAACAAAGGGGAGAGCCAAGTCTCAACCACGAGACAAGCAGCGAATGCCGGTTCGCTGCCAGCAAAGCTTTCGGACCGGACTGATAAGTCGATTGCAAATGCCGCGTTCAGCTCGAGTGGCTCAACCTGGGAACAGCTCAGCGACGATGCGAAGCAGTTGCTTTTGATGCAGAGTTTCTGCGGAGAGTTTGTGAAACCGCAAACCGCCTTCTCCTATCGACTGTGATTGTTCATCGCGACCGTCTTTATGTCGCTCATGCCTGTCCTGTATCTGAGCAGCGTGGGACTCCTTGGATATCTCATCTATGTTCATGCGACGGAGAACACGTTCATCCTCCAGCCATCAGGTCCTGGCGCACGATCGTATGTTGGGCGATTTCTTATCTACATGGCTCCGATCGTCGTCGGCTCGATCGTCATTTTGTTCTTGCTGAAACCATTTTTCGCCCGATCGAGTCGCGATGGCGCGAGGCGAAGCCTGACTCCACAGGGAGAGCCTCTCCTATTTGCTCAGGTGGCAAAAATCTGCGAAGAGGTTCAAGCGCCCATGCCAAAGCGAATCGACGTCGTCAACGAGGTCAATGCGAGTGCCAGTTTTCGAAACGGCTTTTGGAGCATGCTGCGAGGTAACGATCTGGTGCTGACCATCGGCATGCCGTTGGTGCAGGGGCTGAGTTTGCAGGAATTTACCGGCGTCTTGGCTCACGAGTTCGGTCATTTCAGCCAAGGCGCTGGAATGCGATTGGCTTCGATGCTTCGCGGCGTGAGTCAATGGCTGCACCGCGCTGTCTATGAGCGAGACCACTGGGACTATCGACTGGAAGCATTATCGCAAAACATGGATTTTCGGATTTCTTGGATACTGTATCTCGCGCGCGGAGCGATCTGGCTCTCGCGTCGCTTGCTTTGGGTATTCTTGATGGCGGGTTATGCGCTGACCGGCTACATTCTGAAGCTCATGGAGTATGATGCGGATCGGTACGAGGCCTCGATGGTTGGTCGAAAAAGTTTTGAGGCGACCAGCCGCAAGTTGAGAATTCTCGGAGTGGGGTACAGCAGAGCCTTGGAAACGCTCGGCAGAATCATGCAGGAAGGGAAACGCATTGACAACTTTGCGGTGCTCTCGCGTGCCCACTCGAACAATCTTCCGCCGGAAGTCCATAAAAAAATCGAGGAAATATACGCGACCGAGAAGTCGGTGTGGTATCAATCTCATCCGTGCGACCGCGACCGCGTGGCAGCTGTCGCCAATTTCCCTGAGTTGGGTCGATTTCGCAGCGATCTGCCTGCCACAGCCTTGTTTCGCAATTTCGATGCCATCTGTGTTGGTGTTACGGAAGATTTCTACAAAGCGGCCCTCGGATTCCAAGCAACGAATCTCAAGCGAGTGACTGCTCAATCGGTGCTCGAAGAAGATTCTATCTTGGATCGAGGTTGGGAATTGCTTTCGCAATTTTTCTTGGGAACCATCGCACCCAACCGCACGTTTCCTTTGCCAGGCTATTCACTTTCCACGACAGAAACTCTGGAAGAGCACGTTGCTTTGCTTAAGCAATCGCGCAGCGTTTTGGTAACGTCGAAACCACACTATCTAACCATTCAGGGAACCAAAGAGTGGTCGGACTTGAAACATCAACGCCAGCTCCAATTTGAAGCTCTCAAGAAATGCATGAGCAAGATGGACCCGGCCATGTTCCAGATCGCACCGCTGGATAGGTCGGGACTGCTCGAAGATCCGAACGAAGAAAAAGCAAACCTATTTGTGAGAGCCATGACCACCCGGCTTTACATTGCGTGCAATATGCTCAAATTTCCAACCATTGCATCCAAAATCGAAAAGAGCGATGAAATGGAGAAGCAGGTTGGTCGCATCCTGCGTTCGCTCGAATGGCTTGACAGTGAGCTTACCACTGTCCTCGAATTCTCTCAAAAGTTCGAGTATTTCATCATGTTCCTGCAGCAGTTGCAGAAGCAGTCAGGAGACAACGACCCGTTGATTCGAGAAGCATTCTGGCACAGCAAGAATCTGGTCAATTCAATGCAGGAAATCCGCCGACGCGGGAAGGACTATCTCTATCCGTTCGACCATGCAACGACAGATTTGAGCATGGGTGCGTTCCTCGTTCCTGAGCTAATCATTCACGAGAACTTGGGAGATGTCGCGGAGACCGCAAGTAAATTTCTTGATGCGTTTTATGCGCTCCGAGGTCGCTGCCTCGGATATCTTGTTGTCGCCGCCCAATCCGTCGAGGACACTCTAGGCCTGCACTCCTTGTCCGATGAGGAGTCGACGGCAACAGCTCGCTCCTAATTCGCCTTGTTCAAATGATGGACCGTTGCGGCTATCATGTTCGAGCAATGTGAGTTGACGGGCGATCACACCGATACTGTGTGCATCGGGCATCCGCCCCCTGGCATAGCGATTTGGAACTTCGGTCTTTCCAAAACGACATCAAAACCATCTGAAGTTGAAATGCTCTGGATTTTCGGCCAAATTGCTATCAAGGAGTTCTTGCATCTGCGATCCGAGTGCGGTCTTGGAAGTAATTGATGAAGCGATCCCGCCAGTTGGGAAGAGTACGTTCCATTCGGTGGGAAAGAAAGCCGGTCGTTCGTTTGAGCTCGACGTCCTTCAAGAAATCATAGAGCGTCGCTGCGGACTCTTCGGACTCACCGAGGAGGAACTCGACCCATGACCAGGCGTCTCGATAATCGTTGGCAGTCATGGCGGCAACATCGCGGATTTGCTCAAGTTTTTGCAGATTCGGGACATAGCCCAGCCGCGTGTGCCAGACCATCGAAGCTTGATGCGCCGGATGAGTCGTGGAAACGGACAGAGGTGTTTCAAAGTATTCGGCGATTCCTTCGTCCAGCCATAACGGAATCTCTGGTAACACGGCTTGGACGATCGCATGGGTACACTCGTGCCGCAGATCGACCAGCATTTCGGGATTGCGATAGGCGAATAAAATTCCTGGTCCGCGATCCTTGACGAACAAAGCTCTCCGTTCGGGAGCTTTCGGAAAGTAGTGCCGCACATATTTGCGAAAATGCTCCTCGGAGTCGATCACGACCACGTGAACGAGTTCCTTCGCGTTTTCAATTCCCAATCGGTGGCGTATCTGTTTCGAAAGATCCGCAAACTCCGTTTCGATCTCGGAGAGCGAATCGATCGGTCGATCGCTGTGAAAATGAAACGTATCCACTCTCTTTTGAAATGGCCAGGCGGATTCGGTTTGAGCCGGTAACGCGGCAACCATCGAGGTTATGGCCATACAAACGGACGCCATACAGATGGATACCAACGACGCGTTGCACCGGATGGGTCTCACGTGGTTGCAGATGGAGTAGGGAAGCATACCGATTTCCATGACAACTAAGGTCCAAAAGACACCGGCTTCGATTCCGGCGTGTTGAGGAAGACCGTCGATAGCTCCGAGCTATTGGCTTGATGGGAATGGTGGACTTCGTCGATCAATCTTGCCAATTTTCGGTCAGCACTTGGTTCCCCGCGGGTTTCCTTCCCGGGGGCATGTCCCCAGACGAAGCGGCGCCCCGGTGTTGTTCCACGGCCAGTGGCACCGATCTCAAAAAGCCAATTTCCTTGGCGAGGATTCCGAGGATCATCGTCGACGTAAATCCGTTCGAGCCGGAGTTCCCGCCGCAGCGGGGCGAGCAGTTTGCACAGCTTCACGGACTCGTGAATCCGAACATCGCCAAATTCATGTCCAACCAATCCCATGGGGGCTGCACCCGGAGCATAGATGATCAGAAAATCGAGCACTTGGTCCGGAGTGAAGTCCGCCGAAGGAAGGAGCACACCATCCTGGTCCACTGGGAGGAACTGCAATTGCGGATTTGCTTGGTTGGAGTCTCCTTGCCCTTTGTCGTAGAAAACCATCGCGATCGGTTCTCGATATTCGACATCAACTTTGATCTTACCCCCGGCCAGTTTTTGGACGCGAATGGCTCGGCGTACCCATGGGTGAGAATCGAACGCATGAGCGACCATCGGAGTGGCCTGATGATCCAGAGTAGTCAAGTCGGAAAGATTGCTTCCCTCAAAGACTTCGCGGACAACATCGGCTCGAATCCATGGCGGTTGCGGCGTAACATCCAAGTTGTCGATCTGAAGATGCTTCGCCCCCCAAAGGCTCCACGCAACGTAACCAAAAATCAACAGGAATGCAGGCGCAAGAATCGTGAACAGTGCGACACGCGACATCTTCGCAGTGCCAGCATCCGAATCGACCGATCGCCCCATCGTTGAACTTACCTTCCCTGGAATGACACCGCAGTCCGTCGCACAGACGAGTCGACGCGCTTCGATCCCGTAACTCGTCATGCCCCTCGCAAACGCACGTTCTACCAAATGGCTAGACGCGACTGCAACTGCACTCCGCACCGCTGATACACAGTTTCCCGAACCCGCTCGACCAACGCTAGCACTTGATGGGAGGTGGCACCGGGCATCGCAATCAAAAAGTTCGGGTGTTCGATGCTGAATTGAGCTAAGCCTTCGGCTGTCCCTCGTAGGCCCGCCATTTCGATCAACGTTGCGACAGAATTGGCGTCCGGCTCGTTGAACGGCGCGACAGCACGCGGGTGGCCTCCAGGCTGGCTGGCTCGCTTTAGAATCCAGAGTTTTTGCATCCGTTGGGTCAGTGATCGAACATCCGCAGGCTCCAGAGCAAAAGTCGCGGAGAGAATAAAAGGTTCGCTGATGCTGCTCGACCCGTGCGAAAAGGTCAGATCCGTCTTCGATTTCGTGACCATATTGCCGGAGTGGTCCATGAGATGAACCGATTCGACTCGATCTCCAATATCAGCATCGCTGCTGCCAGCATTTCCGCGCAACGCTCCGCCAACCGTACCAGGGATGCCAACCAGACTTTCCAGCCCCATCAAGCCGGCCCCAACCGATATGGAAACCAAATGAGACAGCCGCGCCCCTCCTCCCGCCGTCACTCGGTGACCATCGACTTGAATGCTGGAAAAAGCCGGTGCGTCGAGGGAAATGACGGCTCCGTCCACCCCTTCTTCTGAAATCAGCAAGTTCGAACCACCCCCAAGGACCCTGAGCAAAATTTGCTCGCGGTTGCATGCCTCGACGACGCGTTTTAGATCGTCCAAACTGGTCGGTTCACAAAAGTACTTCGCCGAGCCTCCAATCTGAAGCCAAGTGAAGTCCGCTAGGGGTTCGTTCTCGCGAACAAAATGCTCGAATCCGGCAGGAAAAGCCATGGCTTAGAAAATCTTTGGTCGTAAAACATTCGAAACTGTATTTCCACAGCAACTGGGCTTTGCGCTCGACAAAACCCAACTCCGGTGGAGAGTATCCCTGTTCCAACGGATCTCGCCAAGTCGGGAAACACCGGGTTTCTTGCAGATTTTAGCTGAAACCTCTGAAATCTTTCTCAGCGCTCGCCGAACAGGGTTCCCTCCGCATTTTTCGCAATCCAAAACGTAAGTGAGGTATCACACGGTACTTCCGTCACCCACGTTTCGAAATGAGAAATCAGACGGTTCGGACCGGTGCCGGTCAGTGAGAAATGCAGGTTGGATGAATGGCGGCTGAGAAATCACTGATAAACGTGAGAGCGTGTACGCGGCTCGTCCCCAGGAATCCAAGCCATGCAAATCCGATCCAAGGTAATGTTTGAGCAGAGGAACCGGAGAGCTCGCGCGACCGCAAACGATACGAGCGGCGCAGCGCAAGCTGCCCGGACAAATTCACTCTGCCGCTCGCATTAACGAATCAGCCGATCCGAAGCCAACGGTTTGGCCGTCGCTCGGAGGATCAAGTCCTTCACCCGATTCTCTGACTGGATGCCTGTCAGCGAGTGTCGTCGCCAACTACCAGTGGCCTTCGAGAAGACGATGATTTGCGGAAGCGTGTCGCCATCCATGACCTGCTCGCAGATGTCCGATTGCTCGTCCCGGTCGAGGAACGTAAAGATCACGTTTTCGAATTCACCAGATTCCTTCATCGGATCGATCGTGAGTGCCTTCATCTTTTTGCAGGCAGCACACCAGTCGGCTCCCACCAAAACAATGAGCGGCTTGTTTTCCTTTTGTGCTTTTACATATGCCTCTTCATAAGAAAGCTTGGCATCTGCCGGAGCTCCTTTCGGTTCCCCAAACAACACCGAGCCTGCTGTCAACACCATCAAGATGGCCAATTGAGTCATCTTGCCCTCCTTAAACGATTGTGAAACAGTCCAGCGGTTCTCGGCATGGGCGCAAGCCATCCACGACAGCCAACGATCAATTCGAGTCCGCATCCTCCATCCGAGTCCTTGAATCCGAGAAAAACGATTAGCGAAGAGATGCTCAACAAGCTGACGTTTCCTACTGGGTAACTTAGACCGGCAATGCTGCACCTTTGAGGACGAACTGCGGCCTTCAAAACTTTCCATCCACTCCAGGAAATTGAAAGGAAGTTCAAAAACGGCACCTATCCCCATCAGGAATCGCTGGTGCGAGTATAGGCGATCAATCCCAACTCGCAACCGTTTGGCGTCGCCCAGTTCAAGTGAAATCGGGAAAGCTAGCAGAATTTTGCCTGGAATTTTTCAATGCAGAGTGAACTTCGGCGGACTTCAAGCCACTTCGGAGTCCTTTTCATCGCATTCCGCCTGAGAATGATTGTGCAAATGGGAAAGATGCAGCGAATGCGTTGACTTTGCTTTCGCTCTCATCCTCGAACTGAACGAAATTTTCAGGAAATCGAATTCGCTAAGGCACTTGTATTGCCCAAATTGACGGCAATGCAGCCCTGTCAAAGGGCAGAATCAGCCTTGGTGCGACCGGCAACCCGCAGTTCAAAAATGCATTGTTCGTCCGGTCTGTGCAATGTTTCACTAAGAAATTTTAGCCGTCTAAGCTCAACAACTAATCCCGACCAAAGCGGGCATCGGGCTTACAGACACGAGCGACAAAAGCAATCCGCAGCGTCTCAGGCTGTTAATTTGATCAGCCGGACCCGACCGCATTCCAGCTAAGTACTTCAACAGCCTGCTCAGCAAGGAAAGCAGGCCATTACGTCCGTTTGATGCAACAGCTCGCGCCACTTGCTCAAGTCAAACGGACGCCTGTCGCCCGCGTCCAAGGTGCCGGTTCAGTCTCTGCGGGTAGCCTGGAGGAACCGAAAAATGTAGTAGGTGAGCGTCAGGACCGCCTGCAAGGTTGCTGCGACGTACGTTAACGCGGCTGCGTTCAACACCTTTGAGACGTAAGGCAACTCAGGACCGCTGACAATCCCCAGCCGCACGAGCTCGTTCTTTGCCCGCGAACTAGCATCGAACTCGACTGGCAAATTGACGAGCTGGAAGACAACCGTCGCCCCGAAAAAAACAATGCCCGCTAGGAACACCCACTTTCCGATCGGAGCCATCGCCGAGAACACCATCGCCATTCCAATCATGAGCAGGATCGTTCCAATGCTGCTTCCAAAATTAGCCGCTGGCACGGCCAGATTTCGAATCACAAGGGGCGCATAGCGTCGAGCATCCTGAATCGCGTGCCCAGCTTCGTGAGCCGCGACACCAACGCTGACCATCGACGAACCAGAAAATACATCATGGCTTAATCGCAAAACCTTGTCGCGCGGATCATAATGGTCGGTGAGATGGCCGGCAATCGGCTCGATTCTCACGTCATGGAGTCCGTTCTGCTCGAGAATACGACGCGCAGCTTCGAAACCCGTCATCCTGGCAGCCACCTGACTCATGCTTCGATAGGCGGAGCTCAACCAGAACTGAGCGAACATACCCAGCAGGAGAGCTGGGGCAATGAACAGCAGCAAGGTGAAATCGAAGACCATTGGCATTGCGAAAACCCCGAAATCTAATTGCAAACGAACTTCAACATGTCAAATCTACATCACGCATATCCACTACAGCAATTCGCGTGCCAAGATTCATCGGTCACCCGAACCGGCCGATTCCGTACCGGAAACGGTCGATGGTGCTTCTTGGCCTTGATGCTAATGCTGGGAACATCCTGTACGCCCCAACCGGACCCAGTCATCCGTACTACTGTACCCCAAAGCCAAGTTGCGGGAAATGCTGCAATCAGTAGTGGTTCGGAAGATGTTGCGACGATGATCCGCCAGGTCATCATGTCCAATCTCGAGCAGAGAGAGCTGTCCTTCGAAGTGAATGCTGCCTGGCAGTTGATGCACGGTGCGTTGGCTTATGGCGAGGAACTGACTGCCTCGAAAAACGGTTTGCCGCTGCCCGTCCTTCAACGCTTGCTCGGCGGTCACGAAATGCAAGGCTGGGAACTGCTGGAAGGGGACCAACTCCCCATCACCGGCCGCCAAGGTATGAAGGCCCGACTGGAACCCGGCAGCTACATCGGCCAAGGGCATGTGGACCAGTGGCTGGGATACCTTGCTCAAGCGGGAATTCCCAAATCAAGGACCGTCATCGTCGGAGACAAGATTTTCACGATGGAGGATTGGGCGCGACAAGCGCAATGGGACGTCTGCAACAATCCAACCCGAGAATACAGTTGGACCTTAGCTGCCTTATCGATTTATTTTCCTGACGAGGAAACCTGGACCGCCAGCGACGGCCACTCATGGTCGATGGAGACCCTCGTCGAATTTGAAGCCCAACAGGATCTGACGACCAGTCCCTGCGGCGGCTCGCATCGGTTGATGGGATTGGCTAGAGCACTCGACATGCACCGCCGATTGGGAAAACCGATGTATGGCGGTTGGGAACTTGCAGACCGCAAGCTTCGGGAAGCCATCGAGTACATCCGAACAACGCAGAATGCCGATGGCAGCTTCTCTTGCAACTTTTTCTTGCGCCCCGGGCAAACGAAGGAACTTGGAGCAGCAATCAATTCGACGGGGCATCTCTTCGAGGTCATTGCGTTCGCATTGCCTCGCGACCAATTATCAGAGCCTTGGGTCGAACGGGCGGCCGTCCGGCTGTGCAGACTTCTCCAAGCCAGCTCGAAAGCGGATCTCGACTGCGGTGGCCTTTACCATTCTCTGAAAGGCCTAAAGCTCTACCTCGAACGCCGATACGACTCCTCGTATCCATAATGCTCGAACCGCATTCCGCTTCTACCGAACGCCTGGAGATGCCGATTCGAGTCAAGGCAAGCGTTCACGAATGGAATCAGGCTCTTCGTTTAACCGCAGGGCCAGAGCAATTTTGGCGAATTACAACTTGGCGAAACATATCCGTTCCAACCGCCAGAATTGCGGCGGCCCGCGCGTGAGTCGTGAACGGTTACGATTCAAGCTTAGAAGGAGGCCTCCCCCGAATTTAACTCACGATGTTCAAGATAATCTGATTCCATTGTTCTTCAGGAAAGTCGTACTCGCACTCAGCGCAACGGTAATCGTACTTCAACTCGTAGTGCTTGATTCGTTCCTCGACGACGATCGCCGTCCACTGGATCAGTCAAGTCGGCATGGAAACAATTCCTGTCACGTTCGATTGCCCCTTTGTATTGGATTCTTCGTCGATGGCCTCGTTAATTCCGCACGCGGAGTCGTACCACAGCATGAGTCAGTGAGGGTGTAATCTCTCTGGTGCGCCTGCTACGCAGCTAGTTTTGCATGGATGGC
>JBBIUE010000083.1:17951-20799 GCA_037440405.1 Pirellula sp. | reverse complement strand
GACCCCTCCTCCGCCGCCTTCGAATAACCCTCCCCCGCCTCCCCCGCCTCCTCCGCCGGGTGTCGATGATCAAGCTCGAATGATCACTCCGCCGCCCCGACGAGAAATTCCGAAACTTTAGAACGAAAATCGCTGCCATGCGCAATTTCTCACGTCGTGAAGCTCTGAGGGAGAGCATGCTGGCTTCCGTTGCCGCCTTGGCAACTCACTCTTCTCGAGGAATGTTCGCTCGTGGATGTCTCGACCATTCCGTTGGCCCCAACGAACGATTGTCCGTTGCGGTCATTGGCGTTAATGGACGCGGCGATTCTCATTTGGATTTCTTCGCGTCCAACAATCGAACGCAGGTGACCCATGTTTGCGATTGCGACGAGAGCGTCGGAAACAAGAAAGTCGAAGCTGTTGCAGAAAAACAAGGAGGACGCCGCCCGTCATTCGTCAGGGACTTGCGCAAGTTATTTGAAGATCAAACGATCGATATCGTCACCATTGCGACTCCCAATCATTGGCATTCGCTAGCAGCGATTTGGGCCGTGCAGGCCGGCAAGGACGTCTACGTTGAAAAACCAGTCAGTCACAATGTCTTCGAAGGCAGAAGGCTGGTTCAGGCGGCACGAAAATATGGACGTATCGTTCAAACGGGAACGCAATCTCGCTCCGCAATGGGTGCGCGAACGGCGATTCAATTCATACACGATGGCGGAATTGGCGATGTGAGACTGGCTCGAGGATTGTGCTACAAACGCCGTCCTTCGATTGGACCGAGGGGAAATTATGAGGTGCCAAAGAACGTCGATTACGATCTTTGGCTCGGCCCTGCGCCTTGGGCCCCTCTAACACGCCCCAATTTCCACTACGACTGGCATTGGCAGTGGCCCTATGGCAACGGAGACCTCGGCAATCAAGGTATTCATCAAATGGACGTTTGCCGATGGGCCTTGGGGCAACAAAGACTGGGCGATCGCGTACTCTCCTTCGGCGGTCGCTTCGGCTATGAAGATGCTGGCGAAACCGCAAACACCCAGGTGGTCGTCCACGACTTCGGTCAACAGCAAATCGTTTTCGAAGTTCGCGGCCTTCCCACACAGCCGTTCAAAGGCCAAGCCGTGGGTGTGCTTGTCGAGGGAAGCAATGGATATGTCGGCATCAACAGTTCTGGCAACGCCATTGCATTCGATGACCAGGGCACGGAGATCAGACGGTTCGAAGGAAGTGGCGATGTACAGCACTTCGAAAACTTCATCGATGCCGTATTAAGCCGGGAATACGAAATGCTCCATGCGGACGTTGAACAAGGTCATCTTTCCAGCGCCCTTTGCCACCTTGGAAATGTATCGTTTCGTCTAGGTGAACACGTTCATGTCAACGAAGTCTTCGACCATCTGAATCACACTAAAGGTCCTGAAAACTTTGAAGAAACTCTGTCCCGAATGCTGGAACATCTTGCAGCAAATGCGATTCACTCCGACGATGTGAAGATTCATCTCGGACCTCAACTCGAGTTCGACCCTCCGAGCGAATCGTTCCGCGATTCGGATTCCGCCAATCAAATGCTTACCCGCGAATATCGCGAACCATACGTTGTTCCCTCAGCAAACGAAATCTAGCAAAGTCTTGTATGTTGAAAATCGATCCATTCCCATCAAATAAGTTAGGTCGAGATCGTTCTTGGGTATTGGTTTCGGTCGCTTTGACCGTGGCTCTGTGTGTCAGCACAGAAATGTTGCTCGCTTTCGAAGATTGGCCGCAGTGGATGGGGCCAAATCGCGATAACGTCTGGAATGCAGAGCAGATCATCGAGCGATTTCCAACAGAAGGTTTGAAACCACGATGGACAACTTCGATCGCAGGAGGGTATTCCGGCCCAGCCGTTGCAAATGGACGGGTGTATGTCACTGACTTCGCAACGAACGATGATGCGAAAGTCGACAACTTTGGGCGGGCGGCTATTGCTGGAACCGAGCGAGTCCTTTGCCTGAATGAGGCAGATGGCAAGATTCTTTGGGAGCACAGCTATCCTGTTACTTACACGATTTCCTACCCAGCCGGTCCACGATGCACGCCGGTGATTGACGAGGGCTCGGTGTATACTGTTGGGGCGGAAGGACAGCTCATTTGCTTCGAATGTGATTCTGGTTCGATTCGATGGCAGAAAGACCTGAAAGAGGAATACAGCACGCCAGCGCCGTTATGGGGATTTTCTGCCCACCCGCTGATCGACGGCCCGCGGCTGGTTTGTGTGGTCGGCGGGAAAGGCTCGCAATCCGTGGCTTTCGATAAAAAGACTGGCAAAGAGATTTGGAAAGCGATCAACGCAACGGAACCTGGCTACTCACCACCAACCATGATCGAGTTCCATGGAAAGAGACAGCTCCTGTTGGCAAATCCGGAATCATTGAGTTCTGTTGAACCTGAAACAGGCAGATTGATATGGTCCGTACCATACGAGGCGAACAACGGCTCCATCATTATGTCTCCTGTGTTCAACGGCAAATATATCTTCCTTGGCGGATTCAACAATCGAAATCTGCTGGTCGAAATGGGGCCTGAAGCGAATCAAGTTCGGACAGTCTGGCGCGACAAGGATCGCCACGCGATTTCACCCGTCAATGTTCAACCAATGCTCGTCGACGGTTGTTTGGTAGGCATGGATCAAAACGGCGAAATGATGGCCTGCAATTTCGAGACGGGCGAACGGCTTTGGCAGACACCAAACATGTTGGGAAGACGAGCCGTATCCAGTGGTTCAGCATTCTTCGTGAGAAATCAAGATCGCTTCATTTTATTCACTGAGAACGGAGACCTCATCCTCGCAAAACTCTCCAAAGCAGGTTTTGAAGAAATCGAT
>JBBIUE010000083.1:0-17923 GCA_037440405.1 Pirellula sp. | reverse complement strand
CCAATAATGCCTTTGGGCGACCGGTGGTGTGGTGCTCTCCAGCGTACGCGAACGGGTGCATCTACGTTCGGAACGACAAACAGATCATTTGTTGCTCCCTGAAATAACCAGCCATTTCGCATTGGTCGCCGTTAACAATCGATGCCGTTGTCATTGTTGAATTGCAGGGCCAAAACAGAATGTAACGACTGTCAGCTTGGCGACAAGTGTCCATTTGCTAGAGTGACGGTGCCCCGCAATGGAAATTTTGGACACCAACATCGAATAGCCGATGATCGTTCATAACGGTTAATCGGGAGATGCATTCTCTGCTGCCGCATCCGCTTTTGTCAGTCATAGCATCGCTTGATGTGAGTGCTTACTAAATCTCCTGATCGGACCGATAGAAAGAACGAGGAACCTTTCCCATCCAATGTGATCGGGGCCTAATGCAAATGTGCCCAAGGTGGGGCAGATGATTTCGACTCAAGAAAAGGATTTCGTAATGAGTCTTCGGCTAGTCGCAATTCAAGGACGACGTAAAGCCTTTTTATCGATGCTAGCGATCGCGGTCTCAGGGCCCATCTCGAACGCTGCGGATCCACCCAATCGATCGCTACTGATTCTAACAGATGACTTAGAAGAGGTTTCGACGACGCCGAAACTTGAAGCGTCACCATCCTCAGGACCCTCCAAGTTGACCTCACCCGTAGCGTCACATGGACTGTTCCGATTGTCCAATAACAAAGTTCTCGCAAAGGAAACCATCCAAGAAGATACCGAAACGATTCGCGAGCGATTTCCGAATGGTAACCTTCGCGTGGAGAGGCAGGTTGCTTTGGATGCAGAAGGAAACTATGTCAATCATGGTCCCTACCAAGAGTGGAACGAGAAGGGACAACTGATTATTTCAGGTGAGTTTCATTTGGGCGTTCGAGCCGGGATTTGGATGCAGTACATCTTTCAAATCAATGGAACAGTTCTCGCAGCTAGTCCCTATACCGAGTTCGAAGCACCCTTTTTATCAGAAGCAGAGTTCAGCGGCGATCTATTACAAGGAACGTGGCGCATTTCGGATGCCAAAGGGCGAGTGGCCAGTTTCATCGAATTTCAGAATGGACTGCGGCACGGAAAAGCGGAATGGTTCTTCGTCAACGGAAATCCCTATTTTCGCTCTGAATACAAGGATGGACTCTTGTCGGGCGAAGCCATCGAATTTCAACGGGACGGAAACATCAAGCGCCAGGACGAGTATTTGGAAGGAAGACGAGCGGAAGTCAAGCGAGAATTTTACCGAGAACGCGTCCCAAAACTGGAGATGGCGGTGCTTACTCCGCCCCACGTCCTCAAATCTGCGGATGACTGGCAAACGACAAAAATGGCAGCTTACGAATCTCGAGGAGAAGGCACTCGGCATGGCCCCTTCATCGTGTGGCATGAAAATGGCCAAGTCCGAGCCCGCGGATTCTACGATATGAACCGACTCCACGAAGATTACGAAAGCTGGTACGAAAGTGGTGATCGCGAATCTGCTGGCCGGTTCGAAGACGGTCGCATGGTGGGCACTTGGACATGGTGGCACCGAAACGGCATGAAGAGAGCTCACGGCAACTACATCGACGGTAACCCCGAAGGAAATTGGCGAGCCTGGAGCGTCGATGGCAAGCTGGTTCGACAAGAAACGTTTGATGCGAAACAGTTTCAAATCACCACTCCGGACACGCTTCAAAAACCTCTCGTCGCAAACGCGGGAATGGATTTGGTCCGATAAGCCCAGTTCAGGCTATGTTCGATGTACTGTCCAAAACCTTGTTTGCTGAAGAGTAGCCTTCAGATCATGCTTCAGCATGATGTGCAATCACCCGGATTTGACGACCGATCTTGAGAAACAACCGGACGCTCATGAAACGGTTGCCCCTTCGTCCTGCAGAATCAAAAGTAAGAGCGCGAAACAGAAGTATCCGCCGATCAATCTGACAACATGAACGCGAGACCAATCACTGAGCGCGAAGCTCGTCGTGGCAGCATCACTTGGACAAGTCTTGAGGATTGAGCTGGACAACTCTTTTCATTGCAGCGGATCACAAGTTGACGCTATTCAGCTAGGCACATTGTGGCTCAAAAATACTTCGTGAATCGCAGTGTACTTTGTTGATGCCGTTTCGCGAATTCGCGCGGGAGACAATTCGTATTTCTGAACGGAGCACCGACTGAAGAGAATCGCTTTGTGGCTAAGGGAGACTCATTGTGATATTTGTTTCGCTCGTCAAACCAGTCGCGAAGCGAAGTACGATGATAGCCGGGATGGCCGATCTAAGGTGCAAGAACCGCTCACCCCCAGATACCTGCCAATCGCGCAGCGACGAAAGATGTTGGCCATTCTGTCGTCTCGCTCGCTCCCATCTCGCGTGACACTATCCAAGAGGGGCATGAAAGCGATTCTGTTGACGCTGCAGACGAAGGGGCTGGAATAGTATCGCAGGTTAGTAGAGAAATGGCACCGCAGGCAATTTTCTCCAGTTTCAGCGCAATGGCGTGCCCCGATTCAATCCCGCTATTTTTTAACAACGCCTCCTAGCAGGTAAGCCCATGAAAGTAGGCTTATCGGCCGCAAGGCGCTAGATCCGAACCACAACCGATGTCATTGCCAAAACCATCGCCAAATGGAACTTGCCTGCAACCGCTCTCAAGGCTTGAGCCAAAACAGCCGAGAGCACTTTGTTGGTTGCACATGGCCGGTGCGATACTGAAATATCCAGAAAAATTTGGGAGAGACTCTTGACTGGCTTATCGTCTACATGTAAAGTAATTGTGTCCGAGGGAGAAATGTAGCAAATGGGATCTACTCTACAAAGCGAGCTGAAAAAGCGTGGTCCGTTCGATTCGGTCGAGCAGGAGGCGATGCTAGCTCTGATGCGAACCAGTGATTTGCTGGAGAATCGGCTCGCCAGGCTACTGCGTGAATATGGTCTGACGCTGACCCAGTACAACGTTCTACGAATTTTGCGAGGCGAAGGAAAGCCGATGCCCTGCCTGGAAGTTGCCGAGAGAATGATACAGGTGGCCCCAGCGATTACCCGCGTTGTAGACCAATTGCTGTTGCACAAATTGATTACCAAAACACAATCCGACATCGATCGCCGGGTATTCGAGATCGATTTGACTCCTTCGGCGCGGCGCTTGCTTGCGGAAATGGATCAACCGGTGCTAGACCTTCATGCCAATCTGCTAAAAAGCGTTAGAAAAAGCGACCTTCGATCCATGATTCATACATTGGAAGTTATTCGCGCAAGCATCGGAACGTAAAAAATTTTGATCCGTTAGTTTACATGTAAACCGACGGCGATCGGAACTTGAAAAAGGAAATATGAGAATGCAACGACGACACGTTTTGTCCACCTCTTCGGATGGCTTGATCCATGAAGCGACGCCACGCTGGCCCTTACTGGCGAATGCAGATCAGGGAGAAAGCCCGACAGAACATGTTTTGCTGCACGCCGCTGAAAAGGGACATGCAGACCTGGGATGGTTCAAGAGCTACGACTCGTTTCATTCGGTTGCGATTACGACTAGTGGCACCAACGGAACCGAAATACGAGCAGATGAGTCAATCGCTACCTGTCGCCTAGCGTACGTTCACCTGACTGCGGAGGTGAATTCCGAGGTGTTTCTGTTGGATGTTGGATAGCATGCCGTCCAAACTCAGTTTTTTGAACCCATTCGTCTACATGTAAAGTTACCAGGGATACCTGAAATGAAAACTGTTCGACGAGCAAGTGACTGCGGCCACGCTAATCACGGTTGGCTAGATTCGTACCACACTTTTTCTTTTGCCAGTTACCGAGATCCAAGACATATGGGATTCCAATCACTTCGAGTGATCAACGAAGACCAGGTTGCGCCTGGACAAGGGTTTGGGACGCATGCGCACAACGATATGGAGATCGTATCGTATGTTCTCGACGGCGAACTAGAACACAAGGATTCCATAGGGAATGGCGAAGTTCTGCGTCCGGGTGAGTTTCAGCGTATCAGCGCCGGAACAGGGATTGCACACAGCGAATTCAATCCTTCCGAAGACTCACCAACACACTTCTATCAGATCTGGATTGTGCCCGAGCGAAAGGGCCTCAAGCCAAGCTACGAGCAGAGGGCGTTTGATTCGTCCTTTAGGAAAAATCGGTTTCAACTTGTCGCGTCACGCGATGCAAGGGCTAACTCGCTCCTCATCCATCAAGATGCCAACATCTATTTAGCGGACATCGAGACAAACAACGCGCTAACTTTCGAAATTCCTGCTAATCGTCATGTTTGGCTACAAGTCTTGAGGGGCTCAGTTGAGGCGGGTGGAACATCTCTTGGAACAAGCGATGCGATCGCAGTCAGCGATGAATCGACCTTAAGCATCAAGGCTTTTTCTAATGCCGAATTGATGCTGTTTGATCTGGCTTGAAATTCCATTTCACTTATCACTGAACGTAGACTCGAATCGAAAGGAAAAACAATGAAAGCGTACTTGTCACTGGCAGGGCGTATCATGATCGTGACCATTTTTCTCATGAGCGCTGTGGGTAATAAAATTCCGAACTTCGCTGGTGTGTCGCAGTACATGGCATCTGAAGGGGTCCCTATTCCAAGTCTAATGCTTGTGGGTGGCATCGTCTTTCTGATTGCTGGCAGCCTGTCCGTCATCACAGGATGGAAGGCACAGATTGGGGCCGGGCTTCTGCTCATCTTCCTGATGCTTGCTACCTACTTCTTCCATGATTTTTGGACTTTCGAGGGCGAAGCACGACAGCAGCAGCTGATTCAGTTTATGAAAAACTTGTCATTGATGGGGACTATGGTCTTTCTCATGGCGAACGGACCAGGATTGCTTAGCGCCGACACCTGCAAGCCACGCATCATCGAAGGAGCGAAAACATGAGTCTGGTCGATTTTCTCAATCGCAATCGGAGCTTTAGTGTGCCGTTGCAAGAACTTGTCTTCACGACGATTTTCACAGCTGACCGATTCGAAGAGAGCTTTAGCGCTTATTTGAAGCCGTTTGGTTTAACCCCTTGCCAATACGACATCTTGGCAGTTCTGGAAGATGCGGGTGGAGAAATGACGACCGGAGAAATCGGCAAACGATTAATGAAACAGACATCAGCGATTGGTGCCTACTTGGATCGCTTGGAGAAAAGCGACATGGTTCTTCGTAAACGAAGCGTTGAGGATCGGCGGCAGGTCTGCGTGTCGCTTTCCGGCAAAGGCAGAAGCACTCTCCTAAGAATTCACGAGTCCTTAACAGAGTGGGAAGAAATGCTTGTAGGCCACCTAACCCATTCAGAAGCCGTCGCGGCGACGAAAATCCTCAGAAAAGCTGCTCATCCAGCGTGTCGCTAGCTTGCTCAAACCCTAATGATTTACATGTAAACATATGCACACTGGTTGTGTTCCGCGTTGATCTTTTGGACGTTGTATCGTACAACCACTCGGCGTAACTCTTCACGAAGTCAACACTGCTTTGAACCCTAACTTGACACCCCGGAAGGAAATACGATGCCGAACATCTTGAAGAACACCGACGGTGGACTTTTGACTGCCGACAACTGTGCACTTGTATTTATTGATCATCAACCTCAGATGGCATTTGGAGTTGCTAATCAGATCGACCGCCAGCTATTGATCAACAACGTACTTTTGCTCGCCAAAGGAGCAAAAGAGTTTGGTGTTCCAACGATTTTGACGACCGTCGAGACAGAATCATTCAGCGGTCCAATGTGGCCGCAACTATTGGATGTGTTCCCCGATCAAACTCCAATCGAACGGACCGGAATGAACTCCTGGGATACCGCAGAGTTCCGAGAGGCTGTGAAGGCGACTGGTAAGAAAAACATCTTGATGTCGGGGCTTTGGACCGAGGTCTGCATTTGCTGGCCGACACTTAATATGCTCAATGAAGGCTTTAACGTCTACGTTGTTGAAGACGCATGTGGCGGTACGTCACAAGCTGCCCATGACGCGGCACTGTCAAGGATGGTCCAAGCTGGAGCCGTTCGTACAACGACAATTGGAACCGTCCTCGAATTCCAACGTGACTGGTCCAATCGAGACCACTACAACGCTTTGATGCAATTGTTCCGGGATCATGGGGGCGCTTATGGAATCGGAATCGAGTACTGCTACACCATGGTCCACAAAGCACCGCCAGCTCGAAAAGTTAAGAGCTAGGGAACGCATACCGTGGCAAATCAGCCGGTTCATGTTGCGGTCACACGCGTTGTTCGCGAGGGGTCTGAAGCTGAGTTTGAGCGATTGTTAAAGCAGTTCGTAAGTCGCTCGCTAGAAGTTCCAGGATCCTCAGGGGTCTTGGTGCTTCGTCCTCCATCTGGCTCGCTGTCAAGAGAGTATGGCTTAATGCGTTCGTTTGACAGTGAGATGGCCGCAACAGCATTCTACGAGTCGGAGTTATTCGCTCAATGGCTCAAAGACATTGAACCACTCGTTCACGGTGAACCGGTCCGCAGAAGACTGACTGGGTTGGAAGCATTCTTTCGTGGCGATTCAGCGTTGCCGCCACGTTGGAAAATGGCCGTGGTCACCTTTATGGGGGTGCTTCCGGTCTCGTTGCTATGGGCCAATATGTTGGGACCTTTACTGACGGACATGCATTGGCTAGTTCGAGCCATAGCGGTCAATTTTGCTGTCGTCTCGACTCTGACATGGATTGTCATGCCTTTGCTTACCCTGCTTTTTCACCGTTGGCTTCATCCACTTTCATAAAGGCCGTCCGGGCTTTCAAGGATTCACCTAATGGCTGTCAGTACGATTCTTTTCAACGGACGCATTACGACATTGGATCCCGTCAAACCAGAGGTTTCTGCGGTCGCTATTTCAGACGGCAAGATTCAGGCTATTGGAACGGACGCTGAAGTTCTTAAGTCGGCCACGAGCTCAACTCAAAAAATTGACTTAGAAAAGCGTCGGGGTATCCCCGGGTTAAACGACTCGCATTTGCACGTGATTCGCGCCGGGCTATTCTCGAACCTCGAGTTGCGATGGGACGGCGTACCAACGATTGCACAGGCCCTGCGTCAGCTTAAAGAGCAAGCTCAACGCACGCCTCCGCCGCAATGGGTCCGGGTCATTGGTGGTTGGAACGAGTTTCAATTCGCCGAAGGACGCATGCCTTCGTTGAAGGAGATCAACGAAGCCGCACCTGACACGCCGGTTTTCGTCCTGCATCTGTACGATTCCGCAATGCTCAATAAGGCCGCGATTCGTGCATTGGGAATAAATGAAAGTACTCCCAATCCCCCAGGGGGCTTAGTTGTTAAGGATCATCGCGGCAAACCGACTGGAATGCTGATTGCGGAACCCAATGCCTTGATCTTATATTCGACCATCACCAACGCTCCAAAGTTGTCGATGGAAGATCAACTTAATTCCACGCGTCATTTTATGCGGGAACTGAATCGATTCGGAGTAACCAGTGTCTCGGACGCGGGTGGCGGTGGCCAGAACTACCCTGAGGACTACTCCGTCGTTCAGAAGCTTGAACGGGATGGTCATCTAACTCTGAGAATCGCTTACAGTCTATTCGCTCAGAAACCGGGTGAAGAACTTGCTGACTACACTCGGTGGTTGGGTATGACTCATCCTGGTGACGGAAGCGATCTGTTACGAGTCAACGGTGCGGGCGAAAACCTCGTTTGGAGCGCAGCAGACTTTGAGAACTTCCTTCAGCCGCGTCCAGACTTACTCCCAGTGATGGAATCAGAACTCGAAGAAATCATCATGAAGCTGGCGGAGCAGAAATGGCCATGGCGAATCCATGCGACGTATGATCAAACAATCGACCGATTCTTGCACATTTTCGAACGAGTGCATCAACAGCATCCCATCGATTCACTCGGTTGGTTCATTGATCACGCGGAAACCGTTTCCACGAAAAATCTAGAACGCATCCAAAAGCTCGGGGGCGGAATTGCAATCCAGCACCGAATGGCCTATCAAGGCGAGTACTTTATTCGTCGCTACGGTTTGGAAGAGGTTAAACGCCTCCCGCCGATTCGAGAAATGTTAAAAATGGGACTGCCCGTCGGTGCCGGAACCGATGGGACTCGCGTCGCAAGCTACCATCCGTGGACTTGCTTGTGGTGGCTCGTTACAGGCCAAACAGTCGGAAGAACGAAGTTACACGGCGACGAGGATTGTTTGACCCGCGAGGAGGCACTTCGACTCTATACTCACGGCAGCGCATGGTTCAGTCGCGAGTCTGAAAGCAAAGGGACAATTTCCGTTGGGAAATTCGCGGACTTGGCTGTACTGTCGAACGACTATTTCTCGGTCGATGCAAATGAAATTCGGAGCATTGAGAGCGTGCTCACAATCCTTGGAGGAAAGGTAGTGTACGGTGCGGGGAGCTTCGCAAAACTTGCACCTGAGTTGCCACCCGTGAGTCCAGACTGGTCGCCCGTTGCGCACTATGGCGGATATGACAATTCAGGCCCCGCTGTTCCTCTGCATGCTCACACGCCGATCATGGCGGCTGACGGTAGAGCTTGGGAAACCGGCTGCGGATGTGGAGTGTAATCTTTGCAAGTTCTATCCAAGAAGCTTTTCTTCGCAGTTCTCCTTTCAGTCCAGTCAACAATTTGGGTTTTGTCTCAGGACTCAACTGAGCCAGCCAAGGAATTGACGCTCGTTCTACCCGATTCAGGGCCCGTGCGCCAAACGAATAGGTGACGAACCGGAAACTGGCCCCTTTCAGTGTTTTGGTGCGATTGAATGATTAACCGGTTGGAGTCAGCGGCGAATGGCGAGAACAATATGAGTATTGGAGTGGACGCGAATTCGGCTTGATGCCCAAAGCGGAAAAAGACGATTTGCTTGGCAGATGTTCAACATGGCTTCTTCCTTATTACTGGGCATTTTCAGCAATGATAGCACTTAGGAAGTGCCTTCAAAATATGGAAGCGGATTCGGTTCAATTTAGTAGCGGTTGATCGAAACTTGAGCGACGAAAGTCCGCTTGCCTTTGGCAAGGGATCGGAGTCGTCATGTATTGCATGAGCAAAGGCCCGGACTTGTCCCCTGCCTGCGCTGCGGGCTACGCTTGTCGCTGGTGTCGATCTACATGCGGAGTTGAGATCAGCGGTCACCAGTGCGTTGTCACAGCCTAATCTTCGGGTGAGCGGCTTGGCGCTAGCCACGGTTGAGATGGAAAAAGCCAGGGCCAACGTACGACGGCTAATTTTTCCAACCCTAATTTTTTATGTTGACAATGCACTTGGGGGTTCATCGAGAGGAGTATCCCGCATGTCGTCTTCTGAGCCTAGCTCCAACAACCTCGGTGGATGAACTTCAGCAATGTCTGAAAATGCTTGCAGTCTGAGCAAGGCTCTCATTCTCGATTGACGGCGAGCGATCCTTTCGGAATACTTCGCTCAGGAGAAGAACGGTGTCAACTCACAATTATCATCTTGAAAGCGAATGTCGCGAGCTCGCGGAACGGGCGAGGCGTGCCGCTAGGGAACTGATTCGCGTTCCGAAGGAGAACATCGATCGGTGGTTAGTTCGAAGCGCGGAAATGCTCGTCATACGTTCCAGCGAGATAATCTCTTCAAATGAGATGGATGTAGAAGCAGCAGCGGCCAACGGTTTGTCATCAGCGATGGTCGATCGGCTAACATTGAACTCTAAACGAATCGCTGGCATGGCAAGGGGCGTTCGACAGATTGCCGAACTTACGAATCCTATTGGTGCAGTAATCAACCAGCAAACGAGGCCGAATGGCTTAGAGTTAACAAAAGTCCGCGTGCCGCTCGGAGTAATTTTCTTCATCTACGAATCGCGACCCAACGTCACAGTGGATGCGGCTGCCTTGTGCGTGAAGAGTTGCAACGCAGTCATTCTTCGCGGAGGAAAGGAAGCAAAACAATCGAATCGTTTGCTAATCGAAATCTTGCGAGACACAGCAGTGGAGGTCGGTCTCCCGATCGACGCCATTCAGCGAGTTGAAACGACGGACCGTGCCGCAATCGATAGTTTACTAACGATGCATGAACAGATCGACTTGGCCATCCCTCGCGGCGGTGCTGAGTTGATTCGCAGAGTTGTCGAGAAGGCGACGATGCCAGTACTAAAACACTTTGACGGGAACTGTCATGTCTACGTCGAGAGCTCGGCGAACTTGGAGCAAGCGTTGGCCATTATCGTCAACGCGAAGTGCCAGCGGATGGGAGTCTGTAACGCTTGCGAGTCGCTGCTGATCGATGCCGCGATCGCCGACAGTTTCTTACCGCAAGTGGCAGACGCACTACTACCGTACTCGATCGAACTTCGAGGGGATCACGCCGTGTGTCGAATTCTGGGAAAGAGAGCGGTCCCCGCTACGGAGCAAGATTGGCGGACGGAATTTCTCGGACCCATATTGAGTGTCCGAGTGGTTGCGGGAATTGACGAAGCGATCGAGCATATCAATCACTATGGCTCTCGTCACACCGACGCAATCATCACGAGCCGACCAGAATTGGCAAATCAGTTCGCTTTGGAAGTCGATACGGCTGCCGTCATGGTCAATGCGAGTACGCGCTTCCACGACGGATACGAATTCGGTTTAGGTGCGGAGATTGGAATCAGTACGGACAAGTTCCATGCCCGCGGACCTTGTGGACTCGAGGAACTGACGACATACAAATATGTGGTCCGCGGTTCTGGGCAAGTTCGAACGGGATAGGTTTGACCGCATTTCGATTTGTTTGAGTTGCTAGAGGTGTAGCCCAGGAACATGGTGAGACAAGCAAGCATGATCCTGCCGCTCACGAGGATTCTTCATTACCCCGTCAGCCGAAGGCGTCGCAGCATGCTGTTCAGCAATTTCAAGTGCGCACCCTTTCGCCGGATCGTTCAACACCCGCGAATTCAACGCCTCGAAAGGAGTACGTCCACGACCTGTGGATGGTTTCGATGGAACGGAGCGGGCAAGTTCAAGGAGGAATCGATATTATGAAAGAAATGAGCATGGATTCACAGACAGGATTGCATCGGCATCGCGCCTCCCGCGAGGTGATTCACAATCAGTTTCGAACAATGCCGCCGTCTGGAACACAAGCCAAGATCGAATCGCATTTGGCAGAGGAATTGGCAAATCAGTTGGCAGCATTCTTCGAGCAAAAGGTCGTTTGCCAACCTTTGAACAAGGCCGCATCCGCTGAGGAAATGAACGATCCTGCTGAAAGTATGCTGTCGGTCCACTTTAGTGATTCGTCGCGGACCTTCGATTGGAGCATCAGGTTGTCGCGGTCATTCGCTCGAGAGCTGCTGGATGTTCTCTATGGCCTTCCTAGCCACCTGTCGCGCGCCGATCGTGAGGAGCGGTTCAGCTCCTTTGAGTTGCGTTTGACTCGCAGATTGGCTCACGTTGTTGCTCGTTCGGTGGACCGAGTGCTGCATGGAGGCCAACAGTCGGAGTGCTTGTGTGTTGAACTTGGAACAGCGGAGAATGGCCGCGAGCAACCCGCTAGCAGTTGCGACGAGGCGGGCTGGTCAATGAACTTTGCGTTGACAGCCAAAGATCGCTGTGGAGTGGTGGTTATCCAACTTCCGACCAGCTCGACAGAGCGAGTACAAGCTCGATGCCAGTCGCCCATCGTTCATCCAATCCACGGAGGCACGTTCTCCGGCCACAAAAGTGATTACGGTACGGGTCCTCTGCCTGAAGGAAAAGCGATCTTCGCAGCGAGCATTTCCGCAGCAACTCTTCGAGTTCGCGATATCGCTGACTTGAAACCTGGCGACGTGATCGCGACCGACACCATTTACCCGTCTGCGATCGAAGTAACGGTGAACGGTATTTGTAAATATACGGGAACCCTCGGAGTTTCACGAAATCACAAGGCTGTGCGAATCACGCAAAGCGCAAGTCGATAGTACAATAATTGAAAGGTCGAATGATGGAGAAGGATGCCTTGGACTTCCTCTGATGCGGCCTCATGCAAGATACTCCGAGCCACATGCTTAAGAAGCCACTTTCGACTCGTAATCTTCATCAAGCCAAGCCGACGGATGCTCGGTCGGCTCTCGTTCCCGTTCAGGAGTCGGAAGGAAGCCCGTTCTCGGAACGCACTTTGAGGGAAGGGCTTCCGGCTTGGCTAATCAGTTTCGTGACACATTTGCTCATTCTCATTTGTTTGGTGCTGGTACCACTCCACGTTGAGGGAAAGAATCTGATCAAGCTTGCATTCGGCACCGGCGAGGACTTCTCCGACGATTCTTTCGAAGTAAGCTCAAATGCGATCGACATGACCGAGTCG
This sequence comes from Pirellula sp., assembly GCA_037440405.1. Taxonomy (GTDB): domain Bacteria; phylum Planctomycetota; class Planctomycetia; order Pirellulales; family Pirellulaceae; genus JANMGV01. Next base: position 5,642 of record JBBIUE010000083.1, on the reverse strand, counting down.
AACGATATCGCGGCTATCGATACTGCGCTGATCGAAACGACTGTCGGGACAGAAGAATTCGAACTCCCTTCCTCCACGTTCTCGGAGAAGCCAAAATCCGCAATCCAATTGACTCTTGCTGGTCGTACGGGAAGCATGAAGTCAACGTTGTTGGCAGCGTACGGTGGAACGAAAGAGACCGAGGACGCAGTTGAGCTGGGGCTGAAGTGGTTAGCCCGCACGCAGCGGTCGGACGGATCATGGAGTCTTCGAGGGAGCTACTCGAACGGCGGAACTGAAGAGAGTAAGACGGCGGCGACGGCGATGGCTGTCTTGGCGTTTCTAGGTGCCGGCCACACGCCGACTCGCGGTGAGTATACCAAGATTGTCGAACGTGGAGTCGATTTCTTGATCAAGTCGCAGAAGCCAGATGGTTTCATGGCTGAGGGAGCGCCAGGACATCATCAGATGTATGCTCAGGCCCAAGCAACGATGGTGTTATGCGAACTATATGCTCTCGAGAAGAATCCACGACTGCGCGAAAAGGCCGAGCTGGCCGTACGTTTCGCGGAGGAAGCCCAATCGCGACAAGGTGGCTGGCGCTATCAGCCGCGAGTCGATTCCGATTTATCGGTGACCGGGTGGTTTGTCATCGCATTGATGAGTGCGCGAATGGGTGGACTCGCCACGGACTCGGAGAAACTGGGGAATGTCAGCGCCTTTCTCGACACCGTTCAGAGTGAGCGAGGTTCACTTTACGCCTATAAAGAAACCGATGTCGATTCGCCTCGTCCTTCGATGACAGCCGAAGGGCTATTGTGTCGCGTCTTTTTAGGCTGGCCGCGATATGACGAACGACTCAGATTAGGTGTCGAAGCATTGCTCCAGCATCCTATCGCTTCCGATGCCAAGCAACGCAACTACTATTACTGGTACTATGCGACACAGACGATGCATCACTACGGTGGAAAGCCGTGGACGGATTGGAACCGCGTCATGCGCCGCGAACTCCCAGCGATGCAAATCAAGGATGGACCTGAGATCGGCAGTTGGCCACCAGAAGGAGACCCGTATGGTGTGAGTGGTGGCCGACTATACGCGACATGCTTGGCAATCTATTGCCTCGAAATTTACTATCGGCACCTCCCTATTTACGACATCAAAATGCTCACGGGTGCCGAAGACTACATTGGCATCGGGAAGTAAAGCACGTTACTCGACTTTGACCGTCGTTCCGAGGTAATCTGCCATGTGGATTCAGAAAGAAATTCAATTGCCTCCCTTTCGTCGAGGTTTCCATTTGATCACAGAGCGTGTCTTGGCGACTGTACCAGAGATCGAGGGAATCTCGGCCGGACTGCTGCACGTTTTTATCATGCATACTTCAGCTAGCTTGACCCTCAACGAGAATGCCGACGCCGATGTTCGCACGGACATGGAATCGGCCATCAATCGTATCGTTCCGGAGTCGCAGCCATTTGTGCACACGATCGAAGGACCAGATGACATGCCCGCGCATGTGAAGGCCTCCTTGCTGGGCGCAAGCTTATCGATACCCGTTCGTAATGGACGGCTTGCTTTAGGGACTTGGCAGGGCATTTATCTCTGTGAACATCGCAATCGAGCGGGTGCCCGCAGCATCGTTGTTACCATATGGGGAGAGTAAATTCCCTTGTAAATCGCGTTCCGAAGTCTGCGACGTGAGGCTATAATAGGTTTTGCTTTCGGCCAGCAAACTTTCGATTCCTTCCTGATCGAATTCGACCCACCTGAAACGCTGGCTTCACTTGAACTGCATTGATCCTACGATGAGATTGAGCCCCAATTCGGAACTGTGTCTCGTCCTTTCTGCGTTCGCACTTGCCATCTTTTCACGTTTCACCTCCGCAGACGAAGACGAACATCGATTGTTCTTCGAGAGTCGCATTCGTCCAGTGCTGATTGAACATTGTTATTCCTGCCATTCGCGAGATGCGAAAGATGCGAGTGGCGGCCTGTTGTTGGACAGTGCCGACGGATTGAAGCGCGGGGGGACTCGTGGAGCAGCCATTCGATTTGATCCAGTGGATGCCAGCTTATTTTGGCGGGCGATCAGCTACGACGACGAGGAATTGCAAATGCCCCCCGATGGTAAGTTGCCGCAACATGTACTCGAAGATTTGCGTGCTTGGCTCGAAATGGGGGCGCCCGATCCTCGAGAGGAGTCGGCGTCATCCGCGTCTACAGCGTCTTCTTCGATCGAGGCTCTCGCGGCATCGCACTGGGCATACCAGCCGATTCGCTCAAGACCAGCTCCGGAAGTATCACACGAGGATTGTGTTCGAGATGCAACGCGCTCGGCGATCGACGTCTGGATTCAATCGAAGTGCAGCGAGCTAGGAATCGTGGTCAATCCTGAGGCTGATCAAAGCACGCTGATTCGGCGACTCTACCATGACTTGATTGGTCTTCCTCCGACGTTCGAGCAAATCCAGCAGTTCACCGAAGACGGCTCAGAAGATTCGTATGAATTGCTGGTCGATCGCTTGCTCTCAACTCCACAGTTCGGGGAGCGGTTCGCACGGCATTGGATGGATGTGACGCGGTATGCGGACACCAAGGGCTATGTCTTTCAGGAAGATCGCAATTACCCAGCAGCATTTCGATATCGCGATTGGCTCATACAGTCGTTTAACAAAGATCTTCCCTACGATCAGTTCTTGATGTACCAGATCGCGGCGGACCACTTCGATCTGCAGAACGAGCAAGGACATCTCGACGCCATGGGCTCTCTCACTCTGGGGCGGCGGTTCTTGAACAATCCACACGACATCGCCGATGATCGCATTGACGTGATTACTCGTGGATTCATGGGGCTGACTCTCACCTGTGCCCGCTGTCACGATCACAAATATGATCCAATTTCGATGACGGATTACTACTCGCTCCATGGTGTGTTCGTCAATAGTGTCGAGCCCGGCGGCGATCCCTCTCCCTTGCGGCTGGTTGATCGAAATGAAATTCAGCCATCACATGTCTTCTTGCGAGGCAATCCCCGAAATCAAGGTGAGCGAATTGAACGCAAGTTCGTTGCGTTCTTCGACAAGGAGGGGACGATGACGCTCGACACGGGCAGCGGTCGAATTGATTTGGCTCGGGCCATCGCGTCGGCGGATAATCCTCTGACAGCTCGAGTTTATGTGAATCGCGTATGGGGTTGGATATTTGGTAAGCCGCTTGTGCCATCCACCAGCGATTTCGGCCTCCGTTGCGATGATCCGGTCCATCCTGAGTTACTAGATGATCTTGCATTGGATTTCGTGCAGAATGGATGGAGCACCAAGAGGCTCGTTCGAGAAATGGTCTTGTCTGCGGCGTACCGAAGGTCGAGTTCAATCCGACCCGAAGGAGCGAACATCGATTCCGAGAACCGCTATTGGTGGCGAGGCGAGCGGAAGCGACTTGACTTTGAAACGATGCGGGACTCCCTTCTCTTCGTGACGGATCAGCTCGACGGTAGTGAGATTGGTGGTCCGAGCCAAGCGATTCATGAAAGTCCTGGTAGCCGACGTCGAACGGTATACGCTCACATCGATCGACAGAATCTGCCAAGTCTGTTCAGGACTTTTGATTTCGCGAATCCCGATGTACATGTTCCCCTCAGACCATTAACCACCGTTCCGCAGCAAGGATTGTTCTTCTTGAATGGTGATTTTGTATTCGAAGCGGCAGCCGCATTGGGTAAGCGCATGAAAGTGGAATTCGGTACTTTAGAAAAGGATGATGAAAACGCGAACCGAATCAGGCAGGGCGTCGAGTCTATGTATCGCTTGGTTCATTGTAGAAATCCGAGTCAAGCTGAACTGGACGCCTGCTCAGGTTTTCTGGAGGAGGCGATCCAATCTCCCGAACCTTCGGCGCGTCGATGGTTGTATGGCACCGCAAATTGGACCGGTACAAGTGTTGAAAACTTTAGGCCATTTCCCGTCTTCCACGATCGGCGATGGGCGGGTGATCGAGAGGTGCCCAACCATCGACTCGGTTGGGCCTTCTTGAATGCCACGGGTGGTCATCCAGGTTCGAGTCCTCATCATGCCGTTGTACGCCGATGGATCGCGCCGCGTGAGGGTAAGGTTCGAATCCGAGGAAAGCTAGAGCATCCTTCCTCCGATGGAGACGGCGTGTTAGGAATCATCCTCTTGGACGGCAGCGAGATTGTCGGTCAGTGGCGTGTGCAGCACGGCGACGCGACCACGGCCGCGGAATCCATCGATTTGCTGGAGGGCTCGACCCTTGATTTTGTGGTTGACAGTCAAGCCAATATCAACGGAGATTCGTTCTCTTGGACGGTTCAGGTTCGCTATCTCGACAAAAGTTCTGAAGAAAGTCGCAGTCGCCGCGATTTTGAAAATCAGCCGTCACAGACTGCGGATGCTTGGACGATGCTTGCTCAAGCGATATTGAGTACCAATGAATTCTACTATGTCGATTGACCGACAACCGAGTGAGGATGGGACGAAATGTTTGAGAGAGGCTGCTCACGACGCGAATTGCTGCGACGATGCGGAATGGGAATGGGAAGCTTGGCGATGGCTCCGCTTCTCAACGCTGAGATGCTAGCAGGAGAAAAGGATGTCAATCCGCTCCTTCCGAGAGCATCCCACTTTGCGGCCAAAGCGAAAAGGGTGATCCATATTTTCGCGAATGGCGGCCCGTCTCATGTCGACACCTTTGACCCGAAACCAGCCATTGGGAAATACGAGGGTCAAGAGATTCCCGGTGGCGCTCCTCGGACTGAAAGAAAAACCGGTGTTCTTATGCCGACACCGTTCAAGTTTCGTCGTTATGGCGAAAGCGGCCTGCCGATAAGTGAACTTTTTCCCCATCTCGCTCAGCACGCAGATGATCTGTGTGTCATTCGGTCGATGCACGCCGACGTACCGAATCACGAGCCCTCGCTTCTCTTGATGAACACCGGCGAGGCACGCTTGGTTCGTCCCAGTGTTGGTTCCTGGCTGACCTATGGCCTTGGAACAGAGAATCAAAATCTCCCTGCGTTTATTGCGATGTGCCCCGGCGGCTATCCCATCCAGGAATCGCAAAATTGGCAATCGGGTTTTCTGCCGGGTATCTACCAAGGAACCTACGTGGATACGAAGCACGAATCTATTGATCGGCTGATTGAAAACGTAGTGAATCGGCATGTGTCGCATAAGGCGCAACGACTTCAGTTGGATTTGACTCAGTCTTTGAATCAATTGCATCTGGAAACGCGAGACCGCGACCCCCTGCTGGAAGCGAGAATTCAGTCCTTCGAACTGGCGTTTCGAATGCAGACGGAGGCAGCCGAAGTATTCGATGTGAGCCAAGAACCCCAATACATCATGGATCGCTATGGTTCGGGAGTACAAGCACGTCAGCTTCTTATGGCTCGCAGGTTAATCGAGCGAGGCGTGCGTTTCGTTCAAGTTTGGCATGGTGAAGGGCAACCTTGGGATAATCACGATCACCTTGAAAAGGAGCATCGGCGACTAGCCACCGATTGCGATCGCCCCATCGCTGCTTTGTTGTCTGACTTGAAGGAACGGGGACTTCTTGATGAAACGCTTGTGATCTGGGGAGGCGAGTTTGGCAGAACCCCCACAGTTGAGCTTCCCAAAGAAGGGTCGAATGCCGGAACCATG
>JBBIUE010000082.1:0-20890 GCA_037440405.1 Pirellula sp. | reverse complement strand
TCTCCGGCGATCCAAAAATCTTCTTGAAGGCAAAGTCAACGATCGGTTTGATTCCTAGTGGCACTGAATCTTGCTCCAAGAATGAAGAAACTGAGGGAGTCTGTGACAAAGAATAGGGAGTCCCCGAGAGGATTTATTTTCGCAAAGCTCTTCGGGGTCAGACACTTGCATCGGTTTTAGAAGATCTCGGTCTATCCGATTTGATTGTCATATCCACGGAATCGCAAAACTTCATTTGCTTGAGACAAGATACTGAAAAGCACGAAATGTTGCATCCCGCAATCATTTCGATGGGCCGGGACGATCAGAAGTAGTCGAGTGAACGCCCCTCGACGCAGCTGATGAATTCGATGCATCCCTTACTGCTGCATGCCATTGGAGGCATCAGAGATTACGTCGACTGCAGAAACCACCTGCAGTTGATAGCAGGCAGCTTCGTTTGCATTTCTCACGTATAATCGATCTCCAACGACAACGGGATGGTTCCACGTTTTTCCCTCTAAGGCTTGGCGTTTTGAAAGCTCGCGGTGTTCTTCAGGCGTAGCTGCAAGGAGAACCAATTCGCCTTGTTCTGAAATGACCAACAAGAGGTCTGATTCTGCTAGCAACGTCAATTGCCCTTTTCCGTACCTCCCCTTCTTCCACCGTCGACTACCATCTTTAAGATCGACACAAGTAAGAATGGCTCCATCAAAGCCGTATACGAAACCCTGATGAACAACGAAGTCATTAAAATCTGGTTTCAGGTTCCTCGTTGTCCAAATTTCTTCCGCTTCCAGTCCCTGAGCGACTGGCTTCAATTCGATTAACCGGGTCCCAGCATACTCGCTTGTAAACAGGAGATGATTCGCATCGATGACCGCTGGCTGCAGTGCGCGGTAACCCATGGTCTTGAATTCATGATCTAACAACGTTCTTCCGGTCGCTGGCTCTAAGAATGTAACTCCGTGACTTCCGAGAAAAACCAATTGCACATGGCCAAAAAAGTTTGAACGGTGAAGTGAGCTGTACGTGTCTTTGTCGGCAGAGACTTGCCAGCGAATTTCACCTGAATCAGCATCGAAAGCTACAATCACTCCATTTGAGGTTTGGCCTGCTGCATGGACAACGACGAGGTCATCAATTGCGAGAGGTGAACACGAAAACCCCCACATGGGTTGTTCCTGATTGGTGAGGGCTCGCAAATCCGTTTTCCAGAGAAGAGCACCGTCGACTGCATCCAGTTTGACAAGCCATCCTTCCGCACCCGTCGCATAGACTCTGCCATCGGCGATGGTTGGAGTAGCACGCGGTCCTAAACCTCCTAAGGCATCAAAAAATCGTGACTGGATTTCCTGAACCCATACTTGCTCACCCGAATTGGCATCATAGCAAACAACCGCTTCCTTTTCGCCGCGTTGTTCCTGGGTGATTAAAAAGCCGTTAGCGACGGCAAAAGACGACCAGGCAGGGCCCAATTTGATGCGCCACAACTCTTTGGGCGGAAACTTGTTCCAATCGGATTCCAGAGTCACGCCTCGCTGAATTCCATCCCGATTGGGGCCGCGAAATCCAGGCCAGGCTGCATCGTCGAAATGCTCAGCAGTCGGTTTTCGAATCGTATCGATCGAAATACCGGGTTTTAGTCCCGCAAGAAAAAGTTCCTCAGGGGTTGCCTTCCATCGCCAATGGAATCCAAATCTGAAATCACCCGCTGCACCATCGTTCTTTAGTAAGGTCGATACTCCAGCAGCAAGGAACGCGCTGACAATTGCCAATACCGTCCGTCGAAACGTCAAACGACGAAATAACATAACCAGAGTCACGGCGAAGGCTGCAATTGTTGTTGGTAATGTCAGGACAACAATCGGAGGTCCCAGCATCGTCTTATCGACGAGTGTTACCGCCGTCACCAAAGCAGCGATCACTCCGACGAGTCCGAGAATCCTCTCTCCCCAGGTCGCCCTCGAGAAGGTCATCCACCAAACGAGGATCAACAGGCCGAGCAAAGCTGGAACAAAAGCCCCCACCATCCAGACCATCGGCATTTCGGGGAACCAAACCGAAAAGTATCTTGCCACAAGCATCAACGGTACTAGCAAAATGGGTATCCAGATACGCAATGGGCGATACTTTGGGGAATGCGAAGTGGTTGAAGAAGACGTAGCGGTGCTCATATTTACCTTTGCCTAATGGCTGTGAATGAATTGCAGAAAGTAACTATCATTGGTCATCCATCGTTCAATGCAAATCGATTTGTCGTCGCATCTCCTCGAAAGCATCAGACGATCTCGCTCGGCGTCCTGCGCTGTCTTTGCGGTAGCAGCAGTGTTTGAGTATCATGAGCAAGAATTGAGCTCGCGATAGACATTTGCTTTTCTACATTCGTCGAAGGCACAGATTTCTTGGAACTTCATCCTGAATGGATGAATGCACCAATGCCCATGATCCTAACCGAACCGCGCAATCGACTCTAATCCTTCCAATGTTTCGCAACTTCGCCAGCGCTGCGGAGGACGCGCAGAATGTTGCCGAATAGAATCTTGTGAATGTCTTCCCGACCGTAACCCCGGCGGAGGAGCAATTCCGTCAACACAGGATATGTCGAAACATCTTCAAGTCCGACCGGAGCTTTGCTAATCCCATCGAAATCGGAGCCTAAGCCGACATGATCGATACCGGCGACCTTGATGACATGCTCGATATGATCCACGACCATCGTGATATCTCCAGCCTGGAAGGGGTGAGCCGCCTGCCATTTTCTGAATTCGCGATTTACGTCTTCTTCGCGGTGGTCGAATTGCTTTAAGAGATCGCGCCGCACCTTGAACATGTCCGTCATGATCTTCGCGGATTCAGGAACAATGAATCCGGAAAAGAAGTTGATCATGACGACTCCACCGTTCGCTGGAAGCACTTCGAGGACATCGTCAGGTACGTTTCTTGGATGATCGGCGATGGCTCTAGCCGAGGAGTGAGAAAAGATGACAGGCGCACGGCTGATTCGAATCGCATCGTGCATGGTTGCCGGTGAAACGTGGGAAATGTCCACCAACATTCCAAGTCGATTCATTTCAAGCACGATTTCCTCGCCAAAAGGGGAAAGGCCATCGCATTTCGGATCATCCGTAGCCGAGTCAGCCCAGTCCAGAGTTTCGCTGTGAGTTAGGGTCATGTATCTTGCTCCCATGGCGTGCAGCTCGCGAAGTTTGCTGATGGAATTCTCGATCGAATGGCCTCCTTCCATACCGATCAGGGAAGCAATTTTTCCAGTGGCACGGATGCGATCGACATCCTCGGCAGACATGGCTAGCTCCATGCGATCGCTGTACTTGGCCACCATAGCTTTGACGAGTTGAATTTGTTCGACTGTTTTTTGAAATGCAGATCCATCGCGCATGGTGTCGGCGGGAACATACACCGACCAAAACTGGGCCCCGACATTTCCCTTTTGTAATCGATCGAAGTCGGTGTGCAGGTCCGATTGGGGTTGGCGAATGTCAATCTCCTCGAAGCCCCGCGATGCTTTTTCGCGAACGGCCCAGGGAAGGTCGTTGTGCCCATCAAAAACGTAGCCGGAAAAATGAATCTCTCGTGCTGCCTCGGAAACAACGATGCCGGACGCCGTTCCTTCACCCTCGGGCCATTCGTCCAACCCGAAGCTCAGTTGCCACCCACACAGCAAGTGCGACGCCAAAGCAAGGACGGAAACCAAGCACTGGAGCGATGATCGCGAATTCAGGAAATTCCACTGAGACATGAGCTAAAATCCTTCCGCGTGAAGTTCAGCGATATCTTTATCGTGAGGTTGATAATCAGGTTTGACAGTCGTACCGGGGTGAACGCCCTCACCCCAGATTCTTGCAGATTTGAGGGACTTGGCCATGTCCCGATGGATTTGCTCGGCCACTTCGATCAAAGTCTCACCGCGCTTAATGACAAAAGGCTTCGTCATATCGGGCTCCTTGACTTTCGGGTTCTTGGAATAGACGCGGACGATGTCAAGTCGCTTAAAAACATCTTCGGATAATCGATCGAGGTTCGTTCGCGAAGCACCACTGACCTCGAGCGTATCGAAATCGAGCGGAAGGAATTCCTCGAAAATCTGCCTTCGTTCCATCGCTCCTTCGGAATCGATTTTGTTGTACAGCAACAGCGTTTGCGTGTAGGTTGTTCCAATATCGGAATCATCCAAACAGTTTGTTTTACCTAAACGAGTTTTGCCGTCTTTGAAATGATCGAGGACGCTCTGAGTTTCTTCAACTAAGTTGTCCGAAGCTAAGTCAACAACCAGCAGAACCAAATCGGCTCCTCGAACGAAATTCAATGTCGCGGGATCGAAGTAATCCGCAGTCATGGGAGGAAGATCGATCAGTTGAATCGGGCAGTCCTCGAAGTACATCATTCCCGGAAGTGGCGCTTGCGTCGTAAAAGGAAACGGAGCAATTTCCGGCTTGGCCCTCGTTAAGCTAGCGAGCAATTGGCTCTTTCCGACATTGGGAGCTCCGAGAAGCAAGACACGGCCAGCACCTTGGCGAGGAATCTTATGCGATGTTTTCGAAGGAGCGGAGCTCTTGCTGGAGATTTCCGATTTGAGCTTGGCGATCTTGGCTTTGAGGTCCGCTTGTAGCTTATCGGTCCCCTTATGCTTAGGAATTTCTCGCAGCATGATTTGCAGACAAGCCAGTTCCTCATCGGGGTTCTGCGCCGAGCGGTATTCGGCTTCGGCTTTCAAGTATTGCGGAGTTAAATTGGCGGGCATGCTTGAACCTCATCACTTCTGTTCATCGCCGCTGCTCGACAACCCGATAACTCGGACTGAGCTCTCCGATCATTTGAGTGGTTGCATCTTGAACGGCTTGCTGCCATCGTTCTGGGCTCAACTCGGGACGTTTTTGGTAAGCGTAGATGATAGCGCGAGAATTGTTGACGATCGCCCCCAAACCATCTTGATCGAACGCGGGGAGCACATCGGCAGCTGTGCCACCCTGTGCACCGTAGCCTGGTACGAGCAACCATGCGTGAGGCATTCTCTGCCTTAAAGCGGCAAGCTCCTCGGGATAGGTCGCACCAACGACAGCGCCAATCGGTCCATAGGTGCCGCTATCGTCAATGCTCTGATTCGTCGTCTCGATCCAATCGGCAACTCGCTGAGCTACGGAAATGGGATCGCTGTCGGCAGCTTGCAAATAAGCACTTCCCGGGTTCGAAGTTCGGACTAGCACGAAGATGCCCGCTTGAACGCTGAGACAGCGATCGACGAACGGCTGAAGCCCTTCCGTTCCGAGATAAGGATGAACGGTCAGAGCATCCGCGCCCCAGGGACTTGCATCGCCCGCTCCAAGATAGGCCGCAGCATAAGCTTCAGCGGTGGAACCAATATCGCCGCGTTTCCCGTCCAGCAATACCAGGAGCCCCTTCTCGCGAGCGTAGCGGATGACTTCGTACAGTGCCTTCATTCCCATCGGGCCCAACTGCTCGAAGAAAGCCATCTGCGGTTTCACAATAGGAACCAACGGTGCGACCACATCAATAATGTCAAAGCAAAAACGGCGATAAGCGACCGATGGGTGCTGCCCAACTTCCTGCACGCGCCGGCGGATGACGACAGGCAACTGATTCCATTGAGGGTCCAATCCTACACAGACCGCATTTTTCTTCTTGCGAATCTCAGTAGCGAGTCGATCGGAAAACGAGAGAGATGCATTCATGTTGATCTTCAGCTGCCAGAGACTCTACCGACGAATTCACATTCCTCGAGACGTAAAGAGCATCATCATAGTCGCTGGGCGGAATTCCGCACAGCTTGAATTGATCTTGGTGAGAAAGTCAGAAGGCCCGAGACCGATTACGGCGAGAAGTAGCGAAAAGCAAGAATGCCAAGGATGGCACCAATCAACAAAGCCGGCGGGAGGACAACGGCGACGGTCATGGCGATTACAAACCAATGCTTGCCACCGGCTTGTTGGGACCCAGCTAACGGCTTCGAGATGGGCGAGCTAGACGAGTCTGCTGAGGCTTCCGTTTCAAACATCTTGGCATCGCCAAGCGATGTCGCGGGATGAGCGGTAGTTTCGGTACCAGAAACTGAGTAGCCTGTGTCCTGACCGCCTTGTTCCTGTACGTAACCGGCATCAACCAATTCGGGCTCAATAGACGGAGGTGGAGGGATCATCCATGGGCTGTGAAGTGATCGATAACCTGTCAGTTGCCCAGCATCGCCCGCCCAGACTTCTAACCTCGATGCAACTTCCGACGCAGACTGGATTCGTAGCGTCGGGTCCTTTTCCATCATGTCTGCGATGATATCGACAAAGTCTTCACTGATGCTGGGGACGAAGCGGCGAGGATGCCAGGGTGTTTCTGTGAGCTGGCGACGTACTTTCGATTGCGTATCGCCTCCCGGAAAAGGGACCTTGCCGCAGATCGCGTAATATAAGGTACAGCCCAGCGAATAAATGTCGCTGGCAGGGCCGATCTGAAGCGGCGTCTTGATCTGCTCCGGTGACAAATAATCGGCAGTCCCCACGATCTTTCCTGCTCTCGGATCGTCGGCCAAGTCGGCAGCAAATCCAGCCAGACCGACATCGGACACCTTCGCCAGTCCATCCGGAGTCACCAAGATATTTCCTGGCTTCACGTCGCGATGAATCAATCCTTGCTGGTGAGCATATTCCAAACCCAGCGCGGCCTGCATGATGATCGATGCCGCTTGTTCGATGGGGAGAGGCCCTCGAGCGCGAACGAGCCGCCGCAGGTCCATGCCTGGTACGAATTCCGTGACCAAATAATGAACCGCTCCATCTTGCCCTGCGTCGTAGGCCCGAACCAAATAGGGAGAATCGAGCTTCGCCTGCATTCGGATCTCTCGCGCGAAGCTTTCACGGGTTTCATCGCTGAGCCGAGTTCGCGGTAATACCTTGACCGCACACTCTCGCCCCATCACTTGGTGAATCCCTTTGAAAACTTGTCCCATCCCACCTTGGCCAATGAAATCAGTGATCTGATACGGTCCCAAATGCAATTTCGTGCGACCAGCACACAACTGCATTGCTTGATACGATGTGATGTATCCCAGCTCAACACAGATGTTCGATAAGAATTTGTCGTCAATCGCGTCGCTTGAGTTCTTGCCTTCATCCATCATGCGATGACGCGCAAGACGACACGCATAATCGATGCGATTGGACGTCATCAGTCCGCTAGCCAAGGCAGCTTTCACGAATACTGAGTCGACCAGCACCATACCAAATCCATATTCAATGAAGATTCAAACGACTCTTCAATATAGTATGTACAGCGAGAACCTTAGTGAATTTGCGTTCCATCATCCGCGTTTTCTGAATTCCTTTCCGGTTGGTCTATTCCAACAGGAAAATTGGGAATAGACTTGGATTTTAAGTCGGCCAGCTTTCCAGGATCAAGCGGATTCAGGGCCTGATTGAAGATATTCTTATGGCAGAGTTGCTCGCCTAGGAGGAAGTGGAACAGCATGAGTGGACGGACCATTGCTATCGGAGATATTCACGGATGTTTGACAGCTTTGGAGGTGCTTCTTGAATTGATCCAACCTCGCAGCGAAGACACCATCGTGGCGTTGGGGGATTACGTCGATCGTGGGCCGAATACGCGAGGCGTCATCGATCGGCTCCTCACACTTCGACGCGAATGCGAATTGATTCCACTTCTCGGCAACCACGAGGAAATGATGCTGACCGTTGTGCGGGATGGGGAACCTCCATATCAGTGGTTGCAATACGGGGGCGTGGATACTCTCGATTCCTACGGGTTCGCTGGGGACTTGAGTGTTATTTCCAAGGAGCATGTCGATTTCCTCAGCAATCTTGACAGCTACTACGAAACGGGTTCGCATTTTTTTGTACACGCAAACTACGATCCGAATCTGCCGCTTGCAGATCAGACCGATGATCTACTGCGATGGGTTAAGTTGAGCGAATACATGCCTGAACCGCACTATTCTGGCAAGCGTGCTGTCGTCGGGCATACTCCCGATCGCGGAGGGGAGGTCTTTGCGTTAGATCATCTGGTCTGCTTGGATACCTACTGTTATGGCGGCGGATGGTTGACCGCGATGGATGTTGAGCAAGGTACGATCTGGCAGGTTTCGATGAAAGGGAAAGTACGCCAGACTCAATCGAAGTAGTCCCAGTCGAAACCTCTCTGCCCCCCGAAACCGTCGGCTGTTGCGACGGCACTAAACGATCTGCGGTCTCGACCTCTCGATCAGTGCATCGGCTCCTCCCAATTGCAACAATTCCGCCGCAATTCGACCCGTCGTATCTGGCTCGTCGGCAACTCCTTCAACAGTTGTTTGTACGCTCGAACTCCCGTCTTCCGCCAGCACCCGAGCGACGAGAACGCAGTGTCTTCCTTCAATGCGTGCAATCGTCCCCACGGGTGCTAAACAACCCGCTTTTAGTGTTCTCAGCAGACTACGTTCTGCCAAGGTGGCCTGCATGGTGACAGGATCGTTCAGTTGTGATACTGCATCTGCCATGGATCGATCATCTGCACGAATCTCCAATCCGAGTGCTCCTTGCCCAATCGCCGGCAGGAACTGGGGTGGTTCCAAGAATTGAGTTATGCGATGTTCCGATCCGAGCCGTTTCAATCCTGCAGCAGCCAAAACAATAGCATCGAACTCTCCGCGATCGAGTTTAGCTATTCGAGTTTCAACATTGCCACGGATTCCTGGAACCACAAGGTCAGGCCGAAGCGCAAGAAGTTGAGCACGTCGGCGGGGAGAGCCAGTGCCTACCTTGGCTCCCATGGGAAGTTGTTCGATTTGAAGGTCATTCCGAGAAATCAAAGCATCTCTTGTATCTTCTCGCGGTGGCGTCGCGATCAGTCGAAGCTTCGGATTCACCTGCGTGGGCAAATCCTTAAGGCTATGTACTGCAACATCACAGCGACCGTCCAATAATGCACGCTGGATTTCTTTTGTGAACCAGCCAGTCTGGCCGGCCAAGCTCAAGTCTCCAGCTGCGACGTCGCCAGTCGTCGTGATCGGGATGAGTTCCGTCTGAAAACGGATGGACTCCAAAGCTTGCGCTACCCAAGTAGCCTGCCAAATCGCCAAAGGGCTATGTCGAGTACCAATTCGAATACGCATTTCGTCTTAACCGGATTCGACTTCGATCAGTGAGTGATGCTTTCCCGTTCGGGAATCGAAGCGTCCGGCATAAAACTCGACATGGAGATGGAGGCCCAAGGTAGATCGCTTTCGCGTTTCTGACAAGGACCGGTAAAATACCCATTGCTCGCCGCCGATCTGCAACCGTACAGCCGATGCGATGTCCCCATCAACGTGTTGCATATTTTCAGCAATGGACAGTTTTCGCCAAGTGCACTTTTGCTTTCGATGCCCCGGTTTCATTGCAATTGCGAGCGGCAGGTAGATATGCTTTGCGTGTGCCGACGCAAATGTCGAAACGAACCCTGGCTCATCGATCAGTTCACCCGCCGAAGAATCTCGCCTCCATTCAGAGAACGCTAGTGGGACGACAAGTCCCTGAACGCGGTCCTTGGATTTTCGAGAATGAGAAACAAGTTCACTCTCTCGAGTAGTCTTTGCCACGTTGAGCGTGTATCCTTCGGCTAGTGGAAGCCGCGATTCTAATTTCCATGTTACCAACTGACTTCCAAGAAGCGCATCTGCAAGGAAGACTAGGGACTCTTTCCGCATAAAGAGAATTTGGCGTTGCAACCGAGCATGCTCTCCGAAGTGACATTCCAGTTCGATCGCATCCACCTCTTTGTCCGTGAACCAACAGACTTCCTTCCAGGAGGTTGTTTGCTCCAAGAGCAAATCATCTTTGAGCACCGACGTTTCCCACATTCCGGTGATGAGACGATTTCCCTTGCTTCCAATAAGATTGAGCCAAACTTCGTCCGAACCGAACTCAACGGCGACGCGACCGGAATGGCTGTTCCATGCGTGACGCATCCACGCAAGCGAGGCCTTTTCGTTGTAGAAACTGCACCCAGCCGATTTGGTATCTGCCGCAGGCTCCTTACCAGCAAGCTTCTTGAGCGACTTTGCTGAAATGTTGTGGCGAATCAGCCGGGCCAGAGAGTCCGGCTTCCCACAAAGTTCATGAATGGCAAGCCAAAATCGCTCATCGACCGGGCGAGTTGGCACGGTGAACAGGCAATTCCCATAACGATCCGAACATTCCACAGCCAAACGGGCGAGATTGGCTAGAGCATCTCGTTGCGGACGGTACCAAGTTCGTGCTCCCAAGGCATCGGCAATTCTTCGGCACCGATAGACACATGCCAACAACGACCGAAGATGTCGCGTCCCATCAGCAAGCCATCCATCTGGAACTTCACCAGCGGCTTCAATTGCTCCTGCCAATCGATCGAGCGTTTCGCAGACGACTCGATCCTTTGCCCCCAATTGAGAAAGCTGAGTCGCCAATGCTAGAGGAATTTCACAAGACCAAATCAACCATGTCAGCAAGTTCAGAGGCTGAGCATCTGCCCAGGATCGGTCGACCTGACTCAAGATACTTTGAAGCGTGTCCAGCCATTGAACTGGTTTAATGTGTTTGCCCAGCGCGTGTAACCCTTGAATCCAACCTGCTGCGGTTAGAGCAACACAAGCTTCGTCGTGGCGAGAGGGTAACTGTTTTGAAATCCACTCGGCCAATTCCTGCGCCTCGCTCTCGTTCTGTCGCCCGCTTCCAGTGGTCGAGTCAACATACGTCAGAAGAGTCGCGAGGCGATCCGAATCCTGGCGGTCTTCGACGGCCAGCGTTTCGAGTCCCCATTGCAGCGCAGAAAGAGGAAGATTGCGTTTTGTCGATTTGACGTTTCGAAAAGCAGGGAGACTGTGTTGAAGCGCGGAAATGCTCTCCGCGCAAAGATCCTCAAGCCATAAGCTCGCCGAGGTTGCAACTTTCTTCGAAGTTGGAGTGGCCCCCATCTTTCGTTTCTGACGTCTGCGGCCGCCTTCTTTTTGTTGGACCCAGTCCATAGGTTAATCTTCCGACGGAAGGTATACTTACACGCTGCGAGGAGAACGGTTGAATCATCGCTTGTGTCGATGAAGCGAGAACAATTGTTGTTCCTTCGATCGAAGTTTCAAGCGTTCAGAAGTGTTGGAACGGAGGATTCCGATGTTTTTTACGATCCTTGCGATTGTGAGCTATTTTTCCCCGCTGGGTCTTGACAACTCAGAAGCGACGACGCAAGAGTCCATCGCAAATTCCGAATCAAGCCAGCAGGGGCAACCCGAGGTTCCGGAACCATTCCGCGGTCGGGCTGAGGAGTACCAAAAGGTGCGTCAAGTTTTTGGCGATCCACCTGGAAAACGCCTCGTGCGCGATGGACGTGTCTGGGTCGACCGAGAGAACAAACGCGTATTTGTAGACGGATTCGTGACATTGAGGCGTGGGCAACTCGAAATGTTTGCCTGCCCTGTTGGTACCAAAGAGCATGAGTCCATCGTCGCACTCTTTTGTCGGTCCGAAGAGGTTCACGCTGCATTGCTTGCGGCAGGCGCAACACAGGGCAAGCCAACGCAATTCAATCCGTATCAACCTGCTTCTGGAAGCACGATCAACATCCGCGTGCTGTGGAAATCCAAGGACGGAACGAAGCGATCAGCAACCGCTCAATCATGGATTGAAAATCTGGAAACGCGCTCCGAGCTGGAGTTCGATTGGGTCTTTGCTGGGAGTGGCGTTTTTCGCGATGAGGAAACGGGACGCTCTTACTACCTTGCCGACGGCGGCGACCTGATCTGCGTAGCCAATTTCACTTCAGCAACTTTGGATTTGGCTGTGCGAAGCGATGACGCGAATGCCGGCCTGATGTTCATTGCGAAGACCAAACGCATCCCTCCAGAGGGAACGCCGGTACGTTTAGTGCTGGAAGTCAGCTCCGACCCACCTCGCCGATCCGCGTCGCCGAAAGTGGGAAGCCAGCCTGCCCCTTCGGATGCGACCGATGAGGCAACCACTAAAGTCGATGATTCAGCGCCCGACGCAAAACCTTCCGAATCTGCGGATGCAGCATCCAAAGGTGTCATCGATACAACGCCCGACGCGAATCCTTCTGCGGATGCTTCAGAGTCCAAAGAAAAACAGGAGGAACTTTCCACGGATGAGTATGAGCGCGATGAAACCAAGGCATCGGATGATGAAAAACCGCTTTTCGGCGGTTCCACTTAGCATTCCTTTGGGTAAGACGTGAAGTAAAGACGCGGAGTTGAAAATTCCATGGCTCGAATCAGGAAGATCGAGGAACCTGCCCTGTATGAAGAAGCTTTGGGGGACGAAGGCGTTTCCCTTGAAGAATTGGGAAGGAGCTACGGCAATCTAGCAGCCTCCCAACTCCGACACCTCGATCAAGAAGCGGGGGAAGCGAGTGCGGCCAGCGAACAAGAACAGGCGTCCAATGCTGGAGAAGTCAACCTGGAATCCGATGGTTGTCCCGTCACGCCAATGAACATTATCGAGGCACTGTTGTTCGTTGGCAAAACTGACGGTAGGGGATTCACCTCCGCCGAGCTTGCAGTAGGCTTGCGAGGAATGACGCCAGAGGATGTCGAGGAGTGTATTCATCGATTGAATAACATCTATGACTCGGAAGGGGATGTATTCACGATCATCGAAGAATCGGGGACGGTTCGGATGACTGTTCGTTCTGGAATCGAGGAAATCATACTGGCTTCGCCTGCCCGACCGAAAGAAATTCGGCTGAATCAGTCCGCGTTGGACTGTTTAGCACTCATCGCTTATCAGCCCGGAATCTCCAAAGCCTCGCTGGAAGCGCAATGGAAGCGTCCGGTAACGGGTGTCATTTCACTGCTTCTGCGTCATAGCCTGATCGAATTGCGTCGTCATCCTGAACTTCCACGGAACTCAGAGGTTCAGTATTTCCCAACCAATCGTCTCTTGACCATTCTAGGAATTGAATCGCTGGACGAATTACCTCGAGTCGAAGACTTCGAGTAGTCACAACACAGGACTATCAGCAAGTGCAGATTTTCATCACGGGTGCCACGGGATTGCTAGGGAACAACATCACGAGGCAGGCGATCGAGCGCCAGTACTCGGTTCGAGCACTGGTTCGGCAGCCACATTGTCCGGAGAGTCTGGAGGGACTAGAAGTTGACTGCGTTCATGGTGATTTGAGCGATCACCATGTGATCGAGTCTGCTGCACGGGGATGTACTGTCATCATTCATGCAGCGGCCCACATCCATCTCGGATGGAAATTTCTCGATCAAGCGATGCAGGTGAATCGGCAGGGGACAGAAAATGTCGTTCGTGCAGCCAAGAAGCACGGAATACCGCTGATTCATGTGTCGACAGTCAATACGCTCCCCGTCGGAAGAGGTGAAGTCTTAGACGAAAATGGGCGTGGTTCGGTAATGCAAGTTCCATGCACCTACGTCCGCAGCAAAATCGCTGCGGACGAAGTCGTCCGTGCCGCTGTCGCAGAAGGCTTGCAAGCCACGATTGTGCATCCGGGTTTTATGCTTGGCCCCTGGGACTGGAAACTAAGCAGCGGACGGATGATCGTCGAAGTCGCACAACGCTGGACTCCCATTAGTCCAGCAGGAGGATGCAGCGTATGTGACGTTCGAGACGTTGCGAACGCCATCCTCAATGCAGCGCAGAAAGGGACGAAATCAAGTTCTTACATTCTCGCAGGAGAGAACCTCACATACTTCGATCTTTGGACACGAATTGCGATGGCAGTGAACAAACGCCCACCCCTCATTCGAGTTCGGCCCTTCGGCCGTTTCGTCGGCAGTCGCTGGGGTGACTTGCTAAGCTGCTTTATGAAGGGCGAACACAATCTCAACTCCGCCGCAATGAAGATGAGCACGCAATTTCATTACTACTCCAGCCAGAAAGCTATGCAAGATTTGGAGTATCAGACGCGACCCGTCGATCATTCGATTGCCGATACGGTAGCATGGCTCCGTGAACGCCGAATGATGTAATTCACTTCAAATTCGGAACGGGGGCGACCAAGACCGGTGCGAAAGCAGAAGCCCTAATGACCTCAGATGTTGTTGAGGTTTTGTTAGACGCTCTCTCGATGGCCCCGTCTGTCAAATGATGTCGAACGGTGGGGTGCAACGAATTTTCCCCCAGAGCCACCCTCCGTCGCCACCTCTCGGTGTCCGCGATCGTTCCTTGGAGCATGATCTCTTCAAGCAGTTGTTCAAGAGTTTTTTTCGAGTTGTCTTCAGCGCGAGGATCAAAATGCAAAGTGCTAGGCTTCGTAATCGAATGCGATGATGCTGCTCGTACGCGTTGGGACCTTTCGGATCGAGCTTCGTCCTTAAACGGGTTCTTCAACCAGTCGGGCAGTCGTCCTCCGTCGCGAAGATGGTTCGAATCGGGAAGAGCTCGAACGGGCTTACTCAGATTCTTGGGAACGGGCGGTTCCTGGCTTTGTGTGAATGGTGCTCGGTCCGTTTGGCGAGACGTACCGTTCTTCGCGTGCTGGTGTGTCTGAGATGGATTTCGATGCGGATGGTTTTCTGCTTGCATGGATCGATTGATCCAAGCAGATAGCGGATGATCGCAAGCATCACACGACCCAGCACAGTCGTCGCAGGATCGCTGGCCACCGAACTGGTCGATGCGATTCATGAGTCGCTGCCATCGATACTCAGCCGCGTCGCTCAGGTCGTTCAATCGGTCGAGGAGTCCGGGAGGACAGCAATGGTGGCACTGCTGTTGTCGGTGGTACTCGCGACCACAAGTGCAATCGTTTGCGGTCAGACGAGGCGATCTGACCGTGAATAGCAAGCATGCCACGGCAACTAGAACGAATCGAAACGCGCGACATTCGGATACGAATTTGGATGTTGGCATGGCCAAGCCACTTTTCATTGAACTTAGAGACGCAGAAATTCCGCTTCACTAGTTCACTCCATCGAATCGTTAACGTCGGAATCATCACTACTTTCGATACTCTCGGAATAAGCAATTCAAATTGCCTAAGTTAACGGACAGAGGACAGGCAGACAAATAGACCAAAAGTGATACAATCTGCGAATAATTAAAGCATTTGCAATACTTGGGCGAGCGGAAGGCAAAGGAGCTTCCAATCCCAACCCGCAGCGTGTTTGAGGGTCCCAATCCTTGTCCCCCATTACGTTTCGAGCTGGAATCTGTTCACCGGACGCTCGACCTAGCGCTTCGAGACTCTTGAGATTCAACCAGCCATGACGACAGCTAACAATCGTGATCCGTTCCATTGTCGAGATCTCTTCTCTACCAGCCGAGGCCAGCTGGGGATCTATCGTTTGAATCGACTAGAAGATCAAGGGCTTGGCCCGATCAGTCGCCTGCCGATATCGATTCGCATCTTGCTCGAAGCGGTATTGCGAAACTGTGACGGCTTCGAAGTGACGGAGCAAGATGTTCGCAACATGGCTTCATGGACGGACTCCGATCTGGCAGAAGTCGAGATTCCCTTCAAACCGGCTCGAGTCGTCCTACAAGACTTCACTGGGGTTCCAGCAGTTGTCGATCTGGCCGCCATGCGAGACGCGATGAAGTCATTGGGTGGCGAACCGCGAAAGATCAACCCATTGATCCCAGTGGACTTAGTGGTTGATCACAGCGTGCAAGTCGATTTCTTTGGTTCGGCCGATGCGCTCACTCGAAACGTTGCATTGGAGTTCGAACGAAATCGCGAACGCTATGAGTTCCTTCGATGGGGCCAAAAGGCTCTCGACAATTTCCGTGTCGTTCCGCCGAATACGGGCATCGTGCATCAAGTGAATCTGGAGTTTTTGGCCAGTGTCGTTTTTCAGGGTAGGGACCACGCTGGACAAGTCGCCTATCCAGACTCCCTGGTCGGAACCGATTCGCATACAACGATGATCAATGGCCTGGGAGTTCTTGGCTGGGGGGTGGGTGGAATCGAAGCAGAAGCCAACATGCTCGGTCAGCCGTTGTACATGCTATTGCCAGAGGTTGTCGGATACGAATTGACGGGCGAGTTGGCTCCCGGAGCCACCGCGACCGACCTGGTGTTGAGAGTGACTGAAATTCTGCGGAGAGAAGGAGTCGTCAATAAGTTCGTCGAGTTCTATGGCGAAGGGGCGGCCCGCATGAGCTTGGCCGACCGCGCGACGATCGCCAACATGGCCCCCGAGTACGGAGCGACGATGGGATTCTTTCCGGTGGATGAGGAGACTTTGCGATACTTGCAACGAACTGGTCGTGACCCTGCAACCGTTGAGCTCGTCGAACGCTACATGAAAGAGCAGGGTCTCTTCGGATGTACTCAGGGGAGCGAACTGAAGTATTCCAAGCGTCTGCAACTCGATCTGAGCAGTATCGAGCCTGCCCTGGCCGGCCCCAAGCGTCCCCAGGATCGCGTACCACTTCGCAAGGTCAAATCGTCGTTTCAGTCCCTTCTGACAGCTCCGATAAGCGAGCGTGGATTTGGACTGGATTCCACGCAAACGCAGAACAAGGGACATGTTCGGATGAATGGCAGCTCGACGGATATTCGGCACGGCAATGTGGTCATTGCTGCCATCACCAGTTGCACAAACACGAGCAATCCATCGGTGATGGTGGGTGCCGGCTTACTCGCCAAGAAAGCGATCGAGCGGGGACTGACTCGTCAGCCGTATGTCAAAACCAGTCTCGCGCCAGGGTCGCGCGTCGTCACCGATTACTTGGAGAAAAGCGACCTGCTGAAGCCGCTTCAGAAGTTGGGCTTTGATGTGGTCGGCTATGGCTGCACAACCTGTATCGGCAATAGCGGCCCGTTACCTGAGGCCGTTGCTGCTGCCATCAATGAAGGAAACTTGGTTGCAGCAGCGGTTCTCAGCGGCAATCGCAATTTCGAGGGGCGAGTTAACCCGCTGACCAAGGCCAACTACCTCGCCAGTCCGCCTCTCGTAGTGGCCTACGCCATCGCTGGGACCGTTGATATCGATTTCGAAACTGAGCCGATCGGCTACGACTCGGAGAAGAGGGCCGTCTATCTGCGCGAAATTTGGCCGACTGCCCAAGAAATTGTCGAGACGATGGAAAGCTCGATTGTTCCTGAGCTTTTCCAAAAGCAGTATCAAAGTGCATTCACCTCGAACGAAATGTGGAATGCAATCCGGGTCGCTGAAGGAGAACTTTATCGATGGAACGAGGCCAGCACCTACATTCAGAAGCCCCCCTTCCTTGACCAGGTTGCTGATTCGATTCAAGGCATCCAGCCGATTATCAGAGCGCGATGCCTTGCACTGTTGGGGGATTCGGTCACCACGGACCATATTTCTCCTGCCGGCTCGATTGCCAAGGATAGCCCTGCGGCTGTCTACTTACAAGAGCGAGGTGTTTCGCAGCGAGATTTCAACAGCTACGGAGCTCGCCGTGGGAATGACCGCATCATGGTCCGCGGAACGTTCGCCAACATTCGCATTCGTAATGCGATGGTGGAGGGAGTTGAAGGCGGCTACACTCGACATTTGCCTTCCAATGAAATCATGACCATCTATGATGCCGCGATGCGCTATCGAAATGAGCACGTGCCGCTGATCATTTTGGCGGGAGCTGAATACGGAACCGGAAGCAGTCGCGACTGGGCAGCGAAAGGCACTCTCATGTTGGGTGTAAAGGCGGTCCTCGCGGTCAGCTTCGAGCGCATCCACCGCAGCAATTTGGTAGGGATGGGAGTCCTGCCATTGCAATTTCAACCCGGGCAATCAGCGACGAGCCTCGGTCTCACAGGTCGCGAGACTTTTGATCTCCCAGGCCTTACCGATCAGTTGTCTCCGAGGAGCATCACTCGCGTCCGAGCGACGAAGGACGATGGCAGCTCCATCGAATTTGATGCAATCGTTCGCATCGATACTCCTGTCGAGATCGAGTACTATCGGAACGGCGGAATTCTTCCAACCGTTCTTCGCAAGTTGGCTCAAGCCTAAATTTCAAGGTGACGCGACCCATTTCGCAATCACGACTAGTCCGAGTCGCCCTGATCCTTACAGGACTCGGAGCCTGCATGAGTGTGGCGGGGATTTTGATCCTCGCCAATCTGGGTCAGAATTGGGAAACGCTGGGCTCCACGGTTTACCGATTCGGCGTGACGTTTCTTCTTGTCGGAATGTTCTTGACGCTGATTGGCCTTCTGATGAATCGATGGAATCAAGAGCCCGAAATCTCTTCGAGAGCCTACCGAGAATTTCTGCTCGTAGGGCCGGTCCGTCGCGAAGACTTTTGCTGCATCTCCACCGATGCGAATCCCATCTCTGTTTTGAAGCAGCTTTTGGCTACCCCATCGCGACACCGCTTACGAGTCCTCGTTGCCCAGAATCACAATCTTAGTGAGGAGTTCTTTCTCTTAGTCGGCAAGTTCCCCTCGTTAATCGGCCTGGATATTCAGAATTGTCGCTTACAAGATGTTCCACTGGATTCCTTTTCCGAACTTTGGCGAATCGATTGGATACTCGCGCACAACACGATTCCTCAACAAGATCGCAATGGCCTCACCATTTTGCTACCGGCAGTCACCATCTATTACGATTCTTGCACGCTCCAGTTGTTGGACCATCGGATCGAGGAACTTCCACCCAAGTTGTATACCTGTCCCGTCGCTGATGGCTAAGGGCAACAGAAAGTTCTACGGCAGGACTCCGAATCCTAAACCGATGGTACCGGCTTCCGAAATCGCGCCTCGCAGGCTCAGCGGCACGGGGCCGAGCATCCACGGAGCACAACTGCCTGGGCGATAATATCCAAGCGAGTACTGGCATTCATTCATCGGATGGATCCCCATCTTGTAAGGCAAGACGATGATGTTCCCGAAGAAATGGGCCGTGGACAAGGCCGGCTGCAGTACCGGACCATATTCGTGTCCGTATCGTTCGAGTTGAACATCTTCGAAGTAGAGAGGCTTGTGACAAAGTGCCGACGCTTTCCAGGCAACTGCCGAAGGGACGAACTCTCGCGGGCCGATATGTTCATTGCTGGTCGAACACACTACGGGAATTTCCCAGACCTCTCCAACATAGGTCTTATCCGGGTCAGAAAGATCGATCAAGCGAATTTGGGTGCGATCGCCGTTTCGGCTCTCAATCGTTACCTTCTGTTTCGAAAAGTCGACGATCCGACCTTCGACGAAGAATTGGCCACGATAGTCGTACCACGATCGAATTGGAGCCGTTTCCGCCAGCGCTCGCTTACGAGTTTCTGACGAATCAGTAGAACTGACGCCGATGCCGATATCCGGAGAGGTGTCCAAGCGGACTTCAGAAATATCACGCCCCAACGCTTTCTCGCGAACAGAATCGCAGTCTTCAAAAACTCGCGTTCCGTTCCTTGGAATCTGTGTGTTGTTCAAATCGCGTGGGCTGATATCTTGATTCATCGGACGAGTTGGAAACGGATTGGGCGATGGCAAATCCTGTCGGAAAGGACTGGGCGGATCGTCCTCCGAAGACAGAATTCGGCTGCTGCCTTCACGCGGCGTGCCCTGCGCCGATGGAGCATCAAAGGACGGCGGCGTACGAAGGTCTGGTACATCGCGCAATTGCTGGTTCGTGGGATCCTGGCTTGGCGTCGATCCCAATTCAAAATCTTGACTGCTCGCAAATGACGATCGAGTACGGATCGAGTTTGGTGCGGAAACGACTTCTGGGCTTGTAACTGTATTGGGTGGCGACTGAAGTAACTGCGGCTCGAGAAACTCCGACGTTTGGCGGCTAATGCTTGGCGGTTGAACCGGAGCCGTAAATTGAGCTAGTTGGACTTCGTTCGAAATCGGTTTTTTTGCTTCGGATCGAGTCGGTCGTTCGAAATCCTGTGACCGAACAAGTGCTTCATTCGGCCGACGATCTGGAGACTCAAATGCCTCACTGGCACGCAGCGGATTGACGATGGTCTCGTCCATGGCAAGGGAGCTCTTTCGCCATCGCAGCACAGGTTGTTGCGCAGCTTCAGTCACCGACTGCGTCGAAGCACCATGCGAGCGAGGAACAAGATACGGTTGGCTCGGAGCGGTGTCGCTGATACGCTGACGAGAATCAATAGCCTGGTGGTCTGACTGCCTAGGCGTGCTGGGAGGAAACGTCGAAGGCGTTTGCTCCCTTTCGAATGTATGGCTGCTGGTCGGATTCTGTGGTTCTTGGATTCGAGGTTGAAATGGAACTGGTGACCAATCTTGAGCACTGACCCTGCCCACCTCCGACCAGCCAAGATGGAGCGCGCCCGCCAGCAATAATTTGCCGACGTTTCGGCTGATTCTAGTCGTCGCTTGAGTAATCGGGACTGTAATTCGGGGCTTCCTGCGTGATGGCAATGTCATGAGGATGATTCTCTCGAACGGTCGCGGACGTGATTTTGATGAACTTCGCCCGATCGCGAAGTTCTTGGATCGTTCGCGTGCCGCAATATCCCATGCCAGCCCGCAAACCACCCACCAACTGATGAACGTAATCCGCCAGAGGCCCCTTGAATGGCACGCGACCTTCGACCCCTTCGGGGACGAGCTTCGCGACCGAATCTTCGGCAGCAGCTTGGCGATAACGTTCGCTCGATCCTTTGACCATCGCCCCGAGCGACCCCATGCCTCGATAGGTCTTAAACGTCCTACCCTGAAACAAAATGGTGCGTCCAGGACTTTCGGCCAATCCCGCAAACAGCCCGCCTATCATGACGCTGCTGGCTCCCGCCGCAATGGCTTTCGTAATGTCGCCACTGAAACGAATGCCGCCGTCGGCAATGATGGGAATGTTGGCTGCTTTACAGGCTTTGCTAACTTGGTAAATGGCGGTGATCTGCGGGACACCCACGCCGGAAATAACTCTCGTCGTACAGATGGAACCTGGGCCGATTCCAACTTTAATCGCATCGGCACCAGCTTTCACCAGATCTCGTCCACCTTCCTCCGTGGCGACGTT
>JBBIUE010000081.1:0-21239 GCA_037440405.1 Pirellula sp. | reverse complement strand
TGAAGAGGTGTCGGAGCATCTTCCGATCCAGGGTTGCTCAGCTCAACAGTGGCGGTCGAACCGTCGCTCGACACGATGCGATAATTGATATCGGTCGTTCCAAGTTGGGAAGCGAATGGCAAATCCGCAGGGAGAACTGAAGAGAGAGCGCGTGCGCGACTCATGATATTCTGTAGGTAGCGATCTAAAAGTCCTCGAATGTCACCGCTGCTCAAGTTGGTATTGTTGATCAGATCGATCGCCAGGTAGGACTCGATCAATCCCACGCCGTCATCATAGACCGGAACAAGCATACTTTTGTCTTCAATGACATTGGCAAGATGGCGGCTATTGATGATGTACTCTTTCTTCGATCGAAGTACCTTGATCAGCCGACCGGCCAAACTGTTGTATTGCTTAAAGAGTTGGGGATCGATTTTGGTTCCAACAAGCTTGGCAAGTTCGCTTACATCGTTCTGATAACTCGAAGGAAGTGCATCCCAAAGGACAATCGGTCGCTCGTTTCGAATTTCGCCGACGACGAGTTCCATAAATTTCTCGATGGTTGTATCGGCAGGAAACTCGATTACCGAAGTGGGGGCGAACGATGTTCTCGACGATGAATTGGAATTGCTTTTGTCCGAAGGTGCTGGCTCAACCTTCTTTCCCCGATCTGGATTCGATGCTTTTTCGGCAGCGATTCGAGCTTGATTCTGGCTGAGCTTGTTCAGCTTCTCCATCGAAATCTCAACGGTCTTTCCATCCTCCTTTTTTAGGACGACTTTGTCCCCATCCAATTTGACAAATTCGGCTTTGACCGAGTATTTGCCGGACGTATCTGTCCAGAATTTGAAATCGTCCCCCCGTACAGACGAGGTGCTAAAAACGAACGCAAAAGCCAGTGCAATGAACATTTTCATTCGATGGGCCAACATAAATGCGTCTCCTCGGTAGGGATCGGAGCTTGGTGGGTGTAGAGAGGATTCGTACAATGAGCATTGTATCTTGGCATGAAACAAAAAACTATCCGCATCTTCATTCCTTCCTGTTTTGTGTTTTCCGTTCAGGAGTATCGCCCATGAAATCGCATGTTCTTTCTCGCCGACGAGCCCTCTTCGTCACTGGAGGTACTGGTTTGTCAATTGCGATTTCTCGAAACTTGAAAGCTTCGGCGAATGACCGCATGCGATTGGCAAGCATCGGAGTTGGCGGGATGGGCGCTTCCGATTTGGATTCGTTGCGCAGTCATGCAAACGTCGAAGTGGTCGCTCTGTGCGATATCGATTCGAAACATCTCGAAGCAGCTGCTCAGAAATGCCCGACGGCTAAGAAGTTTTCCGATTTCCGAAAGATGTTCGATGCCATGTCGGACCAGATTGATGCGGTAAGTGTATCCGTTCCAGACCACACACATGCCGCAGCCGCAATGTTGGCGATGAACGCCGGTAAACATGTGTACTGCCAAAAACCACTGACGCACGATATCTATGAGGCTAGACAGTTGGCGACCGTCGCTGCGAGGAATTCGTTGGTGACTCAGATGGGGACGCAGGTGCATTCTGCATCGCCCTACCGGACCGCCGTCAAGCTAATCCAGAGCGGAGCAATTGGGCTGGTCCGTGAAGTACATTCTTGGAGCAGCAAGACTTGGGGTTACGAGGGGAATCTCCCAGCTCCTACCAAGGTACCGGCTCACATTGACTGGGATTTGTGGATCGGGACTGCCCCTTTCAGACCCTACGCCGATGGCCATTATCATCCTGCAGATTGGAGACGATGGTATGATTTCGGATGCGGAACCATGGGAGACATGGCAATCCACATCCTCGATCCCGTCTTCGCGGCACTTAAGTTGGGATCTCCGCATACCATTCTGTCGAGCAGCTCAACCCCTCCCCTGCATTCTTTTGGCCTTCGGAACCAAGTACGACTTTGGTTTTCGGCGTCCCCACACACAACCGACGATTTTCAATTGTCTTGGAGCGATGGCGGGATGATGCCGGATGCGTCAGGATGGCCATTGCCAAAAGGTGAGAGTCTGCCCGATCAGGGTTCGATGTTTGTCGGCGAACAGGGCTGGATGCTGCTGCCGCATGTTGCGATGCCTGTGTTGCTCCCGCAGGAGTCGTTTCAGGACTATCGTGTCGAACCCGCGCCTGACGGAAATCATTATCATTTGTGGGTTGATGCTTGTCTTGGTGGTGATCCCACGACTGCTCACTTCGGCTATGCCGGTCCGCTGACCGAAGCGGTGTTGCTCGGAGTGTTAGCCAATCGATTTCCGGGTGATCGTTTGACTTGGGAATCCGACAAATTGAGATTCGCGAACCACGAAGCGGCCTCGAAGCTCGTTCGCCGCAAGTATCGAGAAGGTTGGAGTATTCCGAATTTGTCTTAACGAGAAAGATGACTAACCTTCCACGCTCCGAGAGCGGGCGGCCGCAAATTGGGCGAACGGAGTCGGTGCTTTTTCGCTAGGTTGTCAGGAGCCATTTGGGAACTGACACCGTCGTTCAACGTTGCCCGGGGCCCACCTCGTAAGTTTCTATTTAGTCGTGAGAAGAAACCCCGTTCGCAATGTCATGCAACGGAAGATGGAAGCTCACCTACTAACGCTTCGAGCCGATCGGATAAAGGATGCCAACCCTCGCGGCATTGCATTTCCACGACCAGCGACCAGAGCGGCAATCCCCCCAAGTAATCGTTTGAGCATTTGACTAAGTCCTTCGCAGTGCAAAGGAGTACTTTGGCACCCGCGCGTTGTGCCGCCTCTAGAAGATTCCCGAAGTCGTCCGAGTGAAATCTGTGATGGTCGGGAAAAGTGTGAGTTCCCACAACGGTAATTCCCAATGCGCGAAGGGTCTGAAAGAACGCATTCGGATTTCCGATAGCGCAGAACGCAAAACACGGCTGGTGGACGAAATGATCGAGGTCAACCAATGTCCCAGAATGGTTCTGAAAATGCTTTGGTTGATGACAGCATTCTCCCCAAGCTGCTTTCGGAGAATATCGTAGGACCGTATTGCGGATATACGCCAATGTTTGGCGTTCAACGAGATCGGCGCGTGACGCGAAAATTACATGAGCTCGGCGCAGGCTACTTAATGGTTCCCGCAGCAAACCTCGAGGAAAAAGCTGTTCGTAACCAAACGGATTGGTCGCATCCAGCAGGACGATGTCAAGATCGCGATAAACTCGGCGATGTTGGAAGCCATCGTCGAGCAAGATGACTTGCGATTGATGTACTTTCTTTGCCTGCTCGATTGCGCTGCATCGATCTCGATGCTGGAAATGAGGAACCTCCGGCAAAAGTTTCTCCAGCTCCATCGCTTCGTCGTTCTTCTCCAACTTGCCCGCACCGTACCCGCGGCTGACAATCGCCACTCGCAACGATTTCGACCGAAACCACTTGGCCAAAAACGCGATCATGGGAGTTTTGCCGGTACCACCCAGCGTCAAATTGCCTACCGAGACGATCGGAACAGTGAACCTAGCTACCCTTTTCCAACCTCGATCGAAAGCGCGATTTCGAATGGCAACAGCCGCACCGTAGGGCCATGATAGTAACTGAAGACCAACGCGGGCTGTTGCGGGCAGTAACCCTTGCGATTGTCCGCTAACGATCCTCTGCCATTTCTGCATTCGAGCAAACTCTCAGGGAAGCTGCGGAGCTGTTTGGACGCTAGAGTTTGGCAATGATTGCATCGGCCATTTCCTTCGTGCCGACCGCCGTTGGATCATCGCGATTCTCTTTCAGGTCATAGGTGACGTATTTGCCTTCCCGGATTACTTCGGCAACGGCATTTTCCAACCGGTTTCCCGCTTCATGCTCTCCGAGATGGTGCAGCATCAACATGCCGCTCAAGATGACGGCCGTTGGATTGACTTTATTGAGTCCCTTGTACTTAGGAGCGCTACCATGCGTCGCTTCGAAAACGGCACCGTTCGGGCCGATGTTAGCGCCTGGGGCAATTCCTAATCCACCGATGAGCCCTGCCCCTAAGTCCGAAACGATATCGCCGTAGAGATTGGGAAGGACCAGAACATCATAAAGCTCTGGCTTCTGGGTCAATTGCATACACATGTTGTCAACGATTCGTTCCTCGAACTCGATTTCGGGATACTCCTTGGCAACTTCCATGGCTGTCTTCAGGTAAAGTCCGTCGCTGAACTTCATAATGTTGGCCTTGTGAACGGCCGTTACCTTCTTGCGACCGTGTTGTCTAGCGTAATCGAAAGCGCAGCGCACGATTCGCTCGGTGCCGGAGACACTGATCGGCTTGATGGAAACGCCTGTCTCCTGACCTGAAGTCTTGATCTTCTTGTCGCTGGGCAAGCTATTGATGAATTCGATCAACTGCGAAGTCTCTGGTTTGCCGGCCTCAAATTCAACGCCAGCGTAAAGGTCTTCCGTGTTCTCTCTGACGATGACAATGTCGACCTTGACACTATTAAAAAACGTTCGGACTCCAGCGTAGAGTTTGCACGGCCGAATGCAGGCATAAAGTCCAAGTTCTTGTCGAAGATGGACATTGATACTTCGGAAACCTGTTCCAACCGGAGTGGTGATCGGAGCTTTCAGTGCACATCGAGTCCGACGGATGCTGTCGATCGTGGATTGAGGAATGGGAGTCCCAAGGCGCTCCATGACATCGACACCCGCTTCCTGAACATCCCAGTTGATTTTTACGCCGGTCGCGTCGATGCAACGTCGGGCTGCCTCTGCAAGTTCGGGGCCTGTTCCATCTCCGGTAATCAATGTTACTTCGTGAGCCATTGCTGATCGGTCCTCTCGAAAATCGCCTTGAAATTTTGAGTGGAAAAGGTAACAGACGGACCAACGAGCGTCAACTTACCGTGACAATTTCGCTACAGATGATTCCGATTTTGAGATCGCTCGATGGCAATTCGAAACCTCTGTACTAGCCAATCGGCATCTTCGATTCCAACGGAAACACGAATGGTCTGAAAGCTGATCCCAAGCTTGGCTTGCTGCTCGTTGGTCAGAGCTCGATGGCTGGTGGACGCGGGATGGCTGATGGTTGTTTGAACATCTCCAAGAGATGGGCAGAAAGGAATGTCATTCGCCAATTCAAGTATGAAGTTCTTGACCTGAGCTGCACCTCCCTTCAGATCAAAACTCAACATGCTCCCAAATTGTTCTCCGAATTGTTGCTTGGCAATCTGGTGCTGCGGATGAGAAATTAGTCCGGGATAGCGAATGGCGTCCACGCATTCGTTCGATTCGAGCATCGTCGCTAGCCTTTGTGCATTCTCACACGACTGCTTCAGCCGTATCGGCAGCGTTGCCATTCCCCTGCGCGTCAACCAACAATCGAGCGGACTGGAGGCCATGCCAAGAAGACTCACCATGTTCCTGATCGGATCAATCAGCGCTCGGTCACCGCACACCATTCCCAGCATCGCATCCGCGTGTCCTGAAATGACTTTCGTCAAGCTCTCCATAACTAGGCCAGCTCCAAGCTCAAGAGGGCGGCAAATCAACGGGCTGGCAAACGTGTTGTCAACTAACAATAACGTGCTTGATGCCCTACAAAGTTCCGCGATGAGTGCAAGGTCAGGCACCGATAGCATGGGATTCGAAATCGTTTCGACGATTGCCATTCTTGGTTGCGATTGCAGCGCCAGTTCCCAACTCTGAGAATCGGTCGCCTCCAGTTCGAGTAGGACGATTCCGAAATCCTGCAAGCATCGATTCGCCAATGCTGATGTTTTGCCGTACAAGGGCTGAGCCAGCAGAATGCGGTCGCCTGGCCGAAGAAATGTCAGACAGGATGCCGCAATCGCGCTCATCCCCTGTGCTGTTAACACGGCCGACTCGGCCCGATGTAACTCGGCTAATTGACTTGCCAAGCGATCAGCGTTGGGGTGGCCGTCACGCCGATAAGCATAGCCTGGTTCCAGCCCCGACAGTACAGCATCGGCTTGGTCAATGGATGGAATCCTCCAAACCGATGACAGTTCAATCGGTTCCGATTGGGGCAGTGCTGTTTGTAGCGAACCGGCAGAGTCCAGGCAGATTCGAAAATCCTCACGATACATTCCGATGTCCACTTTCATTCAAGGTTCATCGAATAACGGCTGAACCCGTACTTCGATAGAAAACGCAACCCAAACCATACTCGCAGGCAAATGGGCGGATTGCGAACCGAATGGCTATATTGGCTGAAACCGCAAATCACAATCGAATCGTTTCGACAATCGCAGCCTGGCCGTTTCCACTCCTCAATTGTCTTTCCAAGAATCCGCGTACTGCTCTCATTCATCGTGACATGTCTTGGGGCCAGCGTACCGCGATGACGAAATCACCAAGTGTAACCGAAGATGTTCGAAGAACCATCGAGCAGGCAAGCGAAAAATTTTGAGGGCAGGCCGCGTGGAGGGAAATGCCGTTTCGGGCATGAGCGGAATAAGAAAAGACACAACATCACGGAGCTGGCAGGCCGCAACTGGCAGGAATTTGGCTTCCGTTCGCCTTTCAGGATTGCCCGGTCGATGACGAACGCATGCCGTTTGCTTATCCAAATTTCTAGCCTAAAGGATAAGAAAGGCCCGATGTCCAAGACATGCCAATTCGGCGATTGATGCACGGAGCAAGAAGGGTAGCCCAAGGGTGCGATCGGCGGGGCCGCACACTAGATGCTTTCATCGAGTTTTGCTGCTCGCATCCATACTGTATTTCTCTGGGAGCTGGATAAACGTGATTAAAGGAGGGCTGGCATTCAAAAAAAAGCCCGACAGACTGTTGAATCTGCCGGGCTTAAGTCCTTCGTGGTTGATTAGACCGTGGTTCCTATGAGTATTGGGTGATCACATAGTTGCCTTCGGGCCAGAACGACACCACCTTAGCTGGCTTCGAACACTAAACGAGTTCCTTCTTCGAGCCGATGAGCGTTCTGAGGCGTTCCGCCAACAGCCGTGCATCGAATGGCTTCTTGAAGGTTTCGTTGATGCTTGAGCGATCAAAACTCATCGTATTGCCGTCATCGGGCAAGAGGGCGATGAGAATGATCTCGGTGAAGTCGGGATTCTTGCGGAGATTCTGGCAGATTTGCAGAGCTTCCAGACGACCGATCGAAAAATCGACGATCATGCAGTCCGGATGGAAGCTCTCCGCTTGAATTCCAGCTTCGAATCCGCTTGCGGCGACGGATACTTTGAAGCTTCGTTCGAGCGGCAGTTCTCGTTTGAGACTCTCGATAAGAACTTGGTCTTGGGCGACGATAAGGACTTTGGCCATGGCCTCGTCTTCAAGATCTCCCAAAGGCATTCCATGCTCTTTGAGAAACTTGATGAGGTACTCGCGCGGAATTCGCCGGTCTTGTGAACCCGGAATTCGGTACCCTTTGAGTCGGCCGGAGTCGAACCATTTACTAACGGTTCGCGGGGCCACCTTGCAGATCTTGGCGACCTGGCCTGTGGTGAACACCTTCATATTTGCTTTCTCCGTTACCTTTTTGTTCATGGGGATGCTGCACCAACACATGACGTGCCTGCACAGCAAGTATTGCCCTTGCACTTGGCGCGTTTCTGCAGCGTCGCATACGTCCCGATCGAGACGACCCGACATCCGCAGTCCCAAGCTTCCATGCTGGGTCTGGGCAGTAATCGTTCTGGCAGTTGGATTGCTTCGACTCTAGCAACACAAGTCGGAAACAACCTTCATTGATCCGCGTTACCTAAGAAGCTCGGCTGAAGAAGACCCCGCACCCCAATACGGAATTGTTTTCCTCAGTTCGACGCACGGCAAGTAGCTAGCCTGAGCGGAAGTAAGAACGCCCACAACTGCTGGCTTTGCCAGCAATCGCGCAGCACGATACATAGGCGCCGCATTCAATGAATGCAAACGATGATCGATTTCCCCCCCGATCATGGCCAACTAGTTCTCGCCATCCGCCTGTCGAAATTTCTCACGGTAGATACGGAACAAGCTGTCCGAGAATTAGTTTCGATTCCAACTGGGTGATTACTTTAGAAAGAATCGGCGGATCGGTGCGTACAAACGAATTCTGAGCCATCTTGAGCCGAATCCGCGTCTAATTTCGACCATTTTGGCAAAAATGGCCATCGTCATGAACGGAAGAGGTTCCCTAAAACTCGACAACAACACTCCAACTGTACTTCCCTAGCCCGAATAATCGCAGCAGGTCGACCTCTTCGATGGCGATCGTACACGGATTGCGGGTTCGAAGGAATTGCGAGAGAATTTCAAGTTTCAGACAGAAAGAGAGTCGTAAAGGCTCGGACTCTTGGAGATGTCCGGCTTAAATCGACGTGCGAGTAACCCAACGTGCGAGTTATTGTTCTCCCAAATGCCGATGCGGTCAGCTCTCGAGCGAGCGATTTGATGGCATCGCTCATTCGATTGCATCCCAGATGCGTGCTTGGTCTGGCAACCGGATCTTCGCCGATTCGAATTTATCAGAGCCTAGTCGCGCTGCATCGAGGTGGGAACCTGAGCTTCCGAGACGTCCGGACCTTCAATCTCGATGAGTACATTGGTTTGCCGCCTGGTGATGAAAACAGCTATCGCACGTTTATGGACGCACATTTGTTTTCGAAAATCGACATCACGCCTGAGCAGACTCAGTTGCCGAACAGCCATGCAGCTGATCTGAATGTCGAATGCCTCGAGTATGAGGAAAAGCTGAGGCTTTCCGGCGGAGTCGACTTGCAGCTTCTAGGCATTGGCCGAAACGGACATATCGGGTTTAACGAACCTGGCGCATCATTGGCGAGCCGAACACGAGTCGTGACGCTCGCGCAGGTGACTCGCGAGGACAACGCACGTTTCTTTGGGAGAATTGAGCAAGTTCCTCGAACAGCCATCACGATGGGAGTCGGCACCATCTTAGAGTCCAGGCAGATTCTGCTCATCGCAATTGGCTCGAACAAAGCCGAAATTGTACGGCAGGCGATTGAAGGACCGGTTACATCGATGGTTCCAGCTTCCGCTTTGCAGTTCCATCCCGACGTGACCGTGATGCTGGACGAAGCAGCCGCATCCAAATTGGAATATCGCAGTTACTACGATGACTGCGAAATCGAGTCCAGTCACAATAATCATCTATTAGCTCGCTAACGAGAGTATCACGCAACAAGGAATTCCATGCGGTATTTGCATACGATTCAGGGGCGAACCAAGCTTGAGACATTCACGGCCTATCTGCTTACTCAAGGTATTGAAACGAACGCGGAAGAATTGTCCCGTGAAGAAGACACTTGGGAATTGTGGGTTCGTGATGAGGATCAAGTGGAGATTTCCAAGCAGGAGTTGGATGCCTTCCTAAAGGATTCCAGCAATCCCAAGTATGCTGATGCCGTCCGAAAGGCTCAGGAACTCCAAAGACAAAGGCAACAAAAAGCCAAAGAAGTCGCCAAGCTCATTCGACGCCCACCAAATATCTCACCTGCTGTTGGAGGTCGCAGGAAGATACCGCCGCTTACTATGACGTTGGTGGTCCTGTGCATTGCCGTCGGCATTTTGACCAACTTCGGGCTGGCCACAACGAACGCAACGACAAAAAGCATCGCCGAAGAACTCCAGTTTATCGATTACCTTACATGGAAGGCCGAACCGAACAATCCAGCCGCCAGAGTCATGATGGGAGAGGTGTGGAGGATTGTGACGCCGATTTTTCTGCATGGCGGGCCGATTCACTTGATCTTCAATCTGATCATGTTGGTTCAGCTCGGAAGAATCGTCGAGACATTTGAGGGGACCTGGAGGTTCTCCTTCATTGTGCTCATCATCGCCATCGCATCGAACCTATTGCAAGGACTAACACCGGAGCAACCTTTCGGGTTAGAGTATCTCAGCTTTCTTGGTGGAAGTCCGCTCTTCGTCGGAATTTCGGGAGTCGTTTTCGGTATCTTCGGATTTCTCTGGATCAAGTCCTCTTTGCGACCTGACCTTGGAATTTCGCTCCACCCGGTCAGCGTCATCATCATGATCGGCTGGCTGTGTTTTGGCTTTTTGATGCACGATTCGGAATTGCGAATGGCCAATCTGTGTCATTTGGGCGGTCTTCTTTCCGGAATGTTCCTAGGGATGATTTTCGCGCCGAAAAGCAAAAAGCACCATTCAAGGAACTGAGCCACCTCGAATGCCGGACCTCCTAAAAACCGTCCATGTTCAACTCGGCGATCGAAGCTACCCGATTCAGATTGGGACAGACTTGATTTCTTCGTTCGCCGAGCTCCTAAGCCACACGATGAACGGTTTTGGCCAGGTCGTCGTCATCTTTGATGAGAATGTTTCCCCCTATGTCGAAAAGGCCATCGATAGTTGTCGAAAGAGCGGTATTCCATGTTCTTCGATTGCAATTCCGCCTGGAGAATCATCGAAGAGCGCCAGCCAGCTTTCGCGAATATGGTCAGAGCTTGCTCGTAAAGGTTTGGACCGGTTGAGCGTAGTCGTCGCGATGGGAGGCGGAGTTGTCGGTGATCTGGCTGGTTTGGCAGCTTCAACATTTTTGCGCGGTTTGCGATTCATTCAAGTTCCGACCACCCTGCTTGCTCAGGTCGATAGCAGTGTCGGTGGCAAAACAGGAATTAATCTGGTTGAAGGCAAGAATTTGGTGGGCTCGTTTTGGCAGCCATCACTCGTGATCATTGACTTGGAGTCTCTTGATTCGTTGCCCGACCGAGAATTTCGAAGCGGCTTGGCGGAAGTCATCAAATACGGCGTAGCTCAGGACGCCAACTTGTTCCAATTTTTGGAAAACAACAGCAACTCGATTCTCCAGCGGTCGCGAGATGAATTGGCCAGCATGATCGCCACCTGTTGCGAGCTAAAGGCCTCCGTTGTCGCACTCGATGAACGAGAGTTGACCGGAGTGAGAGCCATCCTAAATTATGGCCATACGTTCGGGCATGCCATCGAAGCGTTAACGAACTACCAGACCTACCTTCACGGTGAAGCGGTTGCGATGGGAATGGACTTGGCGATCGGACTCGCAGTCCACACGGGCCGATGCGACGTTCAATCCTTTCATCGACAACGCCAATTGCTGGATGGATTCCAGCTTACAAACTCGTTTACGTGCGCTTCGGTCGGTGCGATGCTCAAGACGATGTTACGCGATAAGAAAACAGTTCAGGGGCGAATCGGATTCGTCCTTCCAGAACGAATCGGAAAGGCGAGGACGGCTCAGTATGTCGATCTCGAGACCGTAGCGGACTACCTTGTCGATCGTGGGTTTGCGGACGATTCCAGTGACCGCGGTTCATTTTCATTAAACTCAATCAATACCTAGGGAATATCGCATGTCGGTTGAAAAGTGCATCATCATTGGCAGCGGTCCAGCGGGTTGGTCCGCTGCTATCTACGCTGCTCGAGCAAGTTTAGCTCCTCTGGTATTTGAAGGAGCGATTACCGAAGAGAATCGTTTGCGAGGTACGCTGCCCCTGGGGCAACTTGCACAGACCACAGAAGTCGAAAATTACGCTGGCTTCCCCTCTGGCCAGTTGGCCCAATTTCTTAGTTCGGCAATTCATCCCGATCGGCTCGCGATGATGCCTCCCATCGAAGAGCATGCTCACGCCGTGACCGGTCCAGAACTCATGGAATTAATGCGGCAGCAAGCAACCAACTTTGGTGCGCGAATCATTACGGATGACATCGTTAAGGTCGATTTTCAATCAAGACCATTGAAGCTCTCATCCTTATCCGGCGAAACATTTCAAGCTCATACCGTCATTATCGCTACCGGTGCTCGGGCGAATTATTTGGGATTGCCGAGCGAAGAAGCTTTCAAAAATCGCGGCGTCAGCGCCTGTGCAGTTTGCGACGGAGCGCTCCCGAGATTTCGCAAGAAGCCGCTGATCGTCATTGGTGGCGGTGATTCCGCTATCGAAGAAGCGACGTATCTATCCAAATACGCTTCGAAAGTTCATCTCGTCCATCGTCGCGGCGAGCTTCGCGCGTCGCGCATCATGCAGCAGCGACTTCACGACAATCCCAAAATTGAAGTCATGTGGTTTTCGAAACTCGATGAAGTGCTGGGAAATGACAAAGAGGGTGTCACAGGAGTGCGCATTGAGAGCACTCAGAACGGCCAGAAATCCGAAATTGCGGCGTCCGGCGTCTTTCTCGCCATCGGTCATACGCCGAATACGGCGTTCCTCGAAGGGCAACTAGAGTTAAATGACAAAGGCTATATCCAATGGACGCGCCCCTACCGAACGTGGACCAGTGTGGAAGGCGTATTCTCCGCAGGGGATGTCTCCGATGACTACTATCGCCAAGCCATCACATCCGCTGGCAGTGGATGCATGGCAGCTCTCGATGCGGAGCGATACTTGGCCGAACGAGGAGTACATTAACGAGAACGATAGCCGGAATGGGCAATCGAATCTCGCGCGACTTCAATAGCTTTGCCAAGAGATAGGTCCTGACTGGGTTCGTCGAATCGAACGAAGGTTGGCACGTGATCGTCGGCAATCGGTTTGGCAACTTGGACATCATTGAGGACGACATCGGGTTGGACACCGATGGAACTGATCGGGGTTCCATTGGGAGAGAAAAACTTCGAGACGGTCAAACGAAGGCCGCCGGATGTTGTTTCCGTGTGGAACAGACCTTGAACCGAACCCTTGCCGTATGTCGTCTGCCCAACCAAAATTCCGCGTCGATGATCACGGATTGCTCCGGCGAAGATCTCACTTGCGCTCGCACTGTCGGAATCGACGAGGACCACGAGGGGAATATCCCAGGTATTGGGACGCTTTGCTCGATAGTCCCGATTCTCAAGACCGCTCCGCCCTCGCGTCGAAACAATCGAACCGTGATCGACAAAGCGATCAACAAGTTCCACGGCAGCGTCGAGCAAACCTCCCGGATTGCGACGAAGATCGATGATCAACGATTTCATGCCTTGGGAATACAATTGGTTGGCGACTCGATCAAACTCCTCAGGCGTCGTTTTCTGGAAAGTCGAAATTCGAATGTAGCCGACTCCGGCTGTGGTATCGACCATTTGGCCTGTCGAGACACTCGGAACATCGACTCGTCTCCTGGTGACGACGATCGACTGAGCTTCCCCGTTGCTGCGAAGTACTTCGAGACGGACACTGCTTCCTTCCACTCCGCGAAGCATATCCGCTGCACGCTTGGCACCAACCTGGCTGGTCACGCTATTGTCTACCGCGAGGATAGAATCGCCAGCTCGCAAGCCTGCTTCGAAGGCTGGTCCGCCTGCAAAAACTTCGAGAATACGTAACTCGTTGCGCTCAGCCCAAAGTTCAACTCCCAATCCGATCAAGTTTCCCTCGATCTGTGAGAAAATCTCCATTAGTTCGCCAGGCGTCATGTATCCCGAATATGGGTCCAGCAGTCCGACGGCACCGGCGACGTATTCGTGAATCGTCACAGACGGCAGGAGTCCCAATTCCTGCTCTGCAAGCTGGGCAACTTGTGAAGCAATGGACTTGGCTTCAGCGCGTGACCGCACTGGACGAGCAAGAGCAATTTTGTGGATGTTGTTGCGAAAATGCTCGATCTTGGCATCCGAGACCGATGCCAAGTTGATGCGGACGAAATCGGGCTCAGTCAGGGCGACCTCAAGAAATGCTGTTCCATACCGAACCAACTTCGAAAGGTCGGTTGGATCAACGTAATTCATTTCAAGCTTGGTCAGAACCTCCATGTACAATTCCGCCGCTTGCGCCGGCGACGTTGTCCGGACAGCAGTCAAAAAGGATTCATCGTTATAACGTCGCACGACATCGTGATGAATCCGAGAAATCTGTAAACGACGTTCAATGTCGTTCAGCCCAGGCTGGCTTTTGATCAGCCGCTCATAGAACTGTATGGCCTCGTGCCAGCGACCATCTCGTTCGAGCTGAACGCCAGCGGAAATGGCGTCGGTGATGACTGCATTTCCGACCGCAGGATCCGCCGATCGTAGATGGCAAGAGAGAACCGATGTTGCAAGAACAATCGCCAGCGTCTGGCGGATGATGAATCGAAACAACGTGCACCACGTTTCACTTCAAAGGCGAAACATCCATGCATGGTTTTAGAAACTCCGGAATGAGATCATCCCTAGAGCCGATTCAGCGGTGCTCATCCAGTTGAGCGGCAACGGGATCGCGGATTCTGACTCCATCCCGATGACCGCGAATTCGGATACGAATTTTAGCTTAGGGAGTATACGTCACAGTTTGGAACCGGTCAAAAAACATTCTGAAGATTCCGAGAAACATCATGGCTCTCCGTTCCATGCGAGACTACTTCCCATTCATTCGCAACGATTGTAATTATTACAACGTTGAACGCTCATTTCGAATCGTTCTTCGAGTCAAGTCGTCTCGGTGACGGAAGAACTATACGCAGGCTGCGATTCGTAGGAAAGTCAATTTTCGAAGATCGATCCAGGACGTGTGGAATTTTCCTGAATGCTAACTCGAAGCGCAAGCGAATAAGATATTGCGCCGAATCGAACGCATGATTCCAGTTGCTGAAACGTGACATCTCAAAAGAGTCGGAAAGCTCGCAGAGATTTCAATAGACGACCGTTGCAAACTGCAGCACAGTCAAGGAACAGATGCTATATCAACATGTCCACGACAATGCAGCGGATGACGTAGAG
The DNA here is from genome assembly GCA_037440405.1 of Pirellula sp. Classification (GTDB taxonomy): domain Bacteria; phylum Planctomycetota; class Planctomycetia; order Pirellulales; family Pirellulaceae; genus JANMGV01. The sequence continues at coordinate 6,645 of JBBIUE010000081.1, read as the reverse complement.
CAACGTAAAAAGCGCACTTGCGACAGTCGCGCTGAATCGCATTTATTCCGAATTCGCTAACCGCACTTCTGCCCCGGCACTATTCAAGCTTTAACCTGGAAGTGTTCGCAATGACTGCAATGCGACGCATTACTGGAGTCTCCATCTGGGCGGCCAATCCACAAGCTGCTACGTCTCCGTGGATTTTCCTCTGCCGCTTCGACAGAAGTGCTAATTCCCATCTCCACTCGCTACGGTGGCGATTCAATCGTGAGTAATCGCCATGTAGTCACCTTTCATCAGCATCCATCGCGCTTCTTCAGCCGTTTCGATTGCGAAGCTGCCGTTGCAAGTCTGCAACCATCGCTAAATGATTTTCAATCTCGATCAAGAGTAGCTCGTCGCGGTTGCATTGTGGGGTACCCAACAGGTATTCCAAAAACAACACCTGTCCGATCCGTTCTCTTTCTTGACGCACTTTCTCGATTCCAATCTCGATTCCCTGCTCAACGCCTGCGGCGACGCCAAGTTGAAATCCTTGTCCTGAGCACGCGCCAGCAGGAAGACCCACTGCTCCAGTTGGGATGCCTTCGCGATGGTCTCTTCACCAAGATTATGCTTCGGCATTTCCACAAGGTGAATTCCAAAGGCGCCCTCCAGGTCGGTTCCCGAGCGTCTTCATTTTTTCAAACCGCGCGATGTGCGATTCCGCTCAATGGTCTTGTTCGTGTTTAGAGGTGCAAGCCTTTGGAAAATGTGGACTACAAGAGCCACTCAGTTTCAAAGAATACAAGCCGGAATTAAGTCGGTGATAGTCCTTTCGCTGATCGCAATACCGATTACTTCGACTGTGAACCGGTCGCAGTGGATGATGGGCCTAGAATTGAAAGCGAAGCATGAATCATGGAGGCGACTCCGGTCGGAAGAGACTCTTCAAGATCAGGATAAAACGTCGGCGAGTGAAGGCTGGGAGGAGTAACGTTTGCGAGCTTGAAACGTTCCATGCGTTCTTTAGACAAGGTGCCCAACCGATACATCAAGATGGGTACGCCGGCCAGACCGAATTGACTGAAATCCTCTCCTCCCATGACCTGCTCTGCCTCGAGCACACGATCCTTGCCAATCGCATTCGTGAGAGCCGTTCGAATTCGAATCGTCAATTGATCGTCATTTCGCAATGCCGGAGTACCCTCCGAAAGGCGAATCGTCGGCTCAGGCGCGTCGTAGGCAATCGCGATCGCTTTCGCCTTGCGCTCAATCGATTGAAGAATTCGGTTTCGAACATCGTCCGAGTAGCTTCGGACAGTCAGTTGAAGTGAACAGCTTTCGCTGATGATGTTATGTTTTGTTCCACCGTGAATGGAACCGACCGTGACCACGGCAGGCTCTGTCGGCTTGATCTCACGACTAACAATCGTTTGAAGCGAAAGAATCAGCTCAGCTGCTTGGACAACCGGATCGACACAGGTTTCGGGCGAAGCACCATGTCCGCCCCGACCTCGAATTTCAATATCAATACTGTCGACATTTGCAAGTAAGTAACCACTGCGAAGCGACACAGCATTCGCTGGCGTGGCCGATTCAACATGAAGAGCGATCGCGAAATCTGGTTTTGGAAATCGCTCGAAGAGGCCGTCATTCAACATGGCCTTAGCCCCTGCCCCTCGTTCTTCGGCAGGCTGTCCGATCAAGAGGAGAGTTCCCCTCCACAGCTCCAGATGTTCGGAAAGAAACTGTCCAGCACCGGTAACGCAAGTCATGTGCAGATCATGGCCACAGGCGTGCATTGTTCCAGTGGAAACGCCTTCTGCGGTCAAAGTCGTCTTTGTGGATGCGTAAGGTAACCCGGTGGCTTCGGTCACCGGCAATGCATCCAAATCCGTCCGCAACATCAGAGTTGGCCCGTTGCCATTTCGAAGCACGCCCACTACGCCAAATCCGCCAACGTTCGGAGTGACCTCGAAACCGACTTCTCGCCAAACGCGGGCCACATAATCGGCCGTCTTATCCTCGTGAAAGGAGACTTCCGGATTTTGGTGAAGCCAAAAATAGTGTGAAAGAAGCTGATCTCGCTTTTGGTCGATCCAACGATCGACTCGAACCGCAATGGACGTTTCCCCCTCATCGCTGCGAACGAGTGAACCAATCGATCCAACTAGAAACACAAGCGAGACGAACCCGACGGAGGCAAATCGTTTAATCATCACGAGCGCTGGCGATCAGTTTGAGGAACTCAGCATTGGTGGGGAATCGGCTCAATTGCTTCGTCAACTGCTCCATCGCTTCGACGGGATGCATTGAGTTGAGCGTTCTTCGAATCATCGTTACTGCATGCAGCGTCGATGGATCGTGGAGTAATTCCTCGCGCCGCGTCCCTGATTGAGTAATGTCGATGGCAGGCCAAACTCGTCGGTCCGCAAGTTTGCGATCCAATACCAACTCCATATTCCCAGTCCCCTTGAACTCTTGGAAAATGAGCTCGTCCATTTTGCTACCGGTGTCCACGAGAGCCGTGCCGACAATGGTTAATGAGCCGCCTTCGGCAAAGGCACGAGCGGTCGCGAACAACTTCTTTGGGACATCCATTGCTTTGATGTTAACACCACCCGTCATGGTCGGACCGGAGCCCACCCACTTATTAAACGCTCGGGCGAGTCGAGTGATCGAGTCAAGCAAAAGAAAAACATCTTTGCCCATTTCCGCAAGCCGCTTGCATCGATCGATAACCAATTGACTTAAACGGACATGGCTGTCAACGTCTTCGTCCAAACTACTTGCGATGACTTGGCCATTGACGACGTTGCGCCGCATGTCGGTAACTTCTTCTGGTCGCTCATCGACCAATAAGACGATCAAATGAAGCTCAGGAAAATTCGTGGAAATACCCCGGCTGATGTGCTGGAGCATAATCGTCTTGCCCGATCGAGGGGGGGCGACAATCAGAGCTCGCTGACCTTTGCCGAGCGGCGTCAGCAAATCGATGACGCGATTCGTGAGAGGCTCTTTCCCGATCTCCAGCTTCAACCACTGTTCCGGATTGATGGCTGTCTTCGAGTCGAACGATTTAACGTTCACATACTCTTCGGGAGGCATACCATCGACATCGAGGATTTCTTTTACTCTCGGACCCTGTTGGCGACGGCTCTGCTGAATTGATGCCCGCAACTGCACGCCTTGGCGAAGAGCAAATTTCTCGATCATCGTGCCGGGCACAAACGGATCATTGCGGTCGCGCGCGTAATTGGTCGCTGGATTGCGCATGAAACCATAGCCATTCGGATGCATTTCCAAAACACCCGTTAATTCAACCAGCACTTCAGGTGTTTCGTCGCGGGCCTCACGCTGCTGTCCTTCAACAAGTTCGCCCTCTTGCGGCTCCGTTTCTGGAGGTGCAGCATCGCCGTCAGGTCGCGACGAATCTCGATAGGGTCGGCCACCACGCATGCGCCGCCGCTTGATTCGCGGACGTCGGCTATCCATGCCGGAATGCTCATTGGACGAAGAATGGAAACGCGAACGAAATCGCTTTTTCTTTGGCATTGGAGAGTGAACCTGAAAAGGAGAGCGGTCCCCTAATTAGCAGAGGAAGAGAATCCCGCTGGAAACACAATTTGGTCGAAATGAACGTGAGCCTCGTTGGCTCGTTTAAGCAGTTCTGCTTCACGATGAACTGAATTCGGAATGTAATACTTCTTGAATTGATAGACCGAGGGGAGATGAATCTTCCAGTTCAGGCGAGGAAGCAGCTCAAACCAAGCTCAATCTTCGGGGCCGCAAGCATTCCTTAGAGTGATTGCGAATGTCAAATGGTAACCGTCAACGGACAACACTTTTGGACGAATGTTGTCTCAGAATGATCTTCGATGGGAACCACCTCTAGCCATGTCTCAACTTCGTGATTGAACACCACTCAGTCCAATGGCAACATACCGCCGTCCTGGAGACGGGAGCTTCAAGCGTGGATCCGCGTCGGATCGCGTCGGAAGCTTTGCACCGACTGGCAAAGCTGTACTCTTTACACAGACTCCTGACTTGCTCTGAATCGTAACTCTCTTTCCTTTCCTGTCAAGTTGGATTCGACTGCAAAACGGTGAATCTCAAAAATTTTGGTGTTTTTCTGACTTCACACCAATCCTTACGATCGAATTCACCGATACAACCGTAAGGGGGAGAGTCCGCAATTCCGTTCAAAGGCAATTCTATGATGCAGCGATCTTGGTTGCCACTGGCCGTCATGCTTGTCCTCCTGTTCGCAAATAATGCGAATGCACAGATTCCATGGCGATCGAATGTCCAAGAGGCCATTTCCTTGGCTATGCAGACAGGGCGTCCCGTCATGTTGCATTTTTACACCGAATCGTGCCCGCCTTGCAAAATGCTCGAACATCGAGCTTTCCGCGACCCCACTTTCATTCGCAGCGTCACCGACTCGGTCATCCCAGTCAAAGTCGATGCCGACGAACAGCGGAACGTAGCGGACCACTTCGCAGTAACGCGATGGCCAACGGACGTATATTTGTTTCCTGATGGTTCGGAGTTGCATCGCACAGTTTGCCCGCAGGACCCAGCTGCCTACGCGCAACTGATCGGTCGTGTTTCGACGCGTTGCCGAGATTGGATCACGGAACGGGCTCATGGTTCGAATCTGCCGATGAAGTTCTCCCCAGGGACCGAACCTGCTCTTCCTCCTGCTTCCCCGGAAGCCCGACCAATAACGGATCGAGGTTCAGCTTCAGGTGTCCCCGCGACCTTCGCATCATTCGACCGCAATGAAAGCTCTCCTCCGAACAACTCAGCAAATTCAGCCGTCGATGCTTCATCTCCTCGACCGAAAGTGAATCGCTATCGGAATGAAGCTCCCCACTTCCAATCAAGCTCCATGGGAAACCAACCTGGTCGTTCGGTTGAAGTCATTTCGCCCTTTGTGCAACCACCAAATTCGATCCCCCCGAATCCATTGATGGCGGCTCCATCGCCAAATCCTCCAGTTCAAGCTGGGAACAACTCCAATCGATCGCTCCTCGTCTCAGCACCAGCATCGATGCAAGTGACTCGCGAACCGACCACACCTCAGAACTTTTCGGAAGATGCAAAAGACTTAGTGCTTGACGGCTATTGCCCAATTGCTCTCGAAGCGAAACGATGGGAGCGAGGATGCCCTGAATATGCCGCGCGACATCGAGGACGGATTTACTACTTTACATCCGATGAAGCGCGAAGCCAGTTCATGGCCAATCCCGACCGCTACAGTCCGATGTTCAGCGGTTACGATGTCGTTCGATTGCTGGAGAACGGCCAGATCGTCTCTGGGAAACGTGAGTTCGGTTGCTGGTTCAGCGGTCGCGTCTTTTTGTTTGAATCCGAAGAGACTCGCCGAATTTTCGATGCCAATGTCGATCGATACCTTCAGCAGTTGCAAGCACTCCAATCCCAATCCGCAGCTTCCAACGCAGGTCGATAAGCTCCATTTCGATCATGGATGCTGCTCTCAGCTCGATGCGGCACAAGCTCGACGCCTCAATGTGCTTTTAAGGAATGGCAGATCGAGCAGAATGCATGGAAAAAGGAAGACGCCTCGCCGGCTAGAAATCGATTACCATGTGAACCATAGGTAAAACCTTGGTAAGCTCTGCTGGCCAGCAACTTACCAAGGGATAACCAGGTCAGAACGGGAAATTTCATCCCAGCAATTCTGGAGGCTTCCAATCGAATCGCGCTTTTCTCCCAGACTAGCACTGCGCACAATTTACAAACGGCCAACCCCCGCCTTTTGGTACAAATACCAAAAGCAAAAGTCTTTAAAAAAATCGCGAACCAGCGGTTGAAACGAAACCACTCATACATGTGCCGCATCTTCTAGCTGTTTGACTCGTCATATCGGCAGATCGTCCTTCTTGGCCCTCCTGCTTGAATTCAACTTTTCCTGGAATTGCGTTACACACTATGGGTGAATATGACGACTTCACGTACTCTACAGGATCTTTGCCTGAATGCTTACAAATACGGGCACGATTTCGAGAGAGAGATTGAGAACTGAGCAGTTGAAACCTTTTTCCAATCAAGTCGTGAACGGCCTTTTCCAACTTAAAGGATGTCCCTAGACTAATTGATTGATCTTCGAGAAGAATCGTAGTCGTCCCGCTGCTCCTCAGATCCGTTTGGTCTGAAAAGCAATAGCAGCGTCAAGCACATTTACAACGAAACGGGGTGTAGCTCAGCCTGGCTAGAGCGCTACGTTCGGGACGTAGAGGTCGCAGGTTCAAATCCTGTCACCCCGATTGACGGAAAGCCTGTAAAACCATTTGTTTTGCGGGCTTTTTGTGTTTCTAGGGCGTCTTCGTCGTAGTTGGCTGGATGGTCAGGAATTGACTCATGTTGACCCGATTGGCCCCGGTTTGGTGCAAGCGTTGGTGCAAGCTTTCGCGGGGCAGATTCGCGGACATGTCCCAGAGATTCAATGGCTTCGGCATTGTTGAGCAACCGGGCGTCGGTGTATGTATTCGTCGTCAGCGAAATATCGCTGTGACGCATTGCAGCTTGGGCTACGCGAGGGGCAACCCCGGCTTTGGACAGGTGAGTCCCGAAGCTATGCCGCAGGGCGTGAATGTGAACGACGCAGCCATCGGCATCGACTTTCGGGATACCGGCGGCAGCCAAATCGCGGTT
>JBBIUE010000080.1:17012-22944 GCA_037440405.1 Pirellula sp. | reverse complement strand
CTTGGTGATCCTTATTGCCTTGCCATACCAAACCGACTCGCAATCGCGCGGGAAGCAAGGTGCGAAAGTAGTCACTCCAGTAACTTACCAAGTGATTCGCTGGACAAACGTAAGCCTCCTGCCGAGGGATACTCGTCAAATCTATGCGCAGAACGTTGGCGACATCGATCAATGAACAGTGATAGTCGAAGTCTTTGATGATCGGGAGATTCTGTGGAACCCACTCATCGCAAACTCCTTGCTGTGAGAGGAGCGGAGTGAGAGACGATGGGCCATGAACGATCACATAGGCCCCTAAGCTACGGACGAGAGATGCAAATCGCACGAATTGCAGCGTGTCTCCGAGTCCCTGTTCGGCGTAGAGCAACACCGTTTTTCCTCTGACTTCCTGCCCGCTCCAGCGCGGTTGTGAATAGCTGATTCGAGGCGCTTCGGCACAGTTCCAACGCCAGCGATATTCTCTCCAACCGGTTTCGAAGTCTCCCTGAAGCAAATGGAGCACTCCCAAGTTTCGATGCAACTCCGCGTCGTCAGGAGACAACTGCAGAGCTTGCCGGTAACTTTCAAGGGCCGTATCGAGTTTTCCGGTCCACACATGGAGCGTTCCACGATTTTTGTAAGCGTTTACATAATCCGGCTTCTGCCGAATCGCTTCCAAAAAGCAACGGTCCGCTTCGTCGGGGCGATAGAGGTAGCGAAGGGTATTACCAAGGTTATTGAGTGCGATTGGGAACTCCGATTGGAGTTCGAGGGACTTTCGATAAGCGGCCTCGGCTTCTTGATAGCGACGTTGATCGTGAAGCGCTATTCCCAAAAAACACCAACTCGCTGGATGGTTTGGAACCTGCGCCAACACCTGACGATAGATCGACTCGGCGCCTTGCACATTCCCCTGTTGGTGGATCGTCCATGCTTGCTGCAGCGCTTCTTCGATCGTCGGCATCGGTCGTTCCTCTGAGGCGAAATAGTTAGACGAAACTTTGAGCGACTTGCATGATTGGGGGGAGCTCTCGTCCGAAGCGACGAGAAATCAAGGATTGCAACTTCATACTCCCGCTGACTCGACCTGGCCGCTAAGTTGTTCACCGAAAGGAATTCAGTGAAGAAGAAAAGCCAAGCGCCCGTGAGGAACACTTGGCCGAATGCAGACGGAACGAATAAATCGTTAAGCCTGAAGACTAAGCGAGAGACGAGTCGTTGAACTCGCTCTCACTCAGAAGGTTAAAACGAGTCGGCCTTTGTCCTCGGCTCCTACGCTGAGCTGTTTCAAGTTAAGCTGTTCGTGGGCGAGCGAACCTCCCGTCGAAGCGACAGACACTTAGTCAAGAAAACCGACAAGATCCTGGCTTCGGCTTGGCTGCTGGAGTTTGCGTACCGCCTTCGCTTCGATCTGCCGAATGCGCTCTCGCGTGACCTTAAAGATGTGCCCGACTTCTTCCAACGTATAGGAATAACCGTCCCCCAAACCATATCGAAGTTTGATGATTTCGCGTTCTCGGTAGCTGAGTGTCTTCAGGACGCGAGTGATTCGATCTCGCAGCATTTCCTGCCCGGCACCATTGGCAGGGCTTTCCGCAGTACCGTCCGGGAGCAAATCTCCGAACTGGCTATCTTCGCTCGTTCCAACCGGGCGATCCAAGGAAATCGGATAACGACTCATGGCCAAGACTCTACGAGCTTCCTCGATGGTTGTTTCAGCTCGACGAGCGGTCTCCTCCAACGTTGGTTCGCGTCCAAGCTCCTGCAGCAATTGCCGAGAGACATTGCGAACCCGAGACATTGTTTCCACCATGTGCACCGGAATTCGAATCGTTCGGCTCTGATCGGCAACGGCACGAGTGATCGCTTGGCGAATCCACCAAGTCGCGTAGGTGCAGAACTTAAAGCCGCGGCGATATTCGAACTTGTCGACCGCTCTCATGAGCCCCGCGTTCCCTTCTTGGATTAGGTCGAGGAAGCTGAGCCCACGATTGCGATACTTCTTCGCGATCGAAACAACGAGACGGAGGTTCCCTTCGCTCAATTGTTTCTTGGCTTTTTGGTACTCAGCGTAAACCTTCTTGACCATTTGAACGCGATTGCGCAAACTTCGAGGCGATTCCTGGGTAGCCATCAGAATCTGGCGGTACTCGCGTCGAAGTTCCGCGATTTGGGACGGGGCCGCCTGTTCCCTGCTCGCCTTCTTCAATTCTGCGCGAATCTCGTCCACTCGTTTGCTGAATCTTTCGAGGTAAAGGATCATGTGTTCGATTCGCTGAGTCCGCAAGCCCAGTTCTTCAACAAGTCGAACAGCCTTTCGACGTCGCCGAGCCAGCGAACGCCATGCTTCCAAACGCTTGTTCTTGTGCTGAGTTCGACTCAGTGCGATCTGGTAGTCGCGTCGATTCCGTTTCAAGAGGACCTCGAGGGTCTTCAAATTATGAGGTAGTCGCCCGGTGATTTGGTCTTTCTCGAGTCGGTCCGTGACGGACACTTGCACGGTTCGATCGAAGGGAAGCTCGCCAGCATTGACTCGCTTCAAAATTTTGAAGGAATATTGGATCACGTAGTCGCATTCAAGTAGCTTGGTTCGGAATCGACGCCGAGTGACTTCGATGGTTTTCGCGAGCCGAATTTCCTCCTGCCTAGTCAACAGCGGAATTTCCCCCATCTGCGTCAGATACATTCGGACCGGATCATCCGACCAAGTGTCATTTTCGTCGATGTCGCCGAGAAGATCATCGTCGCTGTCTAATTGGACTTGATCGTCAACGTCGACGACGTCCGACGCAACGGCATCGTCCAAATCTCCGTCATCCTCCAAGGCTAAGTTACCTAGCCCTTCCAAATGATCGGCGAAACGATTGGCATCATCCTCGAAATCATCAAGCAATGAGTCGAACAAGTTGAAGCTCCTCTGACCAAAAAAATTGCCGCGTCCACAAACCGACCCAGCATGTCGCGGGAGTTGTCCACAGGTTCCCATCAGCGACACGTAATTTTAACACCTGTCTTTGCAAAGTCGGCTCTCGGATTTCAGATTGTAAAGTTTTACGATTGCTTAAATTGGATCGTCGCTGGTCCACGCATCCGTGGTAACCGGAGTATCGAACCGCCAACCCTAACCGCTACTTATTCGCGGACGATTCACCCAGAAATCAGCTCTTCGCCATTTCGATCACCAGTCAAGGGCTGAAATGGGAGCCTCAGGAAAAATCATCAATGATGCAGAATCTGTGCTTGGGCGTCGCGCCGCTCGTTGGCAGTGGACGGTGGGGTTTGGTCGATACAACTCTCCAGCCAAAATCTCCGTAGCGCTCTCCGTGCTGTCTGGGGCACTCCATGAACTTTGCAACAACACACCTCGTGACGAAACCAACAACCTACGATGATCCAAAAAACGAACCACGGTAGTCGTTGACAACGTACATGCGAAAAGTTGGTCTCATGCGGAGGCCGAGTTAGTTGTTTAACCCCACCGATACCTAATGGTTTTGATCGGCGCCTTTAGTTTCAGCTCGTCCGCTTCGACACACACTTCTCGCTCGTCCCTCCAATTTTCATGGAGCAACGAGAGAGTGTTCGGACGCCAAGCCTGACTTAAAATGTCGGCATGAATCCGATACCCGCTACCTTCCGTAGAATCGGGCAATTGCAATCCCTACTCAGATTTTAACCAGAAGGAGTTCAAGGTCTAGGGTTTCTTGGTGTAGAATGCGAAGTTTTGATTATCTCAGGACTCTCGACCTTCAGTGATTATGTCCCCAAAATACTCGGTCACATGTACTTGCGGCAAAGAAATTCCCGTTCAGGCTAGCCAAGCGGGCCAGAATCTCACCTGTGAATGCGGACAAGCCGTTTCTGTCCCAAAACTTCGCGAGTTGAGACTTCTTTCCAATCCTTTTGGCTCGACATCAGTTGTCGGCGCTGAAAAGGTCTCCGCACGGGGATGGCATGTCGGATACGGGTCAATTGCTGCACTTTCTCTCGCCGTTGCCCTTGGGACCTTTCTTACGACAGGGTACTATCTCGTCAATCGCTTGATGATTAACGATTCCGTTACCATCGAAGATGAGATTCGCGCTGGAAATGTCATGATCGACCAGTTTTCCAACGCCGAGTTGATCGAACTGTACTATGACATAAATCAAGCCGGACTCGGTCAACGAAGCACTCCCCCCTCTTGGTACCTCGACAAACTTTGGGCTGAGTACTTTGAAAACAAAGCGATTCAATACGGGATTGGATTTGCTGCCAGTCTCGGTATCGGATTGTTTTTCCTTTGGATCAGTACCAATGCTCGACGGAAAGGCAGAGCTTGAGATAGGATGCTAAATTCTCATGACACCCTGGTTTATCGCGAGACTGCCCTCGGACAGCTAGCGTTCACTCGTGATTACCTACTCCGAATGCTGGAGACGATCCCGGAGTCTTCGTGGTTAACCGTGCCGAATGGAGCTCCCTCAAACATCGCTTGGCAGGTAGGTCATTTAGCCGTCGCACAATATGGGCTGATGCTGTTCCGACAACGTGGACGGGCGGAGGTCGATTTGGAGATTATGCCAAGCTGGCTTCGCAAGCGATTTGGTAAAGGTTCCAATCCTCTCGATGTTATCGATGCTGCACCGTCGGCGCAAGAACTTTTAGCGGCACTGGATCGCGTCCACCAACAGTCGATCAAGGAAATCGAGGCATTTGCTCCCGAACATTTTCTCGAGTCGGTTGATATGCCCTATGCGGTTTTTCCCAATAAGCTTGGTACGCTTCTTTTTTGCCCTCTACATGAGTCGATCCATATTGGGCAAATCGGACTGATCCGTCGATTGCTAGGATTGGAACCGATTCGGTGAGCCTATGGATTTCGTAGCTCTGGACTTTGAAACAGCCAACTTCCGTCCAGATAGCCCATGTCAGGTCGCCATCGCCGTCGTCGTCGGTGGACAAATCGTCGACGAGAAGAGTTGGTTGATTCGTCCGAAATCGATGTATTTTTCAGATCGCTGCATTGCGATTCACGGCATTCGTCCCGAACACGTCGAGTCACATCCGGAATGGGATCACATCTGGGACGAACTTCATCCGATGATCGACGGCAGGGTCTTGCTCGCTCACAACGCCGGCTTTGATATCAACGTGATGGTCAGGACGTTGACACTCTACGACCTGGCGTGTCCCCCGATTTATTACTCGTGCACGCGACTGATTGCTCGCAGAGCTTGGCCGGGCTGCGATGGCTATGGGCTGAAAGCGATTGCAGAGCGACTCCAGATTCGCTTTCGACACCACGATGCGCTCGAAGACGCTCGCACATGCGCATTAGTTGCGCTACATGCGGCCAACCAGATCCGAGTGAATTCGTTGGATGAATTGGATGAGCGATTGGGGCTCATACGGGGACGAGTCCAGCTCGGTAGCGTTCGGCCTCCGAGAACGATTAATCGTTCCAAGCACAATGGTGCGTTCGCCGGTATCTCTGCGGCGTTCGGCTCGACCGGCTTTCCGAATCGCAGTGCATTGATTCGAGAGCGACGCTTTGTCCTCGATTCCTATGTCCGAACTTGCGGCGAATCACTTCCTCTTCAGGGCTGGAAGCTGGTTTTGCATGGTACTTTGTTCGGTTTGGATCGGGCGGACTCTGAGGACTTTCTTCGTCAGTTGGGGGCCGACATCCATCGAAAAATCTCTTTGCAAACTAACTTCGTCGTGATCGGATGTGGCGGAGACAACGATGCAGATTCAGGAACAACCGTGGTTGCTGAGGAGCCTAGTCTTTTCCCCTCGAAATTCGATGGACAGATGGTACGTGTCCTAAGTCAGCGTCAACTGCTTGCTTTATTGCCCAGCGGGCGATCCCTGGCAAAATCACTGGTTGGAGACACTTCGGCGAATCCAAATGAATCGGGTGATTGACCCTGTTCAGTGAGACCTGACGAACCGGTTTGCGATTCCGTAT
>JBBIUE010000080.1:0-16912 GCA_037440405.1 Pirellula sp. | reverse complement strand
AGGAATTAGGAATTAGGAATTAGGAATTAGGAATTAGGAATTAGGAATTAGGAATTAGGAATGGGCTCGTGCGGCGAGATTCATTTGGGACGTAGTCGTTTAGGACAGTTTTTCCAGAAGTTTTTCGAAGGCTTTTCGTTTCGGGGAGCCTTTGGGGTTGAACAAGTCAGGCTGGTCACTTGGGAATGTGTTTATTACGACACAACGCTTCGGACGCATATAACTGGCGAATTGGTGCAGCGTCTCATCAATGGTGCGGAGACGCTCCTGGTCACTCATTACCTCCCAATGACCTGAGAAGATGATTGCGGTTAGAAAAGGCTGCCCCTCTCCGATGACGACTGCAGCTCGAACGCCTTCGCATTGAAGCAAAGCTGATTCAATAGGCAAGGGCGCGATTTTCCTTCCTGTCGATAAAACAATGATATCATCGCTCCTTCCGAGAATGCGAAGGCCGCCCTGGCTGTCGATCTCAACAATGTCATTCGTATTGAGCCAACCATCGACGATTCGCTGTTGCGTTGCCTTAGGATTGTTCCAGTAACCTTTCATGATCGTCGGGCCCTTAATCCATAAAATCCGGTCATCGTCGATCCGAATTTGAACGTGCTTGACTGGGGGGCCGACACTGCCGGCTCGACCTTCATTCCAGCGAGTCGAACAGACGACGGGGGATGCCTCGGTCAGTCCGTAACCTTGATGAATAGGAAGACCGGCCTGCTCGAAGAATTCGAAGATCTTCTCTGGCAGAGTTGCCCCGCCGCTAGCGAGCATGCGAATGTTCGAGCCTAAGCGAGACTCAATAGCCGATTTGAGCGGCGTTTGATTCTCCATCGAAAATCGACCAAGAGAGTTCTGCGAGGCCCCTCGGACAGTCTCCGAGTAGATGGTGTGATAGATGGCCGGGACGGCGTTTATCAGGGTAGGTTGAATATTCGGAGCCAATTGCCAAAACTGCTTCAAGTTCTGGCTGCAAAGCATCCTCGATCCCGAGATTGCCCAAGTAGAAACTTCGCAGGTTCGTGCGTAGGCGTGAGAGAACGGGAGCAGATTGAGGCGTAAATCATCAACATACTGGGGCATGGCATCCAACTTGGCTTCCGCATTGAGCATCAAGCTGCGGTGACTGAGCATGACACCTTTCGGAGAGCCCGATGTGCCCGAAGTGAATAATATATTGAAAGTTGCATCAAGATCGACTCGATCAACTTGTGGGACGTCGATCGAAGCGTTCATCGAATCGAAGGGATCGAGCATGCAATGATGAGGCGATTGGTTTGGTTCCGTTGCGATCGTTATGACTGGGCATCCCTTTTCCTCAAAACATGGCAGTTCTTTGACGCCGACAAAGTTCTCCGTTGTCAGCACGCATCGCGGTGCAACTTGGTTGCAAGCAGAGTGAATCCATTCGCTTGTTCCATTCGGAGGGAGAGGGACATGGATTGCGTTGACTGCCGAACAAGCGGCGTCAATCGCGATCCAGGCGGCTGAGTTAGGGAGTATGGAGACAACTCGATCGCCTGTTTTCACGTCCATGCGCCGAAAAAACTCGACGATGGACATCATCCATGATCGAACATCGAGCCACGAGGACCAAGTGACTTCGTCCCGGCACAGACAACCCCAGGCTTGTGCGCTCGGTCGTTCAACAGACCAGTAACCAATCCACCCTGCGAAGGTTCGAGGAGACGACGTCATGACCTCTAGCGAGCAGGGCTTCCGATCCACGATCGGAGAAAAACTTCCTGCGGTCCGTAGACGTTTCGGAAAGCTTCATCAAATGGAGTGCCCTTGCGCAGGAAACGGAAGAGCGTGTCGTATTGCTTTTTGCCTGACTTGTCCATCATCTGCCTCGCGAGCGCATAACCGGCGAGAGCTGCCTCATCATCGTCCATTTTATTGCTGATAAGCATGTCGGGATCGGTCAATTTGGCGGCAACGAACGGAATCTGCTTTTCCCACTCCTGGATGATTGGATCGGATTTGGAAAAGAGAGCGGCCCTCTGAGCTCGTCCAATTCCGTCGGCTAGCCAAGTTGGAAATCCTTCAAAGGATGCCACGTGGATACTTGAAAGCAACTGGACGAGCGTTGCAGTGTCCGTTGCATCGTTGCGAGCAGTGACGAGTGCAGCATAGACGTTGATCGGTTCCTCGCGCCAATGTCCATTCCAATTGCTAGGAAGCGTTCGGCTCTCCGCCATCTTGCCGAACTCACTGTATTCGTATCGTTGTCGGAACGCATAAATCGCCACGCCTCCACGAACCAACGAATTCGATTCCGGCAATCCGAAACGGCGGTTGACGAGTTTCGTTGCAGCTTGAGCGGACCTCAATATGCTTTCGACTCCAGTTCCACCGACGTCGCCAAGGACGATAAACTGTTCGTCGGAAACAACGTTCGGAGTTTGATTCGGAATTGCTAAGGTCCAAAGCTGTTTGGCCGCATCCCATCGTTTGTCGCGCAGTGAAGACTCGTCGGTATTTTTGGACCATGCAATGTTGGCCAGTTGTTCGATATTGAGTTCAGAACTGCCACCGTCGAAGGCCGCTCCTTCGTCGATCCAAGTTGCAATTTTTTGAATCTGCTCGGCTGGAAGAGGTGGGCGTCCACCAGCAGGCATGCGTTGTCCGGCCTCGCCGCGCAGTTTTCGAATCAGCAAACTCTCGTTGCTTTTTCCCGGCGCGATCATCGGGCCGCTTGTGCCGCCTCGCAGGAGTTGCGAAAAGTTATCCATCCTTAGCCCACCGGAATTGCGCATCGAAGCGATGTGACAACCTTTACAGTTTTCAATCAGTACGGGGGCAATATCGGCGGCAAAGCTGACGGTTTCTTTCCCAGTTGGCTGAGCGACGGCCAGATTCATCTGTGGAGTCGGTGAAGTAGCAGCGCTGCTGTCGCCAATGAGACTTCGCAATGGAGTGTCGGGAGCGGGGGCGTCCGATTTGGCTCCTTCCGCAATCCACGTTTTCAATTTCTCGATATTCTCAGGGCTGACGCGACCTCCACCGCGAGGCATATCGCCGGATTCGAGGACTTCAACCATACGGCTTGACCTGGCGTCTCCAGGAAACAGAATCACTCCGGCATTGGACCCTCGCATGATGGTCGCGTAGCTAGCAAGACTCAGGTTTCCGCGAGTCGCATCGATATGGCAACGACCGCACTGAGTCACGATCCACGGGGCGATATCCTTTTGAAAACTGATCGTTCCCTGAGGTGTCGTGTCCTTGGGAGGCATTTTTTCTTTGAGTAAATCATCCCAGCTTTTCATCGGGGGTAGGTCGGCTCCCTCCAGGGCGAGCTTTTCAAAAACAGAACTCAACTGCAAGTAGACTGGTCGAAGCTGTTTTCGTGATCCTTGATCGACACGCATGAACAAATCATCGAACTCCGTTCTCGAAGACGTCGCCGATTCGAGCGCCTTTTCAATCTCTCCGTCAGCCAGCAACTTTGTGGATTGCTCGATCTTGTTCTTCAATCCGTTGATCGAAGAGCGCAATTCCGCCGGGCTAAGCTTGTCCTGAGCAATTGCAGCTTGACCATTGAGAATCAGCCAAGTGATGAGCAGCCAAGAACCAATTGTGGTCGCTACTGAAGACCATCGAATGGTGCCAGTCTTCAAGCCGACTTTTGCAATAACTGCCACTTGGCCTACGAATATTTTTGACACCATGACTTTCGGATGCCGCCTCTCCGGTTCACAACAGAAATTCTTCCCTCGTCTGTTTCTTGATTGTAGTCGAATCCATTCCATTCTGTCTCGGCGACCAGTCGTTTAGCTGTGTGAATTCCAGCTAACGCGATCCGACTTCTTCCATCTGGACAGCGATGGATGACGTATTCGTGAACGCTTGCTCGATCTTGGGGAAAGCTTAAAAGCTAAACCTGATCAGCGTCAAAATAATACGGATTGGGTGTTGAAGAGTTGGCCGAGGCGGTGCCGCTCGATTCAGCAGGATTGGATGATGGAGTGGGCCACGAGCGGGCGATGACGGCACCCAAGATCATTGCAACGACAATCGCCACGCCGATCAGGAACCAAAAGAGTATTCCGTGTGAAGACTTTGGATTTCGTTCATCCAGAGAAAATGTGAGCTTAGCAGAAGGTCGAGATGATTGAGGTGAGGGGGCATCCTTTGTCGCGGTCGGTAAAGCAGCAACGGAACTTCGGCTGTCAACGGCGATGAATTTGGGTCCGGAACGGGTTCGGCGGGCAATTTCTTTTTCGAGATCGATCGTGCTACTTTCACCAGATTTCGAAACGGATGGATTATCGATTCGTCGGAGCACCCCACTTTGCGATGCAGAGAGGCTGGTTATCCGAGAGATGCTGGAAGAACTGCCAGCGAGCGTTTTCCCTCCCCGGTTGCTTACGGTTTCGGCCTCACTGCGGTAAGGATCGAGGCTTTCGTCGTATTCGATGCGACTTCCGCTTAAGGACGAGTCGCTGCCGCCCCCTTCGGCCCTTCGACGGGCTTTCGCTTCTCGATACTTCTTGAGCCAAGACTCCAGAGCCTCAGCAACGGCATTGCAATCCTGATAACGGAACTTCGGATCCTTCTGCATCATCTTGATGCAAATACCTTCGAGTTCACCAGGACAGTCGGGGCGATCCTTTCGAATCTCCGCCGGCATGGAATGTTGATGTTTCGCAATGCGCTGAGCAATCGTTCCCTCGGGGAACGGGGGATGACCGGTCAGCAAGAAATAAAGACTGCAACCGAGGCCGTAGATATCCGCGCGATGATCGACGTTGTGGCTATTGAGCGCTTGCTCTGGTGCCAAGTAATCCGCTGTTCCAAGGACCTTGTCGTTGTAGTCGATCGTCAGCGACGCCCGCGAGTCATCCGAAAAAAGGGCCAATCCCAAGTCCAGCAGTTTAACGACGCCATCGCTGGTGCGAAGTAACAAATTGGCTGGCTTGACATCGCGATGAATCAAACCCAGATCATGAGCATGCTGAAGCCCACGAGCAGCTTGAATGATATACTCTGCTGCGTATTCAAATGAAACCGGCCCCTTTCGTTTGACCAACGTTTGAAGATCGAAACCTTCAACGTACTCCATCACGATATAGTGGGTGTCTTTCTCGTTGTCGATATCGAAGGCGCGAACGATATTGGGATGGTTGAGTGATGCGATCGCTTCTGCTTCGCGACGGAACCGAGCCAAGTAGGACGTGTTTCCCAACTTGCTCTTCGGCAGCACTTTGATGGCTCGCTTATGGTTCATGACCAAGTGTTCCGCGAGATAGACGCTGCTCATTCCTCCAGAGCCAAGATGTCCTAGCAGTTTGTGCTTACCGAGAAAGTATCCTTTGTACTTTCCTTGTTTAAGCTTTTCGCACTGCCAACGGGTCAGAAGCTTGGCATCAAGAAAATAGCGCAGGACCTCGTCCGGGTCCGTTGGATATTCTCCACCGTGGGCGGTTCGAAGTTCGGACAAGCGGGCTTCCAATGTCTCGCTGTCGATTAATTTGCTCTTGCTTATGAGATCGATGAGCTGATCCGACGAGAAGGTCGCGCTTCCCAACCTACGCTTCTCCCATATCACGATTCTTGGATGGCGGACTCCGATTCCTGCAATGCCTAGTACCTTGACTCCTCGTGGCACAGACAACAAAACGAACTAATGTTTAGCATGATGAGTTTCGCAATTCTTACAACTAGCTATCACGGCCTGAAAGCTGATTTCCGAGCGTTTTCTGGCGATGCGATCCGTTCATCCATTATAGGTATGTCACTCGTTCGGGTCTTCCAAAAAGTTCTTCCTGAGTCAAGATTGTGGCGGTCATCCTCAATACCACAACCTCCCAGCGAGCATGTTTGACTGATGAAGAACATTTATGATCTCTGCGTTTGCGGAGCAGGTGCCATTGGGCTCTCCATCGCCTTTCTCGCTTCAAAATCAGGGGCAAACGTCATTGTTTTCGATCGATCGGAGATCGGCAACGAATCTTCGTGGGCGGGTGCTGGTATCCTTCCCTCGCCGCCACAGCGGAACCTTGAGGACCCTCTTGCGAAGCTACAGCAACTTTCGTACCAAACCCACTTCGATTGGCATCGAGAACTCCTCGATCGGACCGGCATCGACTCGGAGCTTCGGATTAGCGGCGGCTTTCATCTTGCATCGACGCGGGCCGAATCGGCGACCCTTCTGGCCAGCCAAGCTTGGTGGCAGGAACATGGCATCCCCTCGGAACGAATTTCCATCGATGATCTTCATCGATTGGAAGGTCGGATTCTAACGGATCGCCTCATCGATGACGCCGTTTGGTATCTGCCGATCGAGGCACAACTTCGCAATCCTAAGCACTTGCACGCCTTACGAGAATCGTGTCAGCAGCTGGGAGTCACGTTTCTGGAACAAGCTGTCCTGTCGCGAATGGATCAAGCATCCCATCGTCTGAAATCGATCCTCGCGGGGGAGCAATGGATTTCAGCGGACCAATATTGTTTCTGCACGGGAGCGTGGAGCCGGATCGTTGGTGAACTCATCGATACGCATCTCGAAGTCTTTCCGGTTCGCGGGCAGATGGTGCTTTACAAGACGCCCACTCCGTGGCTGACACGAATCGTCTACGAAGGTCACCGCTATATGGTTCCTCGCATTGATGGACACTTACTGGTTGGTTCGTCTGAGGAAGAAGTTGGCTTCGATAAGGCTACAACGCACGAGACTATCGACGAATTGATCGCATGGGCAACGGGTTGGCTGCCGAATTTGGCGACGCTGCAACCAAAGCGGACTTGGTCGGGGCTTCGACCGGCATCGGTGGATGGCCTACCTTACATCGGCCGAATACCGACGCTCGATAATGCGTTTGTTGCGGCGGGACATTTTCGATGGGGGCTCTATCTTTCGACGGGCACTGCTCTCATGATGGACGCGATGTTGCGCGGCGAACCTTCTCCCATTGATGCCAACCCTTTTCGAGTGATGCGAGGATTCACTTCGTGAAGAATCGGTAAGTTTTCAGGATTGTATTCGTTCAGTCACCAATTCCGAGTAATGAATCATGCCGTGGGACCCAGAGGTCGAATCGCCAGCGACGATCGCCATCATCGGTGCAGGAGCAACGGGCATCGAGGCCGCTCTTTATGCGAGATTTCTTGGCTATCAAGTCCTCTTGTTCGAAGCCGGCAAAGTTGCTCAGCGGTACCGCGAAGTTGCATCACTGGTGATGGACGAGTCGATGGAGCGAGCCGTATCCCCGCTCGGCCTCCGCGCCTTGGAAGCACAATCGGGCAAGCCAGCCGAATTCGAACACCGTCCCGTGACCTACAGGGAATTTTCGCAGCAATACCTTTTGCCTCTTGCTCGAACCGATTTGGTACACGACTGCGTGCAATTTCAATGCGAGGTGATCGATATTTCGCGCGTTCGAATCAACGAGAGAATGAGCGAGGATACGGATTTTCAAGCTCGCTGCAACGACGAATTTCGACTGGTTCTTCGGTCGAAAGCAAGAGGTATTTGGAGCACGCGCGCCGATGTAATCTTGGACTGCAGCGGACTCGCGACGGCAGGTCCTCGGCTGGGTCCCTGCTTCGGTTGGACGCAACTGATCGAATACTCTCCCGATGATCTCGTTTGTAGCCTCGAAGATTGGCTGACAGGTTTGGATACAGCATCATCCGCAACGACGATGATTTGGGGCTGTGGGGGATTGAGCCGCGAGGCTGTTGAGCGCTTCTTGGAAAAGTCGAACGCCGAACCGAGGGGGAAGCTGATCTGGTTGATTCCTGAATGGTCCGAAGCGGAAAGCGACGACGAAGCGCTTGCACGCATCAAAAAGCAATTGAATGATTCCGCAAGTTTGGGTTACTCTCTGCAGGTGCTTGGCGTCGAGAACCTCACCGGATCTGTCGATGGAAACTTCAAGGGCTATGCGAACGTCTTGCTGCCTGATGATACCTTTCTCAAAGTCGGTTTCGACCGGTTTCTCGACCTCGATCGAGTTCGAGCGAACTTCGATTTCGCCCGTGCTCTGATGTTTCAACCTGAGCAGGGCTGGAACATTCAATCATCCACTGGCCCCCAGCGAAACGAGCGGGAAGCTGAACTCGGCACGCATCGCTATCTGCACGATTGTGCTGGCTGGCGGCTCGCGACAGTTGAGCCCGGCTATTATATTCTCGGCTCAAAGCGAAAGCACTCAAACAAGATCGCGTTCGCTGATCGCCGAGCGGACATTCGAGACGTCTTTGCATTGCTTGGTGGCCGGGCCGATTTAGACCTCTACGCTTGAACGAGGAGTTCGTCACTTGAGTACAAAACGACAGACGATCCTGGACCGTTTGCGAAGTAAAGTTGCCAAAGGTGAACCGATTCTTGGAGCGGGTGCCGGTACCGGCATTTCCGCGAAGTGCGAGGAGGCTGGAGGAGTCGATCTGATTGTTATCTACAACTCAGGGCGATTTCGAATGGCGGGGCGAGGATCGCTCTCCGGCCTGATGCCGTACGGCAACGCGAATCAGATTGTGGTGGAAATGGGACACGAGGTACTTACCATCGTTCAGCAGACTCCGGTACTGGCTGGCGTCTGCGCGACGGACCCGTTCATGCTTCGAACAAATTTCCTAAATCAGCTGCGGGAGATGGGCTTTGCGGGAATCCAGAATTTTCCAACCGTAGGACTCATTGATGGTGTTTTTCGCCAGAATCTTGAGGAAACGGGAATGAGCTATTCCGTTGAAGTCGAATGCGTCGCGGAAGCTCGTAGCTTGGAATTGCTAACCACGCCGTATGTATTCAGCGAGGAAGATGCTCGCCAAATGACCTGTGCCGGAGCCGATATTATCGTTGCTCACATGGGGCTGACCACCAGTGGATCGATTGGGGCTCAGACCGCGAAAACGCTTGAACAATGTGTGAAGGAAGTTCAAGCGATTGTTGATGTAAGCAAATCGGAGCGGTCGGAGGTGCTGGTACTCTGTCATGGCGGTCCAATCGCCACTCCCGACGATGCTGCGTATATGTTTGAATGTTGTCGAAATCTCGACGGTTTCTATGGTGCCAGTTCTATGGAGCGATTGCCGACCGAAGTGGCGATCACCGCTGAGATGAAACGTTTCCGAGCGTTGAGCCTCAGGAAGTCGGGGTAGTGTGATTGTTGCGATCGATTGGTAAACTGAACATGCTGAATAGGCAACGGCTTCTACCGTCCCACCATACCCGTCCCGATTTCCGAAGAGACATTGTCATGCGAACCGCATTGTTAATGACTGCCTGTACCTTCTTTATCTTTTCGACATTCGAATTTGCCTACGCCGATCAAAACTGGAGCAATTGGCGTGGTCCGCACGGTAACGGTGTCGCCAACGATGGCAACTATCCGTTGAAATGGTCCAATAACGATTCCCTCAAATGGAAGATCAATTTGCCGGGTCGTGGGGCGTCGACTCCGATCGTTCAGAACGATCATATCTACTTGACGACGGTTGAGGATTCCAAAAACTTTCTCTTGTGCTACTCCAAGGACGGAAAAGAGCTTTGGCGACTTGAGGTCGGAATTGCTCGAGAAGGAAAACACCAGAAGGCATCCGGTGCGAATTCATCGCCGGTCGCCGACGAATCGGTCGTCATCAGTTATTTCAAGAGTGGCGACCTCGCTTGCTGCGATCACCTCGGCAAGCAGATTTGGTCGGTGAACCTTCAGCAGAAGTACGCTGAAGATACGCTTTGGTGGGACCTTGGAACGTCGCCAGTTCTCGTCGAGGACATGGTGATCGTGGCGGTCATGCAAAGTGGTCCGAGCTATCTCGTCGCCTTCGACAAGAAAACCGGCAACGAGCGTTGGAAGACGGATCGGATGATGGATGCGAATAATGAGTCGAATCAAGCTTATACGACGCCCGTGGTTGCCGAGGTTGACGGTCAGCCAATCATTCTGACACTTGGAGCGGACCATCTGACCGCCCATGAAGCCCGCACAGGAAAGGAGCTGTGGCGACTTGGCGGCTTCAACCCAACGGACCATCAGTATTTTCGAACGATTGCTTCTCCGGTCCTGGCAGGAGACTTGATTATCTGCCCCTATGCTCGTGGCGAAACATTGACGGCGGTTCGACTAGCGAGCGGGCTGGGCGACAAAGATCGCATCGCTTGGCACCACAATCAACTGGGCACCGACGTACCGACGCCCGTCGTCGCCAATGGCAAGGTTTATCTCGCTGGAGATAAAGGTGTCGTGACCTGCCTGGACGTTGAAGATGGGAAAATCCTCTGGCGCGGAGAATTGCCAAAGAATCGCAATGCTTACAGCAGCTCCCCGATCTTGGCGGGCGGGCATTTGTACATCACTCGCGAAGATGGAGCAGTCTTCGTCGTAAGCGCGGGTGACAAGTTCGAATTGGTCAGCAGCAATCAGATCGACGGCTCGACCGTGGCTTCCCCCGTTTTCTTCGATGGCAAGATACTCTTTCGAACTTACGATACTCTTTACTGCTTCGGTTCGTAAATCGTAGGTCGGATAGCATCGAGGATCCTGAGTCTCCATGGGTTGGAATGAGCTGATTGGTCACGAAATGCAACTGCAGTGGTTGCGCACGGCGGTTGCTAATCAGCGACTCGGCAGCACGTTTCTATTTGTCGGCGCCGAAGGAATCGGCAAACGGACTTTTGCTCGATTGGTTGCGAAAGCCTTGCTGTGCCCCAATGCGCGGGGCTTGGACCCCTGCGACGCTTGCGAATCTTGTGCACAAGTTCGGGCATCGACCCACCCGGACCTTCTCGAAATCAGTAAGCCAGCGGACAAGTCCGTCCTGCCAGTCGAGATGATCATTGGCGATCGCGATAATCGCATGCGCGAGGGGTTATGTTACGAATTGAACCTTCGCCCTTTCCAAGGTCACCGTCGCATAGCCATCATTGATGACGCGGATAGTCTCGCAGAGGAAGGCGCTAATGCACTGCTCAAAACGCTCGAAGAGCCTCCGATTGGCTCCGTCGTGATTCTGATCAGTGCAAGCGAACAGCGGCAATTGCCAACGATACGGTCGCGTTGCCAAACAGTCCGTTTTCGCAGCCTATCCCATCAACAGCTCACGCAATTGCTCATAAAGCTTCAGTGGTTCTCCAACGAGTCGGAAGCGGCTGTTGTAGCGATGCGAGCCGATGGAAGTCTGAGTTCCGTACGGTGGTTCCGCGATGAAGGGAACGCCGCGTTTCGTCAGGAACTTGTGCGCAAGTTGAATCAGCGGCCCCTGCCATTCATCGAACTCTCGAAGTCCATGCTCAAGCAATCCGAATCCGGTCGAGCGGAAGGCCAAGAGAAACGCGACCGCCTCCGTTGGATCATTCGCGAAATCATCGAGTATTTTCGTTGCCAACTTTATCGGCGTACCGATGCTGCTCCTAACTTGATCGAAGCTCAAGTTGCAGTAAGCTCTGCTCTGCCTGCAAGAGACGATGCATCCGGTCCTGCTGCAGTTATTCAACAGGATGTTGCACTCCAGTCGATGTCCTATCGAGCCATCCAGCGTTGTTTGGAAGCCATCCATCAACTTGATCGGTTCGTCAATCCTTCCAACTTGGTTGAGGCGTTCTGTGGCGACCTTGCAGACATTTGCCAATCTCGCCCACATTTCTCACAACCCGAAACGTAAGTTAGGCATCGCTCCAATTTTCCCTCACTATTGTCTCGGACTTAGAGACCAATCTGTTGGGAACAGTGTGCCCGTCGACGAGAAATGAGGTCCTGTATTTTGTCATGCCTCGTTTTAGGAATGGAAACCGGTCGGTTTGCGCCATCTGCAAGCATTTTCAGCAGTAGCGCGCAGGCTCCCCGGTCCCGCCAACCCTTGTCATTCGTGTTGAAGAGGCAAGAGGAAGTTGGAGGCCATTCTTACGCTTGACGGAGCGCTTCGATCGGGTCCATCAGGGCAGCCCTGCGAGCCGGGTAGATGCCAGAACAAACGCCGACGCTTAATGCGACGATGACGGCGATGACTAAGGACCAGTCGGTAACCACAGTTTGCATCTCAAAGAAATAGGTGATCAGCGATGGAGCGACGAGACCTAACCCAAGACCAAGAATCGCACCAAGTAAAGAAAGCATGAACGTCTCGGCCAAGAACTGGGCGATGATGTCCGATCGCTTTGCTCCGAGTGCTCGTCGAATGCCGATCTCCCGCGTTCGTTCGGTGACGCTTGCCAACATGATGTTCATGATGCCAATCCCGCCCACTAAGAGCGAAATAGCGGCGGTTGCTCCGAGCACGATGTTAAAAATGCGCTGCGCGGCTTGAGCCTGTTCAAGCAAATCGAGGGGAATGGTGATGGCAAAGTCCTTATCCGGATGGTATTTAGCGATCAATCCCTCGATCGCCTTGGATGTTGGCTTCACCTGATCTTTGTCAGCCACTTCAACGGTAATCTGGCTCAGTTGCAGGCTCTCTCTTTCGAATGTACCTCTGCGGTAGCGATAGGTTGCATCGCCGAACCGACTTCGATCGGTTGTCAGGGGAACGATCACATCCTTGTTTAAGTCTTGAGCGGATAGGCTGGAACCAACCCCAGCAGATGGTGTTTTGTACTTGAGTACACCTACGACGCGAAAAAAGTGTTTGTTGTTGATCTGGATCGATTTGTCGAGAGGCGATTTGCCAGGGAAAAGACGCAGAGCGACATCATGGCCGATCACGCAAACGTTGGATCGAGCATCCATGTCTCCACGCTCCAAGAACCTGCCTCTCGCAAGTACTAGGTGATTAGAAGCGAAATAGTTCGGGTGGACACCAACAAAGCGTACATCGAGACTGAACGAGCCGACGCGCGCCTCCTGCTGCGTTTCGCGGAGGGGTGTAGCTCTTACGATGGATGGCAAACTTTCCTCTAGACGACGAAGATCGGCATAAGTCAATCCATAGATATTGATCATATCTCGCCAACTACGAATGTCGGCATTACCGGTCGGCTTCACGCTTCGAACGATCACATTGTTGATCCCAAGGGAAGCGATTTGTCGCTGGGTTGCCTGACTTGCTCCTTCTGCCACGGCCAGCATCACAATCACACTGGCGACGCCGAAGACGATCCCCAGAATCGTAAGAAACGAACGCAATTTGTGGAGCAACACACTCCGAAGAGCGATTCGCATCAACCCGAAAATTCGAGATAGCAGTCCGTCACGCATCACGTTGGTCCCGCATCGGATTTCGGAACGGCTGGGGGCTGGCTCTCTTGCTGCGTTTCTCGAGATGCAAATTCGTCAATCCCGCGTTGATAGGCGTCAAGCGCCACACTCTCCCCCGGCTGAAGCCCCTCAAGGATTTCAGTGAAGGAATGGCTAATCCGACCAATTTTCACTGGGCGACGCGAGAAGGTTCCGTTCGTCTCGACATAGACATAGGTCTGCTGAAAGTGCTCAGTTACTGCTCCCACTGGCACGGCGATGATGTTCTCGTAGGTACCGACGAAAATCTCCACTTCTGCTGTCATACCCGGCTTTAGCGCTAGGTTGTTCGGAAAGGAATCAATATGCACGACCGTGTCATAGCTCTTGGTGTCCATGTAGCTGCTCGAAGCCAGTTCGGCAACGTACTGAACCACTCCTGTGAGCCGAACGTCGTTGAAGGCGTCGAGGCGAATCGTTGCTTTTTGCCCCGCTTTCAATCGATTGACGACCGACTCGTGGAGATTGATCCGAACCTGCATCTTCGTCATGTCTGGCAGGTAGAAAATCGGCTGGGAATGGCGAACCGTTGTTCCTTCTTTGATACGTTCTTCTGCGTCAAACCACGACTGATTCGCGTAGGCGACCGTTCCATCCTGCGGAGCGACGATGACGCTCTTCGCGATAATGCCTTCGAGTTCCTTCAATTCGGATTGGTGTAGTTCGACGGCATTCTGGGCGTTGAGTATGGCACCCTCCGCTTTTTGCTTTTCCGCCTCGGCAGTCGCACGGGCTCGTTCCAATTTGCGTCGACTCTCAATCGCTTTCGCCTCATACTCCGTGATCTTTCGCCGGTATTCGTAAGTCTCCAGAACAAGGAGCTTTTGCCGGTCGCGATCGACCATGAAGCGAATGCTGTTTTCACGCAATTTCATCTCGTTCAACTGTTCCGGCGATCGATATCCTTTCTTGACGAGCACCTCGAAATTGTTCCGCTCATCGACGACTTTCTCAAGCTGAGCCTGACCATCGGCGATCAATCGTTCTAATTCCGCCTTTTCTGCCTTGAAATCGCCATCGCGATATTTCTCCAAGTCGAGCTCAGCGAGTTTTAGCTCGAGATCGGCGGTCGCAATGTCGCTCTCCGACTTGTTCAACTGAACGGCAAGCTCTTGCTTGGCTTGAGCCAATTTACCTTCCGCTTCGTTCAACAACACTCGCTTCTGGGCCAGTTGCTGGTCGACATCCTCGGCTTGCAGTTTGACAACCTCGTCCCCCTTTTTGACAATCGTCCCTTCGGGCACGATGGAAAGTATCTTCGTTCTCCACCCTGGTAATTCGCAGACGCCGCTCACGGTACTCTGGCTTTCCAATACCCCGCGCTCGATGACGGTATCATCGACAGTGCGAATTCGGACCTCATAAGTGGGAATGGATGCTTTTGTCCGAGAAATGGCGACAAGCCACCGGCTTCCGAAATAAATCCCAATCACCACTCCAGCAAGAAGACTGAATGTGAAAAGTCGCTTGATTGCGATGCCCGAAGGAACGACGGTAGCTGGCCGATAAGTGTCCATTTCCAATTCGAGGTCAGTTCCAATACCGAGGAGAAGCCACTGTTAACCACTGCTAACTTCATTGTATTGTCTTCCCGAAAAATTCGAAGCAAATTCCCAAGTCCTTCGACCCGAAAGTTCGTGTTGGATCGATCGCGATAGTTATTTACCGATGTAAAAGCCACAAACCAATCGCGATCCCATCGAAAAGAATCAGAAAGCCGTTGCTTTGGTCGAAGGCAAACGTGGCGGCAGCGAAGCGGCCCTTCGTTGAAAGTATTACTAGAAGGATTGCGCCATCCTTGTGAAATGCCCCCATTTTTGATCCATCGGTGGCATCTACTCTGGCTTTAACGATAAAAGACACGAGCGAAAAAAGTCCATTTGCCATTGGCAAGGGCTCGGAGCCGTTACGTATTGCATGAGCAAAAGCCTGGAATCGTCCCTTGCTTAGCGGCGTGTTGATTCAATTGCTTTGCCAGCCAAAGAGGACATTCGGCCCGAAGGGCCATCCAATTTGCCTAGCCCAGACGTTCGGCCCAAAGGGCCATCCGATTTGCCTTGCCCAGGCCTTCAGCCTGGGCTAGACAAACCCAGGGGCCTTCGGCCCGAAAATTGATGATGGAACGTTCGAGATAACTATTTGCGATGCGAACCCGTTCGCGAATGATTATTTGCCGATGCAAAAGCGGCTGAAGAGTGCATCGAGCATGTCGTTCGTGCTGACTTCGCCGGCAATGATGCCAAGTTCATCCAGAGCGATCCGAATTTCGCTGGCGACGATTTCGAGTCCGCCGTTTTCAGCACATTCTTGAATGGCCGCGAGGACGGCGGTACGACAGCGCATCAAGCTGCTGAGCATCCTGCCTGCGGTCATCGCCGTCATTCCGGATTCCTCCAGGTTTCGATTCGCAAGCCATTCGTCGATGCGCGATCGCAATGCCTCAATCGAATTCGGATCGTGGATGCTGACCGAGATAGAATCGCGGCGAAGTTGAGTTGCATTGCTTCCGGAGTGAGCTTTACGGTCTGATAGGTCGCATTTCGTTAGGACGACCCACGATTCAACGGAGTTGAATTCATCCGGCAAGATGACCTCCAGGCCAAGGTCGTCCGTCAACGTTTGGGAATCGATGCAGTAAAGAATGAGACTGGCCATGTCGAATGCCTCTGTTGTCGATCGCTGCGCGAGACCTCTCGGCGAATCTGCGTCTATCGATTCAATGCCTGCCGTGTCGACTAGGTCCGCCGAGCCGGCGCTTAAAATGAGCTGGGTTTCAATATAGTCGCGAGTGGTTCCGGGCGTGGCGGAAACGATCGACACATGTTCGCCCACCAACGCATTGATGAGCGAACTTTTGCCGGCATTCGGAAGACCCGCAAAGACGATCTTGGTGCGCACTCCCTCTCCGCCGCGCCGCGAGAGGCGACTCATCAGCTGTTCCATTTCCTGGGCTGCAAAATCGAGTCGCCGAAGAATTTCTTCTCGCTCGATGAATTGAATGTCTTCGTCGACGAAATCCAGACCGGCCTCGATGTCGGCAAGTAATTCGATCAAAAGTTTGCGCAACGATTGCACTGGCAAGACAAGCCCGCCGCTGAGCTGCTTTAATGCGATTTCGAGCGTCCTCTGCGATTGGGCATGGATGATACCCAAGACGGCTTCACACTGTGACAGGTTGAGACGCCCCGCCATGAACGCTCGCATCGTGAATTCTCCTGGTTCAGCTTGACGGGCACCAACCTTACAAAGCTCTCGGATCGTCGCATCCAAGATGGGACGATTCCCAAGAGTGTGAATCTCGATCGAAGGCTGTCCGGTATAGCTACGATGGGTCGGCCAAATCCAATAGTGGCAGGGTACGCTCCCTAAGGGCGGCGCCAATTCGATCGAACCAGCGATGCGACGGGGCAAGCTCTTGAGTTTGGCGAACTCGTCACGATCCACGCGAAGGACTCCGAATTGAGGATCGAATAGCTCAAGGGCCTTGGGGCCCGAAACTCGAACGACGCCGCGAAACGCCCCGTTGGTTGCCGTTGCAATCGCGCAGATCGTTTCATCCAAGTCCCATTTCAATTGTTGATGGCTCCTGTTTTCGTTCCGAATCTTTGAGCTAGAATTCTTGCACCTTCGCCGGACTGGGTCAAACAAGGAATAGAGATCGATATTCGAATATGGAAAAAACTAAAGTAGCCATCGTTGGGATGGGAACGGTTGGAGCCGGCGTCGCCAAACTG
>JBBIUE010000079.1:0-23373 GCA_037440405.1 Pirellula sp. | reverse complement strand
TATTTCGGAGAGAACGAGCTATCTCTGCGTTTGATTAGACTTTCACTCCTCCCCACAGATCATCCCCTCGGTTTTCAACCCAAGTGAGTTCGGTCCTCCACGCAGTGTAACCCACGCTTCAACCTGTCCATGGGTAGATCACGCAGTTTCGCGCCTAGTGCCCGCAACCAATTCGCCCTATTCAGACTCGGTTTCCCTGTGGCTTCGACCCGTAAGGTCTTAACCTGCTACGAACACTAACTCGCCGGATCATTTTGCAAAAGGCACGCCGTCACACATGTCAAAGACATAGTGCTCCGACCGCTTGTAAGCACACGGTTTCAGGTTCACATTCCTCCCCTAACAGGGGTTCTTCTCACCTTTCCATCGCTGTACTGAGTACACTATCGGTCATCAAGGAGTATTTAGCCTTACGGGATGGTCCCCGTAGATTCAATCCAGGTTCCACGTGACTGGATTTACTCAGGTACCTCTCGGGAGGCGGCTAGTTTTCGCTTACGGGACTGTCACCCTCTTTGGTCGGCCTTTCCATACCGTTCTGCTAGCTGCCACTTTGTAACTCCCATGTGAGAGGCCCTACAACCCCGCAGAGGAAACCTCCACGGTTTGGGCTGTTCCGCTTTCGCTCGCCACTACTTACGGAATCGATTTTTCTTTCTTTTCCACCAGGTACTTAGATGGTTCAGTTCCCTGGGTTTGCCGTGCAAGCCTATGAATTCAGCTTGCACTAATTCGGGAATCTCAGGATCAAAGCTTGTTTGCCAGCTACCCTGAGCTTTTCGCAGACTTCCACGCCCTTCTTCGCCTCTTGATGCCAAGGCATCCCCCGTGTGCCCTTAGTAACTTGACCATCGGAATCTCGAACTCGTCGCGTCGCCGCACCAAGCCTTCGTTCCATCGGTCAATCACCGACGCAACCTCACGGTTGTGTCGGCTCGATATTTCACACCTTATCGCGCTCGTCCATTTCAGAAGCGCCTTCTTTCGAACACGCTCCGTGAAACTTCCATTTCATTGTGAACCAACGCCTCGGACCCTCGCGAGTCTTCGTGCGTTGGCACAAGATGCCATCTACCAATGCAACCATTTTGTCAAAGATCAATTTTTCGCTAGCACCGCCAAATGGCGATTTCAAACGAGCCCATCATTATTCCGCAGTCGCCGTTTCGAGTCAATGGCTCAGTTAAATTTTCTTGAGCGATCGAACTCGCTTGATGATTGCGGTCCAGTCAGGGAGGGAGAATCATCCAGAATTTCACGAACTCTTCAAGCCCTTTTCGCCATTTTTTTGGCAAAAAATTTTGGAGCTGCGTTTTCCCTTGTTTTTTCAAGGCATTCCTTTCAAGACTTGCAATTCTCAACCAGTGGAGGTGGACGGACTTGAACCGACGACCCTCTGCTTGCAAAGCAGATGCTCTCCCAACTGAGCTACACCCCCGAAGAAAGTTAGAACTGATCAGCGAGGAGTAGGAAATCACTACTCCCGACTCGCAATTCAAACTTATTGCCTCACCAAATGGGCGCGCCAGAATTCGAATCTGGGACCTCGTCGTTATCAGCGACGCGCTCTAACCAACTGAGCTACGCGCCCGTAGCTTCGCAGACCCAAAATCCTAGCCAGTGGTTCGCCTCTGTCAACGCCCGAAATCGTCGCAAACCAATCGCTTTTTCTATTCCGGCGAAGCAATCGTATCGGTCATCGCGATGTGGAAACTTGACCTTGCAGCAGGACTTCCCCCAAAATTGCTTTGGTACGATACAAAGACTTTGACGATTATTTTCCCGTCATCAAAGAATCGTCAGTGCATTACCCGATGCTAACAATTTGTAAATTCCGGCCTATTTTTGACATCCAACATCCTTTTTTCGAGACTCCATCAAGAGCGATTTTCGATGAACAATTTGAGCAGATTTCTGTCCAAACTCGTCAAGGAACTCGATATGCAATCGAATCAGTTCAGCTTCCTTCGTTCTGCTGAGATTCTGTGGTTCGCTCGGTGGACTTCGCGAGGATTCGCCTTCGCGACTGCTCTTGGTTTCGCAACAACGCTTGCTTGGTCCGCAGACAACTCCGCCCAAGTTGCGGAAGCTCTGAGTTACAAACCTCGCCAAGCGGATGTCGACTATGATCAGGTCTCCGAATCAGATATTCCAAAATGCACGGGTGCCATTGAACGACGTGGCACCATCTCCGGTCTGGTTATACGTGACCCCTCTGGCCAAGTTATTCGCTGGTTTGCAGACGTTAATGGCGACAAACGAGTTGACCAGTGGAGCTACTACCTGAACGGGACGGAAGTCTATCGAGAGATCGACTCTGATTTCAATCAGAAAGCGGACCAGTATCGTTGGTTCGGCCCTGCTGGCTTGCGATGGGGCGTTGATTCCGATGAGGACGGTTCCATCGACTCTTGGAAACTGCTGTCCGCAGAGGAACTAACTTACGAAGTCGTTGAAGCACTTCGAAATCGAGATATCAACCGGTTTCAGAGACTTCTTCTGACACCTGAGGAATTGGATTCGCTCGGACTGGGCGAAGAGAAGAGGACCCAGTTGGCCGAGCGCATCAAGAACTCACTCGGCGACTTCCAGGATTTTCTATCCAAGCAAAAAGTCATCAACGATCGAACGCGGTGGGAACATTTCGGTGCTGATCGTCCTGGTATCATTCCAGCCGACACCGATGGTTCGACTCGCGATGTGACCTTCTACGAAAATGTGGTTGCCGTGATCGGCGACGGCTCGAAGGATCAGCAACTGATCGTCGGAAATCTAATCCTGGTCGATAACGTATGGAAGCTGATGGACGCACCCAAGCTGGCGGCCAATGGTGTTGTGGAAGGCGGTTTTTTCACTGCCGCTCTCCATCGCCCGCGAGAATCAACCGACGGGACCGGCTTATCTGCCACTGTCCAAAAGCTCCTTGATGAATTGCAAAACGTCGAGACCAAATTGCAGTCACCCAATGCCAACCGAGCCTCGTTGAACAGCGACCGCGCGGATGTGCTAGAGAAGCTTATTGCCGCTTCCGACACCGAGGAAGATGTCCGAACTTGGGTGCATCAGTTTGCTGACACGGTCAGCGCTGCCATT
The DNA here is from genome assembly GCA_037440405.1 of Pirellula sp. Classification (GTDB taxonomy): domain Bacteria; phylum Planctomycetota; class Planctomycetia; order Pirellulales; family Pirellulaceae; genus JANMGV01. Next base: position 20,280 of record JBBIUE010000079.1, on the reverse strand, counting down.
CAAAGTGGTGAATTTCCAGCAGGCTTGAAGCGGCTCAATGAAATAGCGTCGATTCTCAATCGCGCCGAGAAAACAAGACCTTATGTCAGCTACGTCGTCTTTCGGGCGATTGGCTCGAAGTACTTCGAAGCGATCAGCCAACCCAACGCGAACTACCAGTCTGCAGAGGAAGAGTATTTGCAGAGCCTGCAACGATTTGTCGAAACCTATCCGAACACTGAAGACGCAGCGGACGCCATGATTCGCATCGGTTTGTCGAATGAAATGTCGGGTGACATCAAGCAAGCTGAAGAGTGGTATAGCAAAGCCGCATCGAAATTCCCAGATTCATCAATCGGCAAGAAAGCCAAGGGAGCCGTAACACGGCTGAATCTGACTGGACGCACACTGAAATTCAAAGGCAAAACCATTGAAGGAAAAGCTTTCGAATCCGCGTCTCCAGAATATGCAAAACGTCCCCTGGTCATTCAGTTCTGGGCTTCGTGGTGCGAACCTTGCAAAGCGGATATGAAAGATCTTCGCCAACTGCAGATCGATTTTGCCAAAGAAAAGTTAGCGGTCGTCGGCGTCAATCTTGATAAGGATGTTACTTCCGCAAAGCGCTTCTTAGCTGCCGAGAAAAACCTCGCGCCTTGGCCGCACGTTTACGAAGAAGGTGGTATGGAATCCGACTTGGCAACAAGTCTCGGAATTCTCTCGCTGCCAGTGACCATTGTCCTCGACACGGAAGGGAAAGTTATCTACAGCGGGTCCCATTTCTCTCGAGAGCTTTCGAGCATTATTCGCGATTCTCTGCCCACTCAAAAAAAGTAGCAGCATTGGTTGTGGGGACTTGGTTCCTGAGATGATGGGGCCTTCGCATATTGGATCTGGTTTTGATGTTTTCAAAGGCCCCAGTATTCCTCTAATGCTTCGCGAACGAAGGATTCGGGAGCTTGGCAGCCGGTGAGGTACATAAAAACTTCGACGTAGTGGGCGACGAGTAAATCTATTGGGCGCACAAGCTCAAGTCCCGCTTGCGCCCCAAAATCTTCCCAAGTTTGATTGTTGACGTGCTCCTTAAGAAGAATGATCTTGCTGCCAGCTCCGAACGGTCTTCTGATCAGCCGTTTGGGCACGCGCGCATGCTCCTGAGCATCGACCAAAACTACGATCGGATCTTCGGTATTCTCAAGTTCTTCCAGCGTGCCCCGAGCCTCCGCCAGCGAACGGTTCAACTTGCAGATGGCATCAGGCACACTGTTGTCGCTGAGTTGTGTCCATTTGCATGGCTTACCAGTCTCTGAGTTGATGAGATGCCGCTGCAGCGCTGCCCAGAAAGTATCGTGGCCTTCCATCGTCGCATCGGATCGACGAAGAGCCCGCACGCTGCTTGTCGCTTTGGCGACATCCGTCAAGTGATCGCACGCGGCAACCGCATGCTTCTCGTGAGGAGGCAAAACAACCACTCCGGCAAAGTTCATAACACGTACGCCTGAAAGAGCCGTCGCGAAGTCCGTTGGAGCCACGGGAAGCGTTACAAATCGCCATTCCGGCGATAACTGGCTGGCTAATCGCTCCAAAACAAACTGAGAAGGGTTCCCTTCGATCGGAAACCCGAGACATGCCACCACCGGCTGATAGACGTCATTCCAAGACTGCTTGAACTTGCTGCCCATCGCCGTCGCAATCTAATCGAATTGAAATCGAAGGCCCTGCAGTCGTCTCGATGTTTCTGCCATCAGTTGATCTTCTTCGACTGCGTCAACGGCTTCGTAGGTGACGGAGAATCGCAGGAAGGGACCAGCGTCATCCCAAGGAACTGTCACAATCGAATGCTGCGTGATGAGGAACTGCGAAACGGTTTCAGCGTTCTCGAAAGTGGGTCCGTTTTCGATCCCCTTGGGGGCCTTCGCATACAAGAAGTAGCTACCCCCCGGCATCGAACATTCGAATCCGCAGGATTGCAAGGTCGAAACCAGCTTTCGTAATCGCCGCTCGTACTTGGCTCGAATCCCAGCGGGAATGGAAGGACTTTGCAGACCTGCGATGGCCGCCCGCTGGATTGCCGCAAACTGACCACTATCCGAATTGTCTTTTACGTCGGCGAATGCCTGAACAATTTTTGCGTTGCCACAAACCCATCCCAACCGCCAGCCGATCATGTCAAAACCCTTGCTCATGGAGTGGACTTCAACTCCTACTTCGCAGGCTCCGGGAATCTGCAGAAAACTCAGGGGCTCACCGCAAAAGGTCAAAAGAATATGGGCCGCGTCTTGCACGACGATAAATTCGTGTCGATGAGCTAACTCAATCACGCGGTTGTAGAAATCAGCCGTTGCGACCTGCCCCGTTGGGCTGTTTGGATAGTTGATGACGAGCATCTTGCAGCGACTCCAAATGTCGCTCGGAACAGAATCAAAATCCGGATAGAAATCGTTTTCAGCGAGCAAGGGAAGTCGAAAAACCGAGCCACCGTAATACCGAGTGTGCGTTCCCGCCACTGGATACCCAGGAACCGTCATCATCGTGATATCACCCGGATTGATAAAACACGCAGGCAGCATGGCTAGCGCTGTCTTACTTCCGATGCAGTGATTGATCTGCGTCGACGGATCGAGAGAAACCCCGAATTGACGCTTCATGAATTCCGCCACGGCCGACCTGAATTCAGGGATACCATTATCGGCGTAGCCGCGATTGCAGGCGCGATTGATTTCCTCTGCCATTGCCCGGCGGACGGAGAGATCGGCCATAGAATCATTTTCGCCGATGCCGAAGTCGATCAATCGGCGGTTGGGGTGATCGGCAAGAGCCTTCCGTTTCGCGCGCTTGATCTTCTCAAACTTGTAAATCTCGGTTCCTTTGCCATAACTGCTGCCGCCAATCCGATCAGCAAAAAGTTTCTGAAAATAGGGGTCAGCGGCAACGGCGACGGACATGGAATACCTCAACTTCAAACTTGATGGCAAACAACATCAGCACCATGTTTTACTAGAAACAGGTAAAACATGGCAAGCCTCGGTTCGCTTTGCAGATACCCCTCCTGAAGGTAACATTGAAGCATCTTCGATCCAGCCCAATTGAAGGTCGTTCTCGGCGTGGAATTGCTCGTTTGCCCATTCCCTTCAGGAACGCACGAACCATATAGAAAGAGATTCGCTTGAATGAATGATCAGAAAATGCTTGCCGGCCAGATTGCTTTGATAACAGGGGCCGCCCGCGGAATTGGTGCCGGTATCGCTGTTGAACTTGCCCGAGCTGGAGCGGACGTTGCCATCAACGACCTCAATACTGCTGAAGAGACGTTGACTCGATGCCGAAACGAGGGTGTGAACGTCTTCGACGCTAAAGGGGACGTCAGCGATCAAGCTTCGATGGAACAGCTCGTCGACCGCATCGAGGCCGAGCTTGGTCCCATCAGTATCCTGGTTTCGAATGCGGCCTATAGCGATCGAGAGTTGTTTTACGAAGCCAATATGCCGGGCTTCCAAAGGACGATTGATGTCTGCATGTGGGGGCCATTCTATCTTTGCCGCGCGGTGGCTCGCAAAATGATTGCGCGAGGGGAAGGTGGGAACATGGTCTTTATCAGCTCTCCTCATGCGACCAAGCCCATTCCCGGTGCTATGGCCTATAACATGGCGAAGGCCGCACTCGATCAAATGGCACGAACGGCAGCTTGCGAGCTGGCGGAGCATCGAATCCGAGTCAATCTGGTTCATCCGGGCTGGACCGATACTCCAGGCGAACGCAAGTTCTTTTTTGAAGAAGAATTGCGCGATCGGGGACAAGAACTTCCGTTCGGGCGACTCGCCCGCCCAGAAGATATCGCCCACGCGGTCACCTTTTTATGCGATCCGAGAAGCGACTACATCACCGGCTCGACGCTTCTGGTCGATGGGGGTATCCTCCTCCCCTTCCAAGAAATGTACCGCGTCAAGAATCGACCCAAGTAACTTTCTCTTGACTCTAAAATAATTTGCCTTCGTTGGCGGAGAACCTCCAAGATTTCAAGCCGAAGCTTGAACTTGGCGATTTTTCTGCAAGTTGCTCGTCATTGTGAGGCGAGATGTCAATTGGTTTGTTGTTCATTCCTTGACGAAGGAAAAACGCGCTTTCGTTTGCGTTGGCTTTGCACTCGTATTAAGGACAAGACCGGGAGAAGCATCAGACTACGTTTCTAAGACGTAGATCTTGACGGCCAGCGGACCAAAATCGTCCTGCCATTGACCGTTTTGGATCGAAAGCTCTTTGACGGATTCGAATTCGCGACATGAACGTGCAGGTGCATGCGTTCTTACCTTGATCGTTTGTCGCTTCATGGATTCTCGGCTGGGATTGATTACGAACACGTAGAGCTTACGATCTTCGGAACGCCATCCTACATGGAGAGACGATGGGACAGTGACTCTAACCAGAGGCGGATTGATTGTTCCCTGAAGAATGGGTGCCAATTTAGTAAGGACCTCGTTTTGCAGCTTCATCTCTGCAACGACCGCTGGCGGAGTCCCATCGAATTGAAACCCGTTGGTTCCAACGACAGCGGGAAAATAGAAGATGCCTCGCACTCCATGAGCGATGGCTAGCCAGATTTCGGCACGAACTTCATCGGCGGTCGGGCATCGAGCACCAGAGACATTCCCACGCTCAATCTCGCTGGTTTCGATGAACGCGAATTGGGGTTTGTCGGTAAACTTTCGAATGACTTGAATGGGCTCAGCAATCAGCGAAACGTCACCGCGACGGCGTTCATGAGCTTGATTCAGCCAGCCGCCACACGGATAGATGTCGCTAGCGATCCAGTCCGCAGTTGCAATCAATCGAGGATAGTGGGAAGCGTACCTTCGCGAATACTCATCGTTCCTGGATGTGAACCAAGTGATATCCGGTCCCGCAAAATTGATAAAAATCTTCCGATTCGGATCCATGCTTTTCCATTCGGTATAAATCTTCTCAAACAACGGAGTCCACTCGAAGATTCTGCCAGCCGCATCCGGTTCATCCCAATGTGACCAAGCGAGGAGATCATTGCGATGGATGTCGTCGCGCGGGTTGGGCATTGGGCGGCGAATGAGTCGAAACCCAAGTCGTTGCGCAGCTCGATCCCACGCCGACGGGTCATGGTTCTGAGGTGTCTCAAGGAGGGTATTGATTCCACGCTCACGCCATTTCTCGAACGAGTCAACGGGCTGTGAGAAGACTCCAATTCGAAAGAATCCGTCAAGAAATCGTTCGACGTTGGAAGGTTCACTTGTCGGATGGGAACGCCTTGGGGACGAGCTTTGCCCCCTTGCGTCTTGCAGAAATATCGAGAAGGCAAACGCCGCCCAATGAAGAGAAGCGAAAGCCATTCGGCGAGCAAATAGAATCCAGCATCCCATCAGCGTCTCTCCATCGCTTCGATTCGTAAGTTCTCAGCGATCGTGACTCGAAATGAGGCATCTGCGCCGTCGTAATAGGGCGCTTGAAGTTAAGCCGAGAAGGATGAGCGTCGACGGTTCCGGAATCGACGACACATGAAAGCGGATATGATCGAAATCGACTTCTAGATCAGCGGTTGGAAACAATGGATCGATGACATTGAGATTGACAAGCCGAATGGACAGCGGTTGCCCTAACTGAGCATGAGCGGCTGCCGTTTGAAACTGCACCAAGCTGGTTCCCCATCCCCCTTCAGGAATGGCTCCTGCCAAAGAATTATTGTCGGAAGCGATCACCACCCCACCGGCAAGAAGATCAACCCGATAACCTGGAAACCCACTGAGATCGAAGAATTGATTATTGACCGCAGTGCCCGATGCAATGTTTCCAATTTCCACTTGCAAGCTGTAGATCGAATTAGGCTGGAGTGTTGCCGCCAAGGTTTGTTGAAACCCGTATTCTCCGAGATTTCCCGAATCCGCAGTGTTGTAGAGGATTGCCACCCGGTTTCCATCCGGAATCGAGTCCAGGAAGATTGGGGGTGAAGGTGCGAGTGTGCCGGGCCAAAACTGCGGGCCTGCGCCTAGATTGACGATGAGATTGTTCGGATCATAAAACTGCCAGCCAACGGGTGGTCCAAAGGTGAATTCGTTGAAGACGAAACTACCGGTCACGTTCTCGAAGCTAGGATTCTCAACATCGATCAGATCGGCTCGCGCTAGCGCAGGTTGTGCAATGGTTACGAATCCAAGGATCAAAGAGATCCAAACTGCTGATCGAAAAGTACTGCCAGCGGCGATCATGATGAGACTCCAGCTCGAAAGGGTTGGATGCATGTTGAATTAAGGTGCACATAAAGGGATTCGTCAGATTCGATTGAAACGCGACATGAAAATGACTAAATTGTCGAGAAGGTGCTCAAATGACTAATGACCAGAACAATTCAGATGTCGACGAGCTATCCTCCTGGTACCTCTCGTTGCGAGATGGCGGAAGCAGAGCGACCCAACGGTTATGGAACATGTTCTTCGAGCGCATGGTGCAAGTGGCTCGAAAAAAGATGTGGCGGACCCAGCGGGCCGTCAGCGATGAAGAAGACGTCGCCTTGAGTGCTTTCAAGAGTTTTTGCCTCGGATTCCAGAAAGGAAGCTTTGGGCAAGGGGGCGATCCAGAGCAACTCTGGCCTCTCTTGGTAAAGTTAACCCTGAACAAAGCAGTCGATCACGTCCGTCGTGAGCAACGGGTCAAACGAGGGGGCGGTGGAGTTAAAGCGATCGATGATTTGGACGAACGAGATGACGGTCCTTGTCCATTGATCGGTGCTCAGTCGAACGCTGCCGACAAGGGGAGGGGGCATTCACGCTCAGAATGGACCGACATCATTTCCCACGAGCCTACGCCCGAGATGCAAGCGGTCGCGGACGATTCATTCGAACATCTTCTGAATATCCTGGACAAAACTGGAGATGCTTCACTTCGAGCTATCGCTTTGGGATCGATTTCAGGCTATCCGCCGCGAGAGATCGCTGACAACCTGGAATGTACCCCGCGCACGATTCAGAGAAAACTTCAAACGATTCGCGCTTTGTGGGAAAAAGCCAACCGATGAATCCCCCCAAACCCTCTGAGTCAAGCCAGGCCAGCCAGTCTCTCGATCTGATGCTGAGAGTCAATCGGCATTGCGATCGCCGCGAGGCTCAATGGCGAAGTCTCTTAAAAGCTCGTGACTCGTTCTCCAGCCCGATCATGGCTCACGAGGAACCGCAGTCACTTCAAGAATTCTTGAGATCGGTGCCTGAGGCGGACCGTACAGCAACCGCACCTGAGCTCGTGCTCATTGACTTGGCCTACCGAGCGGACTGGAACCTGCCAGTCGATGCGGAACATTTTCTTCAACAAGTGCCGTGGCTCGATCGTTATTGGTTGGATGAGCAAATCTCAAAATTCCCTGTTCGAGATGTGGCCAAAATTCCTTCGGATCGCCATTCGTTGGACGTTCACCAACTGGGCGATTACGAGATTACTGAGCTTTTGGGCAAGGGTGGAATGGGATGTGTCTATAGGGCAGTGCATAAGATTATGGGACGGGTTGTTGCCTTAAAGACAATGCCTCAAGCCGAGGACCCATCAACGCGACGTCGTTTCGAACGAGAAGTGCAGGCGCTCGCAAAGCTATCCCATCCGAATATTGTTACGGCTTACGATGCAAGAAATGATGGCGGAGTCCTCTACCTTGTTACAGAACTGATTGAGGGGGAGGACCTTTCGCGGCGTGTGGCACGAAAAGGGCCACTTTCGCCAGAAGAAGCCATGGGCTACATCTGTCAGGCTGCCAGAGGACTCGCTTACGCTCATCAGCAAGGTGTTATTCATCGAGACATAAAGCCAAGCAACCTCATTCTGGACAACGAGCAGACCATCAAGGTTTTGGATTTGGGATTGGCGAGATTGAGGCCGGTCGAATCCAACTTGCTCGACGAGTTGTCTTTGACCGACTCGGGCAGCATCTTGGGAACAGCTCGGTACATGGCTCCTGAACAGGCTCGATCGGCAGGAGCAGCCGATGAACGATCGGATATCTATAGCCTTGGCTGTACGTTCTATTTTTTGTTGTCGGGGCAGCCTCCGTTTCGAGGCGAGACCGAAATCGATACCATCCTGGCTCATGCTCAGCAACCGGTTCCAGAATTACCTGCACGAGTTGGGGAAACGGTTTTGCCTGATGCTCTGCGAGATTTGGTCAAGCAGATGATGGCCAAATCGCCTGACGAACGCCCTAGGTCGATGTCCGAAGTTGTAAACAAGCTCGAATTGCTGGTGCAGCAGAATCCAAAGGTCCACTTCACTACTCGAATACCATCCGGCGGCATGAGCTCTTCGGATGCAGCGAGGCAGAACCGAGCGCCTGAGAACGAACTCTTCGCGAAGCGACTATCTCGGCGTCGCTGGATCGGCGGTGCGGCCGCCGGTGTTGGAATGGGGTCGGCGCTGTTCAGCTACTATCTTTGGACCCGGCAACGACTCATTCCGCAACTTCGCGTTTCCAATGGAAGCGGTTCCGGACGCGGATTGCTATTTGATGGGCAAAGTAACTATGTTCAGGTATACCAATTTTCAACACCACTAACTGCTCCCTTCTTATTCCAAGTGTCCGCGACACCGTTGCAACAATCAGGGCCTTCCAACCTTATCTCATGGACGGGCCAGAACTGGGGTGCGCTGTTCATGACAGCGGATGGGCGATGGGGATTAGCATGGTTCCATGCTGGGGTGTCTCGCCTGATCGCGGGGACCGAGCCCGCAGAGATGGGGCGTGCTTACTTGATCGGTGGTCGCTGTGATGGAGTCCACATGCAGTTGTTCGTCAATGGTCGGGAAGCAGCGACCGAAATTTTGGATTTTCCACTCGATGCAACGCCTCTCGGAATGTTTATTGGCGGCGTTCCGGATACTCATCTTCCCCCGAACCACGGTGGTCGATTCTTTCACGGCTGGATCCACACGGTGCGCATTGACGTTGGCAGTTCGGTTCTGCAACTTGCCACCGATGAACAGTCGCTGATGAGCATGTCGCCTGATACGTTGATATGCTTTCCGTTCCGCGAAGGATCCGGTAATTCGGTGACCGATCAATCTGACAATCGGTATTCGGCAAACGTATTCGGTGCAAAGTGGACGGAGTGAGGTTTCCTCGTTCAACTCAAGACAGTCGAAACCTCGAACAATCGCGTGAGCGACCTTGTCGGACGCGCCAAACCGAGGCTTGGAGCGAAAACCGCCGAGGTCCATCGGACGACCAATGCAAATCCGCTAGACTATCGCTCTTCGTATCTTTGTCTTTCGTGAATGAGTACCATGATTCATCGGGGAGCGTTTTTAGTTTTTCTGGCTGCGCTGTTGTGGAGCACAAGTGGCTTTTTTGGCAAAGCTCCCATTCTCGATCAGTGGAACGCGGACATTCGTGGCGGCGTCTTGGCGTTTTGGCGGTCGATTTTCGCGCTGGTGCTGCTGCTGCCGATGGTTCGAAAACCGAGATGGACTTGGAAGCTCCTTCCGATGGCACTATGCTTCGCGGGCATGAATTGGACCTATTTGTCCGCTCTGGTTCAGGGTCCGGCTGCAAACGCCATTTGGCTGCAGAACCTTGCACCAGGGTATGTGCTGATCGTCGGTATTTTTTTTCTTGGCGAGCGAGCCACCAAGCGAGACATGTTGATGCTCGTATGTTGCGGATTGGGGGTTGGGCTGATTATGGAATTGCAGGCCAACGGTATCGGGGGAATCCAGGCGTTGCTGCTAGCCGTCGCTTCCGGCATTCTTTATGCCTGTGTCATTTTCTCATTGCGTTGGTTGCGAGAGGAGGATTCGGCATGGCTGATTTCGGTCAATCACTTGGTTACAGCCGGCGTCATGGCGTTCATTGCATTGCGAGCTGATCGAATACCAACAGGATACGCGTGGCCGTTGTTAGCTGCCTTTGGTATGTTCCAAATGGGCTTATCGTATCTCCTTTTCGCGAAAGGTTTGCGCTCGACCTCTGGTCACATTGGGGCCTTCATTGGGTTGATCGAACCCATCCTTCTGCCAATCTGGGTGTGGTTGGCGTGGCGTCACAGTGCAGGCTATACGCCTACTCCCTGGTGGACAGTCATTGGCGGAAGCTTTATTCTGGCGGGACTAGCAATCCGCTTTGCGCCTTTCCCAGCCAAGAAAACCGCTGTTTAATTACCTTCATCACCTTAATCACCGCCCTTCACCAGCTACTTCGGAGCTACTGGAATGAGAACGATCCTTTGCATTCTGTTCCTGCTTTCTTCACTGGCAGCAACTTCCATGGCACAGACTTTGACCAATCAGTATTACGAACTTGCTCAGTACCAGGGGATTGCTCTTGAGCGAATTTCAGTGATGGACGAATACCTGGAGCGAGCGTTGCTGCCAGCTTTGGAACGACTGGGGATCGAAAACGTTGGAGTGTTCCGAGTCGCTGGCGACGATGCAAAGGAAACGTCGTTTTACCTGCTTGTGCCTTTGAAGGATGCTCAGCAAGTGGCAACTTATAAATCGCAGCTTCATCAGGATGCGGACTATCAGGGAGCGGCAGCTCCTTATTTGATGACAGAATCAAAATCGCCGGTCTTTCAGCGAATTCGCAGCGAGCTTCTCATCGCCTTCGATTGCATGCCGCAATTGAAAGTACCGGAACAAAAGACGGCTTCGCGCGATCGACTGTTCGAGCTGCGTACCTACGAAAGTTCAACGGAACGGTTGGGAAATCTCAAGGTCGAAATGTTCAACAGTGGAGAAGTTCCGATTTTCTTGGATAGTGGAATCCAACCGGTATTTTTTGGACAATGCCTCGTTGGCGATCGCATGCCGAGTCTGACTTACATGACCGTTTATGATGACGCCGCCAGCCGCGACGCAGCATGGAAGAAATTCATCGAGCATCCCGATTGGAAAGTGCTTTCAGGTGTTGAGAAGTATCGCGGTACCGTCTCGAAAATCTACAAAACCGACCTGATTCCCCGACCCTATTCAAGACTTTAGGACGAGTGGCAGTTGAACCTTCACTGATCCGGCGAAGCGTATCCGCAAGGAAGCCGAGGGTCTCTGGTGGCTATGCATTTTTCATGTCGATTGTTGGTTGCGGTGCAGCCCCATCAAGTTGCCAGAAGACATGATTGCATCTGCCGATCCCTGCTAGGGACGGCGGTATCCGAGGGACCGAAGAACGTCGAGCATTTCGTCAAAATTGATGAAGCGCCGACCATGTTGCACTTTGTAGTTATCGATGGCTAAGGCGAATTCTCTTCCTTCGTCGCTGAGCGAATCGTACGAGCTTCCAAACTGCCGTCGGTCCACCGACACGTTTCCCTTTGCTGCAGAATTTCGGCGATCGACAAATTCCGAGGAGCTAGGTGAACTTACTGGGTTCGTCATACAATCAAACTCTCGTGGAGGAATTTGCAAACACGGAGACTTGTCCGAAATCGGACGCTCGTCACCTCGTGGGCTTCCCATGATCGGCTTGAGGCTCGGGTCGAGCGAGTTTCTCGGAATCGACAAGTGGCAAATCCAGCGACAACAAAGCTTAACTCACGGAGTCAAAATGGCGATGAAATTTCTCATCGATACGGAGGCTCCACCAAGTTTCGAAAGGACAAGTCCAGTTCGGACTGCAACTTCTGCGCATCGGAGTCAAACGGATCATGCTGCAAAATCCTCCCGACCGTCATTCTCGCTCCGACCAATTCCCCCAACCGATATTGCGCGGTTGCAACTCGCAATTGTTGCCGATTCTGTCCGGAAGGTAAGCTCTCTCCGGCTCGATTCAATGCTGCAATCGCTTCCTCTTTGCGCTCAAGATCAGCCAGCGCTAGCCCTCGGATCAACATCAGTCTCGAATTGGATTCTTCCGTTGGATGTGCGTCGGTAATCCGATCCAGCGTAGCCAAGGCGCGTTCGGGTCGGCACATTTGACAATGAATGTCGGCGAGAGAAATTTGAACATCTGGAAAATCCGGCTTGGAGAGAAGAGCTCGGTTGTAGGCTTCAAGAGCCTCTGACCAACGACGTTCGTAACGCTGGCAGTCCCCCTTCAAAGCCCATGCTTTCGCATGTGAATAGTCTTGATCGAGAATCGCTTCGGCTTGCGTTCTCGCTCGTATCGAATCCCCTAAGTCAAGGTACATCTGGCCTAACCGGAGGCGATAGTCAGGATTGCCACCCGACAATCGAACTGCTTCTTGGATGTGTGCGATGGCAGACGCAGTTTCGCCTCGGGTCCACAATATCTCCGCCAACCCCCAGTGAGCTCGTTCATCAGCAGGGCAGCTCTGAAGTGCTTCGAGGAATAGGGTCTCGGCATCCGCAGTACGATCTCGATCGAGAGCATCCACTCCTTTCAAGGACAATTGGCGCGCGCTTACCAACGGAATCTCGCGCCGCTTGTAGGATAGAGATCGGCAGCCGATCGAAGACAGTAGGCAGAGCATGAGCGCTCCCATCCATGTGATAGGGACTCTTCTTGGTCGATCTGTCGAGAACTCCAGGTGTTCCAGCGTTCCGCCAAGCCAAGCTCTTGCCAAGCCAATCGTTCTCACAGGTGAGAATAAAGAAATTAACCTTGTCGCGAGACTAGCGTTTCGGCATGATAATCGCAAGGTAAAACAGATCGGCAGGTCGTTGACAATCATTGCTTGCTTTCTGGCTCGATCAGCGGGTGCAATTTCATCGCTACATTTTGGAATGGAGCTCATCGAAGAACCACCGGCACCTCACGATTGGACGTCTTTGCCGACTCAAGAACGATCGTCCGACCAGACACGTCTCATTACTCTCTCGCAATCGAGGCAATTCCAACATGACAAGTACAATTCCAATCTATCGAGGGATGGGGTTGTCCATCCCGTATCCAGAGAGCTGGCGAGTAACGGAAGACGGCAAAGGTACAGATACTCAATCAGTTTTGTTCGAGAGTACTGAAACGGCTTTCATGTCGGTTTCCATTTGTTCTGATTGCGACGACCCAATGCTGGCAATCGAGGAAGCGACCGAGGGCATGGAGTCCGACTACGATGACATTGAAGTCGAGGACACCAGCGTTGCCGTGGAACTCGATGGCATTCGATGTCGAGAACTGAGGTTTTACTATCTCGACATGGTTGTGCTTTCTCGATTGATCTCGTTTCGCCATAACGGCTCGATCTACCTCATGCAGCAACAAGCCGAGGATCGCGAGTTCGTTCAGATAGCGAATGTCTTTGCTGCCATGGTGATCGGCATGTCGAAGGCGATGGGACAGTAGTCGATGGGCCAACAGCAACCAGCATTTTGCAGTGCTTACAAGTTGAAACATCTCCGACCATGGTCGCCGAAGACAGCGTCCTCAAAGACCCTTTAGGAAAGCATAAAGATCGGCGATCTGCTGTGGCGTAAAACTATCGAGAAGTCCTTCGGGCATGATCGACTTCTCGGCGATTTTTCGGTCCTCAATGTCGGATTGGCTGAAAGAAACTTGGCTACCGTCTGCTAGCAAGAGCATGAGTCGATCGGGAGAGTCATACACGATCAGCCCTACCACGATTTGGCCATCACTTGTGAGGATTTGATGCGCTCGGTAACGATCCGAGATGTCTTGGCTGGGTTCATAAATTGCCAAAAAGAGATCCTCTTTTGAAAAACGTTTGACCGCGCCCCCTAAATCCGGTCCCAAGCTGGTCTGACCTTGATGGCATTGTTCGCATTTCGCTTGAGAATAGAGAAGTCGACCTCGAACTGCATTGCCTTCCAGGTTGTCCGCTTTCTTGATGAGTTCTCGCCAAGCTTCAGAAGGTTCGCGGATGTCCTGGATTAGGGTCAACGTTTCTGCTGGCAAATGTTTTTGAAAGTACAATTCCAAAGTTTTCCAATCGGCAACGGTCGGAGGAGCGGGGAGCCTAAGCTGGTTCGCAGAGTCCTTGATTCGTTGTAAGACGAGACGCACATCGATATCTTCTGCACTCCCCTTGATCCTCGCCAGCAGCATCGCCAGGCAGCATAGCTCCCTCTGAGGATCGACTGCGGGTAGCTTGCTGAGACCTTGCCATGCGAACTTCCAACTGCTCCGATCCGAGCTTGAAAGTGCCTTCAGATAGACATCGTGATCCTGGGGCTCAGGATTTACCGCAAGAAGTTCCATGACCGTCGAGCGAAGAGTTGAGTCATCTGCCGATTGTCGTAAGACGTCTCTCCACGCCGGAGTTCGGACACTGGCGGAAACGAATCGGATGAAGGCCGGAGAGCACTTCTGAAGTGGATTGGAGCCGATGCGTTCTGCCATTTTTTTTTGTGCTTGAATCTTCAGCGGAGCAGCGAACTGCTCGGCAAACACAAGATGGTCAACCGTGCCGAACTGCGGTGAGCCAATCATGGAATCCGGAAGTTCATCGTCACGCGCAATTAAACCGCGAGTCAATTCGCTCATTCTCGGTTGCCAATTGTTGTCGGTCGTCAAGCCCAGGACGCGTACCTTCTCGCCGAGTTGTAAAAGTGCCTGTGCTGTCCGAAGCGAATGCTCCGAACCGCGCGGAGCTTGGCACTGAGCTAGCACCAGCAATGAATGAATATCAGAGGTTGGATGCGAATCATCCGTGATTTGGTCCAAGCAAAACTGCATGAGCTCCGCAGAATTCGGCTCAAACATGGCAGCCGTTCTTAAACCCTCAAAGAGCACCGAGTTCCAGTTGTTTTTCTTGGCAAGTTTCAATTCTCGAACTAACCAATGACACCACGACGCTGATGACGTGTTTACGGCCGAACCAAAAAGGCTTCGATATCCATCGAACGCCGAAGGGGTCTTCGAGTCTTGTTGCGGTTCAACGGACCATCGGGGGTCGCCCAAAGCTGCTTGGCACACATTGAATACTTCGATGAGGTTGCTTTCCGTGCGCGGAGTTGTCGGCGTAAAGTTCTCTGAGATTGCCGTCATGAGAGGGACGTTCAGTCGCGAACCCGGCGAGTAAAGCGCGTCCGCTGCGAGTTTCTCGTATTCCGGATTCTCGACAGAGGACTTGGTTTGGGAATGAGCCCACAGAGCAACTTGTCTTACATTGAGATTCTGAAGAGTAGAGCGATCACTGGTCGAATTTCGCGTTTTCGGCAGCAGGTCAGTAACGGGCCAACGCATCAGGCCACAACATTCCAATTTCGCACGCAGTTCGACATCCCCGATTGTCGCTCCCCATCCCGACGAAAAATTGAAATTGTCGCCTGCCATCGCCTCGCGACAGTTTTCGAATGTGAGGCCCGTCGATGCTCCTCGCGAAAGAGTAAACCAAGCTGCGATACGAACCGCAGGGCTGCTATCCGCGAGGCAGGCTTTGAGATCGTTCTCGCCAAGAGGTTGTTGCATGCGACAGAGAGCATAAATCGCAGACACTCTCGAAGCCTCAGATAGTCGTTCGCCTGTTGACGATACGGCACGATTGCTTGCGATGGCGCTGAGCGAGTTGGCGCCCAACCGCCGAGCCCTCGGCATCCACTGGCTGACGGACCAACTTTCCAAAGGACATGCGGCATTGACGATCGCCGCCAGATCGCCTTCTTGGAGTTCCGTTAGTTGCAGTTGTCCAGAACGATTTGTTTGGGCACCGCCGTTGCTTTTGGAAGCGATGGAAACGTTGGTAACTGGATTGGGAACATTTGGACTGATTCGATAGATCGCCCCTTTTGTGCCTCGACCACCAACACAAACGAGCAGATTTCCGGACGGTTCGATGCACAGATCGGTTGGAGCGAAACCGGCAGAGCCGTTCGGCTGCATGAATACTTCAAATTTCGCGGAAGGGCGACTTTCAGCACTCGCAGCACCTTCCAATTGCGATTCAGGAAACACTGCAATCACTCGTCCGAAAGTCCAATCGAGTATGAAGGCAGCCTGATGATACTTTTCGGGGAATGTTCTGTGCCGATAGACAGCCACACCGGTCGGAGAACCTCGTCCCAGTTCAGCCAACGTCCGAGGCATGGTTACACGGACATTCGCGTCCTTCCAGCCTTGCCCAACCCAACCTGCATCTGAGCCCGGAGTGAGAAGAAAAACACGTGTCGGCCGATACCACGGAAGCGTGGCTGCTCGCTCGTCATCGCTGTCATAAGTGATAATTTCTCCTCCTGGCAGAAAATCGAAATCATACGCGTTTCGCAAACCGTGCGCCCAAACGCCGCGCCGCTGAAAATCGGGACTGATACGCCAAATCGTTCCAGCGCGTGGGCGTTCGACGGGAGCGTTCGGATCATTCTTGATCGCCTGAATGCCGTTCGCAAAATTGCCAACCATGAGGTACCACCAGCCATCGGGTCCGCGGCGAATCGCGTGGGCATCATGTTCCCCACCAGTGGGAAAATTGAGCAGTTTGGACGGCGGCGTGTCGGCCTTGCCATCCATGTTGGCATCCCGGGCGGTCCATAGGCCTTTATCCGCAACCCAGTACAAACGATCCTCTTCGTACCACAATCCCTGAGCACCTTCCCTGATGGACGAACTCCACATTTCGCTCGAGTCGAAAATTCCGTCGTTGTTGCGATCAAACAACGTCCGAATGTAGCCTGGGCCTGAAACGATCGGCCTTCCTTTGGCATCGATCGTCATCGAGAACGCATCATGAGCAAGGCGGTCGTCAGCGACGAGCTGAACGCGAAAACCGTCTGGTACAGCAAGAGGAAGAGCCTGATCTTGCGAACGTCCGCCCCGAACGATTCCAACGACACTCCAAAGACATACGATTACTAAGAGAATTTTTTTCATTAATTGTCCATTTTGGGGAGGAGTGCCGATCGAAGCTGAACCTTGCTCAGGAGCGGTTCCTCTCTGACCACCCAATCTAACCGCTTTGTGAATAGTTCCAGGTCGAGGATCGCTTTCCGATGCCTTAAGCATTCATACCTAGCCGCTGTCTTCGTGCTCATGGCGTGTGAAGAAGCTGCGAACCTTCATCGATTCGAAGAAGCTCATCCGTCATTCTTTCCCACTGCGTGGAACGAAACGTCAATGTTGCATCCATGCATCTCGAAGGATCATCGCACTTACTAGGATACTCACAGATGCACAAAACTGCTGTCCTACCAGCTCATAGATTATCGCATGAATTTCTTCGAAATGGCTAGATGCAGCAAGAGGATATCGAACGGCTGCCGATTCTGAACAGTCAGCACGCAGTCTTCCATTCAGACCGCATGATCAAGATTTCGCATAACAACCAGTCGCTCTGTGATTCATCTGCTGAATGGAAAGCGTTCAGGCTAAAACGATTTCACCGAAGCACCCTCGAAACCCGCTTCCTTGAGGCTCTCGACCACCTGTCTGGCATTGAAATCCCGGACATGCTTGACCAAAACGACTTTGTCGGGAACACGATCATCCGTTTCATCCATCGTTGGCTTATGTCGAACTTCGCGAACTCCTTCGATCTTCATAAGCGACTCCTCAACCTTCGGCCAATCGTCTTTAATCGAGTTGAGAGATGGTACAAGGAATTGCGTCCAAAGAGTTGGCTCAACTGGTTCTTGAGGTTCCACCGCTTGTGGAGCCGCTTGAGATGATGCGGCGGTTGACGTCGAGCTCGCGGAATTTGGCAACTTCGACTGGCATCCGCAGAGACAGCAGTATGCGGTCACGGCAAAGAGGAGTAGTGGTAATTTCATTTTTGTTCTCCGAATGACAAGGGCAAAGAAAGAACCCTAGAAATGTGTTTGACCTTAAAGAATATCGTTCCGCATGGTGCCTTGGAAGATGCGCGTCCGGCGTTTGCAGTTGAATGCGGCAAATTAGGTTCCTATAATCGCGATCTTGCACTGTCATAGTGCAGAAGTGCTTTTGCACTGTTCGATGTTGCGGCCGGCTGCCCGCTCGGGAAGCGAAGTCAGATTACTTGAAGTCGGAGAAAGAAAGTGCCAGTACGAATTGCAATCAATGGATTTGGACGAATCGGTCGGCTTACGTTTCGTAACTTGATGAAGCGACCGAATGAGTTTGAAGTGGTTGCCGTCAATGATTTGACTGATAATCAAATGCTCGCTACGTTGCTGAAGTACGATAGCGTTCACGGACGTTATCCCGGCACAGTCACCGCTGACGATCACTATCTGCATGTGGATAGCCAGAAGATTTTGGCACTTGCGGAGCGAGACCCTGCAAAGCTGCCTTGGAGCGCTGAGAAAGTCGACATCGTCATCGAAAGTACTGGAATTTTCGTGGGCCGAGCTGCCGGAGGCAAACCTGGATACGATACGCATCTGGAGGCAGGTGCCAAGCGCGTGGTTCTGAGTGCTCCCGCCAAGGATGGCGCGGACCTGACGTGCGTCCTTGGCGTTAATGACGACAAGTTGACGAGTGACCTTCGATGCATCTCGAATGCGAGTTGCACAACCAACTGACTAGCGCCGGTCGCCAAGGTACTGCACGAGACTTTTGGGATCGAGTCCGGGTTAATGACCACGGTTCATGCGTACACCAACGACCAAAACGTTCAGGACTTGCCACACAAAGACCCGTATCGAGCACGTGCCGCCGCATTGAATATCATTCCGACGACAACCGGCGCTGCTTCAGCGGTTGGCTTGGTGATCCCAGAACTGAAAGGAAAACTTACGGGGATTGCCGTACGCGTTCCTGTAGCCACTGGAAGCATGGTCGATTTGACGGTCAATCTGGCGAAAGAAGCATCCGTCGAGTCGATCAATCAAGCGATGCGTGCCGCCGCAGAAGGACCTCTCAAGGGTATCTTGAGCTATACGGAAGACCCCATCGTCAGCACCGATATTATCGACGACCCACACAGCTCGATCTTTGCCGCCGATTTCACGCAAGTCTTGGGAGATCGGGGCAAACTCGCTAAAGTCATTAGCTGGTACGACAACGAATGGGGCTACAGTTGCCGAACGGCCGATCTCTGTGCTCGGTTGGCCAAACTGCTGTAGTAGGATGACGGTTGCCGCAAGCGGCAAATTAGGTATTACGGCTCGCTGCTACGGATGATCGCAGGAGCTCTGCTGCGGCGACATGCGTGCAATCGCATATTACCTCCGATTGGAGGTAGCGTAGAAAATCCGCTCGACGTTTCCACGCAGCACATCGTGGCCGAGTTCGATTGCCTGTTGCTCGCTCCAACCTCTTTCCATTACAAAAGTTCGGGCGAGTGTGTCAGCAAGAATCTGCTTGTACATGCGAAATTTGGGGAGCGCGAACTCGAGTTTGTAAGCGTCGCTGTAGTACCCGATCTGCTTTGTGCGAGGAATCGCTTCAAGCCTCGCAGCGAGGTCACGAGCAATGAAACTGGGGGTGTTGCTGTACCACCAATGACCATGGGTGACGACATTCGGAAAGATCCAAGAGAACGCTACCAACTCCTGATTCGTCACGCTGGCCAACACGGAGATGGGGAAGACCACAGTCGGGAAGGCGTTCAGCAGTTCGGCATATTGCATCAAGGACACCTGGCTATCGAACAAGTCTTGTCCTTGATGGACTCCGGCAGGATAAACTCGACGACGAACGCCGATCATCAAATCAAAAGGTAACTGATACTCTCGACAGCGCTCGGCCAGCTTCCAAAACAGGAACGCCGATAGAATCTTTGCAGAGGAGCTTGATAGAACAGCCTGATCATGATGGCTTCGAAGGCATTCATCGAGAGCCACCCTTGCTTCATGATCAGAGACACGAGTCGGAGTGAAATCAGGCGGAAGGGAGATCGCACACGCACGAGCCCCTCGCTTCGTGAAATGGATGAACAATCGGTCTAAAGCCACTTCAAGGTTCTGGAGAGTGCTCGGAGACACTCCGGTGGATCGCTCAAGCCGATCACGAACGCTCTGTTTTGCCAGATGAAAGACGATGTCGTCGGTCCTCAAACAAGGCACGAACCGATTCGTATCAAATCCTTCGAGCGGATCGTCGAAATCGTTCGTGAGAAAGACTGCTTCGAGTCGACTCTTCTTCATGACATGGTTCACCCAGCCATCGGTTTTCAAGAATTCCGCCGATCGTTCATAGAGAGATTCCCAATTCGACGCATCGATTGGGCCGTCACTCCAGTCAAACAGTTCCCTGCAAAGTTCTTCAAACCAGGACCACTGAACCGTATTGCTGATCGGACCGAAATGCTGAAAAAGTCTCCGAACTTTCTCGCGTGGTTCAATGTCGGCCTCCTCGATCTTCTCGCGCGACATGCCAGCCGAATGGGCTAACTCCGTGTAGTAATGGTAGCCCAGAATATCCGCCAGAGTTCTACTCGCAGGGTCATTCGCCATGATATGAGTATGGGGATCAATCAAGAAAATCTGATCCAACTCGTTGAACAATCGCTCCTTGAGAGCCGCACTTTCGGACATGAT
>JBBIUE010000078.1:0-23800 GCA_037440405.1 Pirellula sp. | reverse complement strand
CAAATCGGTGAATGCTTCTTTCCAACTCCAACCAATGGGGCGACGTAACTCGCGTTCAGCAACGTAGGACCAAGGTGTACCTTCATGGTCCTTCGCGACCCGCCGGAAAATCTCCTTCGCGGCCTCCGCCTCTTTTTCGTACTTGCTGCCGACGGAGACCTCGTTGGATGGGCTCAACACCCAAGTGTTATTCTTTGGGTCCTTGAAGGTCATGCCGCGTCGTGCTTTCGCCAACATCAGATTGTAAGACTCGGTACATACCTTAGCGGCCAAAGCTTCGCCACAAGCAAGATCGTAAGCCGCTAGCCACCGCGGATTTACTTCTTTTCCTCGGTGCTTCTCGGCATTGAATAGGATAGTACACAATTCATAAAGTCGCGGTTCCATGCGAGCGGCATCTTGTTGCGGCTCCGTCAATTGGTTAGCGAACACAACTTCATCCGTCTTCACAAAACGCTGAGTGCCACGACTGATCGCATCGACTCGACCGAGCTGGGCTGCTTGAAGTACAGCTTGGCGGATAGGACTTGCGCGAACTAACTTCAGATACTCGGCCTCGCTCACGTAGTCGGGACGGTAGCGAAACATTTTGTCGGGATCGAAGAATCTTGCCAAATGCGCGTTGAACGGCTCTATTTCGGATTGGGTTACATTCCCATTGAACCGCCGATTGGGATGAATGGTGAAGAAAATCCCGCCGGTCTCATAGCACAGACGGGAAAGGGCATAGGGCCCGAATCCTGAGTCGATGATCGGTTCGTCATAGATCTCCTGCTCCGACCCAATGTAAACTCGCTCAGGGATTATTGACTCTGGGCCTTGGTCGATTTCACCCCACTGCGGAGTTTGATCAAAGTTGGGATCGGGATCAACATACTTCATGTAGGTATGCTCTCGGCCGAAAGGAGCGGGCGAACCGAGTATGTAAACGGGAATCGCATACTTGTTGCATAAACCGACAGTCCGTTCGAGAGCTTGGATATCTGAGCCTCGTTCGTCGGTCACCGCGATGAGCATGAGGTTCCGCTCTGGTCCTGAACGCCCTCTTGGGACGCGAACCTCTTTGTATTTATCTGCGGCGAGGTAGATCGCCGTAAAGATATACTCATCACCGGATGAATCGATTTTGATCGCGTCGATCGCTTTACGGATCTCGTTGATATCAGCGGTTGGATTCTTCGTCATTAGATCGACTTGTTTTCCAAACGAAACGATCGAGGTCAGGAGTGGCTCCGTCTCGCCTCGGCCTCGTTTCTCGCGAGTTGCCGACTGAACAATTCCAAGTTCCTCATAGATTTGATCGAAGCGGTCTCGAATTTCCTGCAATCGGACCTGGAGCGAGACAGAGGCATCAAAGATCCAAACAACAGTTGTCGGACGCTCTTCGATCGACTTCAATATCTCAAAAGTGATCCGGTCGACGGCTCCTTGAGTACCTGACATGGCGACTCCCGTCATGCCTCGAACAACTTGCTTCGACTGTACTAAGCCAACCGCCTCTCTGACTTGAAGGCTCATGTCCACATTGGCATTCAATTGTGGGTCCATCGTTTCCGGGGCGGGAATGTCGGAGACATCAGAAATGATCGGAGCCATGCTCAAAGCCATGGAAGTCATTTCGCCAACAGAATTCGATCCAATCTGCTCATTGGGTAATTCAGAATAGGTGACTTCGGTATTGATGTCGAATTCGACCTCGCTATCGGGAATGGGTTCAGATTTCAGAACGACGCTGAGCACTTCAGGCTGAATAACGACAGGAGCAACTGCAAGAATCAGAATCGCGATGAGATGGACTCCGAAGCTGATCATAAAACTGCCGATGTCTCGGTCGAACCAAGAAGCGATCGTCTGGCCGTTTGTTGAGTCGGTATCATATGGGCAGTTGTCATCGACATCGGAAGCACCTTCCGACGAATCAATCGTCTGGTACGCTGATTCAATATGTCGATCATCGGATAGTCGTTCATCCGCAGAATCCATTTCTGCTTCTGGGACAGGTAGTCGTTGTAACATAAGCCTTCCCGATCATTTGAACTTTGAAGTCGAGTCACATTGAATCCATTTCGGTAAGGCGCATCCCCGCCGCGACGATTTGATTCATCCAAACTCCAAATACATTGTCGCCCTAAATGGCACGAAAATCAACGCTTTTGACCAAAGGATACGGGGTTCGTGCCACATTTTTTTAATTCCGCCTTGCGAGTCCGACCTGCTTCAACTTAATTGGTGTAGCCTATTTCGCTATATTCGCAAACTAAACGAGTCCTTTGAAGGTTAGTCGCGCAGACTCATGACCAACATCGATCTGGCAATTCAATTCTTCATGCAGCTAGCCATCATCCTGTTGGTTTGCCGGATGGTTGGCCAAGTCGCTCTGAAATTCGGTCAGCCACAGGTTGTAGGCGAAATGATTGCCGGAGTCCTCCTTGGACCATCCTTGTTCGGTTGGTTAGCCCCCGAAATGCAGCAAATCGTCTTTCCTTGGGACAAAGCCCAGACGACTCGAGATACCCAGAGCTATCTCTTTCCAATTTCTCAGTTAGGGCTGGCACTGTACATGTTCATTGTCGGCATGGAGTTTCGAGTCGACATTATTCGAGAACACTGGAAATCTTCGGTTGCCGTTTCGTTGGCAGGGATGGTCGCGCCCTTTTTACTGGGAGCGGGGCTTGGTTATGGCTTGTATTTCTATTCGTCAGTGCTGCCAGAGCAAACGACAATGTTTGAAGCGGTTTTGTTCCTGGGAGCCTCGATGTGCATTACTGCCTTTCCGATGTTAGCTCGGATCATTCACTTTAAGGGTCTTGCCGGAACGCGAATGGGGACCGTAGCAATCGGTGCAGGAGCGATTGACGATGCCACGGCTTGGTGCCTGTTGGCAGTGGTCCTGGCAAGTCTCGACCGCAACCCTGCTGGTGCGATCGTCAATATTTCGGGGGGAGTTGCGTTAGTCATCTTGGCCGCGTACGTCATCCGCCCACTTCTGAAGCGATTTCAAAGTCAACTGGTTAACACGAAGGAAATATCCGAGACAGGTGTTGTGCTTTGCTTGGCTCTCATGTCATTCGGCGCCTGGTTCACAGATCGCGTTGGACTTCATGCAGTTTTCGGTGCCTTCATCATGGGGACCGCCATTCCGCGAGGAACGGTCAGCGAAGGATTGATTAGCAAGATTCAGCCATTGACCATAGCTCTCCTCCTGCCGTTGTTCTTCACGTTCTCGGGTCTCAATACTCGGATCGGCCTGTTGAACTCACCCAGCTTATGGGGAATCTGCGGATTGATTCTGCTGCTAGCGATTATGGGAAAAGGAGTTGCGTGCTGGGGGGCAGCCCGTTTGACAGGGATTCCCAATCGAGAAGCCTTGGGAATTGGCTTTCTCATGAATTCCCGTGGATTGATGGAGCTTATCATCATCAACATCGGCCTTCAGCGCGGGATCATCTCGGCTGAGATTTTCGCTTGTCTAGTCATCATGGCCGTGGTCACCACTCTCATGGCACCCCCACTTTTTGAGAGGTTCGCAAGTCAGCCGAGTTTGCCTGACTGACTCAATGATCAGTCGTTCGTGCACGTGGGATTCTTTCTTGTAGATTTGGCGAAGAACTGAGTGGAATCCACGTGAGGCGTTTTGAATTCAACTTTGTTGTTGTGTAGGATAATGAGCATTATTTGACATGATGCATTCTTGTCTTTCAAAACACAGTCACTCTCAGTTAAGGTAAATCATGGTGCACAAAGCAAAGTACTCTTCATCACCATCTTCGAACCGCTATCCTCGTTCGGCATCTCGTCGCAATTCGCAGTCAATGCGACGCAAGGGATTGCGGATTGAGTTTCTCGAGTCTCGGTGCTTGTTGGCTGCAGGAGCACTCGATCCCACGTTTGGAGTCGGAGGCAAAGTCATCAGTACTTACCCCGGCGTGGAACGGATTGAAGACATCGCAATCCAATCAGGCGATGGAAAGATTGTGGCGGTCGGGGTTAGCGACAACAGCACGAATGGCAAG
Source organism: Pirellula sp. (assembly GCA_037440405.1). Taxonomy (GTDB): domain Bacteria; phylum Planctomycetota; class Planctomycetia; order Pirellulales; family Pirellulaceae; genus JANMGV01. The sequence goes on along the minus strand of JBBIUE010000078.1, from coordinate 19,787 downwards.
TTTGCTGTTCTCCGATACAACCTAGATGGAAGTCCAGACACAACCTTCGGTATCGCCGGCCGAGTCGACGTCGACATCACTGCCGGTGGTGATATCGCAAGGGCGGTTGCTGTTCAAGCTGACGGGAAGCTCGTGGTAGCGGGAGGAGTGGCATCGGGTTCGGGAGATTCTGCGATCATTCGTTTGAACACCGACGGAACGCTGGATTCGACGTTCGGGACAGGTGGAATCCTTGTCGTTCCAATGAATCCAACAGCAAGCGATACTTTCAATACGGTGAACATCGATTCGTCTGGTCGCATTGTGGCTGGCGGCTCTGTGTTCCAATCGATCGGCGGTGTTAACGCTACCGTGGTGCGCTTTAATTCCGATGGAATTTTTGACACATCGTTTGGCGTAGGCGGAAAGGTCATTTTCGAGTATCGAACTCCATCGAGCAATGATCATGTGAACGATCTGGTCTTTGATAGCTCTGGCCGAATCGTCGTCGCTGGCCATACACTGATCAGCTCGAGTACCGACAGCAGATTCGGCGTAGCCCGCTTTTTGAACGATGGAAGTTTGGATACGAGCTTTGCAGGCACTGGGATTGTTACTACCAGCTTTACTGGATTGCTTGGCAATACTGCAACCACTTCGATCGCGCATTCCGTCAGGATTCAGGACGATGGCAACATCGTTGTGGGAGGAACGCACAATTTTAGAAATGCAGTCGCGAGATACCTGCCGGATGGCTCGCTTGATTCTACATTTGCGACTGGAGGTAGACTTTACAACCTGATTCCGACGACGACGTTGTCTGAGATTCGAGACATCGGCATTCAGACGAACGGAAAGATCGTCGCCATTGGGTTTGCGATTTCAACAACGACGAACTTTTTTGCTGTCACCCGATATCTGCCCAACGGTACCGTCGACACGGGCTTTGGGGCAAGCGGCTATGCCATGACCTCGTTTGGTACAGGCACCAGCTATAATACTCGCGCCTTGGCTGGAGAACTCCAGAGCGACGGGAAAATTGTTGCAGCAGGATTTGTGGGGCCCAGTTCTTCGCATGATTTCGCGTTGGCAAGGTACGAAGGGGATATCGTTGGAGCTCCTCCATTTCCGGGTGGGCCCTACACTGTCGATGAAGGCGGAACGGTATCGTTGACAGCATCGGTTCCGAGCGGAATGCCCAGCCACTACTTCGAGTGGGACCTCGATGATGATGGAATTTTTGGGGAGGTGGGAGGTGGCGCTGAACGTGGTGACGAAGTCGGGGATTCGGTCACGTTTAGTGCGGCGGGGCTGGACGGCCCCGGCACTTTTGATGTAACCGTGCGCGTTGTTTACACCGGTGGATTAACCTTCTCTACTACAACAACGATTCAAATCGTCAACGTTGCTCCAACGGCTGTCGATGATGAAGCGACGACGAATGAGGAGCAGTCAGTGGTCGTCTATGTTACGAACAACGATTCGGATCCGGCAGGCTCACTCGACCCATTAACGATCGTCTCAATCACGAGCGGGACTAAGGGTTCAGCAACATTCAACTCCGTCGATGGCACAATCACCTACACACCTTTTGTCGATGAAACAGGAACCGACTCAATCGAATACACCATCAGTGATGGGGACGGGGGTTACGCTTCTGCAACTCTGACCATTCACATTTTGAACTTGGTTGACATTTCTGGACGTGTCTACGACGATGCCAACAACGATGGCAACTTCTCTCTGGTCGACGGTGATGTTGGCCTGGGAGGAATTGAGATCGAGGTCTGGGATACAGCGCTTTTGCAGGTTGTTGCTTCGACAACGACGAATCCTGATGGTACCTACTACATCAACAGCAATTTGGATGAGGGTGATTATCAGATTCGACGAGCCTCAAGCGGGAGTGGTTTGTTGGACGGCAATGAAACTGCGGGAAATCTTGGAGGAACTGTCAATAATTCGAGCGATGATGTTGCAATCGGGCTTAGTCTCGGACCAGCGGGAACCCATGCCGATGCGGTCGACTACCTTTTTGCCCAAATCAAGCCATCCCAATTAACTGGAATCGTTTGGCTCGATTTCAACGCTGATGGACTCATCGATTTTAGTGAGCCGACCATTCCCAATGTGCAAGTGACGTTGACGGGGGTTGATGATCGAGGAAACAGCGTGGGTACATCCGTATCATTTTCGGATGTCGATGGAGTTTACGGATTTTTCGCCCTTCGCCCGGGAACCTACACGATTACTGAGGTTCAGCCGACAGGGTTCCTTGATGGTGCGGACTCCTTGGGCACGGTAAACGGTGTTGCGTCCGGCACGATGAGCAACGACAAGTTCACTGGAGTGGTCATGCCTCGTCCGGATTCGGTCGGACAGCATTACAACTTCGGCGAGCGTCCCAAGTCGACGGGCGGAGTTGGATGTGCTCGCATGTCGGCTTCGATCGGATTCTGGCACAACAGGAACGGGCAGAACCTAATTAAAGCGTTGAATGGCGGCCAAAATGCGACGCAATTGTCCGCTTGGCTTGCAGCAACGCTGCCGAACATGTATGGAGCCTCGGCGGGCGCCAACAATATGACGGGATGGACCAATGCCCAGGTTGCGGCATTCTATACGACCGTCTTCAATCGAAACGCAAGAACTGCCGCGGGTGGAGGACCACCAAAAGTCGATGCCCAAGTTCTCGCAACCGCCATCGCGGTCTATGCGACCAATACGACCTTGGCAGGAAATACCGCTACCGCTTGGGGTTTCAATGTTTCCTCGACGGGCCTCGGCACGAAGACCGTGAATATCGGATGCTTTGGAACAGCATTTGGTGTTCCGAATTGTTCGAATGTTCAGGTCCTTGATCTTCTTCTCGCAGTGAATGCACGGACAACCAACGGTCTGCTTTACGACATGAACGGTAACGGAAATACGAACAATACGAACGAAACGTTGTACCGAACGATTGCGAACACTGTCTTCAGCTTCATTAACGAATCTGGTCGCTAAGCTGATTGGTCTGTGCCAAAAGCTCGGAACCGCGAAGAATCGAAATGCACTTTCTGCCTCAATAGCAGAAAGTGCATTTTTCATTTTGCCGCATGACGAATGACGATGACACCGTAGGTAACCGGGTCCATGTCGATTGCCGTGGTCAGAGCCGGGAAACCTTGCGCCCGAACTTCAGGTGGAACCGACGGACGACGAGAAGGTGCGACAAACGCTTCTCTCGAAAGCTGCAACGGACGAGCAAGACCCGCGTACGGACTGTCCGGTTGATCGAAATCCGCCTCACTGAACTCACGGAGTGATCGAAGGAGTTGAAGACCTGCTGGAGCAGGCGGATCGGAAATCAGATCAAAAGCAATCTCGGGAAAGTCTTCGTAGAACTTGAAAATCTCAGCAAGCGCTGCATCCAACCGGCTCCCTCGAGACTTGACGAATACAACCGTCACAGATTCGGTTCGATCTCCCGATTCAGAACCGACGAATCGATTGGCCTTCAAAGCATTATGAACATCTTCACCAACCGACAATGGGGAATCGAACGCGATTTGGTGTCGCTCGAGAATTTGTTCCAGAAAATTGCCCGACAAAGCTTCGTCCGAAGCTGAAATATCCACCAAGAGCATCAGCTCATCGAACCTGAACGCAGGAACATCGGTTTGCGGGAAGGAGTCCATCGAGGCTACGCGATCGTTGGCTGGTTCCATTTTCCCGTGAATCTCTGCGTTTCCATTCGCCTGTCGTTCCAAATCAACATGAGCGATACTGGGCGACGCCACCGTGCTTGAACTCGACTCTCCCAAAGAAGTATTGGCATTCGCGGCCGTCGAACTCGCATCGGAATGTGCGATCCGCGAACCCGTATCTGGAGAATTCCCTTCCGAATCATTGGTTCTCGATTCCCCAGTCGGCTGATTGGCATCAGCGATGAATGCCATCTTGTCAGCAGAGTTCCCGTTGTTTCCACGGTAAAAGTAGAAAGTTGTGGAAAGCACCAGCAGCAAAGCGGCAGCGATTGCGAGGTATTTTCCCCAACTACGTCTCTGCCAACGTTCACTGACCGATTCGGCAGGATGCACTGTCTCAGATTGTACTGCCTGATGTCGTTTTTCAGGAGGATTGATCCAATGTGGAGCTTTCGGACCGAGCTGTGCTGAGTCTCGTCGCGCAGCCTGAACCACTCGTGCAGCGAAGTCGTCGGTCAATTTCTGCGGTGGAATCAATCGAATGGCTTCGCGAATAGAATTCAAGTCCGCGAGAATCGTCGCAAACTCCGAATCTTCGCGCAGGATACGCTCGACCTCGATTCGTACATCCATCTCAAGCGCACCATCGAGGTAGGCGCTTGCCAGCTCTTCCTTTTTTTCTCTAGGAATGGACATGACGGCTGATCGAACAAATAGGAAAGACGACGATGGAAGTCACACAGAGCCACAAATTTCTGCCTTCGCTGAACTACCGATCTTATCGGCATAGTCGGCGTTGAATAATCGCAGGTTCGCCTTTTGCGGCCAATTTGCATTTGAAATTTGCAAGTCCACCGTATCGGATGGCCATAGTGCAAATAAAGTTCCATCGCTGAGCCTCCAGGCGAAGGAAAACTTCACGGACCCCCTCATTGTAGCGGCTATCGAAATCGGAATGGAACTGATGGCGTATCGGCAGGGGGCGAAATGAACGATCCTAATCGGCGGGATGCGGTGCTAGAATTCGGGGGAGTTCGTTACGGACACATCGGATGATCGGCCAAGTTCGAACTGGCGTTCGCCGCTGAAGAGAGAGAATTTGGGGAGGAAGCTGGCAGATTCGCATATCAATCGCCAGCATTCCCTGGTCAAATCCATTAGCTAGTTCATTCTCCAGCATTCAATCGCTCGGATTGAGCGGCCTCACGAAGTTTGTGTAGCGCTCGCGTTTCGAGCTGTCGGATTCGCTCTTTAGTCACGCCCAGACTCTCTCCAACTTCCTTAAGGGTAAGTGGCTCTTGACTATAATCCAAACCAAATCGGCGAATGATAATCTGCTGCTCGCGCTCGTCCAAACTGCTCAGGATTCGTTGAACTTGTTCCTGCCGAGCGGCTTGCATTGACTCTTCACGAATCTGGTCAGTGCGTTCGTCTTCCCGCGACAGGAGCACTGCTTCTCCAGCGGTCAAGAATCGTTCTTGATGTCGGAATTCGTTCGGAATGCTTCGAGCAAAGTTCTTCATGATCGCCCAGGTGGCGTAGGTGCTGAACTTGTTTCCCCGGCTGCAATCAAACTTGTCGACGGCCCGAAACAAGGACATATTCCCGTCGCTGATCAACGCAAACATATCGCCATGGGCTCCCACATGGCGTTTCGCGATCGAAACAACGAGCCGAAGATTGCTCTGAACAATCAGATTTTTGACCTCGATGGATTGTTCGTATAACCTTTCGATTTGCTCCATCAAGCTGTTAATCGGTTTCTGCGGATTCAACTGATCGCGGAGCTTGCTCGCCCGATACTTGAGAAAATTCATTTTTCGGAAAAGATGAAACTCCATCTCTCGGTCAAGCAGGGGAACATCATAAAGCGAAGCCAAGTACGGAGGCAGACCCTTCGGCGCCTTGACTTTCCTCTCACCTCCTGAAGTTTTTGGTAAATCAGACAAAATGCGGTCAGCCGCTCCACGCTTGGTAAAATCTGGATGCGGGATGTAGTCCAGATTCAATTCGGCAATGCGAATGGCTCGCTGCTCGCTGATGAGTCGATGGATCGTGTTCACCGAGCGACCGTACCGGCTGGCCAGCGCTGCCAACGAAGATCCTCGACGATGCAATTCAAAAATTGCAGCGCGATCTTCCTCGGAAAGTGGTACTCGGCTATCTGGAAAAACTGCCATGAATGGATTTTCGCGATCAAAATTCTTAATGGAGTAACGAATCGTCTCCACACTTCGATTCAACTGTTCTGCCAGCCGCTTGCAAACGGCCGTAAAAGTCAGACCTTCAGCAGCCAAAGTGCGAGCGGCATCGATGATCATTGCTCGCTCATCGACCGTCAGTTGGCTGAATCGTTCACCGCGTTCGACTTGAATACGATTTTGCGACACAAATCGCTCAACGCTGCTCTGATGAAACCCAAGTCGCTTACGCCCTTCAGCCACATAACGCCGACTAACGAGCCCCTGATCTCGCCACCGAGAGATCGTTTTCGCCGATACATTGAACATCTTGGTCAAGTCTTCGACGGTATGAACTTTTTCCGGTGCTTCTTCGATTGGGAGGTCGAGCGAGTCCGTAATGTCCTCGACAAACAAACGAAGGTCATGGGTAGCGTCCTGCCCACGGATGAGTTGCCTTTGAGAATGCTCGGGCCGGAAATCCGTCACTCGATAGCATAGGAAATCGTAAGGATAAACTCGTCGTCCTTCGAGTTCCTGCAGCAGTTTCTCTGCACGCTCGGCCTGCTCCAGTCGCTTCACACGAGGAGCGAAGCGAACTTGCTGATCCCGTAGCTCACGAATCAACGAACTTTTGTAGCTTGAATGCATGGCACTCCTCACCTCTTCCACGGCGAGACTCTGAATAAACATCCTTGCCCTCAATTTCTGTCAGTGTCCCGACGTCATAGTGCATCTCATCCTGAGACGCAAAGAATGCAAAATCAAACACCGAACTCTATTTCGACGCAGAAAACGGCACCTTGGTTCTCCTTAAGCAATTCCTGAGCCAAAAAGTACACAATCTTTTTTATTAACAACAAGGCAGCCAGTTTGACAAGTCATGGGAGAATTTTTTCTCGTGATGGAAGCCCGGCCGGAACCTTCCAAAGTTCAGAAGACGTTGAAAAACCTACAAATTCGCTTTCCGCAAATACACTCTCTAGACGATTGACTGCCTTTGCCCTCTCGTCATTTGGATAGATAGGTAGGCTGGGTCGTCTGCCGCGATCATTCGGATTGGTATCCATTCCGCTGTCAAGGACGTCCGAAAACCAAAATACGGAATGTCCCTGGATAGCACACAGGAATCTTAAGAACATGACCTTCGAACGTAGCCAGATGCTTTGCAACCACCATCGTCCGAAAAGGGAAGATCACCGCCGCATGTTCTTGAGTGGGTTCGCCTTGGCAGCATTCATAGGTTTGACCGAGAGTTTCTCCGCACATTCGCTCGTCTGTTGGGGAGCTGAGGACACAACCAAGAGCTCCAAGGAACAGACTTTTCGAGTACGCATTGTAACCGAGCTCAAGGGAGATGTTCATTTCAAGAATCTTTCCGATCCCAAAAGTCGGACTCCGAGGTCTGTTCCCATCGAATCGAAATCAACGCTGGATTTCGAAGAGGAATGCCGCATCGATTCCGAGCCCCGGGTGATTACGGCCGTTCGGCACTATCGGGAGGCGATCGCTGAGAATCGGTTAGCCAAGCAACCTATCGAAGTTGGGCTTCGAACAGAAGTCGCTTCGATTCTCTACCGTCAGGACAGCGGAGAAATACTAATCAACTCTCCTCATAATCCGATCACACCTCTTGAGAAGGACTTGGTTCAAGGGGCGATCAACCCCTCGGCGCTGGACATGCTTTTACCCAAGGCTCCGATCAAAGTCGGTTCGGAGTGGTCATTGTTGCCCGATGATGCGGAGATGTTGTTCCAGCTCGATTCGGTTCAAAAGTGTGAAGTTACCATCAAGCTGGTTTCTGCGGACAACAAAGTTGGCCAACTCGAATTGCGAGGAACCATAGTCGGTGCAGCCAGGGGGAACGCAACGACAATGCAAATCGAAGGAAAATGCCAAGTCGATCGAACGACTGCCAAAGTGACGTGGCTTGCCGTCACCATTGATGAAGAGAGGTCGGTGGGTCTCGTTGAACCCGGATTCAAAATAACAGCTCGAGTCCGCGTTCTGCGCGAGCCCGTTGAAGCTTCCTACAGCCAACTGTCTCTGTCGAGGGCGGAGGCACTCGTTCCAAGCATCGACGTCCTTCGGTTGCTCGAGTATCGTTCGGATGCGGGTGGATTTCGTTTCTTAGCGGACCGTACCTGGCACATTATCGCAGAAAACAAGTTGGAGACAGTCTTGCGATTGATACAAGATAATACGGTTGTCTCGCAGTGTAATATTTCGAGTCTCGAAGTAACCGAGAGTGGTGTTCAGATTACGCTGGAAGGTTATCAGGCAGAGATTCAACGAAGCTTGGGAACTGCTTTTCAACAATTTGTCGAAGCCAGTGAAAAAGTCACGGAATCGGGGCTTCGTATGATTCGTATTGTGTCGGTCGGAGAAGTTGAGCAAGTTCCGATTCAATGGATCAACATCCACTTATCGAACGACGAAGGGCGGCATGCTTCGTTGGTGTTCAGCATGGATGCCAGTCTCGCGGAATCCTTTGGCACTTCCGACCTTCAAATCGCGGGCGCGTTCGAGTTTTTAGAATTGCCGAGCATCGAAGAGAGTTCTACCACCAGCGAGCAAATTTCCTCAACTGAGGGAAGCACAAAGAAAGCAGCAGTAAGCCAGGCAGTCAACCCAAGCAGTAAACGACAATAGTCGTGATCTTGCGCCGGTCAGAGCATACTTTCGACGAGCAGTCGTAGCTTTCGCATCTCCTGACGCATTTCCAATCCTTCGGCAGGCCACATTTCGACACTCAATGCTTGGTCATAGCCGACTCGTTGAAGCAACGTGATGTATTTGCCATAGTCCATTTCCCCTTGTCCGACGCGGACCTGCAGCGCATCCTTCTTTGCATCGCGGAAGTAGACGTGATAGACGTACTTCATGATCTTATCGAGATTCTTGTTGCGGTATTGCGAAACCAAGAAATGGGCAGGATCGAGAGCCAGCCCCAGGCCATGGACGTTATCGCATAATACCTTTACCGTGTCGGGGTCCTCGGAAAGACGCCCGACTTGGTTTCGCAAAGCGATTCTTGCTCCCTCGGATTCCGCAATATCAACCAGTTTCTGCAGGAATTCTACTTCCTCATTAAACGGCGTACCCAATTCTGAACTGGTCACGACTAAGGTCACCACCTTGGTCGCCTTTGCAAACTGGCAGATTTTCCTAAAACGGTCGAGATAAGCTTGGCCTTTCAGATCGATAAACACGCTATAGGCCGCCAATTCCAATCGATGTGTATCCCTAACGATTCTCAAGCACTCCTCGAATTCCGCTTCGATACGCGAGGAGGGGAGTTGGTGCTCCAAACGATCATCAATGGGAATCTCAATACTCGTAAATTCGAGATCAATGGCGGCTTCGATTGCTTCGCCAAGTGACAATTCGGGAAAACAAGCGGTAGATGCTGCGACGTACACACGAAACTCCTTTTTCGGAACGATTATCGCGATCCCTGGAAGTCTGACAACCACACTATTGGAATGACTTCAAGCAGCCCGTGCAGGCAATTGTTGTTCGCCAAGAGACTCGCGAATGAGAACTTGATTTACGGATCGAAATACTTGATCGACGCTAATGCGCTTCATGCAAGCATGGTGGATCAGCGGACAACTCTTCTGGTAACACGGTTGGCAAATCATGCGTTGGTAATGAATCGTCTCTGAGCTGTTGTACGTGGTCGTCCACATCGGGTCGGTAGGTCCGAACAAGCTGACGATCGGTCGGTCCAGGGCTGCTGCGATATGTCGCGGTCCGCTGTCCGTCGTTACGACCACCGACGCTCGCTCCATCACCGCTTTGGTAAGTCCGAGAGGAAGTTCCTTGAATCTCCCCATGCTCTTGATTCGTTCATGCTTACAATTTGTCTCAACTTCATTTGCTTCGGTCGCTTCCATGGGCCCGCAATGGATCAGCACTTGCGATTCCGTTTCGTTTGCAATTCGTTTCGCCAGGAGTTCGACATGAGCTTGCGGCCATAATTTTGATTGGCCAAACGCTCCACTGCTGTTAATAACCACCGTCGGTTGATCTTCTCGAAATCGACATTGCCGCCAAAGATGGTCTGCCGTCAATCGCTCATTGGCCAACACTTTCAGCTCCATGCGTTGATCCTCGTGCGGACAGCCCAAGAAACGGGCAAAGGCCAAGTAGTAATCGATGGTCGATATTGGCATGAGCCGATTGCCAATCCACTTCATCGGAATCCTGTCCGTCAGCAGCAAGCCGCGACCGTCTCGATCATATCCAATTCGCCGAGGAACCTTGCTCATAAAGGCAACAATGGCTGAGGAAAGGGAATTAGGTAGAAGGATCGTTGCGTCCAACCGAAGTTTCCGGATCTCTCGAGCCAAATCCCAACGAGATCGATGCGTTAGCAGTGGCCTACGTTCGTAGGTCATCGTTTGATCGAACCAACTTAATCCTTCCAAAACCTCAAGGGCACCGCGTTGCCCAAACGCATAGATTTTGGCATTGGGTCCCAATCCAATTCGGAGTGAGCGGAGCATCGGTGTGGCTTGGCAGACATCACCAATCCATGATGGGAGAAATACTCCGAGCTTCATGCTACTCTCAACTTCCTCGTACAGCAGCGGCAACGGGTCACCATTTGCGCTGCGACTTAATGCAATGCGTTTGTGTCGACTTTCTCAAAGTTCCATCGTTGAATCTCGGACCAATTCAATCGGCTGACCTCGAAACTGCCAAAACGATCAAACTGGGTCGCGCGCAGACCTATCGAAAGCGGCAAAGCAATCATATCGAAAATGCCACTCAGACCGCCAGATGATTATTTCGCAAACCTCTTGATTGCTAGCAAACCGATCGGCGAGCGAGTTTGTCGGATATCGAAAAATCCATGTTGCCATGAGCCGCACCTTTTGGTTTCATCCATCCAAGCGACCTTGCATTTAAGCAATCCTATACTGCAAGACGACATTCCCCATTTGCTCGATCCATGACCATGAACAACGACCGCGTCCCAGCGAACAACCATTCGCTCATACATAGCGACGACCATCATGTTTCTCTTCGAGTCGATGTTGTTGCTTCGTCCAAATTTGAGTTTTTCGACGACGCAGCATTCTCGCCACCGGAAGAACTTCATCGCGAGTATTACGAAGCCGTAGGCAACGGATTCGCACGAATGAAGGAGCGTAGAGTTGTCTTCGCGGGACTGGCTCGCAATATCGCGGACATCCTTCCGATGACGATCGCTCGAATTGAGGCAACGGCACAGTGCTTTGCCGATTATGCCGTCTGCGTTTATGAAAATGACTCCTCGGACATCACTCCTGATTTGTTGCGATCGTGGTCCGATGGAAATCATCGCGTCACGATACGGAGCGAATCGCTTGGAGATCCGGTGAATTTTCCGATTCGATGCTCACAGCGGGCTGACCGCATGGCTGCATATCGAAGGAGATGCCAGGAGGTCATCCTTGCGAATTGGAGCGACTTCGATGACGTCATTTTGATCGACCTGGATGTCCAAGGAGGATGGAGTCTAGAAGGTCTCGCGACCACGTTCGCTTCAGAAAACTGGGACTTCGTCGGTTCGAACGGGATCATTTTTCGTCGGATCGGATTGTTACCGAATGAATGTGTTCAATACGATGCATGGGCATTTCGATTAGATGATGCCATGACCCCGATCTCTTCTCGTGACGTCAATCAAATGCGATTTCAACGGGGCGCGCCGTTTGTGCCTGTCCGGTCGTGCTTCGGAGGGCTTGGTGTCTACCGCATGGACGCCTTCCGGCTTGGTAACTATGTCGGGGGCGACACGGAACACGTCGGCTTTCACCGCTCCTTGATACAGCAAGGTTGTGATCGTCTCTTTTTGAATCCGAGTCAAATCGTCGTCTACGGTCGAAAGCATCGCCGCCTGGATTCCTTTGCTGAGCGTCTACTTCGAACGGCGACCAGCTTTGGCTTGGCCACGACAGATCCTTGGAAGTTCGCTCGAACGTTCGAGAGTCCCCGCAGACGCAAGAGTTAAGCCGGATCATAGCCTCTCGCACCGAATCCGCGTCCGCGCGGCACCCACTTGCAAAGCGCGATCCCAAGAAAATAGAGTCCGATCAGCGGTATCATCATGCCTAACATGCTGATCACTTCTGCAGGCGTGAGAATCATTGAAATCACCGTGATCACGGCAACTGCAATCCGCCAGTTCGATAGGTACCACTTGATATCAACAATGCCCAAACGCTCGATCACGAACATCGCCAGCGGGAGCTGAAAGGCGATTCCGAATCCAAGAGGTAGCATCAACGCGAACGAAACGTATTCCGTCAGCCTCGGGGTCGTGCCGATGCCCATGCTTTCGTTGAACTTCAGCAGAAAAACGATCACGAAGTGGAACACGACAAAAAACGCCAATGCAGCTCCGCTCAAAAATAACCCGACGCTAAATGGAAGAAAGAAATAGACATATCGGCGTTCATGCGGATACAGTCCGGCCGCAATGAAGCCCCAAAGGTGCCAAAACACTCCTGGACTTCCCAGGACGAACCCCGCAATGATCGCTGCTTTCATCCAGATCATAAACGGTTCCTGCAAGCTCAATGCTTCGGTATTGGTTTTGATCGATCGCCATAGTGTCATCGGAACCAATTTTCCTGGGATCGGCGCACTCTTCCCTAATTGGGCTCCGGTTGTTGTGTCCTTTGCCAGCTTCGCCTCTCCTGCTGGTTCAGTGTTGAGTTCGGTCTTCGTCTCAGCGACGTTTGGTGCCAAGCCGATTCCAACAAGCTCATCAACGTCGACGAAAACCTTTTCACTAACGCGTTCATTTTGTTGAATCCACTTTTTCATCTCATCGGACAGTGGTTCTCCTAGCTTCCCTTCCAAAGCGCGAATTTCCTGATTCTGCATATGCACCGATAAGGATTGCTCGAGCGGTGTTTGGATATAGCGAACAATGGCGTTCGCAAGGAAGAATCCAAAAACGAGTCCCACTCCGACCCAAACCAGCGCTTTGGCGATCGCTTTGCGAAGTTCCTCAAGATGCTCGCCAAAGGTCATCGAACTGTTCTCGAAGAGATCGTCGGATTTGCGAAGTTTCGAAAGTTTGTTCATGGGTATCTGAAGAATTCGACAAGTTGCAAGAAATGTGCAGGAATCGTTGCGCTCTCGAGTGCATCGTGCTAGAATCACGACTCATTGCCAACTTGGATCAATGACAATAGAACCACTCTCAAATTGATTATTGTTCACGTTTGATCTTTCGAAAACCTCAACACGATCTATGGTACCCAATTCCGTCTTACGATTCGTCCCTGTTTTTCGTTCCTATCCATGGGGTGGGGATCGATTGGCGAAGGTGCTGAACAAGCAGGTGCCGGGTGAAGGAATTTGGGCCGAAAGCTGGGAAGTGGTCGACCACGGAGCTGACCAAAGCATCGTCAATGAGGGGCCATTTTCAGGCTGGACCCTTCGTCAGTTGATCGAATCGTTCCCCGATGAAATCCTGGGCACCGTTGCGTCCAAAGGTGCATTTCCTCTCCTTTTCAAGTACCTCGATTGCCATCAGGTGCTAAGTGTTCAAGTTCATCCTAACGATGCGTATGCCGCAACCATGAATCCACCCGATGCAGGGAAGACCGAGGCATGGTATGTGATCGACGCCTTAGCCAATTCCAAGATTTACGCAGGTCTGCGCAATGGTGTGTCTCGGACTGACGTAGAGCACGCAGTAGCCCTGGGAAAAGTCGAAGAATGCCTTCATGTCATTCACCCCAAAGCTGGAGATTGCATCTTCATTCCTGCAGGTACCGTCCATGCTCTCGGCGACGGTTTGTTGGTCGCGGAAATTCAACAGTCGAGCGACACGACGTTTCGCTTCTTTGATTGGAACCGGGTTGACGCTGAGGGCCGTTCTCGACCACTGCACATCGAACAAGCCATCGAAGTTACCGACTTCGAGCGTGGCCCGTTCCATCCCTCCGTGCCTCAGCCCTCTGAGATCAACGGTCTTGTTACCCTCCTTTCCTGCGAGTACTTCACGATGCAATGCCTATCAGGAAGCTCCCGACTCGAAATTCCGAATGACGGTCGATTTCGCATCATATCGCTACCTCGAGGCAGTGGACGCATCACGGACGGTGAAATCGACTTTTGGCTTCAGACGGGAGAGACCGTTTTTCTTCCAGCAGAACGGACAGCGACGACACTCGCGCTTAGAGAAGATTCACAAGCTCTCATCGTCTTCGTCCCGTAGAAACGTCGATTCGTATATTGATCGATCCCACTTGCCTTCCTTCCTTCCTTCCTTCCTTCCTTCCTTCCATACCGATCCCACCGAGCCCTTCCTATGCTTCGAGAAATTCTCAGACGATCCGCGTTGTTTTGCATTATTTCGTTGACGTTCCATTCCGGATATTCCCAGGAGGTTCCAAGCGAGCCATGGTTCTCCAAGAGTCTCGTCGGAATGGAGATCGGTCCGACAGGCGCACAGTTCGGCCATAGCGATCCGCGCGACGTCCGCTACTGTTCGAACTTCGACGGAAAAGCAATGGTGCGTCATGCGATTGCCGCCGGCAGCCAGTATGTCGTTGCTTGGGTTCGCGATGGCGATTTCGCCTATTATGACTCGAAGCTCCTGCCGAAGGCCCCGGGACTTGGAGGTCGAGACCCACTTCAAGAGGCGATCGACGAGGCAAAAATTCATGGACTTCCCATCCTGGCCTATTGCGTCGTTCAACAAAATGGGCACTACCTTAAGGATCATCCGGAATACGAAATGAGAGGCAGCGATGGCCGACCTCTTGGTCGGTTCTGTTTGAATTCGGGTTACCTCGAAGCGATGAAATCAATCGTTGCTGAACAATTGGAATATGGGATCGCCGGCTTTCATATCGATATGCTGGATCAGGGATTCGGACCTCCCTATGGCTGTTGGTGCGAGCACTGCAAAAGTCGTTTCGAGAAACGTTACGGACGCCCCATGCCAAACGGAGCCACTTGGGACGATCACTGGAACGAGATGCTCGAATTCCGTTACGACACCAGCCATGAATTCGAACGCTCCCTGGCCGATCATGTTCGGCAATTGAATCCGAAAGCGACGGTTGATTTCAATTATCACGGCAATCCTCCCTTTTCCTTTGAGGTGGGGCAGCGTCCCGTCCAGCACGCGCAGCATGGCGACTTCGTCACCGGCGAGACCGGAGTGTGGGGATTCAGTGCGCTGACGGTGGGATTGAATGCCGAGTTCTATCGATCTGCTCGACCTAGCACTCCCTTTCAAGTCGCCATGCAGCGCGGTGTTCGCATGTACCACGATCAGACAACTCGACCTTTGCACGACTTGCGATGGGAGTTGCTTACGCTTCTCTCTCACGGAGCGTTTGTAACGATCGTCGATAAGACGGGCTTTGATGGTTCGCTCGACCCCGTAACCTACGAACGAATTGGGGAGGCCTTTCGGGATGCATGCGCTCGACGTGCGACCTTTGGCCATCGACCGACCGCAGATGTTGGTATCTTTTTTAGCCACCGTACTCGAGATTGGTATGGCCGAGAGAATGCTGGAACATACTTTCAATCGTTCCAGGGCGCTCACAAAGCCCTGGTTTACGAACATATTCCCTACGGAGTTTTGTTGGACGAAAACATCTCGCTTGAGTCTTTACAGACGTTTCCAATCGTGCTTGTCCCGAATGCAGGAATCTTGAGCGACCAAGAAGTTCAACTGTTCCGAAAGTACGTTGAACTGGGCGGAAACCTGATCGTGACGGGAATGAGCGGGTGTCTCGATCACTTCGGACTACCAACAGGCAGTTCCAAACTCGAAGAATTGATCGGAGGCGTTCTTGTAGAAATGCGGCAAGAATCGGATTGTTGGGTGAGCTTTCCCGATTCCCAGGACAAGCAACAGAACTCGATTGCGTCAAATATTCCGAGGAATTGGCCATTTCTTGTGCGAGGTCCCGCCGTCGTCTACCAACCAACTTCCGCACTCGCTTTTGGCGAGTTGTACCGACCCCATCGCACCACTAGGCAACTCGAAGGCAAGGAGGGCACGGATTGGCCGATGAGTGCAGATTCAGTCATCGGTCCCGCCGCGTTACTCCATCGTTTTGGACAGGGACAAGTTCTGACCTTTGCTGCTTCTCCAGACTGTGCGACCGCCAGCGAACATTCCATCGTCGAAGCTCGTCGCTTGTTGTCCAATGGCGTTCAATTGCTTCATCCGACTCCCATGGCCCGCATCGATGCACCCAAAAATGTTGAAGTCGTCGTTACCGAAGATTCGTCCGGGAAGCAGATTTTCATCCACTTCCTCGCTTACCTTTCCCCGCCGCAGACGACACCTTCTCAAGGCCGACCTTTCATCATGCCATCACTGATTGAGGATCTTCCGCTGTTTAGAGCAACGGTACACCTCGATTTTCTGCCCGCATCGGTCGAAAAAAATAACAGCTCAACGAACATCGAAGTCGATCGTCAAATTATTTCGGTTCTTGCCAATGATGTCCATGAAGTACTCACGATCAGGAGATCACGCTAATCGGCAAGTAGCTCTGCGACGGTAATCGCGATGGTCATTATTCCAAGGGACTGAAAGCGAATTCACCTAGGTCTGGTGCGGTCTCCGCGAGGGCCCCTTAGTCGGGAATGGCACTCTCAATCGCGAGCGACCCAAGCGATCAACGCGAGGAGTCCGGCTTCACTTCCGGCAGCATTCTCTGAGCCCGGAAAAAGAACTTCCAGCGCGGACTATCCTTCCTCTTCCATTTGACGCAGTTCTTCGAGCCAGACGCGAATGTCGTTGTCATACTCGGTAGCGAGGTTACTGAGGACAAGCTGGCGGTGGAAGGAAGCAGCTCCAAATTCCAGTAGTTCCGCTGCCTCTGCGCTGGGGAAGCGAAGAGTCGGATCGGGCGCGATCATGCCGCGAATGAACCGCATCAGTAATTCGTTGCAGGCGACTTCCGGGGGAAGCAATTCCTTCAGCTGCTGAGGTAACTTTCGCTTCGCTTCCATCAGACTCTTGAGGTTAACCGCATCTGGAAAACACGGCTGACCTGAAAGCAATTCAATCAGCACGTAACCCAACGAAGCCAAATCACTTCGTTCGTAACTGCTGACCCGCTGGTCTAAGACTTCGGGGGCTGCATACGCTGGCGTGCAGGAGCGGGGCCCTGGCGGTTCGTCAATTTCGAAAGCCGAACCAATGTCGATCAATTTGGCGTGGCCCGATCGGCTGAGCATGATATTGGAAGGTTTGACATCGCCGTGGATGATTCGCTCGCGATGTAAAGCGGCGAGTGCGGCAAGACAATCGCGAACAATGGCCACTGCAACGCCGGCTTTCAAGCGTGCATGGACAGGTCCAGCAGTAACGATGACGCTATTGATATAGTCCCAACGCTTGGTCGTCACCGATTTTCGAATGCGCTCGAGGCGCTCTAATGAAAGGAGTTCTCGCAGGTCGTAGCCATCGATCCAATCCATCACCATAATTCGGATTCGAACTCGGTCGACAAAGTCTTGCACTCGAACTACGTTATCATGTTGGATTCGAGCAACTCGACCCGCGACTTTCCCGATGCGGCTCATCGCGACGTCGTAGCGGTTTTCACGAGGAAAGCGTTGGGGAGAGAAGATCTTCATCGCCACTGGCATCGTAAATCCATCGATGCCGCGCCGATGGCTGAGAAAAACGACTCCCTGGCCGCCAGAGCCAAGAACGCGTTCCAAACGATGGTACGTCGTCCATTGGAGACGACTCGACTGAATCAATGCCTCGTACCGCTCGAGAAGTTCATTCGCGGACGTTTGTTCTCCATCGAATTCGAGAGTGTGCGTTTGTGGCTCGCCTGTGTAGGTCGTTGTTTGCATTTTGGTGATTCTCGCAGATCCTTCCACGAACTCTATAGTATTCTGATTCGTCAGGCATGACTAGATTAAGATTTCGCGCGAAATTGGCATCATGGGATCGGGGAAGTCCATTCCACAGCTCAATGGATGTGAAGCCGACAATAGCTTGCTCAAAAGGTACTACTTCGTTCCTCTGGCTTTTTTCCAAGATTTCACCTAGGGAATCGAATTGGAGGATATCGGGCAGTGGCGGCGCATGACCTATTGAAACGGAGAAATACACGAATGATTTGGAAGACTTGCTCGTTTTTGCTGATACTGTCGCTCCTTTCCGGGTGTTCGGCGGTTGGTTTTCGTGCTACGAAAACGCATCAGTGGGATTTTCCGCCGATGTCAGTCTCCGACATCGATGTCGAGACATACAACGGTGTCGTCAAGATTGAGCGGTCGGATACTGATTTGATTGAGGTGGATAGCATCGTCAACGTTGGCGGTTTAACCCAAGAACTTGCAGATCAGAGGCTCTTGGAGGTGATTCCGTCGGCGGAAGTTTCCGATGGAGTGCTGAAGCTTCGCGTCAATGAGTTGCCTATCGGCATCTCTGCATCGGTGCAATTTGTGGTTCGCGTTCCCCAGGTCAAAGGTGTCCGAGCTCGAACTTCCAATGGTTCCATAAGCGTTCACGCCCCCTCCAACGTCGTCGACGCTAAGACATCGAACGGAAAAATATCGGTCCGAGGTGTAACTGGCAAGCTTACACTCGTAACAAGCAACGGAGCGATTGAGATTTCGGATACAGTTGCGGAGGTCATTGCGAAAACTTCGAACGGCAACATTACCGCCGAGTTCGTGCCGGTAGGTTCTTCGAACGAATTGCGAACGTCCAATGGTCGAATCGATGTCGCGTTTCCAGAGAATCGACTCATTTCCATCAATGCTTCGACAAGTAACGGTGCCGTTTCCTGCGAGCTTCCACTGGAGCCAGGTGAAAAGCAGAAGAAGACAAGTTTGATGGGTCGGACCATCGGGAGTGACGAGAGCCCCGAAAGTGATGTGACCCTTCGGACTTCGAATGGATCGATCCGGATTCGTCAACTCGAAAAGCGGTCGATCACCGATAGTGAAGTCAAATCAGAGGAAAACTTCCACACGCTTGAGCTTTGATCTCGCGCCAGTCCGAATTCGCACCGATGACTTCGGAACGGAAAAATGTTCCGCAATGATTGCGGTCAGGCTATCGTTCGCCTTCCCATCGACTGGAGCTGCTTTCACTTGGGCGAGCCAAGTTCCGTCCTCAAGTTTCTTGAGCGAGTTTGTCTTGGCATTTGGCTTGACCTTGACTTGGATGATCATGCGACGCCATTTCGGAATGTAGTAGATTTTTTTGTTTGAAGAATTTTAAGTGCAATCGCGCAGGAATGACGAACGGGCGTTTTGTCAACGTTCACATCGTGGTTCTGCGGTTGTTCGGAAGGCCGCTTAGAACGCCTCCAACCGGCCGCGAAAGATTTCGACTCAGACCGATCTTCATATTTTTCCAATGGACGCAGCGCACGTAGTTCAAAATGAACGACGATTGTGATAGCTTGGGTTCTCACTCGAGTTCATCGACAAGCATGGCTTTCCGGAGGAGTTTCTATGGACCTTTGGTTTGGACTGGTTACCTATCTTTGGGGCAAAGACATGGACTTGCCTTCACTGATCGATGCTTGCGAAAAATCAGGACTGCTAGGAGTTGAACTTCGAACGGAACATCGTCATGGAGTCGAGCCGAACTTGTCATCGCACGAGCGAGAAGAGGTCCGGAAGCGATTCCGCGATTCTGTGGTCACACTGATCGGTTACGGTTCGAACTGTGAGTATCACGCCAAAGAGTCAGAGCGACTTCGTGCTAATATCGAACAGACCAAAGCGTACATCCGTCTCATGCATGATTGTGGCGGGTCTGGAGTGAAAGTGAAGCCCAATGCCTTGCTGCCCGATGTTCCTAGGGAGCAAACGATCGAACAGATTGGAAAAGCGCTGAATGAAGTTGCCGAGTACGGAGAGGGCTATGGGCAAAAGATTCGAGTAGAGGTCCACGGCCAAGGAACGAGCGATTTGACGG
>JBBIUE010000077.1:3633-24089 GCA_037440405.1 Pirellula sp. | reverse complement strand
TAAGTACTCGCTCAGGTTTTCGTTTGGGCCGATCGAGTCGTTGGGCAGGAGCTTCTGTGCATGCTTAGCGATCGTTGAGGTCGGCTGGCGATGGTCACTATCGTTTCGGGAGATTGTTTGGAACTCGGAAACTTGAGCAGAGATTTCTGGTGAAGGACCGAGCGAAGGAACGCTATCAAGAAGCTGCCAATCCGCAGCGAGCAAATGACGATGCTCAAGAGATTCGTTGAGAAGGACGCGAAGCCAACGACGGCGAGTTACTTGCTTGCGAGGGCGGGGCTTAGATGAAGGATGAAGGATGAAGGATGAAGGATGAGCGGCGACGTGCAGTCTTCATATTGCGACCTTTCAGAAAAGGAGAACAGGAAAGTCATCAACGCAACTGAGAAAGCAACTTACAAAATCGCGCACCTGAATTCAAGCATGGAGTAGAAAAATTTTGCAGTCGGTGACGACTTGCGCGCAGGCCGCCGCAAAACCTTTGGATGGAGTAATCTCTTAATTGTTTGCGGAGTGCGACAGAGCTAATGAGCGATCCGCTTACCGTAAAACCTTCGGATGGAGAGTAGACTATCGCCAGCCACCAATTCCCGAAAATCCACTGCCCTTGCCAATCAAGGATGAGGCTGACGACGCTTGTGAACTGTTCGAAGAATTCTCATCGATTTGACGAAAGCATTCGAGCTTCGTGTTGAGTCAACTGCCTCAGACGAGAGTAGTAAGAGCCAATCCCAAAATCGACCTAGCATTGTCCGAGACTTGAGTCTTGATGTTGCGTGTTTTGTGGTTTGTCTTGGAAAACCACAGGCTGCAGTGTAAGGAGGAAAAACAGATTTCGATTTGTTCCTTGCTTTGGCTATGGGTTACACAAAGGATGCAACTTCGAAGAATGCAACGTCAACGATCAGTTCGTCGGGCGGGCGGAACGTTCCTTCTCTGAAAAGTCCGCTCCGTTTCGGGCGGTCTATTCGAAGCGCAGATGTTTGACCGATTCTCCGGAGTCTCGCAATTCGATGAGCGAGTCGATCCCGACTTCGAGATGCAATTCGACAAAGCGTTCGTTAACGACTTGATCGCTGCGCGAGGTCTTCACACCTTCAGGAGTCATCGGATTGTCGGAGACGAGCAGAAGCGCCCCTTTCGGAATGTGATTCGCGAATCCCACCACGAACAGGGTAGCCGTTTCCATGTCGATGCCGATGGCGCGGGTTCGGATCAGATACTCCTTAAACGCCTCATCGTGTTCCCACACGCGACGATTCGTCGTGTAGATCGTGCCGGTCCAATAGTCGCAATGGCGATTTCGAATCGCTGCAGAAACGGCCGCTTGCAATCGAAAAGAGGGAAGAGCAGGTATCTCTGGCGGGAAATATTCATTGCTCGTTCCTTCTCCGCGAATGGCCGCGATGGGAAGGATGAAATCCCCGATTCGAGTCTTCTTAAGACCACCACACTTACCCAAAAATAGGACCGCAGCCGGTTCGACGGCTGAAAGCAAATCCATCACAGTAGCCGCCATGGCGCTTCCCATGCCGAAGTTCAAAATGGTGAGATTTTCGGCGGTCGCTGACTGGATCGGATATCCATCGCCGAGAACAGGCACTCCGAATCGTTTCGAAAAGGCCTGAACATAGTTGCTAAAGTTAGTTAACAGGATGTAGTTCCCGAAGTCACCGAGTTTTCGACCCGTATAGCGCGGCAACCAATCTTGGACAATCTCTTGCTTGCTTTTCACAATCATTCTCCGAACAGCGTCGAAAGGTGTATTTTAGAGTAAAGGGGACCGTTCAAGCTTGCGATCCGCCAATTCTCCTAGTCATACACGTTGACTGAATCGCTCCATGAGCTTTAACCCTACTCACCGAATCGACATTGCACTCGTATCTCAGCCCACGGTTGGACTTGTCGCAAGGCGGAAACCCGCCTAAACTACAAGCTTTTCGATAAACGATCCCGTATCCGACCAGCCCCAGTTAAGCGATTTCATGGACAGAATTTTATCGTTGTTCGTAGCAGTCGATGCGCTGAGTAGGCGATTCGGGGATGCGTTGATTTTGATTGCATTTCAGGCTACCGACGGAGCGGGGGCGGAAGCTCCAACAGCCACTGGGACTCCAAACAGTCTCTTCCAACAGCTGTTCGGGAATCCGCTCGTCTTCATGATGATCGCGTTTCTCTTGTTTTGGTTCATCGTGATCATGCCCCAACAAAGAAACTATCGACGTCAGCAAACGGAGATGGCCGAATTGCGAAACAATTTGCGAAAAAACGATCGCGTCGTGACTGCGTCTGGAATTCACGGCGTCGTGGTGTCGGTTGCTGCGGACGTCGGTACGGTCACGATGCGCATTGACGAAACCAACAACACGAAGATGACCATCAGTCGCGAAGCAATAGCGAAAGTGATTCGAGACGAAGCAAAGTCCGAAGGAAACAACGCCTGATTGTCGGAATCGTTTTCGGACAGTGAGACCGAGCAAGTGTCGAACCTATTCAGGCACCTCGTATTTGGAATAAATCAATCAACCTTTTAGAGAAGTGTTAGTTTCAATATGCCAAGTGTTTTGGAACGAATTCTAATTCTTGCCATGCAGGCAACTCCGTCAATGGATGGAGTGGATCAACCGAGCGGTTGGATCAACCTCGTCAAGAATCTCGGTGTCGTCGTTGCGGTGTTCGTTCTGCCTTTTGTCCTCGGTCGCATCCTCGGTCGCAGTCTGAAGATGAGCACCCATTCTTGGCGAATTGGAGTTGTCCTCTCCGCGATCGTTGCGGCCAGCCTGATTTGCGCGCTCGGAAGTCTCAAGTACGGAATCGATATTCGTGGTGGGACGATTCTGGTTTATGAACTTGATCGAGATGCCTCCGTGGGGATGGATGATCGCGGATCGATGGATTTTCGCAGTAAGGCTTCGGAGCTAGCGAGTGTGCTGCGGCAGCGACTGAATCCGGCTGGACTATCGGATTTGCTCGTCCGGCCTTATGGCGAAGATCAGATTGAAATCATCATTCCGAACGTTGACGAACTGGAAGTCAGTGAAGTCAAACGCATGGTCCAGCAAGCGGGGGTGCTGAAGTTCCGCATTCTAGCCAATGAACGGGACCATAGCGAAATCATTGCTTTGGCGGTCCAGCAAGCGTCCAAGCCGGATCAGAATCTCCGAACCAGTTCCGAAGTTCGCAATTCGGAAGGGCGATTGGTTGCCGAATGGCATACCATCGGAAGAGACCCGGATGAGGTGTCAGGTGTGAATCCATTGCGCGCTCCGATCATGAGCGGTTGCCGCTATCGAAATTCGATTACCGGAGCCATCGTCGAGGCTCCTCCGGGGCTCGTCGCCGAATACGCCGTCGAAAAATGGCTGAAGTCGCAGGGAATCAACGAAGTCGACGTCTTGATTGCTTTGGAGCGGAAAGGAAAGCCCTATCCCGAAATCTCCGGTGACGACCTAGCAGTTGTGACCAAGGAAATCGGACGCAACGGTCTGTTTGAAGTCCACTTCAACATGAAAGCGGATGGTGCGAAGCGAATGCTTTCGTTGACCGTCGCGAATCAGCCCGATGGCAACTTCAAGCGACAACTTGCGATCATTCTGGATGGCAAAGTGCTATCAGCCCCCTCGTTGAACAGTCCGATTCGGGAAAGCGGTACGATCGTCGGTAACTTTACCGAGGCCGAGGTTGATTTTCTCACGAGCATCTTGCGGCACGGATCGCTGCCTGCGGCCCTTGGCAAGCAGCCTATCAGTGAACATCAGATCGGTGCAGCTCTCGGAGTGGATACCATCAGCAAGGGCTTCAACGCCGCCATCATGTCGTTGGTGGCCACTCTAATCTTTGTCCTCATCTACTACCGCTTCTCCGGAATCATCGCCTGTATCGCATTGCTTTTGAACATCCTGTTCATTCTCGGGTCGATGATCCTTATCAACCAACCCATCACCTTGCCTGGCTTGGCGGGCCTCGTACTGACCGTCGGCATGTCTGTTGACGCGAACGTTCTCGTTTTCGAACGAATTCGGGAAGAAATCGCGAAGAAATCGACAGGGCGCATGGCTATTCGCAATGGTTTTAATCGAGCGTTGACAACGATCATCGACTCGAACTTGACGACCTTGATTAGCGCGGTCGTCTTGTACTGGGTCGGTACCGATCAGATTCGCGGATTCGCCGTTGCGTTGGTCATCGGTATTATCATCAGCATGTTCACGGCGGTGTTCTGTTCGCGTTTGATTTTCGAGATCGCTGATCGATGGCGTTTTGCCAGTTTCTCAATGTCTGACGTGATCGCATGGTCTCGCCGAATGTTCCTTGGAGAAGGAGACATCGACTTTCTTCGAGCTCGCAAGACGTGTTTTGTGATATCGTCGATTCTGATTGCCATTGGTCTGGTGGCTGCATTCATTCGCGGCAAAGACTTGCTGGATATCGACTTCAATGGAGGAACACAGGTCACCTTCAGCTTCGAGAATCCTGTTTCGGTCGACGAAGTTCGCAAGATCGCCTCTCAAATCTTGGACAAGGATGAGAACGGAAACCCGATCCAATTGACAATCAATCGGATGGATATCGAGGGACAAGCCAAGGATACGATTTATCGGCTTGAAACCTCCATTACGAGCAAGGACGATTTGAAGCGGCGATTGACCAGTGGTTTCGCAGAATCAGGAAAACGGATTGTCACCTATCGTGTCGAAATTCGGCCCGCCATAGGTAATGCGAATTCTAGCTCGTCTCCCAGCAGGACGGTCAAATACGTTTCGCTTCAAGACCCGAAGGACCAAGAGTCTTCAAGTTCGGGAGAGGGAATGGATTCCAATGCCAATCTAAACATCGATCGTGCTGCCGATTCGAGCGAGGGCGGACCAACATCCAGTTCGGAAGAACAAACTCAAATCGGCGATGCTCCCGTGGCTCAAAACATCTCGACGATACTGATTGCTGAGTTTGGGCAGAGCGTCCCAGGAAGAGACGCTAGAATCGATGCTGCGTCACTGCGCGGAGATTTGATTGAAGCTGCGAAGGTCGCTGGTTTCGGAATTACGGAATCTCAAATCTCCGTCCAACCCGACCCCCGCCCTTCGGATTGGCGAATCGACTCCAAGCAGGGTTTCAGCAAATGGCAAGTGACTCTTCCAGTCGACCAAGCCGCTGCTGAGAAAATTGGTGCGAATCTTCAAGCTCAAATGGCAGCTCAGCCAGTTTGGTTGTCGGTCAGCTCCATTGGCAGCCGGGTTGCAGAGCAAATGCAGGGCAAAGCTCTCGTCGCTCTGATCATCAGCAACATCTTCATCATCATTTACATCTGGTTCCGCTTCCAGAGAATTGCCTATGGCCTCGCCGCGGTGGTGGCGCTAGTCCATGACGTGTTGATCACGCTGGGGATTCTTGCGATCAGCCATTGGCTGTATCGACCACTTGGTTTCCTGATGATCGATGACTTTAAGATTGGATTGACGATCGTGGCTGGCTTCTTGACCATCATCGGGTATTCCCTTAATGATACGATCGTCGTTTTCGACCGAATCCGCGAGGTCAAAGGAAAGAGCACGAAGTTGACGGATGCGATGGTCAATCAAAGCGTCAATCAAACCTTGGGGCGAACGATTTTGACATCGAGCACGACGCTCATCTCGATTTTACTCCTTTACATTTTCGGTGGAGTGGGCATTCACGGATTTGCGTTCTGCTTGCTGGTGGGCATAGTTGTGGGAACGTACAGTTCCATCTACATCGCCGCACCGGTCTTGCTCTGGCTCTCATCTCGGGCCGAGAACCGAGCCGCTATGATGAGAAAGGCCGGCTGAGCACTCGCGGCAAGTTAAACTTTGCGTCTTGAGCGTCTCGTAGAGCGCCGCCTTCAAGGATCGTACTGGAACTTGCTCGTTGGCGCTTGCATGATTGAGGTTCTGTTGAAATCTTTTGATAGATTTCAACACAACTTCATTGGGATGCATTCAATCGAGAGCTTTTATGGGATTGCTTAAAGAGTTTAAAGAGTTCGCCATGCGAGGAAACGTCATCGACATGGCGGTCGGGATCGTTATCGGTGGTGCCTTTGGCAAGATCGTGTCGTCGTTGGTAGGTGACGTCATCATGCCGTTGGTGGGAAAGATCACTGGCGGCGTCAATTTCTCGGACAAGTTCATTTCGCTGGACGGCAATGAATACGCGAGCATCGCCAAAGCCAAGGAAGCTGGCGGCGCTTACTTAGCTTACGGAAGCTTCGTTCAAACCATCGTCGATTTCTTGATCGTCGCCTTCGCGATCTTCGTCGTCATCAAGATCATGAACAGCATGAAAAATCGGTTTGAAAAAGAGAAACAAGCTGCTCCGGCCGCTCCGCCAGAGGACATCGTCCTCCTCCGCGAAATTCGAGATGCTCTGAAGAAATAAGATCAAGACATTTGCGAAGGAGGATCACGGGCTGGAACGCCTCCATCGCATCCAACGAGCGAAAGGGAGATCAGGTCCAACGCGACAAAGGCCGAGAGCCAATATGGCTGAATCTCAGAAGATGACGGGAGATGCAACAGGTATCTCCCGTCAATTTTTTGAAGGATGGATGATCGCGGATTTGAAGGAAAGGACGCTCACGAACAAATGGATGGATGGCAGTCCTCAGAATGTTCCCATCAGAAGCGACCTTCCAATCCGGCCATTGCACCTAGGAAGATGGCCGTGTCATCCGCATCGACATCTCGCCCGGTGGTTGGAGTGATTCGATAGAAATCTTGGTTTTGAATGGTGGCAACGCCCGGCAGGAACCAAGCTTCCGCTCCGGCGATGGCGACCAACTGTGGCAGAATCCAATAACGTGCGCGTGCTCCAACTTCGATCATTCCCGCAACATCGACGTCGGTATCACGATTATTGATGATGACCGCTCCAGCATTGGAAACAAATGTGCGTCCGCGATTACGGTTCGCCATTAACGCGGCGCGTCCCGTTAGACCGAAATCCAATCGCCGTCCCATCGGATAGTAAAAATCGCCTCCGATTTGCAATCCGAACATCAGATTGCTGACGTCCTCGAGAAATCGTCCCTGTCCTCCTCCCATGCCAATCGAAGCAAGGGAATAGTCCTCTTTGTATTCGATAGCCCGAACGCCAAACAGTGTTGAGAGAACATCACCTGCCCACCAACGACGATTCAATTCGTAGTTGCGAAATTCAGCTGTGTGCCCTTGGCCATGCTGAGCAGCATTGTTGAGCGTGTTCATCTGTGCGGGTGTGACTCCTCCCCCAGGCAGCAAGTCCGTAGCCAAATTCGCACCAACCCGCGTGTTCAACCGCGAGAAATGGATACTCCCGGTGTAAACGATTTCCATCCCCTCGGTGCATCCAAGCATCATGCCCGCTTTGTAGCGTCCGGCCCGATCTGAACCAAAATTATCGAACTGGTGGCCTCGCGAAAGGGAGAAGCGATCGATCCCTTCCCGTGTCACCCACAGCTGCTCATAGCTTCCAAAGTAACGCACATCACATTTGTCTCCGACGTTATAGATGCCGCGATGATGCGGAAACCGATCGGGTTTGTGGTGGAACCGCAACGGCTTCATGGGGGGAGCAGCCATGATGGAATGGTTGTCATACACATCGGCTGGAACCTGAGGGAGATTGGTAGTGACTTGATACTCCCGCTGCTGTTTGTACTCCAGCACTCCGAGATCGTCGACTCGGAAATTGAGTGGGTTCTGTAGGTTCAGACCAACCGGTTTATCCGAGAAGGAGTACAGACTTTCCGCTTCCTGCCCGGCAGCATTTGTCGCCAGCGATCCTCCAAGTACGGCAGTACATGCAAGACGGGTGAACCAAGCGCGCACGGTGGACCGGCGAGTTGTTCGGCGGGTAGATTTCATCATGGACCTCATCTTGCTTACCTCAACACTGAAAACCTGACTCAATGGATTCGTTCGGTAAATGAAATACGAAGCATGGAGGATCGACTTCAGTTGCGAGGCCGAACCACGATTTGATCTTTAATAGGAACGAGGCAGACCCTGCGGACCATCGACAGAATGCTCCTTGCCGAAGCTTCCGAAGCAGCCGTACCCGCAACGATCAGTGACCCATCTTTGTTTCTCACGATGGATACTTGGCTGTCTTGATGGATTTCGCGAATGGTCTGTTCGATGATGCCAAGATCACGGACCATATTCGTTTCGGATTGGGACCAAGGACCAGCCACTTCCACCTGCAAAACGATGGGCTTGGTTCGTCCATTTCGATCTTCGAGTTCGACGGCAACACGAGTGATGCCAGCATTGCGGCTGATCAACGCTACCTCGTGTACGCCGCTGACAATCGATCGACACACGGTTCGATTCTCGGGGACGGTGCGTAGCACTTTTCCACCGAATCGAATCGACTGAGAAGCATGTAAAGGAATACGAAGCGTCGAATGCACGGATGCTGAATCGAAATCGAACTCGTTTTTGACCTGCGGCTGGTTATCCCATTCGACCGGGCCGACTTCAAATGATTCCGGAGCATTGTCCCGTAGAGCCTCCTGCAGTCGACCTCGCGATGAATCGCTGAGAATTCGCAACGAACCGGGATCACTCTGAGACCCGTTGACTTTCGCACTCGAGTCGGGTTCCAACGAGGCCGAAGGGATTGGACTTTGAGGCAATTCACTTGAAGGTGCCACCCTTCGAATGACTGAGTCTGACGCCCGAACTCGCACGACACTTGGCTGATTTGGAGGAATCGTCGATGGATAGAGATCGTCTGATGGCACGGGAAGCAAAATCGGCATCGTAGGCCTAGGATCACTGGCTTCGGCTGACGCCGTGGGCTTGGGAACAGGCTTGAGCTCCCCCAGGCTGAAGACTTCGTTTGAATCTTCGAACTGATAGGCCACAAGTTGGGCATCGCCACTATCCAACAAGGACACTGAGGACGGCATCGCAGAGCTGCGAATCGAAACGATGACCTGTCCGATCGAGTCCCCGTTATCGGATGCGCTTCCCGAACACGTTGGTGCAAGCGCGAACAGCATCGCGGGAACCAAATCCCGCGGAGACCGTCGTCGAAGACCGTGATTGGTCGAGTAATTCTTCGAGCTGCGCTCGGACATTCGTACGCCCTTTCCCCCTAGGAACGATCTTCATCAGGTCCGGTTATGACTTGGTTGACGATCGTACGGATTGCGTATCGGAAATCCGTTTGGATAAAGTTGAACGATTCTCTCGTTAAGTTCGCGCATCGCGGTTGAATGGGGTTGGAATAGAATCGTCCATTTGCTAGTTTCCGACTGAACCGAGTGGCACGGGCTTGATTTTTTGCAAGGAAAAATTCATGCAAACGATTTTTCGATTTTCAGCAACAGCTTTCTGCCTCGCGGGAGTGATAGCATTTGCAGGATGCCGAAACGCGATCGCTCCCGTTGGTCCACTTTCCCTTCAAAATCCAACGCGCGTCCCCCCGCCAGCCACGGGTAGCTATCAAACACCTTCGACCTACACTCCCAACGCGCCAACGATATCGCGCGGCACGAATACCGTCGGTTCCATTTCCCTACCGGCAGTCGGAACTGGAACACAAACAGCCCTTGGGACTGACTCCGACGCGAATTTTCGAGAAGCGTCCGCCTCTCTTGCGTCAACTCCGAAAAGCGTTGAGAATGCCGCCGAATCAACCGTCGTTCAAGCTAGCTTTTCGAGCAATTCGGCTGCCTTCGCGCCAAGTTTCGGCAATGCCGGAGTAAGCCATCCGAAAACCGAGGAAGTCGATTATGATTCTGATTCAGAAGCGCAGGACGCGAGCGAGTCATCATCAACCGCTCCAACATCGATAACGATCCCGCCGACCGCTCCGGTGAACATTCAGTGGCGTTCACCGAAAAAGTGAGGCGAGTGTCCGGTGAAATGATACGAGCCTGAAACGCAAGTGAGGCACGGCACAAGGATTCCTCACTGGCGCAGAGTATCGTTGATAGATATTCATGTTCCGATTAGCTAAACTCATTCTAATCGGCTTTGATCGTGGTTCGATTCAAAAGCAGCGCACATGCAATTCAAAGCTATTCCACTGAAAATCACATTTCATCGAACGGTTTGCACCATCCTGCTCGTCTACGGTGGTTGGGGAAGTCAAGTCCCAGCGTTTCAGCAACATCCGATTTCGGCGACGAGCTTCGAAATTCAGGAATTACCAACTCGGTTGACCGTGGGATATGCCGTGCGATGTTTGGATGTCAATGCCGATGGGCACATCGACATCGCCATTGTGGATAGCAAGCGGGTATTGTGGCTCGAGGGGCCAAGTTGGAAAGAACATGTGATTTACTCCACTCCAGATGCTCCCTTTGATAACGTCTGTTTCGCCCCGTTGGACATCAATCAAGACGGGCGGATCGATTTCGCGCTCGGTTCGGACTGGCAGTTTAATAACACAACGGGTGGAGGCGAAATTGGTTGGCTGGAACACGTCCCGGATCAGGAGTGGCGGTACCATCACATCTCCCACGAACCCACGACGCATCGCATGCAGTGGGCTGATTTATTCGCCGACGGCAAGTGGAGACTCGTTGTCGGACCGCTCAAAGGGCGTGGATCGATGCCGCCTGGATTCGATCAAAAAGCGATTCGTCTTTTAGCCTTCGAGCCAACGCTGGGCGCGGACGAAAACGTGTCTTGGCTCTCCCGTGTTCTCAACGAGCAGCTTCACGTGATGCACAATTTCGACGTCGTCGATTGGGACGGTGATGGTAAGCAAGAACTCCTGGCTGCCAGTTTTGAAGGTGTTTCGCTGCTGCAAGCCGATGGGCCGATGACTCGCGAACTTTCAGTGCGGCGGCTTGGCTCGGGATACGAAGCACCGGCTCCCAATCGGGGTGCCAGCGAGATACGACTGGGGCACTTCGTTGATGGATCGCGCTACATCGCGACCATCGAGCCTTGGCATGGAGATCGAGTCGTCGTCTATACTCCACCCAATCCAGCCAGTACTTCGGAAGAAGATGCGGCTCTCTGGACACGGCGTGAACTGGATGCCCAGCTCGCTTGGGGACATGCCGTCGCGACTGCCAATCTCGATGATGACCAGGACGATGAGCTCATCGTTGGCGTGCGCGATAACTTGAATGGAGAGCATCGATGCGGATTGCGAATCTATGATCCCATCGATGCGAAGAGCGGGCATTGGAACCGTATCCTGGTGGACCCAGGAGGCGTTGCGATCGAAGACCTTGCCGTCGCCGATCTCGATGGCGACGGGCGAATGGATATCGTGGCCGTGGGCAGAGCGACCCACAATATTAAAATCTATTGGAACCGCTCGTCGACCGGGAGATCGTCGAACGACAAGTCGACTCGTGGTCCTTGAGAAGATGAATAAAATTTTGTGATGTCGATGTCCTGCTTTTGTTCATCCTCAAGTAGTTTGATTCGCGCTTCCAATCGTTCGAGCCGGCGCTGCAGTTGAGGGATCAACTGGCTGATCGTATCGATAGGTTCAGGGCGCGGAACTTGTGGATATCCCAAGTGTCGTTGCATGGCAGCAAACAGAAGAAGGGGATCCTTGTGTCGGTGCGCATGGGCGATTCTGCCTTCTTTGACTCCAAATAGGACCGGTGCCGCCGGAGGTGTATCCGGGCCTAGTTTTCGTTTCCGATAATCGTCAAAATCCTGGCTCCGTCCGTAGATGAGATCGGCCAAATCCAGGATGCCCAATTGCTTGCGAACAAGGAGTAACCATGCTTTCCAATCTGCATCGTACGACGGATCGTCCGACATGGCCTTCAACCCGCGATCATAGTTGAGCCGATTGCGGCAGATCGACTCGAACTGATAGAAGAAAAAACCCTGGCGATTATCTGACTGGGAACGATATTCGGCATCGCGGCAGAGGATCCGCAATGCCATGCGAAACTCGAATCTCCCTCGCTCTTTCTCACTTTCTTCAACGATGAACGTTTGAAACGGAGTGAAGTAGTGCGAGAGACGACTCATGCCTTGCGCCATAATGCCATGGTGCTTCAGTTCCGCAACCAGGAAATCAATGGCATAAGGAAGCTTGGTCGTCGCCAGAATCTCATGCTTCACTTGAAGCATCAATTCTTGAATCGGCGTATCCTGACCCAATCGCTCAAGCAAAGTTCTGAAGAAGTGCGCCTGCTCGACAAACTCCTCATGATCCAGCATAGCTGCTCCCAAAAAACCAAGCTAAACGATAGTGACGGTCTTGGACAAGATGTTGCTCAGCCCGCCATCGCCGTCGCTCAACTGAAACTCGACGGTTCGCATCACCATGTTCGTATTGCTGACTGTGCGAAAAGCGATCGAGCGCATCAGATCTTGAACGATGGAAGCCGTCGCATTCGCATTGAAGGTGATGATCAGATTCGTTTGTCCAATACCGCCGTTGCCATTGCGTTTCCCGATCATCGTACCGCCCAAGAAGATATCATTTCCGACGATTGAAAACACGTTCAGCCGGATTTGCAGTCGATTGCTTGCGTCGAGTCCGTCCGTAATTCGAACGATCAATTGCCCACCATCGAAGTTCGGACTATCCGGGTCGGAGACCGTCGCCGCCGGCCCCAGGAGCACATTGCCTGTGTTGTTGGAGTAGTTCATGTTCCCGCTGATTCCACCAATGGTCGGTGGCACATTCAAACCTGCGATGACTCCGCTGATCGAATAAAATCCCAAACTGCCATAGTCAGTGTAGCCTTCGGCAACCATCATCGGGTTGCCTTTGCCAACGCCATCGAC
The DNA here is from genome assembly GCA_037440405.1 of Pirellula sp. Taxonomy (GTDB): domain Bacteria; phylum Planctomycetota; class Planctomycetia; order Pirellulales; family Pirellulaceae; genus JANMGV01. The sequence continues at coordinate 11,367 of JBBIUE010000077.1, read as the reverse complement.
GCTGACGTAGTAGCGCCCAGCGGCCAACGTGGTGACTAATCGCGCCGTCAACTTATCTGCAGGGTTATTGCCAAGGATGACAGCGCCCGAAGCATCATGCAAACGCGCCAACAAATCCAAGTTCGGACCACGAGCAGCCACCCCGAACTTCAAATCGATCGCTCCTCCCGATGTTTCGAAATAAAAGAAATCTCGATCGGTGCGCGTCGTGATGATACCGGTTTGGATGATTTTGTTGTTGACGTTTCCCAGTGGGGCCGCCGCCGTGATTGTGTTTCCGAAATCGTCGGCGCGAAATCCAAAGCCGTTCATGGTCGTGATGATGGACAAGTCATCTTCGAGGTTGCTGGCATTCAGGTATTCCCCCTTGCTCCATTGCGTCAGATTCGCCCAGCCACCCGAGCCCATAATCGTGCTCCAGGAGGTTTCCCCTGAGCCATGGCCAGGATAGTATTCTTGACCCGGCGTGCCATCGTGATGAAGGTTCAGTGAGTGCCCAACCTCATGACTGATCGTCATGGCAATGTCAGCCTCGCCATTGCCGATCGTGTCGGAAAATACGAAAGCCGGCGTGTCGGAATCGAAATTGAACGAATCATAGTAGGCGACGCCGCCAGCGAACGCCCCAAACCAATCTTGGTAATGTCCACCGATGGCAACGCGGACACCCCACCTCTGATCACCGCTACCACTTTTGATCAGATCGGAGGTTGGCGGAGCCTGCGTGGTCACGTTCACTTCGAATGGAAGGAAATCTTCGACCACTCGCTGCCAGATCCCTTGAATCCTCAGTCGCTCCTCAAGGCTGAATGCAGGATCAGCATCCAGCGAAAACGGAGGTGTGACGATGGTTCCCACGCCGTAGTTCGTATTCCAAAGCGTTCCCGTGGTCGTATGTCCATTGAAATCCAAATAAATTGTTTTGGTGGCAGAAGGCAGACTATGAAGCAAGAACGTGTTTGCTAAATTCAAACCGTTCCAGATCGTTGGAGCGAATTCGGAGGTATTCCCGCTGCTGTCTGTCGCCGTTGCCGTGACATGCCAACCATACTCCAGCACTTGATTGAGTACCGAGGAAAAGTTGACCTTTCCTGCGGCATTCGTGGTTGCATTGCGCCAGCCGATGAATCGCTGTGATCCTCCGTGCCCAGAAGCATCCGGGCTGGCTACCGCGAAATACTCGATGCGATATTGCGTACTTGGCTTCGCGTTCAGTTCTCCCTGGATGGTTACGCTGATATCGTCGAAGCTTAGGCTTGTCAGAATCGGGTAGTTCGTATTCCCGTTTGGTCCATTGTCAGCATCGAGAGGATCGTTCGTGGTCGTGCCATCGTATCCGAGGTCGATTTCCGAGTATTGATTGCTGTGAACAAAGTTTCGGGAAATGGTATTGCCAACGGAAGTGTTTCCATTGACGACAATGCCTGTTTGATTCCAGGCGACGACATTGACTTCAAGACCATCGCTGACACCGTCATTATTGGAGCCGATGCGATTGTTGTTCGCTCCTTGCTCCAAGCGAATGCCCGCCAAGGCATTGCCCAAGTTGGCTCCGGAGGCATTGGTACCGACGTAATTTCCTGCGATCCGATTGCCGGTGATACTAGCCCCCCACATTCCGATTCCCGATTGGGCGCTTCCGCCGATGATATTGCGTTCGAGAGCATCTTGAACGCCATCGCCATCGACACCGATGATGTTCCCCGTCGCGCCATCGGAGAGGTACATGGAGTCAAATGCCGTCGCTCCCCCTTCCTTCGCTGTTCCAGCATTGTTGGTCCCTAAGTAGCTTCCTTGCAGTTTGTTGTTGCTCGTCCCCCAAAAGGCGACTTGGCAGTTCACAAAGCCATTGATGATCAAGCCACGAAAAATGCTGTTGCTTGCGAATACACTTAAGCCATACAGAAGGGTGTGGCCCGGGTCCTTGATGGCGATCAGAGGTTTGTCGACGAAGCCAGGCTGCGACCAGCCATCGATGGTAACCGGGAAATTGATGGAAGGAAGGGCTGTCGACAGGTTAATCGCCTTGACGCCAGCACCCGGGATATTGAACTGAATCGTATCATGAGCGGCGGTACCGTTCGCGTCGATAATCGCTTGTCGCAGCGAACCAGCGCCCGCATCATTGCTGTTGGTGACGGAGAACACAGCAAGCAATCGGCGAGCTTCAAGCTGTTCAACGTTCAATCTGCGAGTCGGATCGGATTGCCCGACCCCACGCGGACAGCGAGAACGTTTGGAGAGTAATCGAAGAAACATGCTCAACTCCTGAGTTCAATCCGACCCAACCATCATCACTCGCCGCTCCAATCTTCTGACTCTAATCGCCCTTGCCTTTGGGCTTATCGGCGGCCACATTGTCCGCTAGGCTTTTTTGCAGCAAGTCGAACTGTCGAGCATTCAAGATGCTCTTCAATCGAGCTTCGTTTGAGCGTTCTAATTCCTCGAGCTGCTTGATCTGTTTGTCCGAAAGATCCAGGTCAGTTTTCAGATAATCGGGAACAACTTGCCCAACTCGAATCAGTCCCGCCGGAAAGGGAGAGGGAGTCGCTGGCGCATTTTGATCCTGCCCACGAGCCGTCATTCCTCGTGGAGCGGCCCCAGGCGCAGCACGATTCACTGGGCTGCTCTCATCGCTTGCCGAGGTCGGCGCTCCTCCTCCTAACCCTGTCGGCTTGGCAATGCGTCCGGGATTGTTGCCACCCAGCCCGCCGCCGAGGTCCGTGATACCACTTTCGGCGCTGCTTCCAGGCTGATCACGTTCCATGCCTGCGATAATCTCGTCGCGAGTCAATTGTTCGTCGCTGTTGCGGTCGTAGCGTTTGAATAGGGGCAGCAATCGTTTGTCTGTCAGCTCCTCTTTCGTGATGACTCCATCGTTGTTGGTATCAAACTTGGCAAGGCGAGCGGCAAGGTCGTCGGCGCTTACCAGATAGGCAATCACTTGTCCCGTACTCAAGCAACCAACTCCGAGGATGAACACGATACTGACGGAACGCATCACAGAAGCTCGAATTCGCATGATGATTGCCTCCTTTGTCATTCACATCTTCCGATTCCCTTCTCAATCTTAGTGCATTAACGATGCAGTGTCACACAACTTCCAGCATAGAATCAAACAAAATTACGCAAGTAGCGATAGCTTTGCCTTAACGATTGTTTCCTACTTTCGAGGCTCCCCTCATACGCGCGGTCCTCGACTTCCACGCAAACGGCCCCCCGATAACCAACATCCGCCAGAACGGAGAAAAATCGTCCCCAGTCGACTTCGCCGAGACCAGGCAGCTTGGGAGTGTGATACTCCAGCGGATGGGCGAGAATGCCCACTTCGTCCAGCCGTTGTCGGTCCAACCGAACATCCTTGGCGTGCAGATGGAACAGCTTGGGCGTAAAATCGATGAGCGGCCGAATGTAGTCCATCTGCTGCCAAACCATGTGCGATGGATCATAGTTGAGTCCAATAAACTCACTTGCCAAATCGGCAAACAGCCGTCGCCAAATCGCTGGAGACGTAGCGAGATTCTTCCCACCCGGCCATTCGTCGCGCGTGAAGAGCATTGGACAGTTCTCGATACCAATTCGGACTTCCATTTTTTCCGCGAGCATCACGATCGGTTTCCAAGTCTCAAGCAACTGAGGCCAATTCTCATCCACGCTCTTGACGGGATTCCTGCCGATGAAGGTATTGACGTTGGAAACACCGAATCGAGGAGCCACCTCGATCAATTTCATCAAGTGCTCGACGCACCGCCGCGCCTCGGCTTCATCCGTCGACAAGCAGTTCGGATAATATCCAAGAGCGCTGATCTGAACACCTGTTTCCATGACTACAGCGCGAACCGAATCAACCACTTGCTCCACGTTTTGAGTAATATCGATATGGGTGACTCCCGCATATCGCCGTTCCGCTCTGCTGGGCGGCCAGCACATGACTTCGACGCATTCGTAACCCACCTCCGCCGCAAACCGCATGACTTCTTCGAACGCCAAGTCCGGTAGAATAGCACTCGCAAAACCAAGCTGCATACCCATTCCCTCTCTCAAATGTGAATTCCGGAAATCGTTCAACAATATGATCGCAAACGTTTCTTGGGTCCAGATGTCCTGGTGCTCGCCGATGGGCGGATGTGCTCCGCAACTGTACTCCTTTCTAAGACCTCTCACGATGGCCTTCGTCGTGGGGCTCTCGATGGCATGTACTTTTGAAAGGTCCAGACTCTGTGCAGATGAACCGCCGAAGCAAACCATCATAGCGTCCGGAGCATGTCCATGGACTCTTCTCGCCATGGACGCCATCCTGCAGGCATTCATGGAAGAACATGAAGTTCCCGGCGGCGCGGTGGCAATCGTGAAAGATGCTAAGCTCATGTTTGCCCGAGGCTACGGCTATGCCGATGTCGAAGCGGCCAACCCCGTCGTTCCAACCAGTCTGTTTCGTATCGCCAGCATCTCGAAGCCGATCACCGCCGTCGCCATCTTGAAACTCGTGGACGAGGGACGGTTGTCCTTAGACGATCGCGTCGCGGACATCTTGGATTGGCATCCTCGGATGCAGGCAGGACAAATCCGTGATGATCGATTGATGCGCATCACGGTTCGGCAACTCCTGCAGCATCGAGGAGGCTGGGATCGCGATCGGTCCTTCGATCCGATGTTTCGTTCGAGGGATTTTGCAAAGCAACTAGGAATTCCGTCCCCTCCTGCGCCGCGCGAGGTGATCGATGTTATGCTTTCTCAGCCGTTGGACTTTGATCCTGGTTCCGCGTGCGTTTACTCCAATTTCGGTTACTGCCTTCTCGGAAGGATGATCGAGGAGCGTTCCGGACAAAGCTATGAACGCTACGTGCAAACGGCGGTTCTCGAGCCACTTGGTATCCACGCGATGAAGCTTGGCAAAACCAAACGCGAACACGCCCCGCCTGGTGAAGTTCGCTACTATGATCCGCTCCTGTCACCATCGGTTTTTAATGAAGATGGGCAAGCAACGGTGCCGAATCCCTACGGCGGCTGGTGCCTGGAGTCCATGGACGCTCACGGTGGCTGGATCAGCTCGGTGATCGATCTCGCCAGATTCACCATCGCTCTCGATCAAGCTGTCCCAGGTAAACCCCTGTCCAGAGAGTCGTGCCAGAGCATGTATGCCCGCCCGGAGCCGGGCCAGCTCGGCGACATCGGCGGGGGCTCATCCAAGCAGGACGCCTCAAGTGAACTGACCGATCCCGTCTACTACTCTCTTGGCTGGCAGAATCGCGTCATCGCCGACGGAAAATTCAACCGCTGGCATTCAGGATCGCTCCCTGGGACACTTTCCATCTTGATTCGCCGCCACGATGGAATCGGCATGATCGCGCTGCTCAATACGCGCACCAGTCCCAAGACTCGTGATCTTGGTCTCGAACTGGACAAGGTTCTCCACCGAGCCGTCAATGCAGTCACAGAGTGGCCAGATTCGTGTTTGTTGGAGTGACTACGTCTAGCACCCATTCACGTCCATCGCCTTGCAGCTTACGAAAGTTGTCCAAGGCTCGACGAAAGGTGCCGATCGCTCGACTGGCTAGTGTTGCATCGCAAGTCCTTTCGGCAATCAAGCAAGAAGCGCGAAGAACGAAAATCGCGACTCCAAGAAAAGGCTTGACCCTGGCGAACCTATCCATTCCAATCGAACCGATGTACTGAAACTCGAACCATTGGTCCCTGAATGCAAATCGTCACTCAATCCACTCTCGATTCCGTGGCCCGACCATCGCGGCGATTCCCTAACCGGCGATGCAGCTCGCGATCGATATTGAAGTCGGTACTGCGCACCGAACCGTCGCAGAAGGCCATGTTGAAGTATCCTGGATGAGCGGATCCAAAGCTGCGGTAGTTCGATTCCTCGCCATCGGGCCACGGCGGTTCAATCGTCCAGCGGTTGATGTCCAAATCGACCCCGACCACAAAAGCTTGATCGTAACCTAGATCTCGATTGGTTGCGTAGTGATCAGCGGAGACATACTTTTCTCCCAAAAGATAGACGTTCGACGCGCCATCGCGCACATCGCTCATGGCCACTTCACTACGCAAGAACGAAACACCCGTGGCCGGTGAAACATCGGTCCAAACGTAGTCCGGCGAATCCCCTTCTTCCAGCGTGGTCGGCCCTCCTTGCGTATTAGTGATATAGTCCCCTTCGCAAATCGCGTAATCGGTCTTGGTGACCTGTGACCGCAGCTCTCCGTTGTAGGGGATCGTGCGGGTATTCATGGGACCCAACGTTGGCGCGGGACGACTGGGACAATGCAGCCAGGGGGCAGGGACCACCATCAAGTCTGCTAAATCGGATTTCGAAAACGATGCAGGCTTGAAGTCCAGTTCGAGATAGGGCGATACCTGGAAAATCCAACCGCCGGGTTGCCGTCGCCCAAAACCTCTGCTTGGATCACCGATCCACCTATAGCCCCAACCGTTGGACGGCAGAAACCGATGCGCCGATTCATAGTGCTGGCAAGCGAGACTCAGTTGCCGGATGTGCGATTGACATTGCGTTCGGCGGGCGGACTCTCGGGCTGCCATAACCGCTGGCAACAGCAGCGAGAAGAGAATGCCAATGATCCCAATGACCACCAACAATTCCGACATCGAAAAGGCGGCTCGCCGTGGATGCCTCAGATATGTTCTTGCAACTCGCATGGTGACTCGGTGCATCACTCTCTCCTTCTCAACTCGATCAAAGCAAACTTCTCGAGCAGCTCTCGAACGTCATCAGGATTCTCGAAGAGTATGAAACATCGACAAATCGTCTGTGTCTTTGACGAGACATCCAGCGCACGAGGCTGACGACGTTCACAGTACTGAAATAATCCAAGGGGGACGAGAACCTCCGATGTCAAGTGCTTCCCAGTTTCTTGAGGCAGGCTGCGAACTTCGAAAAACAGTGGCAGCCAAGCCACGTGATAGTCCCAGGCCATGGTAACAAAACTCCGCCGATGTGGATGCTTACCCATCCAGCGATGAAGCTCCAGCCAACCCTGGCCCCAATCGAGATTGCTATCCTGCAACATCAAGCGATGGTCCATGCTCCAAGCGATGGTCCAATTGCAGTAGGTGGACGCGAGGGGCCACAACCAAAGGATGGATGCCAGATAGCTTGTCGCAATGCAACCAAACAACCACCGCGATCTCTTCAAAATCGCCACCAACGCAACGCCCGCCAGGACACAGACGAATGGAATAACGCAATACAAATAGCGAGTATGATAGGCCATCCCTGTATTGATCGTTGCAAAGACAATAAAGCCGAGCGACACGATCAGCAGCATGCTGAGCGAACTGAATTCACACCGCCGAAAGAGAAGAACAATCCCCATCAAAGCCAGTATCAACAATTCCGGCGGTGTTTTGAGGTACAATCCAATCCACCAAAACCAAGGATCAGCGCCCGCTGTCCATTTGCCAAACCGAATGGTCGGTACCTTCCCGCTCAAGTCAACCAATTGAACATCCAACCCAGAGACCATGTCGTCGGGCAGCATCGTCGGCAAGTGATCCCAACCTGTGATTTTCTCAAGTTGCTTCACCAAGGATTGAATTTGCGTCATTGTCGACGTTGTAAAAAGATGCTCGGACCAAGGACGCGTCACCCCCTGAAAGCCGAAGCCAGCTAAAAGAATCACATATCCAACGGCAAAGGCCACCACAGGTTTGGAAAGTTTCTGAAAAAGGAGCTGGATTCTCACCATCAATGGTTGTTCGCGG
>JBBIUE010000077.1:0-3623 GCA_037440405.1 Pirellula sp. | reverse complement strand
AGAATTAACCACCGTGTCGGAAAAAACAACAAAAAACAGCGAAATCGGAATCATCGAGTACTTCACCAACCAACTGATTCCTAGCCACATCCCTAAACCAGCCGTTATGAACCAATCTGATTTCTGATACGTTCCCCAAAACCAGAAGCCTAAGATCGCGGTGAGGGATGCGGATGCGATGTCAAAACTGAACAGAGGCCCCATACCAAGCATCATGGGTGAAAACATCCACAAAGCCAAGGAACATAGAGCAACGGGTACGCCAAACCAGGCTCGGGCTAGACCATACAAGGCGAGCGCCCCCAAAAGATAGAAGATCCCTAAAATGCGTCGCGCGGTTATGAGATCGCGCCAAGCCCGCTCGGGAGACGCTGCAACCATTAAACCGCCAACTTCAAATTCGGGCCGACGGTCCTCTTCTCGCTTCTCGTAATAAGGTGCCCTGCTCCCCTGAATGTGAGCCGGAAGCGCCGCAATAACTTTGGCTAACGGCGGATTGACAAAGTACGATTCGGTGGCTCGCCGAAAAATTACCTCCAATCCAGATGCTAGGTGTGGAAACTCATCGACCGTGGGACTCAGCCTTGCCGCAGCGATCCAATTCAACGATAGGGAAACGAAAGTGATGGCAACTACGCATCCGACCTCAGTTCGATTTTTCACAATCGATTTCATGGTCGTTCAACCGCTGCACTCATCCAAATCCACCAATCAGGCGCAGTGCGCTAGCACCCGGTTCGCCCCGTCACAACCGGACGCTAGCGCGTTCCGGTTGATGGTTGCGATCAACGCGCGATTCACGTTCTGCTCCATTTTTGACTCCGCCATACCCCCACCACCACGAGCAAGATCGACACCAGCAGAATCAACCACCAATAAGAACTCCAGCTTGCCGCTGCTTTCGGTTTTGGCGGATTGCACAAGTCGTTAATGCGAACACTACGTCCCAGCGATGGTTGAAGCAACTTGGCTGGAATGGCTTCCTTGGTCTCATAACTTTCGAGCTGAAAATAATTGAATCCGCTCACAGTGAGTTGGCCGTTGACTTCTATGAGTTCTTCGGACAGGCAAGAGACTGGTATCTTTCCACAAGCTTGATCGCTTAGAATCGAGTCGTATGTGAAGGTCACACGAGTGTTTGAACTGGAAACGGAATGGTCGGAACTCAGATAGGAACGCTCGTAGCGCTCGCAAAGGTAGTTGTTGTCACGTTTTCGAAAAATGGCTTTTTCCGTTCGTTGTGAAGCTCCTTCCAGGGTCGTTCGCTCAAAGGTGGTTTTGTCAGCATTTGCTTCCGTGCGAACGGTTCCCTGCAACACCAGATTCCGCACGGGCTGCCACGCTTCTGGTTTATCCTCCTTGAACTTTGGAAATCCGAGCAACTCGCGATATGCCGCCGGCATGGGAGTAGCAAGACCAGCAGCAATGCCCATTGCGTCACAGCCGATCGTTAGCCCTACAGGCTGCCCATCCTTCGTAGAAAGTATGTGGCTTTTCTTCAACGTCCCCCAAGCGATCCGCTTCTCAATCTTTGGTTTCTGGCTTCGATTTAATACAAATCCATCCATGGCGTACCAATAATTTGTGCCGTCGACCCAAGCTTCGAAAGCTCCCTTGTGATCGAATTCATTTTCGCGTTTGTTTTGGTCGGCTTCGACACCTTTGTTTTGGTTTGCATCGTCACCTTGGTAGAACTTCATGAAGTCGCCCGGTAATCGACGAGCCATGGAGAATGTGGCGTGTACTGCAATCGAACTTGCATGGCTCGGCAGACAGCGAAGAACGTCACTGCGCAGCTCCGATTCATCGATCGCGGCGACAGGGTAAGAAAAAATGACGACCCAAGACGCTACCGAGCAGATGGAACGTGCCATTCGAAAGAAGAGCGGTGCAGAGGAATCACCCAGAATTTTGATTGCAGAAAACATGGTTCTCCTCGATCAAACAAGATTCAGTGATAAGCAGTTATCAGATATTGTAACGTCAGTTTTCATTGCCGCCGCTTGGAGGCTGATTATTTTTTGGGCTCGGATCAAAGGGATCGCCAGCACATTCAGTCGGGTAGTTTTCTGAAAATATCCACTCTTCCAACGTGGCCGTAGTCGTTCCTACCGAAGGCGTTGCCAGACAACTCTGGCTGCATTTGCTGGAATCAACTGCGTACACGTCAACGTTTTGCAGGTTGGATGGCAACCGATTTGTCCCGTTGGGTGCGAACCATCCGATGGTGCAGTAATTGGGATAGCTGATTGAACATGAACTCTGGCTAAGCACCCATACCTGACTACATCGGCATAAATTGCTGACGCAAACCGACAGGCACGGAGCGGCAAGACAGCTGACCAGGGCGAATGCAAGAACATACTTCTTCATGTTGGGGCTCCTTAAATGGATCAACGAAGAACAGGAATTCGGACAACGCAGGATGAGTCGGTGTTCCCATAGCGATATCGGACTCGCAACTCGACTTCGCCTTGCTCATCCGCTGGTATTTCGCCGGCAATCACCTCCAACGTCGAGTTGGACAATGGTCGGACTCGGCAGTGTTTCGACTGAGACACTTCGAAGTCGATCAATTCGACTTGATTTGACTGAGCGCGCAATTCGACGATGGAAGGGACGTCCAGTTGATTAGCGGTGATGATCGAGGGTAGGGCATCGATCGCTGACTGAACCGAGGACGTTAGACGCATCTCTTGGGTCGTGGTCTCATCGTGGCCTGTTTCACGCACCACGCAAACCAAATGGAACTCCGATGAGTTCCTGTTCGACAAGTACTCGGTCGGGATTTCCAGCACGATGCGCCCAGAAGTCGGTTCCGATTCCGGTCCGCTTTCATCCGGTTGAAATCGACAACCTAACAGCGGAAGCTCAGGTTGAGAATGCACGGAAATCAGGCTGCATCCTTGGACGATGCCAACGGGAATCTCATGTGGAATGAAATCCTCTTGCATATGGTCTTCGATAATGCGAATCTGTGTGTCCCAAGGAGAAAATTGAACTGCTCGCAGGGTGCAACCGCGAACCGGTACGAACTCCTCCCATCCTTGCCAGTTCCCGCCAACGACGGTTAACCGCACTTGGCGATCCCAATCGATACGAGCCTGATCCACCGACGGCTCGGGTGGGTTTCGAAGCGAGATCGTCACGATCTGCTCCCCGTGCGGCGGCAGTTCAAAGGTCGATGGGCGAACGTCGATGCAATCACAACTCCAAGCTAAGGTAACTGGGAGCAGATCACCGGTTCGATTCTGAATGGTGGCTTGTCGCTCAGCGATCCTTCCCCCCGAGCTGACCATCGCGAAATCGATGATGCTGGGACCAACACGGATTGGAGAACGTTGGGAGTAAAAGGCGAGAATGTAAATGGCGAGAATGATAACGCCCGCAACTGCCAGGATGCTGGCGATTCGCTGAAATGCGTTTCCTCCAGGAACGGACCGAGGACGGCTGAGCCCCCCTGTGGGAGCTTCAGGTTGCGCCAGACGAGCATTCATGGCCCCCCCCCTTTTTTATTGCGAAACTTCAATCGAGATAAGCTAAAGCCTTCGAAGAATCACGATCAGCGTATCTTTTCGTTAGCAGATGGCCTTGTCAATACTCAAAAAAAAAAAAAAAATACC
>JBBIUE010000076.1:0-24959 GCA_037440405.1 Pirellula sp. | reverse complement strand
GTGGGTGGTGGTCCGTTTCCAACCGAGCTCACGAATGAAATCGGCGAAAAGATTCGACAGATCGGAAGAGAATACGGCACGACCACAGGACGTCCAAGGCGATGTGGATGGTTCGATGCAGTTGCGGTTCGATACACCGCTAGATTGAGTGGTATTACTTCGATGGCGCTCATGATGATGGATGTCTTAAGTCATTTTGATGAATTATCCATTTGCATTGGCTACAAGTTGGATGGCCAGTTATTGCATCGATTTCCGAGTTGCGCGGACGATTTAAGACGGTGTGAGCCGGTATGGGAAACGCTCCCCGGTTGGAAAACGGACATCACTGGGATTCGCGACATAGAACAATTGCCAGGACAAGCCGTACAATATCTTCGACGCATCGAGGAACTGATCGGAATTCCCATCGACATTGTTTCCATCGGACCCGATCGCGAGCAAACGATTCTCGTGGGAAAGCAATTTCGAGAGATCCTATGACCGAAACGGTTCTGCACTTCAACATCGAATCGATTCCGATGGAGAGGCGACCGAAACATGTCGCCATCATTATGGATGGCAACGGACGCTGGGCGCGAGCTAGAAATCTTCCGAGAAGCGAAGGGCACCAGGAAGGGGCAAAAGCAATTCAACGAACTCTTGAATGTTGCGAAGAATTCGGCATCACGACGCTAACTTTGTTTTGCTTTTCCAGTGAGAATTGGAAGAGGCCAAAAGAGGAACTCGATTTCCTGATGCAGTTGCTGGTTCGATACTTGAGAAGCGAGCGGTTGACTCTGCAAAAGGAAGGGATCCAACTTCGAGTTCTCGGAAGAAGAGATGGATTGTCGCCGGAAGTGGTCGCGGAACTGGACGAAACCGAAGCTCAATCGTCTCCCAACGCGAAATTCACACTTTGCTTGGCCATCAATTACGGCGGCAGGCAAGAATTGGTCGATGCCTTCAAGGCCATTTCAGGAAAGGTGCAATCAGGAGAGCTGCATCTCGACGACATCGACGAAGACACCATTAGCAATCACCTATATTCTGCCGGACTATCAGACCCTGATTTATTGATTCGTACCAGCGGTGAAATGAGGATCAGCAATTTCCTCCTTTGGCAAATCAGTTACAGCGAAATCTGGGTGACTAATAAGACTTGGCCGGAGTTTGACCGAGAGACATTGCTTTCCGCCATCCAAGACTATTCGCTGCGTGAACGACGATTCGGAGCGATCGGCGTTGGAGGAGCTTGACGTGCTTCGTGATCGACTGCTAACGTCAGGTCTCTTGATCGCTGTCATGCTGGTATTGATCTATCTTGACTATCACTCGCCGCTGCGGGGCGTTTCGGGAAGTTGGCTTCTGCCAGCAGGATATTTCTTCGCGATTGGCACGGCTCTCGATTTGGAACGAATGCTGCAGAAGAAGTGGCGTTTGCCGACGGGGCGAATTCCTGGCACCGTCGCGGTTGTGATGTTGTTTGCATCGTTCCCGATCTTGGGACCACTGATCTTCCATGGAACGAGAACCAGCGGGACGGATCGCGAGGCGCTTGGCTGGGCTGCGGTCGGAATAACTTCCGCAGTTTTCCTGAACGCGATTTTCGCCTTGCAAGACTTTTCGAAACAACGACCGAACATTCTCGAAAGCTTGGGAATGTCGTCACTAGCAGCAAGTTATCTCGGCGGTGGGTTCAGTTTTTGGATCATTCTCCGATTGGCAGGCGAACACAAATGGGGGTTATTGGCTCTTGTGGGCGTCATCGCCGTTGCGAAGATCAGCGATTCGGCGGCCTATTTCGTCGGGCGATTTCTGGGGAGAAGCAAATTGTGCCCATCCATTAGTCCCAAGAAGACTTGGGAGGGAGCGATTGGAGGTGGCGTTGGAGCGATTCTCGTTAGCATCGCCGTGTTCTGTTGGTTTACACCTTGGGTGTTCGGTGCGCAATTTGCATCCAATTATCTATTGGGAGCAATTCTGACAGGGTTATTGATCGCGGTCGCAGGGCTGATGGGTGATCTCATTGAAAGTGTTGTTAAGAGAACTGTTGAAGTAAAGGATAGCGGAAATTCTCTTCCAGGATTGGGTGGTGTTTGGGATTTGACAGATTCGCTGTTGCCTGCTTCGCTTGTTGGTTATCTGTGCGTCCTTGCTCAATGGATTTGGATGCCAGGAGTGGTTCATTGATCCTCTGTATTTGCGCATCATTTGGAGTCGGAGTGTCGTATGTCTGAGGCAACGTTGGTGTTGACGGATCCAGAGATCGCCTTGAAGCTCTTTGGCCCCCAGGACCAGCACCTACGATCTCTACGCAATCATCTTGGAGTATCTATTACCCATCGCGAGGGTCAGATTCGTGTCACGGGTGCTACTGAGCCGGTTCGCATGGCGACAGAAGTTCTCGAGCAATTGAAGAATCGAGTCTACCGTTCCGGCAAAATTGCGGCTGAAGATGTTGCGTTGACGATTGAGCAAGTGACGGGTACGAAGCTTCCCGGCTATGAGAGATCGGAATTAGCCGTCGGACACGCCCTTCGTCGAATTCGACCAAGGACGGATGGTCAATCGCGTTATGTCGATGCGATACGCAAACATGATTTGACCTTCTGTATTGGTCCGGCAGGGTCGGGCAAGACGTATCTAGCGGTCGCGACCGCCGTCGAAGCCCTCAAATCCAAGCAAGTTCGCAAAATTGTCCTCGTGCGGCCAGCCGTAGAAGCGGGGGAGAGCTTGGGATTTCTCCCTGGAGATTTGCAGGCTAAACTCAATCCCTATCTACGTCCGCTTCTCGACGCCATTAACGAGATGGTAGACTATGATCAAGTAAAATATCTTATGGAGCAGGATACGATTGAGGTAATACCCTTGGCGTACATGCGGGGGAGAACGCTCAACCAGGCTTTTATCATCTTGGACGAAGCTCAAAATGCGACAGTCGCGCAAATGAAAATGTTTCTGACCCGGATGGGTGAAGGCTCGAAAGTCGTCGTTTCCGGCGACATATCTCAGGTTGACTTGCCGACGGGCGTCACCAGCGGTCTGCGCGATGCTGTGCAACGATTTCAGTCGATACAGCAAATCGCCTTTATTCGACTGTCTGAAGTTGATATCGTTCGGCATCCTTTGGTGCAACGCATCGTTCAGGCTTATGATCCACCGGGGCCCAATTCCGTGCCGCCACAGCGAACAAGTGAGACCTCATGAGATGTGGCATCGGGGCGATCTGACGCCTAGTTTCTTCCTATGGCAACACCAACGACAAAACGAACGCGAAGCGAACGAGTTGCTTCGATACAAATAGGAACGGACAAGTTCTCACAGATCTGGCGGCGCCTGACCAGCAGCGACGTATTGATTCGGCTGAGCTGTGTTTTGTTGGGGATCATCGCAATTGTTGTTGCGTTTCAATCGTGGAATCCTCCATTTTCCTATCGCGAGGGCTTTGTCCCTCCTCGTGCTATTATAGCTCGCAGCTCTTTCGAAGTCCCGGATATCACCAAGACCCAACTGCAGCGAGCACAACAAGCTCGAGAAGTTGTCTGCGTTTATGACAATCGCCGTCAAGCGCTGACTCAACTTCGAGGAGCAGTGAAGGATCAACTTTACAAGCTTCTTGGCACCACCGATCCGAACACCATTGCTGAATCAGCAAAAGAAGTATTGTCAGAAATGCTAGGCGAGGGCGTCGAGGAACAAAAGATCAGCAGGACTGCAGCGCTGGAAGCAGTGAACAAGCTGTTGGAAGACGACCAGCAGCGGCAACGATTCGATACGGCCATGAAGGATCTATTCACTCCTTTCGAGGAGAAAGGGTTGCTGCCATCCCTTTCGCACGATTTGGAACGTGGAAATCAACGATGGATTCACGTTGTCAACGGCGGCGATGGCGAAACGTTGACTGTCGAAGTCGCCGAGGTGCGAATCGCCGATATCCAGCTCAAATTGAAGGAGCTTGTCCGATCCGCGTTTCATCGAAGTTTTGCGACCCCAGAGGCGGACATTGTAGCCGACTTAGTGGCAACTTACATCCGGCCTCGCTTGCCGACCACGCTCTATCTGAATGCTGAGAAAAGCGATGAGGCAAGGCAGAAGGCCGTCGAGCAAGTACCTGTGGCGATGATCAGGTACGAAGCAGGATTGAGTACCCTGGCTCCGGCTGGAATCCATCTTGCAAGACCGCAGATCGAGCTGTTGCGTGCCGAGCATGCGGCTCTGCTAACGGAACTGAGCGTATCCAGCCGTTTCTTGCGATTGTTGGCGTACGTCGGGATGCTCTTTAGCATGTTAGTCCTCTGCGGTTTGCTGATCCACTACCAATTCGATCGGAGTTGCCTCAACGATACCTGGCAACTCGCAAGAATCCTGAGTTTGTGTGTTGTGACGATGGTCGCGGCTGGATTTTTAGCGGAGGACCCGTGGCGAGCCGAGTTGATTCCGTTGGTGATCTGCTCGATCACGGCAGTCATCAGCTTTGGCCGCGGCTTTGCACTGATGTTGATGACTGCTTTAGGGCTGATCCTGACCTTGTCCCTAGGACAAGACTTGGCGGAATTCGTCTTGGTGATGTCGGCATCAGCATCGACGGTGCTTCTTGTCGGAAGGATCCGAACACGGACGCAGCTGATCTATGTTGGCGCGATGGCCGCCGCCGTGGTCATATTGTCTGCGCTTGGCGTTGGAATCATGATGGGGCAGTCGTTCCGAGTTCCCGTTCCAAGCGAGGCAGTACGCTTGGCGAGCGATGCTGCGGTTGTCAGCTCCTGGGGCCTTTTCAAGCAGCTGGTCTTCGAAGCTGCTCGGAACGGAGGATTCACGTTGATAGCGTGCTTGTTGATGACCCCGCTACTCGCGGTCGCTGAAAAGATTTTCTCGGTTCAAACGGACCTCAGCCTCTTAGAGCTTGGCGATGCCAGTCACTTGCTTTTGCGGCAATTGGCGCAGCGAGCTCCGGGAACCTACAATCACTCGATCATGGTGGCCGCGTTGGCTGAAGCGGCCGCAGAGAGCATTGGAGCGAACGGATTGTTAACGAGAGTCGGAGCCTACTTCCACGACATCGGCAAGATGTTTAAGCCAAACTATTTTGTCGAGAATCAGACCCTCGGGGTGAACTGTCACGACAATCTGCAACCTGCGATGAGTACGCTCGTGATCATCGCCCACGTCAAAGACGGTGCTGACTTGGCACGTAGACACGGCATCCCACAAGCAATCATCGACTTCATCGAGCAGCATCATGGCACCACGTTAGTTGAATACTTCTTTAAGGAAGCCACGAAACGGAGCGAAGAAAGCCCGCATGGAGAAGAGGTTTCAGAAACCGATTTTCGCTACCCCGGGCCCAAACCGCAAACTCTCGAAACGGCTGTATTGATGCTGGCGGATGCGGTGGAAAGTGCTAGCCGAACGCTCGTCGATCCTGCTCCTGCCCGACTGCAAGGCCTAGTTGAGCAGATCGCGATGAAACGACTTCTCGATGGGCAGTTTGATGAATGCAACATGACGCTCAAACAGCTCGAGTTAATGAAAACAAGTTTGGTCAAAAGCTTGATTGGCATTTACCACAGTCGCGTCAAATATCCGAGTCCTCAGACTGCATGATTCCATGTCCCTACGCATTTCCATAGCAGTCGAGTTCGAGAATTCAGCATGGACGTTCGATGAGAGAAGAATCAAAAGGATCGTCCGGCGCGTTTTGATCGATCACCAGAAGGCTCAGGGCGAGGTGAGCATCGCGATTCTCGACAACAAGTTGATCCGACGACTCAATCGACAATATCTGAATCATAATTGGAGTACGGACTGTCTGAGTTTTGTTCTTGAAGAAGATCAGGACTCGATTTGCGGCGAAATTCTGGCCAGCATTGAAATGGCTTATCGCATGGCACCTAAGAGCGGCTGGACCGGCGACGATGAACTCTTGTTGTACATCATTCACGGCTCGCTGCACCTTGTGGGGATGGACGACCAGGATCCAAAGAGCAGTCAATTGATGCGCGAGGCGGAGTTTCGCTATCTGCAGTTGGCCAAGGTTCCTCATGCGGTGAATTACCTGAACGGGTTTTCCCGGGAATCCAAAGCGGTTGCGATGCGCCGTCAAAATAGCAAGCGTTCCAGATCATGACCATCTCAACTTCGCAAATCTTAACCTTCATTGGATTGGGATTCGCAGTCGTTGCTGGCTTCGGATCGCATCTGATCACGCACTTTAGTGGACGAGCACTTGAGTCCTATTGTCGTCTGAAGCGCAAACGGGAGCGTTACGGAGAAATTCTCGATTTGCAGGATCGAGCTGCCACCAGCGCGGAATACGTATTCCTCTTCGGAATGGCTCTCGCAGGTGTTTCCGGAACGCTTTGGGCTGTGCAGCGAACCGAGGCGTCTTCTGAAGCCGAATCAACACTGATGAGCCGAGTGTGGCTTGGTCCCGCACTCATTGTCGCGGTTTCAGCCATATCCGTACTCTTCCGCGATTGGCTGCCGCGATTGGCGGTTCGCAATGGGGCCGCCGTGATTCTTTTTCATACCTGGCCTTGGTGGAAGGCAATTACCCGATTGACGACTCCCTTGGCAGCCTTGGCAGATTTCTTTGATTGGATTGGAATTCGATTGACGGATGAATCAGAATCTGAGGATTTTGAGGAAGAGTCGTTTGTCGATGAAGTGCAAACGCTCGTCGCCAGCGGAGAACGCGAAGGCTATGTAGCGCGCGGTGTGCGGGAAATGATCCAAGGAGTTATGAAGCTCGAAGAGGCCACTGTCGCTCAGATCATGACTCCTCGAAGTATGGTCGATAGCATCGATGCTTCGCTGCCGCTGTCAGAAATCTTTCAAAAGGTTACTGAATTTGGACGGACACGGCTGCCGGTTTACGAGCAGTCTCCCGACAACATCATCGGAATCCTGTTCGTCAAGGACCTCTTTTCCTTGGTCGACGGAGTGCAGTCGCGACGGTCATCCATCCGCGACATCTTGCGCGAAGTTTGGCACATCCCTGGGGCCCGGAAAGTGAACGAGTTGCTTCGAGACTTTCTTCATAAGCGCAACCACATGGCCGTCGTTGTCGATGACTACCATCAGTTTATTGGAGTTGTCACGATTGAGGACGCCTTGGAAGAAATCGTTGGAGAAATCGCGGATGAGTTGGACGTGGATGAAGAAAGCATCATTCGCATCGACGAATCGACTGGAGAGGTCGAAGCTGAGGGGCGAGCGACGATCGATCAAATCAACCGTGCTATGGGTTGGGAATTGCCGATTTCTGATGACTATGACACGATCGCGGGATTGGTCATTCATCAGCTCGGCGAAATTCCTTCCGAAGGCAAATCAATTGAAATCGAGCACATTCGGATCGTCGTTTTGCGCGCCAACTCGAGACAGATACGGCGAGTCAAGCTCCTTCATGTTCTGCAAGAAGCCGCCGAGAACACTTCGGGAGAATCGCGTCAAGAGTCGAAGCAAACCTGACCGACCGGCTACTGCTGGAAATCAAGAGGAAAAGGAGTATATTACTTCTTAAACGATTACTCGCCTTCGACATTTCGCTTGGTAGGTTTCAAGACAATGCAGCTTTCTGACTTCGCATGCCAGCTCTCTTCGAACATCATCCGTCATCCACTGTTGGCGCAACTTGACGAGGTTGTCGGCGCGGCAGGCGATTGGAAGGCTTCCGATATTCTGAAGATAGCGGCTCTCGTCGTCTTGGTTTTTTTTGCATTGATGACCGTTGCTTTCTTCATCTCCTTTGGCAAATTGTGGCTTCAAGCTTTTTTCGCTAGTGCGGATGTGAGCCCGCTTAGCCTGGTAGGAATGTATTTTCGCCAAGTTCGTGCACAGACGATCGTCAATGCGAAAATCATGTCGGCTCAAGCAGGTCTGGATATCGGCCGCCGCGACGGAATTTCCACTCAACGATTGGAAGCGCACTATCTTGCGGGCGGGAACATCATGAATGTTATCAATGCCATCATTGCGGCTCAGCGAGCTGGAATCGACTTGGATTTTGATCGGGCAACTGCCATTGACCTCGCAGGACGTGATGTTCTCGACGCTGTTCGGACAAGCGTTCACCCTAAAGTTATCGATTGCCCTGATACGAAGAAAACAGGAAAAGCATTTTTGAGCGCCATTTCGAAGGATGGCGTCGAATTGAAAGTGAGAGCTCGCGTCACTGTGCGAACCAATCTCGAGCAGTTGATCGGCGGTGCTACCGAGGATACGATCATTGCCCGTGTTGGCGAGAGCATTATCAGCTCGATTGGTTCCTCCGACGACCATCTGGTGGTCCTTGAGAATCCAGATCTTATTTCGAGGACGGTTCTCAAACGCGGACTCGACGCTCAAACCGCGTTTCAAATCGTCTCGATCGACATTGCTGATATCGACGTTGGGGAACAGGTGGCAGCTCGATTGCGTGCGGATCAAGCCGAAGCGGACACTCGCGTCGCCCGAGCTCAAGCGGAGCAACGCCGGGCCGAAGCCATCGCGCTCGAGCAAGTCAATCGTGCGAAGGTAGCAGAGAATCGCGCCAATCTAATTCTCGCGGAAGCTGAAATTCCGAAAGCCATGGCGGATGCGTTTACTCAAGGCCGCTTTCAATTGGGCGTTCCCTCGGCAAACTAAAACGATCTTTGATTGGTCGCTTTTGTGGCTTTCAACACGATTCCGAGGCCGGGAAGGTCGTTGAACTGCACCTGACCATCAACCACGCACACGCCTTCGGCGATGTCTTCGGCCAACAGAGCTGCACCGTCCAGGTCCGCGTAGTCCAGCCAAGGGAGTAGCTGTGCTGCCGCCGAAATCCCGATACTGGATTCCGTCATGCACCCGACCATCAACTTCATGCCCAGTCTTTTGGCCTCTCGGACCATGCGGATGGCTGGCGTCAATCCACCGCATTTGACCAACTTAATATTGATCCCGTCAAAAGCACCAACACAACGACCGACGTCCTCCTCCTCTTCGCAACTTTCATCGGCGATCAAAGGAAGGGGCGACGCTTCACGCAGCTCACACATTCGAGGATGATCGACCGATAAAGGTTGTTCGACGAATTCGACAGCCAACCCTTCCAACTCCGGAAGAATCTCCCAGGCGTCGTCAAAGGACCATCCGCAGTTGGCATCGACGCGGAAAGGTCGACGGGTCTCCTGACGCAGCAATCGAAGAATCTCGAGATCTTGAGGGGTCCCCACTTTGATTTTGTAAGCAGGCCAGTTTGGAACTGCCCTCAGCTTTCGCACCATTTCGTGTGGTTCCGCGATGCCAATCGTATAGCTGGAGGTAATCGATTGGAGGTTCCTCGGATGTCCCATTTCGTTCAGCAGGAGTTCTGGGACGGAAACATTCTGAACTTTGCCCCATAAGTCCCAAATGGCGCAGTCGATCGCACACTGAGCAAAACGAGAACTTTGAAACAGTGGATCGAGCTCTATCCATAACTCGGCCGGATGAAGGGGCGAATGTCGTTTAAGTATCGAACGGACACCCTCCAATTTCGCTTGCATGCTTTGAATGGAAGCCTCGTAGAAACTGTTTTCAGTGGCTTCACCGTAACCGACGACGCCGTCGTGTTCCACCGAGACCACCAAGGTTGGCTGCAAGGTAATCGTGCCACGAGATATGGTGAACGGGTCTTTTAGAACTAAATCATAAGTCCGCCAATTGAGTTCCATCGAACCTCACCTCCCGAGTCAAATCATTGTTGCTGTTGCGGCTGAACATGACGACATTCATCATGAACGATCGACTGCCAGTCGTCCTTTCGATAAGCGGATTCAATGGCATCCACGAGACGACTTGGTCCGTCGACTAAAACATCGACCACAGGCAACGCTGACTGCTCTTCGATGCGAGTCGCGATGGTGTGGGCGGTAGCTCGATCGACCTGGCTTGCGTTCATCGCGAACCCGACGACCTCACAAGGCTGATAGATATTCGCCATGGCGCCTACAAGTCGAACCTGTTCTGGAATATCAATAAGAGGAATATGCGGAAGCCCGCGCACCGTCTTCCTTCCAGCCTCGAAGCAAAAGATCAGTGCATGAGGCAGACATCCGTGCAGCAACGAAAGCGTAACTCCGGAGAACGATGGATGAACGAGAGAGCCTTGTCCTTCGACAACAAGAATTTCGTGGTGTTGGTTTTTGAGGATCAAATGTTCGGCAGCTCCACTGACAAAATCGGACACGATCGCGTCGATGGGAAGCCCATCTCCGGCGATCATGATTCCCGTTTGACCAGTGGCAATGAAATAAGCGTCTCGGCCACGATTTTTCAGCTCACGTGTGATTTCCAGGCTGGCGACCATTTTGCCGACGCTGCAATCGTGTCCGACCGTATGGATGCGGAAACAATCGGGGCGAATTCCTTCTCGGCGTGCGACGGTCTTAAATTGGTTCTTGCGAACGTCGATCAGCTTTGATTTCGTTCGACTCGCCTCTTGCTGCAACTCGGGATCGTCGCTCAGAAACTCATGAAGGCCGCTGAGGATGTTCATTCCACGCCGAATCGCTTCGATGAGCACTGGACGCCAAGATTCCGGAATTCTTCCTCCGGGCGGAGCGATGCCAATGACCAACCAATCGGCATCCGGAGCCTCTTCAAGTCGAGCGATGAATGTCGTGTTCCCGCCAGCACCGAGATACATCCGAACTGACTGGCCGGCAAGTGTCGAGTCGAGCACGCTGAGACACTCATCCGGACAATAACGGAGCAATCCCGCCGCCGTCTTGCCGGCTTGAGGATTGGAAAAGCCTTCTGTCAACAACACCATTCGTCGCTTCATGTCGAACGGACTCCCGTTGCGAAGGCAATAGCGTACGTCGCGCAGTGCGAAATGCTAATCAAAACCTCATGGATGCCAAGTTGCTGGCAGACCTCGAACGCTCGCCCCGACAGTTCGATCATGGGGCGTCCATGCTCGTCGTTTTGCACTTCGATTTCCGACCATTGAATGCCTTGTGACCAGCCGGTCCCGAATACTTTGAGTACCGCTTCTTTCGCGGCCCAACGCCCAGCAAAATGCTGAATCATCGAAGCGCGAGCGCGGGCATACTCCACCTCTCGCTCCGTGTAAACACGCGACAGGAACAGATCGCCATGTTTTTCGATCATCGACGCAATACGAGAGCACTCGACGATATCTGTTCCAATGGCAACAACATTCCCAGATGCTTGCGGGTTCTTGCTCATGGCACTTTTGCAGGATCAACCAAGCACTGGCAAGGGAACGGCACCACCACCCGATCGAGCTTGGTCCGCCAAACTTCGAACGACCGCACGAGTGAATCCGAAGATGGGGCCGCGGCAATCGGGTCGCGCGATGACCTGGGACAGTTCTCCCTCGTCGGAACTCTCGCGCATTCCGATATTGATGGGAATCGCACCCAAGAACGGTATGTTGTATTCCTCGGCGGTGGTCCGCGCTCCACCTTTGCCAAAGATGTCGTACGTCTTATTGCAGTCTGGACAGGTGAAGCCGCTCATATTTTCGACGATTCCAAGGATAGGAATCTTCGTCTTGCGAAACATGGAGATGGCTTTGACGGCGTCGAGCAAAGCAACCTCCTGTGGAGTACAGACGACCACAGCTCCCGCGATGGGCACCGATTGTGAAAGACTCAGGGCCACATCGCCGGTCCCGGGAGGCAAGTCGATCACTAAGTAATCTAAATCCCCCCAGTTCGTGTCCCTGAGGAACTGAACGATCGAACCATGCAACATCGGTCCTCGAAAAATGACGGCTTGATCGCGTTCAACCAGAAAGCCCATCGACATGACCGGCATGGTTCCATGACGGATCGGCTCGATTTTTCCCTCGACGATGGCGGGACGACCTGCTCGACCTAAAAGATGTGGGATGCTCGGGCCGTAGACGTCGGCATCCATTAATCCAACCTTCGCTCCGAGGCGCTCCAGTGTGAGCGCGAGCGATGCGGCCATGGTGCTTTTTCCGACCCCTCCCTTTCCGGACCCAACCAGAACGATGCTCTTGATCCGTAGACCGAATTGGCCAGTCGGAGGCGAGGGTCTTTCGATGGTCGCTAACTCGACTTCGACCGACTGGATTCCGTCCGATTGAGCTAAGAGAAAATCACGAAACTGCTCTGCTGTCTCCTCAGCGATTGGTGAAGAATGGGTACTGAGCGCGAGCCGACAGCGGACATGGCCATCCGCGATCGACCAGTTAGAAACCTGGCCAGTCTTCGAGAATGGTCGGCCGGTTTCCGGGTCGCGAAACTCGCTCAGTGACGATTGAAGTTTTTGATGGATTTCAGAGCCCGAATTTGTCATGAGTTTCTCAGCTTGTAGAATCTTTGAAAAAGGTGGTTGTTTCCCGGTATCACCGTCGCTATTAGCGAATCCGAACCGGCGTTGGAAACTCGAGGGCGAATTTGGTACCCATTCCCAGTTCGCTTTCGACCCGAATTCGACCCCCATGAGCCTCGACAATTTTACGAGCCGTGGGAAGTCCAAGCCCCGTCCCGCCTTGCTTGGTCGAGTAAAACGGCTCGAACATATTCATGGCTGTCGTTTCGTCCATACCGCACCCTGTATCAATAAGGTCCAACGCAACTCCTCGAGGGATCGAGTAGGTTCGTACGACCAATTGGCCACCTTCCGGCATTGCTTCAAGCGCATTTTTCACCAAATTGATCAATGCCGCCTGGAGTGAATCGGAGTGGAGCAAGATCGACGGCAAATCGGGATCGAGGTAACGGACAATTTCTACGTGCAACTTTTCAGCTTGAGCTTGAAACATTCTGAGCACAACGTTGATCTGGTCGTTCAGACTTCCTGGGGTCATCTGAAGATCGCGCATTCTGGCAATTCGAAGGAAGTCGCGAAGCATGGTTTCCATCCGATCACACTGCATCCCGATCATTTCCACTTTGCTCAAGGCTCGCCGTTTCTCAGGCCAGTCGCAGTCTTGCAGCTCCTCCGCCAATAACTCAGCATTCATCTGAATGACCGATAGAGGATTCTTGATTTCATGGGCCAAGGAGCCAGCTAGCTCGGCCAACTCATGGTACTCTCGGCGATTTTCTTCGTCCGACCTAGTCATCGATTCATTCATCACAGCGGCCATGAGCGCCTTAATCTAAAGTGCGATCTCCCATTCGAGCCCTACTATTCTCACCGCTGCAAACGAGATGCTCTAGAGGGTTTCCTGCGAGTTACGTTCAATTTTCTCTTCCGTTCACCCTTCGCGGAATTCAAGCTCAAACTGCTCGAGACGGATTCGGCCGAGGTCTTGGCTATGGTTGGGCTAACCGTCAACTCATCTGACTTCAACAAGCTATTGATCCGAGATTCGATCGCTGTCAATTGCTCCCCCTCGTCGCGACAGACAAACGTAAATGCAATACCTTCTCGGCCCATCCTACCCGTTCGTCCGACACGGTGGACATAATCATCGCAGTCTTGGGGAATGTCGTAATTGATAATGTGCGATATCGTGGAGACATCGATGCCTCGACCGACAACGTCCGTGGCGACCAAAATCTGAATCTTTCCCTCGCGAAGCAGTTGAAACACGCGATCGCGCTGTCGCTGATTCATATCGCCGTGAATCGTCGACACATGGATGTCGGAAAGATTGGGATCGGCCCTAAATGACAACTCCATGCGGCGATGCAGTTTTGCCGTGCCGATCTTCGTGCGGCAAAAGACAATAGCTTGTGAAGGATGCTCGCGCCGCAGCAAGGCCATCAGTACATCGAATTTATGCTGGCGATCGACGCTGATGTAACGCTGTTCGATGGTTTCCACCGAAAGATTATTTTGCGAGCAATCAACCACCACCGGCTCGTGCATGTATCGGGAGGCCAGCTCTCGAATTTCCGGTGCCAGAGTCGCGCTCAGCAACAGCGTCTGTCGATCAGTTGGGCAGCTGCGCAGGATGCGTTCGATATCGGGCCGAAACCCAATATCTAACATTCGGTCAGCTTCATCCAGCACGACACACCAGAGTTTGTTGGTCTTCAGGGTTCCACGCTGGATCAAGTCGAGCACGCGGCCTGGCGTCCCGACGACAATTTGAACGCCACGAGAAAGAACGTTTGCCTGTCGACGTAAATCGCGACCGCCGCTGACAACCAAGCACGAAGTTTCGCAACCGTGTGCCAATCGGTTGATTTCTTCGTGAACCTGGCTCGCCAATTCACGTGTCGGCACGAGGATGAGCGCCTGCGGGTAGGGATTACCCTTCAGGGAATCCAACTGCTCCAATATCGGAATTGCAAAGGCGGCGGTCTTGCCGGTACCCGTTCTTGCCTGTCCAATGATGTCATAACCTTCCAAGGCCAAGGGTATCACTTGAGCTTGTACGGGACTTGGTTGATGAAAGCCAATTCGCTTCAACGCCCGCTGCATGACTGGCGAGAGGGATAGTTGGTCGAAGCTCGTGATCTCCTGATCCATGGAGTTGGTCGATCGGGGAAAGTCGGGGGTTGTGGATGAAATAAGGCTTTGTTCCCAAGAAAGCGGACAGTCAAATATCCGTTAAGTTAACTTCGCAGCAACTTGCAGTCAAATCCGTCCGGCCATTTACAACGAAGAATTACTTCGAATTAGGATAACTTTTGAATGAAACGTCCCGCAGAAATCGACGACAACTCTGAGCCCTGCCGCGATTTCGTCGAGGCCTGGTTAAGGACTTACGATGCAGGGCCAAACAACGAAGACTCCGAACCACCTGTCCCTGCAAACCCAGAGTGGTATTTGGACATCCCATCTCAGCTCGAAGAATCATGGATGGAAGAGGGCAAAGAGTTCGCCATACAAGAAAACAATGCTGCTCCTACCGACTCGACCCACTGGCGACAGCGCATGTTGGCTGATCTGGCGATTGAATTGTTGCGACTTTGCCATCAAGCTGGGATTGGCACGAATTCCGAATTGGATGCAAGAGCAGCGACGGCTGCGGAATTGTTGTATCGGCGGTTTCGAAGCCGGCTCGATGTTCGCACTCAAGGGACGCTGCTTCAGTGTCTCACTTGGAATCGGCGTTCCGAATCGCTGAAACGTTATTGCCTGCTCGTGACGCAGCAGCCACCGGCACATTGGATGGCGACGGCTACGAGTTTGAGCCCGCTATTGCGCTCCAAAGATTGGTCCGTCGGAGCTGTGTTTCCGAGCTTGCTCGATGGACTCATGTATCCGACCACCATTGCACCGATACTGGATGTTTGCAATTGGGTTCGCCGAAACGAATTGATGCCACAGCATCCTGCTTGGGACCTGCGTGGCGATTTGATCGGACTATTGGGCCAAGTAGTTGGTCGGCTTGGTCGGCTCGAAGAACATCCAGAGGAGTTTGGTGAAAACGTCGAGCAAGTGCAGCGAGTCCTGGGTGATTCGGTGGCGCTTTGCATTTCACTGTGTGACACGGTGGGTTGGCTTCAGGACGAGTCGGCAGTCGGCAAGCTGAACCAAGCTCTAGAACTGTCGCATCGCCGAATCCAAGCAGAGGCCGCGGCCGCATTGGTGCGATTGAAGCAGTCGCATGGAAGGGAGCGACTACTGGCATTGGCCGCCGACCCATCGACGCGTTTGCGCGTCCTCACATATGCTGAAGAACTCGGTTTCGCGGACGCGATCGACGAAAAATACAGCGTGCCGGCGGCGCGAGCGGAATCGGAACTTGCCATTTGGTTGGCTCAGCCAGAGAACTTTGGTATTCCTCCGACTCAGATGGAATTGGTCGATGACCGGTTGCTCTACTGGCCAGGTTACGAAGCGCCGCAGCAAGCTTATCTGTATCGATACACTTACTCGTTTCGCGATCAATCACTGAGCAACATCGGCATCGCTGGCCCTTTAGTGCACGCTTTTCACGCTGACCTGGGAAACTTACCAACCGATGATATCTATGCCATCTTCGCCGGTTGGCACGTGGAGCACGACGAGCTTTTCGAAATCGACATGAATCAACTCAACGCGAGACAACGAGAGGTAGCCGATCGTCTAGTAAAATACCTCGAGGAATCGGAATATGAAGATATTCGACCACTCTTCCTCGGCTTTATGTTTGGCGATATTGCATTGGTGGCTCGTGTTTCCAATCAAAATACGGAAGGGATCTCCGTTGCCGATGGTCAAGAAATCGAGTTCCAACCAACGGTCGGTCGGTTGCGTCCGTTCGGTCCCGCTGAAACCTACTTTCTCTATCGCGGACGAAAATTGATCCGCGCATTCAATCCTTGAAGAGCCACTTCATCTATGAACGTCCAACGAAGAGTTGAAACGAACCGGTCTTTAGCACCATTGTTGATCACGATCGCTGCGTTCGTTTGGGGGCTATCGACGTCATCTGCGCAAGAGGTGGACGACGATACAACCTCGAAGGTGGGCATGCGCTCCGATGGTTCGGTTCAAACACCTCAGAATTATATCTTGAGACCCTATGGGACACTGATTGACTTGCCAAATCTCCGTCCCCAAGCCGTCGTCGTCTCACCCGATGGCAAGTTTGCAGTGCTTTCCGGGCGAACAGCCGAGTTGCTTGTGCTCGATCTCGAATCGAACACGATCAAGGAGCGAGTTGCCTTTCCAAATGAAGACCAGTCTCTGTCTGGACGCTCCGACCCGATCGAGAAAGTTCTTCAGCCGGACAAGGATAGCCAAATCAGTTTCGGAGGTCTCGCCATCTCTGCCGATGGTCGATGGATTTATTTGAGCAGCGTCAGTGGCTCGATCAAGGTTTTCGAGAACACTGGCGGTCAAATGCACGCGTCGCACACGATTCCGCTTCCCGCCGCCGACGCACCCCGGCGCACTGCAGAAATTCCAGCGGGCCTGGCGGTTGATCCCTCTGGACGATTTCTTTACGTTTGTGGCAATCTTTCGAACCAACTGTTGGAAGTTGATGTAACCACCGGCGATGTTACTCGACGCTGGCCGGTCGGTGTCGCGCCTTATGGAGTCGTGCTTAGCGGCGAGCAAGCATTTGTTACCAATTGGGGAGGGCGTCGGCCAGGGCCAGACGATCTAACGGGGCCAGCAGGGCGAGGCACCGTCGTGAAAGTGGACCCGATCCGATTCATTGCTTCGGAGGGATCGGTCAGCGTAATCGATCTTGCTGGTGATGCACCCACGCGAGATATCATCGTTGCATTGCATCCAAGTCAGATCGTCTTATCACCCGATCAGCGGTGGCTGGTGTGCGCGAATGCTGCCAGCGATACGCTTAGCGTGATCGACGCGAATGGCCTCGAAGTCGAAGCAACGATTTGGATGAAAGCGAAACCGGCCGATCTGTTCGGTGCCGCACCGAATGCACTGACCTTCGACCCCGAGGGAAAGTTCCTGTATGTTGCCAACGGATCGCAGAACGCCGTCGGGGTTGTTCAATTCGACTCCAATGAGCCGGAAGATTCCAAACTCATCGGACTGATCCCAGTGGGTTGGTATCCGGGAGCGATCGACATCACCAGTTCCGGCGACCGTCTCGTCGTGGCGAATCTGAAAGGTCTCCCAGCAACGCCCCGACGGCAGCGTGACGGAACGGAAGGATTTAACTCACATCACCATCAAGGCTCCATCTCAACGTTCGCAATTCCAAATGGCGAAGAGCTGGCGATGTTGTCGCAGATCGCGGATCGCTGTCTCCGAAAAAATCGTCTCCAGGAAGCGGCTTTACCGCCACGCCCTAACGTCTCTCCTAGACCCATTCCCGAGCGGATTGGGGAGCCGAGCTTATTGAAGCATGTGGTCTACATCATTCGCGAGAACCGAACCTATGACCAGGTGCTGGGGGACTTGCCCAGGGGACGAGGACGAGCTGACCTTTGCATTTTCGGAAGAGAGATCACGCCGAACACGCACAAACTGGCGGAATCCTTTGTGTTGCTCGACAATACCTACTGCGCCGGAATCCTCAGCGCCGATGGTCATCAGTGGAGCACCGCCGCAATTTCGACGGATTATCTGGAGAAGAGTTTTTCGGAATTCACCCGCAGCTATCCCGATGGCATGGATGTCGATGAGGCGGATGCATTGGCATACTCTCCGGCTGGCTTCCTGTGGGACAATGCCATTCTTCACGGCAAGACCTTGCGCAATTACGGCGAATTCATGATCCCAAAATTTCGATGGCGCGATCCGAATCGCGAGGGACGACCCGGATTCGTGGATGGTTGGAAAAGTTGGAAGGGGGAATCGGATGAGGTCATCATTGAATCAGAGCCAGCTATCGAGAGTATACGACCGTATTCTCCTACCGCAACGATTGGCTGGGAAATGAGTGTCCCCGATCAGTTTCGCGCCGATTTTTTCTTAACGGAATTGAAAGAGTTTGAAGAAAAGGGTCATTATCCGGAGTTGGTCCTGGTATGCCTCCCCAACGATCATACCAGCGGCACATCACCAAACTGCCCGACGCCACGAGCTTGTATTGCAGACAATGATTTGGCGCTTGGAAGAATCATCGAAGGACTGACCCATTCCAAGTTTTGGCCAGAGATGGCGATCTTCGTTATCGAAGACGACCCACAAGCAGGATGGGATCATATCAGCGGCTTTCGAACGGTTGCGTTATGTGTTAGTCCGTACGCAGTTCGTGAAACGACCGTCTCGACGCAATACAATACCACCAGCATCATCCGCACCATCGAGCAAATACTGGGGCTACCACCGATGAACCAGTTCGATGCGTCTGCCTTGCCGATGTTTGATTGCTTTACGGATCAACCCAATATGGAACCTTACCAACATGTACCGGCTTCGATCTCGCTGACGGAGATGAATCCGAATCCGTCCGCGATTCTTGATTTGCAATTGAGAGAAGATGCGATCGTGTCGAGTCAGTTGAACTTCCGAGAAATCGATCGGGCTCCGGAAGATGTGCTCAACCGCATTTTATGGCGGGCTCAACGCGGCACCTCGGAACCCTATCCTCAATGGGCGATTACTCATCGCGAAATCGATGACGATGACTAACGGGAGACACCCAGCATCGCAATGACGTTTGGCTTCGCTAAGCTTTCATCGGATGAATCCTGCAGCTTAGCACAGTGCATTGCCTCGACAATTGGTTGGACGCTTGTGCCTATTCGCTGATGGAGGGAGTCACGGTCCGCTATTGATGAATAGCGGGGGAGCTTGTACCAGTCGGCAATGATCGAGCGGTGCGCTGATTGTTCGCTCACGCAGCGGGTTATCACTTGGGGTGAACTGATGCTCGCCTGAATAGCCTGATTTGTACGGGCGGCTGCAGTATGGATACGCGATGGAAGATGACTACCTCTGGCTTGCCAAAATTGTTCTCAGCTCAAAACTGAGAAACCTAGCACGTCTGTTGCAGGGATTGAAAAAACGCTGCGGCATCGTCGTAAGGAAATCGGAATGTCGTCATTGGCAAGTTTTCCCACAAATTGCAGTCGAGCAAATCACGAGGGGTCAAC
Source organism: Pirellula sp. (assembly GCA_037440405.1). Classification (GTDB taxonomy): domain Bacteria; phylum Planctomycetota; class Planctomycetia; order Pirellulales; family Pirellulaceae; genus JANMGV01. Next base: position 5,565 of record JBBIUE010000076.1, on the reverse strand, counting down.
GCGTGGATATCCGGAACGAGACCGCAGGTCCACGCTAAATAACCAACGAGCGTTTCCGGCTGGATGCCCGCTTGGCGAAAGTGATCCAGGCGCGTATCTCCATGGCGCTTTGCCAGGCGGAGTCCATCGCGACCGACGACGAGCGGCACGTGGATCATGGCCGGAATTTCCCACTCAAGTAGCTGATAGATGCAAACCTGTCGAAAGGTGCTTGGAATCAAGTCGTCGCCGCGAACAACGTCGGTCACTCCCGCATCATGATCGTCAACCACGACTGCCAATTGATACGCGGGGCGAAGATCTGACTTAGCGATCACAAAATCCCCGAGCGTGATTTTCGGGTTCATCCGAAGCTGCTCATGCAGTAGATCATGCCACTGCATCATCGTGTCTGGAGTACGGAAACGCCAGCAGTATTTAGTGTTGGTGCGATCCAGTTCAGCGGCATCAGCAACTCGATGATGACTACATGTACCAGGATAGATGGCCCCGTCGACCTGCAATTCGTGTGGAGCACTGGCGGCCTGCTCGATGTCCTTCCGAGAACATGTGCACGGATAAACGGCCTCCAGCTTCCTAAGCGTTTCCAGCACCTCAGCGTAGCGTACCAGTCGTTGCGATTGAACCAGGGCCGGATACGGACCAGGATGCTCGGGACCGTAATCCCAGTCGAGTCCGAGCCACTGAAGGTCTTCAATGATTTGCGTAGAGGCCCAGGCCTTGGTTCGCGGAGAATCCAAGTCCTCAATCCGCAGCAGCAGCTCTCCACCAGCTTGCCTCGTATGGAGCCAAGCAAGAAGAAAGGTTCTGGCATTGCCAAGATGTTGCGCGCCCGTCGGCGAAGGAGCCAGCCGACCAATCGATTTTGGCCTTGTCAACATGATCTCTGACGCAATCTTCTTCTGACGCGATATTCCCCATGAGTTGCACTCGATTTTCCCGCGTCAACGTTCGAATCGATTATCGCTGATCGATGAGTGCAAAATCGCGTTGGCGTGGTCCCATGTAAACCTGACGAGGGCGACCGATTCGAGTCGAAGGCTGCTGGTGCATTTCTACCCAGTGAGCGATCCACCCCGGCAACCTTCCGAGCGCAAAGAGGACGGTAAACATCTGAACCGGAAATCCGAGTGCTCGGTAGACGATGCCCGAATAGAAATCGACATTTGGGTACAACTTGCGTTCGACGAAATAAGAATCCTTGAGAGCGACTTCCTCCAACTCCTGAGCAACGTCGAAAAGCGGGTCATCTCGTTTCATCTTTCTGAGGATCTGATCGCAGATGCTTTTGATGATTTTGGCCCTCGGATCGTAATTCTTGTAGACTCGGTGACCGAATCCCATGAGCCGGAAATTGGCAGACTTGTCTTTCGCCATGCTGACGTACTTCGCAACATTGCCGCCGTCATCGACGATACGCTGCAACATGTTCACGCAAGCCTCATTGGCACCGCCGTGCAGCGGACCCCACAAAGCACAAATGCCCGCAGAAATCGAAGCGAACAGATTGGCATTCGAAGATCCCACCATCCGAACCGTCGAAGTCGAGCAATTCTGCTCATGATCTGCATGGACAATGAACAACAAGTTGAGTGCCTTCACGAAATCGTCGTCCAACTCATATTCCTCCGTCGGCACCGCAAACATCATCTTCAAAAAGTTCGCACAGTAATCCAGGCTGTTGTCCGGATAGTTGAACGGCTGGCCGAACGACTTTTTATAGCTGTAGGCTGCGATGGTGGGCAGCTTGGCGAGCAATCGATGAATCGATTTCGTTACTTGCTCCGGATCATGCACATTCAACGAATCTTGATAGAAGGTCGATAACGCGCTTACTACGGACGATAGAATCGCCATCGGATGGGCATCGCGCGGAAAACCGTTGTAGAACGATCGCATGTCTTCATGCAGCATCGTGTGGCGTTTGATCGAGTCGCGAAATTCTTCCAGTTGCTGTCGCGTCGGAAGCTCGCCGTAGATCAGAAGATACGATGTCTCCACAAAATCGCAGTGCTCTGCAAGGGTCTCAATGGGATAGCCACGATATCGGAGGATACCTGCATCACCATCGAGGTAGGTGATCTGACTGGTCGTCGCTCCAGTGTTGGCGTAACCATCATCAAGAGTAATGCAACCTGTTCGTTTCAGCAGCTCGCTGATGTCGATCGCCTTCTCGTTTTCCGTGCCAACAACCAATGGCAAGTCGATTTCTTTTCCATCAACCACCATGTGAGCCATTCGAGTTTCTCGACCTACTTCGCCCAACGCATTCGACATGAGTTTCTCCCAAGGTATCTTTCTGTTTTAGTTTACCGGCACGGAAAGGCGGCTTCAACGATGGGCAGGGAATAAGTTCCTGTGATCCTCAAAATGTACGTCATCGAGTCGATCAAGGGAATGAAGTCGGTTCCTCCACGGATTCCAACGGACAGCAATTTGGCAAGCTGCTGACGGAAATTGAAAGTTACGAGTCTGCTTGCGTTGATCCGCTACAAACGGTGTCGGTAGAGCGCGAGCACTCCGGTGAATCAGCCAATCTCGATTTTCGTTCGGCTGAACTCGATCAAATTGGTTTTGAGCGAAACTGCGTTGCACCAAAATCACCTTTCGCAATTCATCAGTCGAGACGTTTCGGCCAACGGTGAAGACCTTCGAGATCCAAGAAGTTGGACACGCGCAAGCTGCAGCGTACCCCGAATTTTCAATCAGTAGCCCCTTCGTACCCGAAGGTTACTAGTGGAAACGCCCATGGACAAGGCGAAGGAAGGGATTCTATCCGTTCTCTAGGAATTTCGTCGAGCTCGCGGCATCGCGAACGTGTCTCCCCTAAAGTTCATCCTTGACGATCACGTGGTTTATAGCGGCATATCCAACAATCGATTCAGCGTCTTTCTCTTTCTGCGTGCCCTTGAATACGAAATTCGCTTGAAACGCATGATTGAAACCAGCCAAGCAGTCCTTACAATGTTCGCTTCTGAAAGCATCCAAAGTCTCGCGAGCACCTGTCTCTTGTCATTGGAGAAAGCCATTGTCCAGTGCCGCCGTTCACGAAATCAGTCATCCCTTGATTGCTCATCATTTGTCTGTGCTTCGTGATGTTGCCACGCCCCCTCCCCTTTTTCGATTACAGATTCAGCGACTGTCGATGCTGTTGGCAGTAGAAGCATCCCGTGATCTGCCAATGAAAGCAAGAGACGTCCAGACTCCATTGAAATCGATGGAAGGCATGGAACTCGCTGTCAGCATTGCAATCGTCCCCATTCTTCGTGCCGGTTTGGGAATGATTGAGCCGGTACTTCAACTTATTCCGGATGCGGAGGTTTGGCACCTGGGAATGTATCGCGATGAGCAGACGGCAATGCCGGTGGAATACTATTGCAAGCTCCCGCCCGGAAATCCCTCAGACGTTGGGTTGGTGCTTGATCCCATGTTGGCAACCGGTGGGTCCATTCGCGCGGCAGCTTCGGCGCTGAAACGTTGGGGCGTCCAGGATATCCGAGTTTTAAGCATCATCGCCACTCAGCACGGCATCGATCGCTTGCTGGAGGAACATCCCGATGTTCAAGTTTGGGTCGCGAAAATTGATCCCGAGCTGAACGCTCACAAGTTCATTGTCCCCGGCCTGGGTGATGCTGGCGACCGGATTTTCAACACTCGGTCCTCCTAGTTATGAAACTTTTCTCCTCCCCGTCGTGCAACGATGAATGCGAGCGCGCGGCATACTCCAGTGGACCTTCTCGAATAGGAATATCAATCCATGGGACTTGAACGCTTCATTGGAATCGCTGGTATTGCGATCATTCTCTTCATCGCTTGGCTGATGAGTTCCAATCGAAAGATCATTCCTTGGCGAGTCATCATCGGTGGATTGATTCTTCAGTTGACCTTCGGCCTGATCGTGCTCCGCGTGCCTGCTGGGCGTTACGTGTTCGAGAAGATTGGAGATGGCTTCAATGCCGTTTTAGGTTACGTCGATGCCGGTTCCGAATTCGTCTTCGGTCAAACGAAAGTTCTCACGGAAACCACTGAGAATGGTGAGGTTGCGACCAAGGCCGAAGCCGCTTATGTCGTCCACTTCGTCGCCTTCAAAGTACTGCCGACGATCATTTTCTTTTCCTCTCTCATGTCCTTGCTTTACTACTTCGGAGTGATGCAATGGGTCGTCCGAATTCTTGCCAAAATCATGCAGAAAACGCTCGGGACGAGTGGCGCGGAGAGCTTGTCAGCGGCGGGAAACATCTTCGTTGGCCAGACGGAGGCACCGCTGCTGATCAAACCTTATCTCAAAGATATGACGGATTCCGAGATCATGGCGGTCATGGTGGGAGGATTCGCCACCATCGCCGGAGGTGTCCTCGCGACCTATATCGCATTTGGAATCGACCCTGTTCACTTGTTGACGGCTAGCGTCATGAGCGCCCCTGCAGCTCTTGTAATCGCAAAGATCATGCAACCCGAGACCGAGCAGCCGAAAACGCTTGGCGACGTTCGCGTTGAAACTCCCATCGAATCCGTCAACGCTGTCGATGCTGCCGCCCGCGGAGCTTCTGATGGACTGAAACTAGCTTTGAATGTCGGTGCCATGCTGATTGCGTTTCTTGCGCTGATCAAACTTTTTGACAGTCTGCTGCTGGGAGCGACGACCTGGGTAGGCGTGCCGACGACGTTCACCGACCTATTCGGATACTTTTTCGCACCGTTCGCGTTCATTATGGGAATCGAGCCGAACGATTGCATCGCTGCCGGCCGCATTCTCGGAAAACGTATGATGACCAACGAGTTCATTGCCTACATGGATCTGAAAGCCATTATCGCAAATCCAGCTCCCGAGCTGAGCGAACGGTCCCGCCACATTCTGACCTATGCGCTGTGCGGATTCGCCAACTTTGGTTCCATCGGAATCCAAATTGGCGGACTGGGTGGCCTTGCGGAAGAGAAGCGTGGTGCTCTTGTTCGCCTCGGCATGAGGGCCATGTTCGGCGGCATACTCGCCTGTTACACCACCGCGTGCTTAGCAAGCGTCCTCATTCCGTCGGAATGAGATTAGCCATAGGACGCTCAACGTATCGGTGAATGATGGCATGATCGGACATGCCTTGAAGAAGCGCGTTCCTGACACTTGTTCTGACACGTCCTCTCACTCAATCGACAATCGAATCTGGAACTGTGTGTAAAAGAAGTCTACGTCCCTGGAAAAAGCGACGCCGGGGGTATTGAAGCAGTCGCCGGAGCTGAAGTGGGAGTATCCGATCAGAATGCTCTGGCGTGGATTGATCGTAACGGTCACGAGCAAATCGATCTCATGACCAAGATCCCTGGATACTGCGAGGTTGGCCGCATTGTAGGGAGTCATGACAACACTACATGGCGTCGTGGACTGATCGAGAAAGAAATAGTGATACCAAAGCAGCAATCTTGCACGCTTGCCGATCGGCGATATGAATTGCACGTTGACGTCATTTAGATTCCTGCGTCCAAACATGTCCATGAGATCGTTGTATTTGTGAGCAAGCGGAAAATAGGGGTGAAAGTAACCGTTCACGGGTCGGGGGAGGAATCAGGCTG
>JBBIUE010000075.1:0-25208 GCA_037440405.1 Pirellula sp. | reverse complement strand
AACGCCATCCATGCAAAACTAGCTGCGTAGCAGGCGCACCAGAGAGATTACACCCGATCGAAACTATGTCGTTGATAAAAACTTCGAGAATCCCAAACACGAATGGTTTTGTCATGTCCTGCGCTGACGATTCGTCGTAGCTGGTTGTCGATTGCAAATCGGGTGATGCTGTCCGTGTGCCCCTTGAGATTGGCGATCGTAACTCCAGTTAACTCATCGACCAGGCAAATTTGCTTGTTCATTGAGGTGACGATTGTTTTGCCATCGGAAGAATAGGCAATTTGATTAGGATAGTCGGGCAGATACACCACCGTGATGGCTTGCCCCGTCAGCAAGTCTCTGGTGATCAATGAAGTACTGGCACGCTTGAACGCCACCAGCCGACGAAGTTGCGGATGAACAGCAAAGCATTCTTCAGGCCATCTCGCAACCGGTTGTTCGCTCGTGCCCGAAATCTGGTAAGTGCAACCACCCTTCACCCCCGCGACAACGAGAAAGTCGGGATCACTTGCAAATTCGATTTGACGAATGTCCCCGATATTGGCGTCAATTTGAACTGTTTTGAGAGTGGCAGCCGTGGTCATTTGGAAGATCACCAATTTCCTATCTTTCGCCAGAGCAGCTGCTCGCGTACCCCTGGCATCCACCGCAACATGAGTGACGGGAGCGGTGTGTCCACGAAATCGGCTCATTCGCTCTCCGGTATTCACAGCATAGACGTTTACCGAGTCCTGATCGCTTGGCAAGACGAGCACTCGTCCATCTTTGGAGAACAAGTTACCCCGAATACAATATTCCATCAGACCGGGAAAGTGGATCGGTTCGACATCTTCCAAAGGTTGCAATAAACTGACGGAGTAAAAATCGCTTTTTTCCGGCGCTGCGGTTGAACTTGCCGAAGTGACTTTGTAGTACACGAGCAATCGGTACGAATTCGGTTGGAACTGGATGTGTTGAGCCTCGCCGCGACAGACGCATTGCGCCAATTCTTTTCCCGTTTTCGTATCAAATAGGATAACCCTGCGTTTTGCATCTTGGTCGCCGAGTAATGTCCCCACTGCCCCGATCTTCCCGTCGTCGGAGATCCCGACCAGATGCTCAACGACGTCTCGATAATTCAAGGTTTTACATTCATGGTTATGCTGTAAAGCCGTGTGAATGGCGGAACTGACGATGGGGTCATCGGACAGTTGACTCGCTTCCGATGCCAGCGTCATTGCCAATCCTGGATTCTGTTCACTCTGAAGAATGGCATTGGCCGCCAGGCGCATGCCTTCCGATTGTTTCAGTAAGTCGACAGCTTTCTGCCTTTCTTTCTTCTCGGCAGCGAATGACGTGTACATCGCACCCGTCGCTAGAAGACTGACAACCGTTGCGAAAAAGAACGCAATCATCGATACGATCACGAGCGATTGATGATGTCCTGTCCAACGCTTGAGCAACTTCCATGTGCTCGGTCTTTTTGCCAAAATTGGCTCATCTTTTAAGAACCGCCTTAAGTCATCAGCGAGTTCCCCAGCGGTTTGATATCGTTCACGGGGATTCTTTTCAATCGCTTTCGTGATGATGATTTCCAGCTCCTCCGGAATGCTGGGAATCAAATGGCGAAGATGCCTCGGCTCTTCAAAACTTACTTTTCGTAGGATTTCTTTGGCGTCATCGGAATCGATCGCTTTCCTCAACGCGACGAGTTCGTAGAGAGTCACCCCCAGTGAATAGATGTCTGTTCGGTGATCGACCAGAAACTTTCGTCCGGATGCTTGCTCGGGACTCATGTAACGAAGGGTCCCTAGGATCGCTCCCGTCTGAGTGCCGTTCGGGTGATCCTGAACCATGGCGAGGCCAAAGTCCGTGACCCAGGCCTTGCCATCGTCGTCGATCATGATGTTCGATGGCTTGATATCGCGATGAATGACTCCATGCTGATGAGCGTACTCGATAGCCATCGCAATCTCGACACCTATTTCGGCGACGGCTCGAAAGACGAAGCGGCTCGAACTCGTACTTCGACGTCCCGAAGAGATGTGCAAATAATCTTCCGATCGAAGTCTCACCCGATGCTGTTTATTTCGATTTCCCACTTCCGCGCTTGGCGGATGCTGGGGGTGAACGCTATGGGTTTTAGACCGATTCTTCGGGTCCGTTTCCGAATGATTTTGTTTTGCGTGCGAAGCGATATCATCAACTATGTCCTTCATGACAGCTGCGAGACTCTTGCCGTGAATCAGCTGCATCACGAAGTAATTCACGCCACATTCTTCACCAATATTGAACACAGGAACGATGTTCGGATGGTTGAGCATCGCAGCCGCCTTTGCTTCATTCCGAAATCGTTGGACCATGACTGGATCGAACGTGGAAGGACCTGGCAAGATTTTCAAAGCGACTCTTCGACCCAGCGCGATTTCTTCTGCTTCATAAACTTGTCCCATGCCCCCTCGGCCAATCAATCGAATGATTCGAAAATGTTTCAGACGAGTGATTTCCGACGGGACCTGAAAGTCCCATCGCTCCTTCGGAGACTCATTTGCTCCGTCTTCAACCACAGTCAACGCCTGGGTATCGGGCTGCCTTTCAGACTGCTGAATGTCCGTCATGCCAGGTTGTTCACGATCAAAATTGAATTCGTTTGTCACGCGTAATGAACTCATGTCCGTCTCTCCCCAGTACAACCAAGCTTCGGCTGGATTGTTGCCCGTCTATTCCAACCCATTCTCTCATCAATTTGAGCGAAGATGTTCTGTTGCGATCACCGATCTCTTCTCTGACTAGCTCTCGCCCTGATTCCCTCGACCGCGTTATTTCGAGCTTCTTTGCCAAAGAAAGCAAATCGATTCATCGAAAGTATCGCTAATTCAATTTCATAAAGCAATAGTTTTTGACGACATTTTTGTTATGGTTCGACGGTACACCGATGCGGCTTCTGACCGGCGAATCCCTCATGTAACCGTGAAAAGATGCCGTTATTTGTGCTTCGATTCGATGATCTGCGTGCACGCATTGCGGTTCACTTTTCCTTTTGAGCGTCCTCTTCCGAGGAACTACTGGGGGTATTAAGTTGATAATTATTGGCACCATGACAGATGGGCAAGTGCGCTCGGTCTCGATCTCAACTGAAGCATTCCCGACCAGGATGCGGCTTGTTGATATAGTCGCTTGATCAGCCGTAGAGCGCTAGCTCACGGTTAAATTTCCAGTGGTCTTAGAGAAACAACCGGACGCTATCGCGTTTCGGCTGATTAAATCAACAAGCCAGGATGCGGCGGAGTTTGTTAGAGTGGCAAGTAAGTTGCTAACGACCACGCTCGACTGAGCTGATCCGTCGGACGGGTGATCACGACTCTTGCGTTGGTCGGTGGCAATCTTGCTCGCTTCGACTTCTTCGCTCAGCTTTCAATTGCAACTCCACCCCGAAAACGTCCATAGCCTCCGGTTGTTGCTTTCAAATCTCTGCAAATCTCGTCGAAAGTTAGCGATCTGCGGCCGATAATTCGACTAAATCAACACGCCGTGACGTCGCAGGCCGCGATCATTCAATTCAAACGACCAATAGCGAAACTTCAAAGTTCATGCTGCGAGCTGAGCGCGCGATCCTTCCAAATAATTCCCAAGCTGGGCGCCTAACCTAACTGGGAAGGGGATCGCCAGACCTTGTCGATTAAGGACAAGTTTGGGAATACAATAGTCGATCGATGCTAAATGAAAGCTGAATTCGGAAACCAGCATCGCTGGTTGTTCCTTTTTCTTTCAAGTAGCCATCGCCGAGTCGTCCCGCCGGTTTTTCTTTCCCACCTAATGAACGAGGATGAATGCCATGTCTCGCCAGCGCATTGCCGAATCAGGTTTGGTTAGTCGACGCAAGATGATCCGAAACAGTTTGACAGCTGGGGCGGCGTTAGCAGCGCCTTGGATCGTTTCGAGCAAGGCGTTGGGATTGTCCGGATCCATAGCAGCGAGCGAGAGGATCACGCTGGGTGTGATCGGCATTGGCCCCAGAGCTACCTATGATTTGCAATCCATGCTGCAGCTTCCGGATGTCCAGTGCGTTGCAATCGCCGACGTCCAAGCGTCAAAACGCGAGGCTGGCAAGGCCTTGGTCGATAACCACTACGGCAATGCTGACTGCCAGGTGTACCGAGACTTTCGCGAATTGCTTTCTCGGCAAGATATTGATGCCGTGTTGATCGGTACCGGCGATCGGTGGCATGCCCATGCATCGATCATGGCAGCTCAAGCAGGCAAGGACGTTTACTGCGAGAAACCTTGCGGCCTCACGATTGAGTTGTGTGAACGCATCGACAACGAGTTCTCAAGTTTGGGGCGAATTTTTCAAGCGGGCACGCAACGTCGGAGCGTCCCCAATTTTGTCACCGCAGTTGAGTTGGCACAATCGGGAAAACTCGGTCGCATACATACGATTGTTGCCTCGGTCTACGAACCGCAACTGGATAACAGTTGGCTACCCGCTGAACCTTCACCTGATCGTGAGATCGTTGATTGGAACCTGTGGCTCGGTCCGGCACCGTGGCGACCCTACAACAAGAACTATGTTGCTGGGGGTTGGCGAGGCTATTGGGACTTCGACTCCGGTGCCAAGTTGCTTGACTGGGGAGCGCACACGGTCGACCTGTGCCAATGGGCTAACCAGGCGGACAAGACGATGCCGCTTCGTTTTGAGCCTAGCGACACTCGGATTACCGGTCACTGCGACAATGGCGTCACTCTCATTTTGGATTTTCTCAAAACACCTTTCCAAGAGCGACCGGGTTGGATTCAACGACTGGGCACTTGTCCGGTGCGATTTGTTGGTGAAGACGGCTGGGTAGAAACCGGCGACAGCGGCGAGATCGTGGTCGAGCCGGCATCGCTGATGAAGGAGCTCGGCGAACGCTACAAGAAAACATCCGGCTTGGACGTCTCCTTGCATGCTCGGAACTTCTTCGATTCCGTGAAATCGAGACAGCCGACCGTCGTGAACAGCCAGATCATGCGGAACTCACACACGGTCTGTCATGCGGCGGCGTTAGCTTGGATTCTCAAAAGAACGTTGACCATCGATCCTGCGAGTGGAACCTTTCTCGAGGATGCGGAGGCAAACAGCCTGCGTCATCGACCCGAGCGCGATCCGTTCGCGAGTTGATGGAACTCGTTTGAACCGCAATCGAGCGAAAGTCGGACTGAAAGCGCTTGCTCACATTTGGCGCAGAAAAGCGATCAGGTCAGCCAGATCGGAGGGTGAAAGTTTTTCTTCGAAACCCTCTGGCATCATCGAAATTTTCGAATCGCGAATCTCGGCAATGTCCTTGTTCTCGATGTCGAATCGCCTAGCGTCCGCAGCGACGATGCGCAAGTGGTGCTCGTCGCGATGTTCCATCACCCCGGCAAAAACTTGACCGGTATGGGTTAATACCTGGTACTGCAGGTATCGAGGTTCAACAGCTTGATTGGGATCGAGAATGGAGTTCACCCATTGCGATTGCGTCCAGTGATTGAGACCAGCCAACGATGGCCCCAAAGCAGCCGAAGCTTGTTGTGGCTGATGGCAGGTGGCGCAGTGCTGCTGAAACAGGGTCCGGCCACGCTCGACATCGCCGCTGGCAGGAATCGCCCCCAGGTAGCGATCGACGATCTCCTTGCGCGGAGTCTGATCGCTTCCACCAACCAGCTTCTCGAATCGCTCGCGTACAGCAAGACGATAGTTTGCCTTCAACAGTTGCACCGTCGACGCATCCAGGTCGCGCACTCGTACCGTACCCAATTCCATCGCGTCCAGGAAAGAATCCAGCCAGGACTCTCGCTGCATCAACGTTGTGGCGACGCGCGATCGCTCCGGCGAGAACAACGAAGGCCAGACCTCGATCATGCACGATGCAATTCTCGGAGAATCAATTTGATAAGCCACCTCGATAGCAGCGTCCCGAATCTGTGGCGGTTGATGGCTGGCAAGCAAATTCTGAAGTGCAGACACCTTCGAGTCCAAACCAAAAACTGGTGATCCCAAAAGCGGAAGGAAGCGGGAGCGAACCGATACCGCCTCGTCTGCATTTTCGAGAATCGCGCTGAGGTGCTGAGCAATTTGTGCCTGCCAACCGGTTGATGCTGGTTCTGTTGTTTGCTTGGCTAGTGAAAAAAGTAGGGCTTGCTGGGTTGGCGACTTCGATTTGGCTTCAATGCTTTGAAGTTCGCTGATCAGTTCTTGGGCAAGCCGCTCTCGGCTCGCGGCATCGATTTTCGCGACTAGTTTCGTCAGGCATCGAGTCCATGCATTCCATAAAGCATCGACGGCTTCTGGCTGTTGCTTGATTCCAAGCAATAATCCTTCAATGGCTTGCTCCGCCTTTGCTCCCTCGACATGCGACAGCGCCCACACGATTTCCGGTTGGTCGGAGTAATTCGAAGCAAGAATCGTAACCAGCTCACGGGCGGAGATGGAATCCTTCCAAGAGACGGCAGAAGTGGCGATTGCGAACACAGTCGATACCGGTATGTGGCCCCCATCGAGCAAGCTTCGGAGGTGTTGCTGCGTCTCCAAATCGAATCGCAATCCATCAGCTTCTTCCAGCGCACACTCGATGATTCGATGATCCGGATCGCTCAAGGCTTCCTTCCAAACGGGTTGGGGATCCTCAGCGAGTTGGCTAGCTGCAAACCATGCCTGCAGTCGAACCTGGGATGAAGGAGCTGACCTCGCAATTGCGAGCAGTTCATCAGCCGTAGGCTCACCGCGCGACAGCAATTGTTGTTGAACTAGGTCGCGAAGAGCACCGTTCGAGCTGGACATCAGACCGACCAGCTCCTCACGCGATTTCGAATCCAGGTCGGCCAATACCATGGGATGGAAATCCGACCGCCGGATGCGATAGATTCGGCCGAGGCCGGCTCCGTCGCGAATATCAACTTGCTGTTGCCAAGCTTCCGGAATCCACTCGGGGTGCTCAATTACTCGCCGCTGCATATCCAAAAGCCAGATCGTGCCGTCTGGGGCATTCGCCAATCGGACGGGGCGAAACCATGGGTCAGTCGCTGCCAGAAAGTCGAATTCCGCATCCGTCGCAAAACGGTTAGCACGGAACTCCATCCCTTCTCGGGAAACTCGATAGCGAGCGACGAGATTATGGACCGGCTCACAGACCAGTGCCGCCCCTCGCATCTCCTCTCCGAGACAGTCCACGCGACAGATGATGGAACTGCAAGCGCTGGTGAATCGGTTCTTCGTATGCAAGTCATTGAATCGATCCACGGTGCGACTTCTGGGAAAGACGGGCGGACTAACGGCTGGTTCAAGCAGATGGGTAACGGTCGAGAAATCGACGCTTCCCAACTGATTCTGTTTCGGTGTCAGTCGATAGTGATAGATTGGCAGGCTGTTCGAGTTGCCGAACCACCGATGGAACTCGTCGCGAGCGCGAACAAATTGAGTTTCGCCAACCAAGCGCTCGACGCGCTTCGTTTCTGGATGGATGCGCACATCGTCGGAATCGGTGCGAAGCCTTTGACCCGTTGAAGGCACAACGATTTCGCGCGTCCCCATGCCAGAACAAAAGTAAATCCAGCCGTCGAGCCCCCATTCGAAACCCGAGGCCCGATGCTGTGGAATCCTTCTACCCAGACTTCTTTCGCATCGGCCAAACCGTCTCCGTCGGTATCGCGAGCGAACAGGAGCTCCGATCCCGCCAAAATGAGCACGCCGTCTTTCCATGCCATGACGCTGTTCGGGTAGGAAAGTCCTTCGAGGAAGACGACGGAGCGATCCAGTTTTCCGTCACCGTCAAGGTCTTGCAGCCATCGAACACGACCGCCATTGGGACTGCCGAGGGGATAATCGCCCATTTCCGCAACCCAGACCTTGCCGTCTAGGCCAAAGCTGATGTTGACGGGATCAGCCACATCAGGTTCCGAAGCCATCAGATCAACGGTGAATTCGGGCGGCACGGTGATGGACTGCCAAGATTTCTCTGGTAGGAGCGCACGATCCTCGAAGGGCAATTCCGAAGCGATGTCGCGGACTCGACGGATGATCAGATCTTCGGTTCCCGATTGCCATCTTCCTGGCTGAGCGTAGTAGATCATGGAAGAATCAACTTCGTAGCCCCCTTCGCCGCGCATACGTTCGCTCGCGACGTAGGCAAAGACATCGTCGCAATAGCTCGCCACCCAAACTTCGCGATCGGGAAATTCTTTGCTAAGGCGGCGTTGGAAGTCAGCCACAACTTCTCCGCCGAGAAAGATCCAATCGAGCGTATCTCCAAATCGCCAAATATGAATCGGAGCGGGATAGGTTTCAGGAAGCCGCCCCATGCGCTGCAAGGTTTGCTCCATCAGCTCGGCCCAATTCCGACGGTTGAAATCGGATGAGGCCTTCTGCTCATTGATGTAAGATCGGGGCGGAATCTCGGGAGCCAAGCCGGCATAGCCAAAATATCCGATTGGAAAGGCCGTTAAAGATATGCCGCTGGTTGTCAGGCACCGTTCCACTTCGCCCACAACTTCGGCCGCGTGAGACTGGGCCATTTCGTATTTGCCTCGCGGTTGCGGATTGGAATCGGCTCCGCATCCAATGACTGGCAGCGCTGTGATGCCTGGATGAAGTTGCTCAAGCTTTGCAGCAGCCAAACCCGCCCAATCGCCGCTGACTTGATTGATGTCCGGCGAGATCGTCGTACAGTGGCAGGCATATTGAAAGACGACGCCGATCCATTGACCGTTGGATTCGATACGCAGCATCCGCAACTGGTGGTCGTATGGGGCTCGATCGATTCCTGCCGCCTCGTTTTCGGCTGAACTAACGATGCCTCGGCGATTTGATGCGAATCTCACCGTTCCCACCGTCGTCGAAATCGTAGCAGCTTGCCGATGTTCGATCGCTTCGGTGATAGCTGCTTTCATTTGGGATTCGACAAAGTTGGTGTAACGGTCAATAGCAGCGATCTCTGCTTCGCTCAACGGAACGGAGTACAGGTTTCTCAGGGTCCCTGACAGGTGTGGGGCGGTATGCGAATGGGTACAAGCGATGACGAAGTCGGGGCGACCGAGTTGGTACGATTGCGAGAGCCAACGTTCGATCCTACGTGTCATCTCCGCTGGAACGGCAATGGCATCGATCGAAACCAGTATCTTCGTCGCGCGATCGCCACCTTCCTTGCCCGATGAGAAAGCCATGGCACGAACCGACAGAGGATCGGCTACACCGCTAAACGGACTCGATCTAACGGCGTACCCGCTCAAGCGGATCGGCTCCGTGGGTGTGATCTCGCGTTTAGCAAAGCCAACCTGAAATGGTTCCGCAGCCTGAGCATACGTTGCCAGCTCCGCGACCAGGATGAAAGCAAATACGACAATAGTCGTGGCAGAGACTCGGCCAGGCTTCGATTGCACCCGTAGATTTGCGTTCGACCAATTCATGATGAAACCGATACTGAAGGTTCAAAGAAGGAGAGTGGGTGGGGAACTGTTCGGAGGACCTGCATGGAACGACGTTTGATCAACGATCGGATCATAGCAAACCAATTCGCGATTGTCACAAAATCGTCTTTATTCCAACGATTCGGGCGCCGATGAGGCGGCCTTGGGGCGGGCTCGTCGATCGATGCATTGAGTTTTAATTGACTTCGAGCGTATTGTCGAGCGTCGGATTGGAACGCAGCCTACAAAGTGCGTTTTCTGGCCGCTTCCTGACACCTTCATTCGCAGACGCTCGTACCTGCTTATTACGATTCGAATAAACTGCTTCCAGTCAGGCAATCAATGACTTTCCGTTGCAATCATAAGAGTAGGGCTCCCGGACCCCGGAGAATGTGTTTATGGCAATGGGCAGGTATGTCCAAGCGATGGTGGCATCGAGAGCCATCGACAGCCATCGAGGGCTAACTCGTGCTGCATCGCCGTGAGGAGAACTTGTTGCAACGTTGTCGCCTTAACTTTCTTGGTACAATTAGGGAGTTCAGTTCATCGCAACACTACGCCTTCCCCATGAATCGAGAAATGGCCAAACCAATGGAACTGCAGGATTCTGGGGAGGAAGACTATTTGCGATTAGCTCTCGTTCCTGGCGTTGGTTCGCGCATCCTCCAGGAACTGCTGCAGTACTTCGGATCGGCAGAAGTTGTGTTGAGGGCAACTCTAACAGAACTTGGACAGGTGGATCGCGTTGGCCCTAAAGTCGCAACGGCGATTCGTGAAGCGGCCAAAAGCGATGACGTTCATCGGGTCTTGGAGCATTGTAAAGGTAAAGGGATTCGCGTTGTCCTTCCTTGGCACAACGATTTTCCCAAGATGCTGAAAGAAATCCCCAGTCCTCCGACAGTTCTTTTTTGTCGAGGCGAGTTTCAGCCTCAAGACGCCTTGTCGATTGGTATTGTCGGTACTCGCCATGCAACGTTGTACGGTCGTCAAGTTGCCGAGTCCTTATCGCGCGGATTAAGCTTGGCAGGCATGACCATCGTGAGCGGACTCGCGCGAGGCATCGATGGCGTCGCTCATCGAGCCGCTCTCGATAGCGGTGGACGAACCATCGCCTTCCTTGGTAGTTGTGTGGATGACGTCTATCCTCCGGAACATCAGGAGCTAGCCCAGAGGATCGTGGAAAACGGCCTTTTGGCGAGCGAAACGCCACCGTTCTCGAAGCCGAAGTCGGGTGTGTTTCCGCAACGCAATCGGTTAATCTCCGGCTTGAGTGTTGGCGTGATCATCGTTGAGGCCGCCGAGCGATCTGGCGCGCTGATTACCGCAACGCATGCTGGCGAGCAAGGTCGCGATATCTTCGCGGTTCCTGGACCCATTACCTCGCGCGTTTCGCGAGGATGCAACAAACTGATTCGCGACGGTGCCATCCTCGTCCAGGATGCTCAAGATGTTATCGAGCATCTAGGCCCATTGATGGAGGGCGCAGCGGTCAAACCTGATCAGAAAGTACTCAATCCACGAGAGCTGTTGCTCAACGATCAAGAGAAGCTCGTTCTCCAAGCCATCCAGACCATACCGACCGATTTAGATGTCGTCGTTCAGACCTGTCAACTTCCGGTGGCTCGAGTATTGAGCACGATCAGCGTGCTCGAAATTCGGGGTCTTGTCGCTCGCTCCGGAGGTCGCTCGGTCATGCGCAAAGCGTAAGTCAAAGCCGTCGTGCCAGACTCTAAAGCAGCCGGCGGAAGCAACGTACTTTTCCCAAGAAGAAGTGTTGATATCCCTTCCCTGTCGCAATCCTTTAGGCCTTTCACGTCGGATCATTCTCTGTTGGACGGACCCCTTCTAGATTCGCAAGCTGATGATCGGGCTGCTTGTATTGAAAATTCTGATTGCACCGGTTGACCTTAAGAATAGGACCGCCGCAGTAATCCTGAGCTAGACTCCATTAGCAGCTGAGATTGAGCGCGTGTCGATGATCCTCCCATTCATGGAACGTCCATGGTGCGCGTCAAATTGATTACGTACGTAGGGAGAGACGGAATGTTCTCAATCCGCGCTAAGTGCCTTTCCCAATACCGTTGTGTCCAAGCCGATGCATCGGCTTGGTAATGGTTTTGTGGTGGGCTGGAAGTGAAAAATCGTGCGTTGGTTGCTGTGCTGCGAATTCGCGCAGCGTGGTTCGATTCAGTATTCATCTTTTCAGAGCAATACGAGCATACTCTCGTTGATCTTCATGACCGCATCGCAATCGCACACCCCCGATCCAACAACCGACTACATGCCGCAGCTGGATGCGCTCCGTGCGTTTGCGGTGATTGCCGTTGCGTTCTCGCATTGGGTGCCGAAAAGCTATCACCTTGGATTCGAATGGGGCACCGCAGGTGTCCAGTTGTTCTTCGTCCTCAGCGGTTTTCTCATCACCGGCATCTTGCTGCGGTGCCGCGATTACGATGACCGGGTACATGCCTTGAGGGCGTTTTATGCCCGACGATTCTTGCGAATTTTTCCGTTGTACTATGCCGTCTTGGCCATCGCCTTGTTGCTGAACATTCCTCCGGTGCGCGACACAATCGTTTGGCATGTTCTGTATCTTTCGAATTTCTACTTTTTCGATCGGGGGGGGTGGCATGGCCCGATCTCTCACTTTTGGTCGCTGGCCGTCGAAGAACAGTTCTATCTCGTGTGGCCGGCCATCGTCTTATTCGTCGGACGGCGATGGCTACTTCCATCGATGTTGGCAATAGTCCTCATCGCTATGCTAACGCGGATCGCTATTCCCACATTCGCTCCCGACTGGACTTTGTGGACCGTTCTTCCGATTCCGAATCTGGATGCGCTCGGGTTAGGAGCCTTGATTGCTTATGCAGCTCAGAAGGGCTGGCGAAGTCCGCTTGTTGACTATGCCTGGATAGCAGCTCTCGTCGCCTTGATCATCGTCGTGCTTCGGCAAGCGATGGGGGCTACTCCCACCCCCATCGTTGCAGCTAGTGACCATTGGTCGCTGCTCGTTTTCTTTGGTTGGCTGATCGTTCGTTGTTCCCAGGGAGTGCAGGGCCCTGCCAAGCCTCTGCTGGAGTCGCGCTGGTTGCGTTACATCGGCAAGATCAGTTATGGTATTTACGTCCTTCACAACTTCGCACCCTTTCCGGTCCGATTGTTGGCTGACGGGTTGCATCAACCATGGCTCGATCAGGGCCTAACGCGGCTCTTGTTTTTGTCGCTGGTGACGATCGCTGGTGCAAGTCTCTCCTGGTATTATCTTGAATTGCCCCTAAACGCTTTGAAAAGTCGTTTTCCCTATCGCCGCAAGCGAGAATGTAGCGGCGCGTCCTGTGCGAACGTGATTTCTGAGCCGTCCGTTCATAGCGCCCAAGCGGATCTCATCCTTCACAAATGAACATTGTTGATCTGCAGCCAGTGCATGGGCTGTCGATCTTCGTAGTAGCGATAAGGCCGCGATAGACCGACGCTTGTCAGAACTGAAGTCCGCTGTGCCATCATGGCTTGCCATTCTGCCACCGTGGATTCGCAAGGAGTAACATGGTCTGCTTGGTAGCAGCGAAGGTCGGTTACGGGAACTTCATATTCCAAGTTGTTCTCGACAAATCGAAATCTCACGCGAACCTTTCCGCCAAAATGTTGGATAGTGATGCAAGGCTGGTGGGCCCAATAGCAGCCGAGGGATCGCAATCCTCGCCGTTCCGGAACAGCGGCCGTCGGTGGTCTGCCGTAGTGGCTTTGCTGCACTTGGAGTTCTGGGCCGAAGATGTCCACTAGCCTTTCCTCGGCGACTTCATCCAGCGTCGCCTGCCACAACTGCTGAGGTGCGATATCGACCACCTTGGCCAATTCGGGATGAAAGCGACGATCTTCGATTTCGGGCATGCAACCCGCAAACTCGGTTGGCCCAAGCTCAACGATATACCTAAGTTCAAAAGGGCCACCGTGTTGGGCCAACAGTTCGTGGGACAACGGCTGTCCCGTCACGGGTCGGATATGCCGTCGCTTCTCTAAGTCGATCCCTGCCGTACACATGAATCCTGCCTGCATTCGCGTCAAGTGATTGATCAGCAGTTGCATAGGTCATCTCGGCTTGAACAGACCTAGGATAGCATGACGTTACAAATGGACCGCTCGGATGCCGTCCCAATGACGTTGAAGGTACTCGATGACTAAACGCCTGTGGCAATGTTCTGCGGTGTGTTCGCTGCACAGAAGGACCGTCGGCGTTCGAAAGCTTTCTGCATCGAGGACGGATTCAACCCGTCGGTCCTGCATCAATTGCAAGAATTCTTGTTCATAATCGCCCCAAGGACCGCCCCCTTTTTTGTAACGATCGAGCATTTCCTGAGTCGGAGCCAGGAGAGGTTCATGAACGTACTCGGCTTGGCACACAGCCTGCAGAAAGAAAGCAAGGTCGTCTCGCTTCGCAAAGCCAGCCAACTGTGAGCGGTTGTTCAACCGCACGTCCATGAGTCGACGAATGCTTGCCGCCTTCAGCTTTCCAAAGAATTCAGCGGCGGAGCTTTTGGTAAAACCGATCGTAAAGATTTCCATGAGTCCGTTTTCATTTCTGGAAAAAGGAGTCCTTGCTCGACGTCTCCATCAACCTCTCGACGCAATTCCCCATCGCTTTGCAGACTTCCGTCGCCGCGAATGTGCTGAATCTCCAATCCTTGTTTTGCTAAGACCTTGGTTACGAGCAAGAAGCGATGGCAGACAGCGGGATTCTCTTCGCTGCACATCATCGCGACGCGAAATTTTTCCATTCCCTTCTTGATTCGTGCCAGCCCAGCCTGGAAGAGAGCCGTTTCCGCAAGTCGATAGTACAGCACATGACCATCTTGGTCGTAAAGGTCCTCTTCGGACGGCCGCCCTCCCAACTCCTCACCCATAAACAGATAGCGGATGCCTGACGTCGGCAAAGCTTCTTTCAAGCGATCCATGTTGAAATGAGGTGCATACTTTGAGTAGGGATGGGAGCGCACATCGACGAGGACATCGATGTGGTGGCGCCGAAGCAATTCGACAAATACATCCCACTCGTGATTAGAGTGTCCGACCGTGAATAGCGGAGAACCTCTCGTCGGATTGAAGCCATCGTTCATGCTGGGCTGCGATTCTCTGTGCGGTAATGTTTTGAGCCGACAAACTTTGCGTCCCATCCTCAAAAGAACCTTTTCTCTCGGTTTGTATTTGAAAGGTTGTAGTGTTCGTTCTTGGTGGGCGCGCTATCGATGAAACCCTATATTGTAACAATTGTCGGCTGAAGTTGGCTTTTGCATTGTTAAACATTGCCGGCGCGAGGCAAGGAAGATGACGAATCCCGAAGTTCATTCTGCCCTCAAGGCCATTTGGGGTTACTCTCAATTCTTGCCATTGCAAGAGGAGGCAGTCGCGGCCGATCTTTCCCAACGGGACTCGCTGGTCGTTCTTCCTACCGGAGGCGGGAAATCGCTCTGCTACCAATTGCCCGCCATCATCAGCAGTGGTTGGACCTTGGTGATCTCCCCTTTGATCTCGTTGATGAAGGATCAGGTCGATCAAATGCGTGCCCTAGGGATCGCCGCAGCGGCCCTCAATAGTGCTTCTTCCGGGAGGGAGCGAGCAGAAGTCGCGAATCGATTAACCGCTGGCCAACTCAAGATTCTCTATATTTCCCCAGAAAGATTCGTCACCGAACAGACCCTCCATTTTCTTCAAGCTCATCCTCCTCGCAGTATCGTGATTGACGAAGCGCACTGCATCAGCAGTTGGGGCCACGACTTTCGGCCAGAGTATCGCAGCCTAGCCGGTATTCGATCGAAGTTACCCGATGCTGGTTGGCATGCCTTCACGGCAACAGCAACGCCTAAGGTGCAAGAAGACATCATAGAGCAACTTCAGCTGCGGGATCCAGCGATTCTGATCGGCGATTTCTTTCGTCCCAATCTGGTTTATTATGCTCGAAGACGCAGTCGCGGACTGAATCAGATTTGCGATGTCCTGGAACGGTACGGCAATGATTGTGGCATCATCTACGCGATTTCGCGTCAACGGGTCGAAGAACTGAGCAACCTTCTTAACGAACTTGGCTATCGAACCCTACCCTATCACGCTGGATTAACGGACGATCAGCGGACGGCAAACCAAGAAGCCTTGGTAAACGATCGCATCCAGGCCATCGTGGCGACCGTTGCGTTTGGGATGGGAATCAACAAACCGAATCTGAGATATGTCATTCATGCGGAACTGCCTCGGTCCATTGAAAACTATCAGCAGGAAAGTGGACGCGCGGGACGCGATGGACTGCCCGCAGAATGTTGGCTGCTTTATAGTGGCCAGGACTTCCTAACCTGGCGAAGGATCTTCGAGAGCTCAAACGACGAAACGGAGGAACGGGGCAAGCGCGCATTGCAGGTCATGCAATCCTACTGTGCTTCGTTTCGGTGCCGACATCAGTTCTTAGTTCAACATTTTGGGCAGCACTTTGAAAAAAAGTGCCAATCATGCGATGTTTGTCTGGGGCTGTTTCCCAAGGTTCAGAATAGTCTGACATTGGCACGAATGATCCTTTCCTGCGTGGTGCGCGTCAAACAACGATTTGGTGCACATCATGTCGCAAAAGTGCTGGTTGGCAGCAAGGACAGAAAGATCTTGCAAATGCAACACGACAAGCTCAGTACCTGGGGCCTGTTGAAGTCTCATCGGATCGAACAAGTCCGCGATTGGTTGGATCAGCTCGTCGCTCAATGCTTTCTCACTTGCTTGGACAAAGAGTTTTCGTTGCTTCAAGTCACTCCAAGTGGCCAGCAATTATTGTTTCACGATGCGGAAGTCACGCTATTCGAGACCATCGGATCGGAAGATAGCGAGCGTGAGCTGACTCAAAAGAGCATAATTGACTCGTGGGAGGGCGTCGATCGTCGTTTATTCGAGCATCTCGCCTCCTGGCGGCGGGCGAAGGCCTCCTTGTTGAAGGTTCCTGCATTCGTGGTTTTTTCGGACGTGACTCTTCGCGACTTGGCAAGGCGTCGCCCAACCTCATCGGAAGGTCTTTTGAAGGTCCACGGCATCGGAGAGAAGAAACGACGCGACTTCGGCTCGGAAGTAATCGAGCTTATTTTCAACTACTGCCAGAAGCATTCCTTGGACGCGAACGTGATTCCTTCCCCCGAGACGGCGACCAGCAGCAGAGGGGCGAGTGGAACACCGACGATTTCCGCGTCGGCGCTCGAAGCTTTCCATCTATTTCGAGCCGGTGTCGCCATCGAAGCAATCGCCGAAAAATTGGACCGAGCCATTTCGACGGTAAACGATTACTTGCTTCTCTTCATTGCCAATGATCGCATTACGGACGCGACTCGTTGGGTAGACCCAATCGAGATTTCGCGCATCGAGCTGGCAGCGGATTACCTGGACGGTACACAACGACTTAAACCCTTGTTCGAGGCACTGCATGGCATGGTCAGTTATGATCATATTCGTATCGTGCTCGCCTGCCGTGCACAGAGGCAAGCTCTGACAGCAAGAGCTTGAATCAACGGCTAGCGTCCAACGAATCCTACGTCGAACCTAGAACTGGGGAAGGCATCCTGCCTGCCAATCGCATTCTTCCGCATACTAGCAGGCTAGAAGCCAACGCCACGAACCAATAGCAACCCGCATTTTTGAGTTTGGCAAAGCACTAGAATAGTCGCAGCTGTTTTGAATTCGAAGTTGGAGGCTGAAACAGTTCGCAGTTGTGCGGGGTCATGTCACGATCCAGCCCGTACTTTTGTCGGAAGACTCGATACATGTTTCGAATTTGGTCAGCAAACAGCCCTTGGCCGACCATTCGTTCGCCCCAAGTCGAACTGTTCAGCTTGCCGCCCCGCGACTCCCGAATTCGGCTCAGCACTTTTTCCTGAACATGGGGACGAACCCGCTGTAACCATTCGATAAAAACGGGTTCCACGGTCAGAGGGAGACGCAGCAAGATGTAGTTGGCTGTGATCGCCCCTGCTTCTTTCACGGCTTTCAAAAGTTGTGGAATCTCTGAGTCATTGAGTCCCGGAATGATCGGAGCCGTCATCACGCCGACGGGAACAGCCGCATCAGCAAGCATACGGACCGCCCGCAATCGCGCGGTAGGAACACTCGTTCGCGGCTCCATATCGCGAGCCAGCTCGGGGTCAAGGCTGGTGATCGAAAGATAAACATGAACGAGATTGTCGGCAGCGAGTTGCTTTAGAATCTCCAAGTCCCGCAAAACCAAGGCGTTTTTGGTGATGATGCTCACTGGTTGACGAAACTCCAATGCCACCTCAAGACATTGCCGCGTCAGGCGAAATTCACGTTCCGCCGGTTGGTAGCAATCCGTGACGCCCGAAAAAGTAATCGGTTCAGGTTTCCACTTCTTGTTTGACAAGAATTCACGAAACAACTGGGCAGCCTCCCGCTTGACGACGATTTTGGTTTCGAAGTCGAGCCCCGCATTGAATCCCAAGTACTCGTGACCCGGACGAGCGTAGCAATAGGAACATGCATGAGCACATCCCCGGTATGGATTGATGCTGTATCGAAAGGGAATATCTGGAGAAGCATTCTCCGAAACGATACTTTTGGAAGTATCGTCGATATACTCAATATTGCGATGGGCAATCTCGCGCAGATACTCCTGGTCCCAATCTAAATGTTCCAGGTCTGCTTCCCTACGAATCGACTCGAATCGATTCGGTGGGTCGAGGTGAGAACCATGACGCATGGAATGTGGCCTTCATTCAGCAGTGACTCAGATCTTTTCCAACCCTCCGATTGTACGAGAGAAAGAAAGGAAAATCGATGAAGCACCTGCAAAGCGCAGCTCACCTCAAGGCATGATCCATCCATTGCGATCGAATCCATTCGCTGTAGAGATGAGATGGGAGTTGCTCGCCATAAGGAGCGATCCCCACGTGCTCTGTCAAAGCTGGAACGTGAGGTAGTCATCCTTCCAGCCAATCAAGCATCCTGTCAGGCAATTCCAGTTTTTCGAATCGTTTCTAGGCTTAGCGGCTTAAGCATCACGAGCTCGTTTGCATTTCTTGCTGCAAGCCGTCACTTTAGTCCAGACCTTTTCCCACTTCTTTCTCCAATTGAATGGCCTCCCACAAACGATGCAGATTTTCTCCTGCAAGTTGGCTTTCTTGTGTGGCATGATCCTTCAAAGTGGCAACCGGGGATCAATCATCATCCAGCTCAGTTTCCGCCCAAACCTGAATAACCCCATCGTGAAGGATATGTACCTGGATTGTATTGGCACGGCAACAGACTGGGCAATCTTCAACGTACTTTTGTATAAAACCTTCCGTGAGATCAAGAGGGATGACGATTTCTTCTCCGCAGGACGCACAGATGTAAACGCCTTCGGCGTGCGAAGTGGACTTGCTGTTGTTTGACGAAGCGTTTGGTGATTGCTCCTCTTCATCTAGCCAGGGTAGCTTGTTTCCCGAACCTAACCATTGGCACGCCCACAGCGTGACCGACAGCGACTCTTGATCGGCCAAGCGATGATCGTTTCCGATTTCGATCAGTGCCTCTGACGGTAGGCCGCTTTGGGCAACGAGTTCTTCGGAGTCGCTGAAGGGAATCACGTCGTCTTTACGTGAGTGGAGGATCATCGAGTTCGGCTTGAGCTTACGAACCGTTCCCCAATTCTTCCAAGCGGGACAGAGCAGGACGAGAGGCGTGTCCCTGCTCTCGATGTTCATGGCGACGGCGCTGCCACGGGACGAGCCGACGATTACATCGGGCTTGTTCTGGACGTATTCGGCTTGGGCCGTGCGGAGGGCTGCGTCGAAGTCATCATCGTCGAGTGCCGGATTAATGACCTCGTGTCCAGCTTCTTTGAGATAGGTCGGCTTCACACCCCCGGGAACACTGTGCCAGCCGTGGAGAAAGAGAATTCTCATCACAGTCCACGGTTATTCATAGTTCGACGCAACTTTCATGCTCTTACCAAAAGCCTGTGAATCACCCCTCCTTGCAAACTAGCTGACGAGGGCAAGCACCATTCCAGCGTGCGGCAGTTAAGAATATACCAGGCCGAAACGCAATTGAGGTCGAAGACGATCGAGCCGGTCGCAGAATGACTGGATCCGACCAAGTGTTGGCTGGCCCCGACCGGGCGTCGAGGTCGATTACGTCTTGATCGCCGGGCGATGACGATCAAGTCTCTGGATATTGCTGTTGCTGAAGCTATAGGGAGTTGCAATGGGACAACAAGCGGAGTAAACATTCCGGATCTCTCCAACGAAATCCACTTCATCTCTAAGGTGTATTCTCATGGTAATGACTGGCACTCTGCAACGAAGCGAAAAGCATACTGCCTCGAAGGCCCTTTTTGGAGTTGCGGTTCTTTATCTTGTTCCTGGTCTCCTGTACTGGCCGGTGGCTGGCCTGAAGTTCGATTTGAACGACTGGGTTCGTATCCTCGGCTGCGTCTTCTTGCTGACGATGGGATTACTGGCGCGTCGGTCACCTTTGGTACCGGTCATCATTTGCACGGTGTTATTCATTGTTTTGCTGGGTGTGCAGACGAGCCAGGGTATTCCTCGCCAGCCCATTTTCTGGATTCTTCACGGTGCAATCGGTCTGCTGTTGTTGGTGGGGCTCGTCTCGGCAATTTGAGAGCGATTGAAACTGCCTGAAAAGGACGCCAACGCTGCCTAACGACCGAATCCAACGGTCTCGGCTCATAGTTTTTCATGATTCAAACGTTTTCTGCGTCGGTAGAGTTTGCGCGATGGTCGCAGGGTTACTCGCTTTCATGGGGCCGACCTGCAGGGCTGACAATTGGCCAACCAGGTCCTATAACCCAAAGGATGTCATAAGAGACTGGTCGATGTCAGTCTCTTTCGTTTCTTGCGATTGCCCGTACGTCGGTTGCGATGCTCCGTTTCAATGCGATGAAATCGGCATCGTGTCACCGTGAGGTAGAACTGCGCATCACTTGATTCAATCTTTTACGAACTTGCTTGCTCTGGCGTTAACGACGTTGATCATGGCTGGCACGACATTTGCCAAACACGCCACCAGGCACCTCCTCATATGCCCCCAAACATTCGAACAATGCGGCGACCATTCGACAAGTGACGGCGCCGACCTAACAGGATCATCTGAGAATCCGATGGCAGGGACTTAGTCGATCCTTGCTACTTTGGCAGGGGCGCAGCAGGAAAGTGGCTGGCACGATATAGGCAGGTACCAAGTAGGCAGTGGCTGGCATCGAATAGGTGCCGAATATCTGTCAATCGGTAGGGTTTTCTCGCCTGGGTAGTTTGCCAAGTCGAGTAGCATATCCTTGGGCGAGAGGTTACGATACCAACTCGGACATGTCACGTTGTATCCGAGAAAAGAGCCTTCGCGACGTCGATAACTACCTCTGGTAGAATTGGCATGGAGCTCGCATTTCAATGCAAGGATCGCGGCTGATGTTGCTCGGAAGATTGATATTGACACTGTCCGAAATACCTTGACGTTACTCTTATTCGAATCAAGTCACGGAGTTTGCTTTCCGATGTTTGTTCCGATTTCCCTCACGAACATTGTTCGATTGATTTCAATTGCGGCGGTGGTCCTCTTTCTCAAGTCCCCTTCCATGTCTCAGGATCAAAAAGTCGGAGTGGATGTGATCGATCCTTATCAATGGTTAGAAGATGTGACCGGAGAAGCGGCGCTCGACTGGGTTCGCGAATGCAATAAGAAATCGCAGGCCAAGTTGGAGAGCGATCCGGATTTTGGAAAACTGAAAGACGACTTGTTGACGATTCTCGATTCTAACGCTCGCATTCCTGTTATTTCAAAGCGAGGCGACTACTACTACAACTTTTGGCGAGACAAGACAAATCCACGTGGTTTATGGCGACGCACGACTTGGGAGGAGTACTTGAAGGATGAACCACAGTGGGAAGTGCTTATCGACCTTGACCAACTCGCAAAGCAAGAGCACGAAAATTGGGTGTGGCGTGGTGCGGACATGCTCCGGCCCGAATACCGACATTGCTTGATTACCCTATCTCGTGGTGGAGCGGATGCCACCGTCACTCGCGAGTATGATCTTGAGAAACGGTCATTTGTCGAAGGTGGCTTTGAACGACCGGAGTCCAAGGGTGGCATGGGCTGGATTAATATAGACCACTGCTTCATCTACACCGATTTCGGGCCGGGTTCGATGACGACATCTGGTTATCCGCGCATCGCCAAGCTGTGGAAGCGCGGAACACCGCTATCGGAAGCGACGGTAATTTATGAGGGCGAAGAAACCGATATGGCCGTCGCAGCGATGCACGATGACTCTCCCGGTTTCGAACGTGACTTTGTCGTGCGCAATCTGAAATTCTACAGTGATGAATTGTATTGGCGTCGTCCCGACGGATCGCTGATGAAACTCGATCTGCCGAACTCGGTAGAGAAATCCGTGTCGCGACAGTACCTGTCCTGCCAACTACGAGAGCCTTGGGAGGTCGGCGGCAAGTCCTACCAGGCGGGGAGTCTCTTGGTCATCTTGTTTGATGAGTTTGTCAAAGGCAGCCGCGACTTCCATCTTGTTTTTGAACCAACTGAAAATACGGCACTGGCAAGTTACACCTTTACCAAAAATCACCTCATTCTCAATGTCTTGGAAGATGTGAAAAACCGACTGTATGTCGTCAAGCCTACAACCCAGGGTTGGAAGAGGGAAACATTCACGGGCGCTCCCCAGTTCGGATCGACTTCGATCGTGCCTGTCGATGCTGACGATTCAGACGAAATCTTCATGACCAGTACCGATTATTTGACGCCAACGACTTTGTATCACGGCGTCGTCGGTAACGATCCCAAACCGATCAAGAACTTACCTTCCTTCTTCAACGCTGAAGGATTGGTGATGTCGCAACAATTCGCGACTAGCCGCGATGGAACGAAGATTCCGTACTTCTTGGTTCACCGTGAGAGCATCCAACTCGACGGGAACAACCCAACGCTGCTCTATGGTTACGGTGGATTCGAGATTTCGTTGCTTCCCAGTTACAACGCCAATGTCGGACGTGCTTGGCTGACGCAAGGAGGCGTCTACGTTGTCGCGAATATCCGTGGTGGTGGTGAGTACGGACCGCGATGGCATCAATCAGCGCTTCGTGAGAATCGATTGCGCGCGTATGAGGATTTCGCCGCGGTTGCGGAGGATTTGATCCAGCGCAAAATTACGTCCCCATCGAAGCTTGGAATCCAAGGTGGTTCGAACGGTGGCTTGCTGATGGGGAACATGTTCACCAAGTATCCGCAATTGTTCAAGGCTGTTGTTTGCCAGGTCCCGTTGCTCGATATGTACCGTTACAACAAGCTTTTGGCAGGCGCGTCATGGATGGCTGAATATGGCAATCCTGATCTACCAGAGGAGTGGGCCTTCATCCAAACATTTTCGCCGTATCAGAATGTCCAACCTGGAGTGAAATATCCGACGGTCCTCTTTACAACGTCGACGCGGGACGACCGTGTTCACCCTGGGCATGCTCGAAAGATGATGGCCAAGATGGAAGCCCAAGGACACGATGTCCTTTATTACGAGAACATCGAGGGCGGACATGGTGGAGCGGCCAACAACGAGCAAACTGCCTACATGCAAGCCCTGGCTTACACGTTCTTCAAGCAGCAGTTGTTCGACTGAGCTCGATCAACATGCACGAACTGCGACGGAGCGAGCGGGTTCAATTCCCAGGTTGGAACGATCATGTACTCGCCGGCATCCTCGATCAGCCGATCGAGGAGCCGAAGGGGTACTGCATTTTTTCCCATTGCTTTACCTGTAACAAGGACCTCAAGGCCATCGTCCGGATCAGCCGCCGGCTAGCCGAACATGGCTGGGGCGTTCTCCGATTCGACTTTTCCGGATTGGGTGACAGCCAGGGGGACTTCTCACAATCGAATTTCTCCACCAATTGCATCGATCTTCGAGCCGCCATCCGTTTTCTTGCGCAGCAACGGAGGCCGCCGTTGGCTTTGATCGGTCACAGCTTCGGGGGCGCCGCGTCCCTTAGGTGTGCAGAAGAGTTGGAATCCATTCGAGGTGTTACCTGCATTGCCAGTCCCAGCGACACACATCATTTAGCGGTTCTGCTCGAGCGGAAGAATCCGAACATCGTCGAGATTGGAAGAGGACAAGTTAGCATCGGTGGTCGGAACTATTGGATCACTCGCGATATGCTGGAAGATTTCCGCGAGCATGATCTGCCGGCGGCCATTTCCAGACTCACGAAACAAGTTCTGATTTTTCACTCGCTCGTGGATGAAACGCTGGGTTACGAACATGCTCTCCGAATTTTTTCGCTGGTGACCAATCGCCGCGATGACCTTCCGCCTTCCCGTGGCGCCTCATTGATCACCCTTCCGAACGCCGATCATCTGTTCACGCAATCGCAATCCGATCTCCCTTACATAAGCGATATCATCCACCTCTGGCTCCGACGATTAACTTCGGTGGAAAACTAGCGATTCGGCAAGCGGGGGAGGTCAGTCCCCTGTTACAGCCCCAGAGCGGAATGTCAGCGACTTGTTGTGCGTAAGCGTTCACGAATCGTGTCAGGATCCTTCAGGGCCAGAGCTCATTTGGCGCGGTATCACTGCAAGCAAACGGATGACGTTATCCGCCAAATGAGCACCGGCCCGCGGGTGAGCCTTGAACGGTTACTGTTGAGCGAGCGGGGAAAGTCAGTCCACCGTGACGCGTCGAGCTGGAAAGTCCATGCCAAATTGCCGAGTCACGAAGATCGAAGCAACGGGCAGACGCCCGCCGCCCGCTCGTCCTGTTCCAAACAACAGCGAGTGGCAAGCTACCTGGCGCAGACCAAATAGCCGATTGGGTCTAGCCTGCTGCCGATCGTCGGTCGACTGGCTCCGACGGATACTGCAACAGTCCTGAAAAGGTCCGCCGCACCAAATGTCGTATCACCGTGCATGACACCGTCTGGAAATTCGGACCAGCCGCTCCGACTGGCACTGGTGTGCGCTTACAATTCATTTCGGTTCACCCACATCCGGTTCATTGTTGAGCCAACGGCGCGCTACTGCCTCCAATTCCTCAAGCGACTCAACTTTTCCGGTTGGGTAGTTGCAACTATTTGCTTCGTCCAATCTTTCGCCCACGTACTCATATCCGTTTGGCAACATATCGAAAACCGACACATACATGAGTCTTGAGCCAGTGCTGTTTGCAATGCCCACTGCACAATCATCCGCCTCCCAAAAGTCAATCAAACGCCACGACGGATTGTTACAAAGTAGTCGTTCGATAGCTGTGGAAATTCGCTCGTCTTTAACCATGGGTATTGCTTTTTAAAAAGCGAGCATCGGTTAGCAATTTCCGTACCTTAGAACTATGGGTAAGAGCTTCGCTCAACGGCATATCGAGTACATCGCTGGGCAATTCTCGAAGAATCCTGCTTTGCCGATACTTGCCGATGAAAGTTGAAACAGTTGTATTCGCATTTTCCAACAATACCCTTGTTGTTGGGCTGGTGATGTTTAGGCGCAACTTCTTCGCTAGGGCTTTTAGTGCGTCCTCGGGACAACTATTATGCACCAGCAGCCCAAGCTCGCCGACCTGGTAGACGTGCTGGCCGTGGACCTCGATATGGTAGACGGGGGCGGAGGTGCGGACTAGTTGAATGGAGCGGACGATGGCGGGGCCATCACCGGCCAGCAATTGCTCGCCTTCAACTAGTCCTTAATCAAGCGAACGCCATGGCGTTCGCTTGATTAAGGACTAGTATCGTTTAACCGTCAGCCGTAGGCGAACGACCTGCCGTCACTTGGAACCTTAAACA
>JBBIUE010000074.1:0-26160 GCA_037440405.1 Pirellula sp. | reverse complement strand
GAGTTGGAAAACCAGGAAGAAAAATAGTACCGACTCGGAGCGCTAGAACGTGAACCGACGCCGACCCGTCCTTCGAGAATCATTCCTCACCTGCTTCGACTGAGCTGCGCCTCCTCAAATGCATAAGCCATGCGGTCAGCTTGCTGCCATCTGCCTTCGCGTGCTACCGAGATAATTTTTGCAAAGTGTTGGTATTCGGAATCGCTGACTTGCTGCTTTGATGCCAATTCTTCGATCGCGCCTTCAACACGCAGCAGCATCTCCTTGCTCTGCGAGGAGACGGCGGTCCGAAGCAGTTGAATGTATTTCAAGTTCTCCAAGGACACCGCTGGTGGACGAGATAGCCACCAGAGAAAAAACCATCCGCTCATAGCAAAGACGGCTAGGAAGGCGGTTAGCGATTTCCAGAGACGATGCAACTTGCTGTCGCGCACGTTTTTGGGGCGCCTAGTATTCACCGACCACTTCTCCTTTAGCAATCGAAGAGAGAGCTGCCCACGTCGGCTGATGGATGAATGCCGAGATGAAGCGAACGCTGCCGTCTCCCAGTACGACATTGCAACCGCCTCGATGCTCGGAATACATTTGGCAGACGTGGCAAAGCGGACTGTTGGGAGGATGGATCGGCGGAAACCCGACAAGCGGATCTGTCTCACTGCTTGCAGGGCCGCTGTGAACATTCACTAAGGTTGCGGCTCGATCGCACTCAGTTATTGGAAATTTCGCGGGACTGTTCGTGCAAACCTGGGCTCCAGGAACGACGCCGATCCAGGTCTTGTCGCTCAACACCGGTGCGTGTTCGCCAAGAAACACAGTGGAGCTGAGTCCATCCGTCACATCGGCCTCTCGAATGCTCGAGTTTCGGTACATCGGTCCGTCTGCAATCATGGAAGCATCTTCAATAGCGTCACCCCAAGGCTCCTCCTGCCCCGCATTTGCCACGTAGGTCGAGCGTGCAAAGACTGCCAAGACGTCTCTGGACGCATCGCGGATGGAAGCCGGTCCTATAATTCCACTCGCTGATGGGCAAACAAACACACTGATCGCTTGACGAGCAACACCCTCATTTCGCGATGACCAGCATGGCTCATGAAAATCGACTCGATTGTAAATGGGCGTCTGATCGAGCTGATTCAGGATCAACGCGCCCCATGCAAAACCGTTTGGTCCATCCAGCGTATCTGGATCGCGCTGGGGGTGGCGCACGTTCGAGATGAAAGCCGGCGGATAAACTCGGAACGTACCATGATAGTTGTGCAAAGCCAGTCCCAACTGGTGCATATTGTTCTGGCAGGACATGCGACGGCTGGCTTCTCTCGCAGCCTGCACAGCGGGCAGGATTAACGAGACGAGAACACCGATGATCGCGATGACTACCAGTAATTCGACAAGCGTGAATCCCAACGATCGTCGCTTGCTCAAACTCAAGAACATCTTAACCTACCTTCCGATAAAGAGATTTCCCAAAATGTAGCCTAGGCTACACAATCAACGTCTATTGTAGCTAAGGCTAAATCTCGGTCAAGTTGTATCTAGATTTTTCAGGCAAATCGGTTAAACTTGGGTCAGTGATGTAAAGCGTACGCTTCGACGGAATATTCACGGATTCGACCTGGGCGGTTCGGCGACGTTCGTTGAAGGGGATCTGATTTTCCCCGTCCCCGATTGATTGCATTTTTTCCGTAATTACCACTTCTCCACGAGTTCAAGGAGAAAAGCCTCAAATTTATGAGAAATCAAGCCTGTGGAATACTAAGCAACGAACTTTGACCGACAATGGTCCCCCTGCCTGAAGGCATCGATTCAGCAACTTATGACCCAAAGAAACATGATGTCCAAGAAAATTGCTTCCCAATCGAATCAGCACACCCGGACGCGTCAGGACCACGCTTCGGAATTAGCCGAAGATTACGTGGAAGCAATCGCGGATTTGATCTCTCGTACCGGCACTTGCCGCGTCGTCGATCTGGCGAAACACTTCGCGGTCAGCCATGTTTCTGTGAATCGAGCCATCGCGAGATTGTCTCGTGATGGTTGGGTGGAATCCGAACCTTATGGGCCCATCTCGTTAACTTCAGCCGGAAAGAAGCTCGCCGAAAACGCGAACCGGCGGCATCAGATCGTCTTCAATTTTCTGATCGCGCTTGGCATCGACGAATCGACTGCCCGTGCCGACACCGAGGGCATCGAGCATCATGTCTCTGAAGCAACCCTACGGGCCTTCAAAAAGTTCTTGTCGCGCCCGTCATGAACGATTTACTCGACATGACTGCATGAAGGAGCATCGGCTCGGATGCGAATCCTTTGGAATCGCGCCGCATGTTCCAAGTCAACAATCAAACGAGCTGAAGACAGGGAAGCTCCAAGCACATCCTTCTGCTTAAGCAGGAAGAAGCAGTCGCGTCCCTCGCCAACGTGTCAGGTCGGTAAATGGTCTGCTGCCGCGCTTCCCGAGTCGGCAAACGTAGGTTTCGTGACTTACGATGAAGAGTCGTGCTGTTCGCGTTGCAACAACTCTCGCAGGCCTCGCAGCACCAAGTCGTGGAAACTGACGATGCCGACAACGCGGGTTTGGTCGATGACAGGAGCGCGCATCAACCCAAATCGTTCCAGCAATCGCGCGCAGTATCGAATATTCATTTCCGGTCTTACGCTTAGGACCGGTTTAGCCATGATCTCGTACAAATTGATTCGGTCGGGCGATCGATCGTTGGCGAGTACCTTTTTGGCAATGTCAGAGATGAGCACGATACCATATTCGTCATCCGCATCTCGCTTGTCGATGATCAGAGCTCGGGTCTCAGGAAAGCGCATCGACAGAAGAGCCTCTTTGACGGTCAATTTACCATCCACCAGATCGAATTCTCGCTTCATGACATCCGAAACGCGTATGATCATTCGCTCGCTCATAGTCTACCTTCCACGATTTGGGTTAGCTTCTGAATTTGATGGCTGACTCCAACGGCATCTTCGACATCTAGTTGAATTGCGATTCCCGTACCTGGCGTCGTATCCAATTCTCCGACCTGCTCAATGGTCTCCAGGATTGTGCGGCTCAAGTGCTGTTCAACTAGAAATAGAATGACGTCTCGTTGGGTTTCAAGGGCTAGGCCGAGGAACGTCTTCTTGGGCCTCAAGCCCTCGCCTCGAGCGTTGCCAATGATGGTTGCTCCTGTGGCTCCAGCCTGTCGGGCCGCCGCCATCACATCTTGCGTCTTGTCATCATCGACGAAGGCCACAATCAATTTGAAGTGCATTTTGTATTCCCATTCAAAGACGATAGGACAAAATTCGTAGCGATCAAGCTATCTCCAAAACTTACTGAATCGTTTTCGCTTTGTTGTTGTTTCTGCCGAT
The DNA here is from genome assembly GCA_037440405.1 of Pirellula sp. Lineage (GTDB taxonomy): Bacteria > Planctomycetota > Planctomycetia > Pirellulales > Pirellulaceae > JANMGV01. The sequence goes on along the minus strand of JBBIUE010000074.1, from coordinate 22,803 downwards.
CCCTGATCTTGCAGCGATTTCCTACTCCGCCAAGTCGCTATCTGAGCATAGCCCATAACGGTGATCATCGGAAAGAGAACGGCGAATGCAATCATGCCGAATCCATCAACCAAAGGATCGCGATTGGGTATCTGCTCCGTCAAGCCAAGACCGAGAGCGGCAATCAGCGGCACGGTGACCGTCGATGTCGAAACCCCACCCGTATCGAAAGCCAGCGGTATAATTTGTTTCGGAGCGTAGCGAACCTGCAACATCACAATGAAGTAAGAGGAAGCAATCAAATAAGGGAGTGGAATTCCCAAAATAAGGCGTAGCGAACCGACGGCAACTCCACAGCCAACTCCGAGTGCGACTGCGATGCGCAGTACCCAAGCTTGAATCGTTCCGCCCGACACCTCCTGCGCCTTCAACGCAACAGCAATCAGCGCGGGTTCTGCAAATGCTGTTCCCGCGCCGACTGCGAATGCAAACAAATATGTCCAATAATAGCGGTACCAAGGTGGCATCTGACGCTCACCGTCTTCTGCGGAACCGACCTTTCCCGAGGAAACGAATGCAGGCGAGGTCAGTTGAGTCGCCATGGCCGACCCCAGTGGGAAAAGTGCCATGTTCAGGCCAACAAGAAAAAGGGCCAAGCCTAATACGACGGCCCCTAAACCCACGAGAACCGATCGCAAATTGGCGATGCGCCGCCGCAGAACGACAAATTGAAAGAACGCGATGACCACGCAAATGGGAAGCACATCGCGGAGCGTGCCCAAAAGGGTAATGGCGAATGTCTCCAGGGGCTTCATCGGTAGAAAATCCCCAAGATCAGGACAAACAAGATGGGAGTCAGTGACGCGAACGCAATTAGACCAAATCCATCAAGTAACGGATTCCTGCCACGAATACTGGATGCCAAGCCAACGCCCAATGCCGTCGTTAGCGGGACAGTGATGGTCGAAGTCGTCACGCCTCCGGAATCGTAAGCAATGGCAACAAATTCCTTCGGGACGAACGGCGTTAGGAGAATGACGAGAAAATACCCAGCGATAATGACATACTGGATGGGCCATCCTTTTAGAATGCGAACGACTCCTAGGATCAAGGCGACACCCACGGATATCGCAACGGTGGTCCTGAGAACGAGTGAAAAACCCAACTTCGATGAATTCGCATTCGTAGATTCGGGATCTGAAACCAACTCAGATGGGTATCTCATTGCATGCAATTCTTCAGCTCGGTCGGCGATGGCAATGAGTGCAGGTTCCGCAAACGTGGTCCCAACTCCCAAGGCGAAAGCAAACGCAACCAGCCAAAAAACGTTCCCCTTCTGAGCAAAATCAGCGGCCATCGTTTTGCCGATCGGAAATAATCCCTTTTCCAGCCCGATCAGAAAGAGACTTAAGCCCAAGACGACACAGGCAAGACCGACTAGGATGCTCCCCAGATTCGGTAAAGCCTGTCGAAAAACAACCAATTGGAAGAAACCGATCACGGCAATGATCGGCAAGAGGTCGCGAGCGCTTGTCCAAAGCGGTTGGATCAACAGGAATAGGAATCTTCCATGTCCTTTGATTTTCATGAGCGTCTCCCGAGACGATCACCGCTTTTGCTTTCCCACTTCGAGAAGTATCTCTCTTCCGATTCCGCATCATCCACGACGATGAGTTCGCAACCTTCTTGGAGTACTTTGTTGGCAGATGGGTTGGTGTCGTACTTGCCGTTTCCGATGATGGCGACCACATTGCAACCAGTCGTTTGTCGAAACTTCGCCTGCGCGAGCGTCGTTCCGACTAATGGATCGGGAAGCCGAGTCCAAAACATTTCGAGTCCTTCGGCAAGCAACAGTATATCTCCGTGCCGCAATAAATTGAAAATTTGGCTCGCACCCGTGGAGGCGTAGGACATGACGAAGTCCGCACCAGCTCGATGCAAGGTTGACACATTGCGGTCTTGATTCGCCCTCGCGAGGATTTGAATATCGGGTCGCAAGCGTCGGCTGTAGATCGCTAGGTAAACGTTGACATCGTCATCGTGAGTCGTAATAACCACGGAAGAACACTCGCGTATCCCAGCTCTCTCCAGCACCTCCAATTCCGCCGCATCTCCCAAGACATAAGTCTCTGGGTCGCGAATACGATCGGGATTGCGATCGATGATGCGATACTCAATACCCTGACTTCGCAGTCCCTTCGCAGTCGCTCTTCCGACTCTTCCCCCGCCGATGATGATGGTTGGAGCGGGTTTCGACCCGTATAGGCAGAACAGTTCGTCGTACTCATCCATATCATTGCGCGATCCGGCCAGCAGAAGAATCGAGGACGCTTCGACCCGAGTGTCTGGCCCAGCCAGCTGAAATCGGCCTCGGTCCCAAACACCAACCACGTTCACGCGAGCATGTTCGCTGAGTCGAATTTCGCGTATGGTGCGCCCGACCAATGGTGTTCCTGCAACAGCGGCTTCCGCAATCAACAGGTCATCAAACTCTCCGACAACGTGGCTTCGTGCATCTCTGCCCAGGATACGGCGCGACAACGCTTGTCCGAGCATTTCTCCTAGTTGAATCACTTGATTACAGCCAGCAAGCTGCAAAATATCGACGGATGCGGCACTCGATGCAGTCGCCACAATCGAAACGTGAGCAGCAATTTCGCGAACGGTAAAGGCGACGTTCGTATTCGTCGTGTCTCGCTGCGTTGTCACCACCATCGCAGCTTGCTCCGCTTGAGCGCGCACGTAGGTGTCGCGGTCATCTACATCTCCCAGCATGACCGAGAATCCTTCATCGCTCAGCCGCAGCGCATCGGGAAGTTCCTTCACGAGAATCGCATAGGGAATACCCATGCGTTTGAGGATTCGGATCAGCGATTGCTCGACCGAGCCCAGCCCCGTCATCAACACGTGGCCGGTCATCGAGGCAGGGAGCGATCGCGGTGCTCTTGCAGCTGCGTGAGCTTCCATCCAGGGCACGTAGAAGAACTGGATGAACATGAACGGTAGTAGGACCAGCATGAACACAGAACCCGACATCAGAACAATTACGCTAAATCCACGTCCGAGATCGGATTGAAACGTGATGTCACCGAAGCCGAGGGTCGACATGACGACTAGCACCCAATAGATGGCGGTCATCCACGTATGTTGCTGTCCTTCGCGCAGCATCAAAAAATGAAAGGTGACCGAATAAACGATCAACATCCCCAAGAAGACGCACAGGAGCTTGCCGAGTGCGATGAGATTGCGGCGACGGCTCGGTTGCGAAAGGAAGCTTAGCGCGATCCCTAGTGACTTCATGCCAGATCCATAACTCCGGTAAAGCTTCTGGTAAGCGGCGCGTCGCACTGCTCACGGTATCATTCGTCTTCGATGTGCTCTCGAATCGCGCGGACGATGGAGGCTCGGGTTAAGTGCGACGCGACGATACTCGAAGTGTCCACCCCCAGATACTCGCCAATGCGGATTGCTAAATCGAGGTCACGGACCCCTTCATATTGGTTGACTCTTCGGTTGCCCACATAGATCATCTGCGACTCCGATCGATAGCCACTCTCGAAAGCATCCACGAGCTCTTCAATCCAGCTTTCCGGAACACCCCTCTGCAAGCAGTACTCTCGTGACCATAAGTCATCGCCGGTACATTCATAGAGGAGTTCAAGAGCATGAAGACGGTTCATGATGCCGGAATGGAGACTAGGTGGCGACCTTCGGAAATATTCACGATGTTTTCAATGGCCGAGAGCAGTGGTCCAGCGTTGCTTCGCCAGGAGGCTTCCGTTCCAATCTTGTGGCGGAGGTCCTTAACCTGACAAACTCCGCGGTCAAGTTCATCGCTGCCCGCGATCAATGCGATCTTGAATTGCCGCTGATCGGCGTACTTCAATTGCTGGCCAAGCTTTTTCGGCTCCGGAAAGACCTCGACATTCCAGCCCGCCTGACGAACCACTGAAGCCAACTCCATGTAGTCTAGTAGGCGGTGCGCATCGAAATAAGGTATGAACACCTGAGCCGTGGTCGAGCTTGCAGGGAGTCTGCCCAGTTGTTCTAGCGCTGCCAGCAGCCGATCCAGCCCCAAGGACGCGCCGACCCCCGGCAAATGCTGCTTTGTAAAGAGTCCAGCGAGATTATCGTACCTGCCTCCGCTGCAAACACTACCGATCGAAGGAAGCTCCGTCAGCGTGGTCTCGACAATCATCCCGGTGTAGTAATCCAAGCCACGAGCAATCGAAGGATCGATTCGGAAGCGATCGCTGGTCACGCCTACCGCTCGCACGGCACTTGCAACCTGCTTCAATCGCTCAATCCCCGCCTGCCCTCGGATATCTTCACCGATCATGGCCGACAGTTCGGTCAGTACCGCGTCCGCTTCTCCTTGACAGCCGATCAATCGCAAGATGGAATCGATCTCTGAAGCCTGTAAGTTTAATTGCTGCAACTCGCTTCGTACGACCTCCTCCCCCTGCTTTTCAAGCTTGTCGATCGCCCTCAGTACAAATGTTGAGCGATCTTCCACCTTCAGGTTGCGAAGGAAACCATTAAGAATCTGGCGGTGGTTGACGCGAATGGTGATCTCTGGCACGCCCAATTCGCAAAATAGCTGGTGAATAATGAGGACCGTCTCGATATCCGCAACAACGCTTTCCGTGCCAATGGTGTCGAAATCACATTGGCAGAATTCGCGGAACCGACCCGCTTGCGGAGACTCGCCGCGCCAGACGGCACCGATGTGATAACGCTTGAAAGGCATTTGCAGCTCGGACGCATGTTGCGCAACAAATCGGGCAAGCGGAACCGTAAGGTCGAATCGCATGCCCACCGCACGCCCACCCTTGTCCTGAAAGTGGTAAAGCTGCCGATCCGTTTCTTCACTTCCCTTGCCTGTCAGAATCTCCAAATACTCCAAGGCGGGCGTATCGATCGGGACAAAGCCGAATCGTTGATAGACTCTGCGAGCTGTGTCGAGTAACTGCTCGCGAGGAATCATAGCCGAGGGCAAGTAGTCTCGAAATCCTTTGAGAGTTCGCGGTTCGATCAACGAAAATTCCTTAGCTTAAAATTGGCAACATAGGTGGTTCAGGAGACCTGGCGACGGGGCCATTCCTGGTGACTCGCATCGCTTCCATGTATTCAGCAACCTGTTCCGAAGTCTCGAAGTACATGTCGTAAACTGCGTCGTCGTCGAATTCGCAATTGTCGGTTTTGTAATCGCGACAAATCTGCGGCCTGGTTTCATAAGTGCCGCAGCGGAAATCCGGCTGCAAATGCTTGCAGCGCGTTTGCATCAACAGATACCATTGATCGTCTTCGACAAATATCGCTGCATGTTCGTGCATCAAATACCATCGAATGTGATCTAAATCTGCTTGATCCGTTGGTTTCTCGATCGGCAATGCGAAATACTGACAGCACTTGGCAGTGCAGTAATCGCACAGGCAATCCTCCGGAGGGACTTCGCTGCGTTTGGGACGTCGACCGTCAATCAGTTTTGGGAGTTTGTTCATGATGCAGATAATGGTCTAATTGGCGGTAAGCGTTTCCAGGGCGTAGGTGACATTGATAACGATATTGCGCTGCAGCTTGCTTGGAATTGGAGATAGAACTTCGCGATTATTCAGTCGCGGGACGTACCCGCGCGACTGATTACCGTATTGATCATACACGTAATACTGGGCATCTGCGGCCGCAGCGGAATCCGTTCGATTGAGACTTCTTAATTCACCCATTCTTCTTCCGGTAGCTTTAGCGATTATTTCTGCCGATAAGCGAGCGTCATTGTAAGCTTCACGCAGAGCATCGGTTTCTTGCTCAGGAGTTAGGGTACCGACAAAGAAGACTTGAACGTCCGTGCTTAAGTCCCTTGAACTCGTGGTATACGAGCCGGCATTGCGCTGTTGAGTCAGAAAGCGAGCGTAGTTGTCCGCCATTTCTCGCTCCTCCTCCGTCCACTCAAGTTTCCTCTTCTTTCCTTGTAGGTCGCGGTCTTGAATTTGCTTTTTTAGTTCCTCCGGCAAGAGCGACATCGCGTCGATATCGTCCGTGGGAAGTACCCAGTCGGCTTGCATTGTCGAACGCGCGACATAGATACGGAACAGCTCATTCGATTCCTGAAATTGAGTTAAGGCATTTGGGTCGCTGTAATAGGGAACCAGGACCCTTCCACCTGAATTGGGGTCATTTCCGCCTGCGATGTACGAATAGATGTTGTTCGCTTCCAGCACAATACTCGAGGCATCGGCGTTCATGGAAATCAATTCGGTCTTTACCTGCTCTTTGAGAGCCGCGATTTCCTTGACCACTTCTTTGGGACTCCGCCCCTCGGCCTGCATCGGTAATTGCAATCGTAGACGGCTCGGTTTAACGGTAATTTGTTTTTGTCCACTAACCGAAACTTGAGTACCGACGTTTTGGACTTGACCGAGCAAACCCGTCGGTAAACCGAATACCATCGCAAGAACAATGATCCAGCTAGAATAACGACTTGATACCAGCGAGTTTCTTCGCAACATGGTGATCAACTCCCCTTTTCGGTTTTGGATTGAATCTTCGCCCAAGTATCCCTCAGCGGAACAATGCGATTGAAAACCGGACTGCCCGGTTTGGAGTCCACGTTGTCCGCGCAGAAATAGCCGACTCGTTCAAATTGTACTCGATCTCCGGGAAGACATTGCGAAAGTGCCGGTTCAACCAAGGCACAAATGGTGCGCAGACTATCTGGGTTGAGATTCTCCAGAAAGTTTCCGCTGGCTTCAGGCTCCGCATCGCGGAAGAGACGATCGTAGAGTCGAACATCGACCTTGGAAGCATGACTGGCCTCTACCCAATGGATGGTGCCTTTTACCTTGCGTCCCGCCGATGTCTCGCTTCCGCTCTTCGTGGCGGGATCGAACGTTGCATAGATCGTTGTCACAGCCCCAGTCGCCGGATCCGTCTCGAACGTTTCGCATTTGATGATGTAGGCGTATCGAAGTCGGACTTCACCTCCCGGCTTGAGCCGAAAATACTTCGACGGCGGATCGATCATGAAATCGTCGCGCTCGATGAACAACTCTCTCGAAAATGGAAGTTCTCGGCTGCCGGCGTCTGGATTCTCGGGATTGTTTTGCGCTGCTAGCCATTCGACCTCACCCTCAGGATAGTTGGTGATGACCAACCTGACTGGGTCGAGTACCCCCATGTATCTCGGTGCGATCGCATTGAGATGCTCTCGGATGCTGTTCTCCAGCACTGTGACATCGATCGTACTATTAAATTTGGCAACCCCGATTTTCTCGCAAAAGTTGCAAATGCTTTCCGGGGTATAGCCTCGTCGCCGCAGGCCGCTGATGGTCGGCATTCGAGGATCATCCCAGCCAGAAACATGCTTTTCTGTTACAAGCTGAAGCAGTTTCCTCTTGCTCATCACCGTGTACGTCAGATTCAGACGTGCAAACTCGATTTGTCTCGGATGGTGAATCTTCAGCGCCTGGCAAAACCAATCGTAGAGGGGGCGATGATTCTCAAACTCGAGGGTGCATATCGAGTGCGTGATGCCTTCCATCGAGTCGCTTTGACCGTGGGCCCAATCGTACATCGGATAGATGCACCAACGATCGCCCGTCCGATGATGGTGAGCACGCATGATGCGGTACATCACTGGGTCGCGAAGATTGAGATTGGGTGAACTCATATCGATCTTGGCTCGCAGCGTTCGGCTGCCATCGTCAAACTCGCCGTCGCGCATGCGGCGAAACAACGATAGATTCTCCTCGACGGAACGGTCGCGATAAGGACTATTCTTGCCCGGCTCGGTCAATGTGCCTCGATACTCGCGCAAAGATTCAAACGGAAGATCACAAACGAAAGCCAGACCATCGCGGATCAATTGCTCCGCCCACTGGTAAAGCTGATCGAAATAATCGGATGCATAGCGCAGTTCGTCCCATTGGAATCCAAGCCAGCGGACATCCTCCTGAATCGATTGCACGTACTCGTCGCTTTCTTTGGACGGGTTCGTGTCGTCAAAGCGAAGATTGCACTTGCCGCCGTATTTGTTCTTCAATCCAAAATTCAGGCAAATGCTCTTGGCATGGCCAATATGCAGATAACCGTTGGGCTCCGGCGGAAAGCGAGTGTACACAGCGCGGTTTCCCCACGCTTCTTTAGCCATGTCTTTCTCAATTTCTTGTTCAATGAAATTGAGGTACCTTGGCTCTTCGTATTCAGGTGGGTCAATCTCTTCTGGATTGGATTCGTTCATTCCTCGCTCCGTCCCTCAAGCTCAATAAAATCTGTCGGCCGCTGATACGCGAAATACTGATTATCTGTTGGACCTACCCTTTCGAATAGACCGGTTCTATGCGATAAAAGTTCATGCCAAAGGAATTATCGCCATGACCGAAGCTCAACATCAAGTCCGTCCGCCGCAGCTGGCTCAATATCGTAGCCCGCTATTGCTTGATTGTTCTCGCAGTTGCCTAATCCTGATCGATGTACAGGAAAAACTCTTCCCGCTGATTCACGGTCGAAGCGAGATTGAGTCGGCGCTCCAAGCGGCGATCGAAGGTGCCGGCACTTTTGAGGTTCCTATCTTCGTTTCGGAGCAGTATCCGGAAAAACTTGGTCCCACGGTCGAATCCATTCGTCGCGGGCTCCCTTTCGCATCGACAAAGCGGATGTTTTCTTGTCGCGAATGTGCCGCCGAGTGGCAGCAACTATTGCCTGTGCAACGCGATACGTTGGTGTTGTGTGGGATTGAGACTCATGTCTGCGTCCAGCAAACGGCGTTGGATTTTGTGGCGGCTGGTTGGAATGTCGTCATCCTTGCCGATGCTGTGGGCTCGCGACGTCCCATCGATCATGCCACGGCGATTGAGCGAATGCGGTGGAGCGGCTGCACCATCACAACTGTCGAGTCCGCACTTTTCGAATGGTGCGAATCCTCGGCGTCCCCACGATTTCGAGACTTAAGCCAAATCATCAAGTCCCGCCCGATTTGAGAAGGTAGGCTTTGCAGTTCCAAATATCGCGCAGGAACTTGTGCGTTCGCAGCTTGCATCCGTTCTGGCCCAACATCCAGGGTGCGCGAAGGCGGCATCCTGACCATTTGAGAAATCTTCAACTTCGGAAGAGCCTTAATTCGAGCACGCTCGAACGGCAAGTCAATCCGACATCGTAACGGAACATCCCGATGGAAGATACTCGGCGATCGAAATCCTCGTGCAACGATTCGCGAACGGCTGCATCTATTCCTTGAGATTCCAAGCGGTGAGCCATTCCGGCTCGCCGAAACTCGATTGGAATTTCTCTGATAGCCTCTTCTCGAAGTCGGGTAGGTGGGCCGCACCGTAGAAGATCGCGATCTTTCGCTTGCCCGCCTTCAGTTCGCGATCGAGAACTTCAATAGCTTTACGGTTTCGTTCTGTTACCAACGTGCTCTTGCCCGTTTTATCGGCAAGGCCCGCCAATTGTGCTTCCATGTTCTGGAATTGCTCTGCCATGGCTTGTCGAAGTTTCACGTCTCGATTCTTGCTGAACAAGGCCATCAGCATATTGACTTCAGCACCTTGGCCTCCCTGAGCGCTCTGCGCCGCGATGCCAGAACCCATAAGTCGAGCGAAGGTGGCAAGTAGGCTGTCTCCTCGTTCGGCCATGTCCCTGGAAAACTCCTCCGGGCTCATGTCGGCATGAACGAAGTTCTTGGCGTCGTAATCGACTTCATCCAACTGAAACTCAAGATTCAACATTTCCTTCATGCCGACCTGCATCGCACCGATCGGGTGCCGAACGTTGCTCCCCTCGCTGGACTTGATCGGCTTGTTGACCTCCGCGTCGGCGACCAGCTCGTACAAAACAGCATCGTAAAGCTTGAATCGCTCATTAAGCTTCTGATAGTACTCCGCATGGGCAATATGGACTGCGCCGACCAAGTCGATGATGGCACCCTGATATTCACCATCTTTCACTTCGAGTCGGACGATGGATGTTTGCATCGCCATTGGACGATTCTTTTCATCACGCTCAATTCGGATGTGCCTGGAAGGCTGAGTAACCTTCGTCTTCTTCTCCGGAGCCTTGTCCTGGGCTTGCAATCGTCGATAGGAAGTTCCGGCGAAGATTAACATTGCCACGATACTAGCAATCAAACTGATGCGATTCATAGATTCACCGTTTCGAGCGTGTTTCAAAAAGTCAGGCTCCCAAGCAAGCACAGAAAATTTTACGTCAGAAGTAAAGCCCAGCAAATCCCGAAGCTGTCCAACCTGTCGAATTCCTAAGCCAGGTGCAATTCAGAGATCGGAAATGCGCAACGATTTACCAGAGCAGCACCGCTCGCACGTCGAGCAGTCGCATATGCAATTCAGAGATCGGAAATGCGCAACGATTTACCAAGCAAACCAGATTGGTTCTCAAACCTTTGGCTGAAGCAAATGTAGCACGTATCGTCTCGGAAGTCCCGAAAATTGGTTGGCTCGTTTGCGACGGTATTTGCTCAGCGTTCCAAATATCAAGGGAATTGGGACGAAAAGGACCGGGCAGTGAACTGGTGAAATGCATTGACTTGCGATTAGCTGCAGAATCGAATCGGAAGGGAATCGCGGGACGGGTAGTAAGACTCTCTCAACAGTTGCGGCGAGTCGAGTGCCGTTGTTGGCTTGGTGCGGATCCGAATCGATTTTCGTCTCTACCGTCTTTGAGTCCCCCATGATCCTGGCTATAACCTTACCGAATGGCAACCATTGAAATTGAGAACTTAGAGAAGTCGTACCGCATCTACCAAAAACATGAAGGTCTTCGAGCGGCTGTTCGTGGGCTGTTTCGTCGTGAATATCGTCAAGTAGACGCGGTTCGTTCGATCAACCTTAAAGTTGACAAAGGTGAATTCGTCGCGTTTCTAGGGCCCAATGGTGCAGGGAAAACGACGACGCTCAAATTGCTTTCAGGGGTCATTTATCCGACCAGCGGATCGGTTCGTGTGATGGGCTATGTTCCATGGGAGCGAGCCGACGCCTACCGCCGCCGCTTCGCGTTGGTCATGGGGCAGAAGAATCAGCTTTGGTGGGATTTGCCAGCTCAGGAATCGTTTCGCCTGCATCAACAGATCTACCGCATCGAGCCGGAGCAGTATCGTCGTACTTGTGACGAGTTGACGCAACTGCTCGGCGTTCGAAATCTATTGGGACGTCCAGTGAGAGAATTATCGCTTGGCGAACGAATGAAAATGGAGTTGATCGCAGCCCTGCTTCATTCTCCAGAGGTCCTGTTTTTGGATGAGCCTACCATTGGGCTCGACGTTGTGGCCCAACGAAACATTCAGCAGTTCTTAAAGCACTATCAACAGGAACGCAAGATTACGATTCTGCTGACCAGCCACTATATGAAGGATGTCGCGGCATTGTGCAAGCGAGTTGTTGTCATCACCGAAGGGCAGATCAAGTACGACGGGTCGCTGAGCGGCATCATCGACAACTTTCGCGGAGACAAGATCGTGACGCTGCAGCTTACGGACTCCGAATCAGTGGCCGAGCTGCATCAGTTTGGTGAGATCATTTCGACCGAGTTTCCCCGTGTTCGTATTCGATGCAAACGAGACGATGTTACCAGTGCGTTGGCTGCCATTCTCGAACGGATTGCGGTTGAAGATATTGCCGTGGAAGATCCGCCACTGGAGGACGTGATCGCCCATCTCTTTTCTCAGGTGAGCGATGCACCAGCGGCCGCCGTTTCGCAGGAAGTATCATGAACGAAACGTTGGTCGCGAAGGGTGGGCTGCCTGCCAAACTGCTGGGTTGGTACACCATTTTTCGCATCGCACTCGAAGAGCGATTGGTGTACCGAGGTGACTTTGCGCTCGGAACGCTCATGCGTTTCTTGCCGATCATCACTCAGATATTCTTGTGGTGGGCCATTTTCGAGAACGTGGGAGCTGCGTCGAACAATCAGCAGCGTCTAGCTGGTTACAGTTTTCATGACATGGTCGCTTACTACCTCCTATCGATGCTGGGACGTGCGTTCTCGAGCATGCCCGGTCTAGCCTCTTCGATCGCCAGGCAAATTCGCGAAGGAGAGATCAAGAAGTTCTTGATTCAGCCGATCGACATGTTGGGCTTCTATCTTCTTGGACGAGTTGCCCACAAAGTCGCTTATTATTCCGTTGCCACCCTGCCGTTCGCGTTCGTTTTCTTTTTGTGCCGAAGCTATTTCGTGAACGGCTGGCCACCCATCGAAACCTTTTTAGCGTTTGTCGCGTCTTTGATCATGGGTTTTCTGCTCGGCTTCTTCATCGAGGCCTGTTTGGGACTGATTGGATTCTGGTTTCTCGAAGTTTCTGCTGTCCTGTTTGTGTACATGCTGTTCTCGTTCTTTCTGTCCGGCCACATGTTTCCGCTTGATTTGCTGCCAGAGCCTTGGGGAACGATCGTTTCCTATCTGCCCTTTCGCTATTTGGCTTATTTTCCGGCTGCTATTTTTTTGGAGAAGATCCAAGGACCTGACTTGGCCTGGCAGTTGGCAGTTCAGGTTGCCTGGTTGTTATTCTTCGTCGTGCTATCGCGACTTCTCTTCCATCGCGGAGTTCGGAGGTACAGCGGCTATGGCGGCTAGTCAGAATAATCGCCGGACCGGCACGGGTCGATGGTCTGAGCTCCTGATTTATCTCCAGGTGTTCGGCGTATTTGCAAAGAACAGCTTGGTCCGCGATATGACCTTTCGTGCGAACTTTCTGCTCGATTGTGTTACTTCGATTTGCTGGACTCTGATGAATGTTGGGTTCTTCCTCATTGTTTTTAACTTCACAGACTCTATTGGAGCGGGAACCGGGTGGGGACGCTATGAGTTTTTTGTGTTCTTGGGAACGACTTGGTTAATCAATTCGGTCATTCAAGCGTTCCTCATGCCCAACGCGGAAGAATTTAGCGAGCTGATCCGGCAAGGCGGCCTCGACTTTGCATTGCTCAAACCGATGGATACTCAGTTTCTGATTTCGTTTCGCAAAGTGGAGTGGTCGGGCTTGTCGAATTTGGCAGTCGCATTTCTACTGATCGGTATCAGTGTCTGGCAATTGGCTCAACGCTCGGAGCCACCTTGGGAGCTGGGTTGGGTCAATGTCCTCCTCTATCTCCTCTACGTCGGCTGCGGGATCGTCATCATGTATAGCCTGATGATCTGTCTGGCAGCGACGAGCATCTGGTTGGGACGTAATCAAAGTCTGTATGACTTTTGGTTCTACATCACCAACTTTTCACGGTACCCGATGGAGATCTACCAGCGGGGGTGGGGGACCGTACTGTGGTATGGATTTACTTTCATCATGCCAGTTCTGTTGGTCGTCAATATCCCCGCAAGAATCTTGGCACAGCCCCTCTCACCGCGCGCGAGTTGGGAATGGCCGCTTGCCGGATTTACGCTCGCCGCAACAATGGCTTGTGTCATTTTTAGCCGTTGGGTATTCCAATCTGCTCTTCGCAGCTACCGAAGCGCCAGCAGCTAGTCGTCGAGCCACGAGTTTCTCCACGATGCCATCCCGCTCTAGCCGCCAAGCGTTTCATGAGTACAAGCAGCAGCTTCGCTCTACCACCAACCGTCCGGCTGATTGGCAAGAATCCTCTCCAGAAGGCGGGCAAAAGAAGCAACAAAGGGACCGGACGTTTTTTCAGCTCTTCCAGCAGTTTTGGGGACTGCTCGAGGGCAAACGACGGGTCGTTATTCTCGCTCTGGCAACACTTACCGTCTCAACGAGCCTGAGCTTGGTGCCTCCCTTCGCAACCAAGTTGGCGATCGATTGCGTGCTGACGACGCCGCCAAAGCCACTCCCGACGCCGATAGCACCATGGTTGGAAAACCTGACGCCGTTTGCGCGATTGGCTTGGATCGCCGTGGGAGTCTCGATGATCACTCTCAGCACGACTGCTATTCACTTGTGGGGCCGCTGGCTTGCCACACGAACCGTCAACCAGGTTCAAGTCCGCGTGCGACGAATTGCGTTTCAGCATATTCTCCATCTTCCGCTCTATCGCATTCACGCGATGAAGTCGGGGGGGGCGACCAGTATGTTGCGAGAAGATGCCGGGGGCGTCGGCGACCTGATCTTCCACATGCTTTACAATCCGTGGCAAGCGATTGTGCAGCTCCTCGGAAGTTTCATCGTCTTGGTGTTGGTCGATTGGCGTTTACTGGCGGCTGGAGTTCTGCTTCTACCGATCGTTTACTACACCCATCGCACTTGGATTTATCGAGTCCGGCCACTGTTCAAAGATGTTCGAGATCGGCGTCAGCGCATCGATGGCACAACAACCGAAACGTTTGGTGGAATACGTGTCGTCAGGACTTTCGGGCGGCAGTTCAGTGAGACGAAGCGTTACGTGAACTCCAATCATCTCCTTGTTCGCCAACAGTTGATGGTCTGGTGGCGAACAAGGTTGATCGAAATTGTTTGGGAAGTCCTGATTCCGCTGGCCTCGATGTGCTTGCTGGTCTACGGTGGATGGCAGATATTGCAAGGGCACCTGACGCTCGGCGACCTCATGATGTTTTTGATTTATTTGACCATGTTGCTGGGGCCCATCGCGACGCTGGCGGGGACTGCCGTCCAGTTTCAAAATAACTTAGCGGGCCTCGATCGCATTCTCGACTTATTATCGCAGCCAAAGGAACTCGAAGATCGACCGAATGCAATCCAGCTAAATCGCAGGAAGGTTGTCCCGTCGCTGCAGATCGACAATGTGTCCTTTCGTTATCCTCAGCAGGATCGGCTGGTGCTCGAAGACATTGAACTGGAGATCGAAGCGGGCACGTCCCTCGCACTCGTCGGCAAGAGCGGAGCAGGGAAGACAACCTTGTGCAATTTGATTGCCCGGTTTTACGACCCAACCTCCGGATCGATTCGGTTGAATGGCGTCGACCTGCGAGACATACATTTGCATAGCTATCGACGGCTGTTGGCGATCGTTGAGCAGGATGTGTTTCTTTTCGATGGCACGGTTCGCGAAAACCTTGCGTACGGTAGGCGCGGAGCAACTCTCCAAGAAATCGTGCGAGCTGCCGAAATGGCTGCGGCGATGGAGTTCATTGAGCAATTACCGAGCGGCTTGGAGACGCGAATCGGAGAGCGAGGCGTCAAATTAAGTGGCGGTCAGCGACAGCGACTTGCCATCGCTCGCGCTATGCTAGCCGATCCCTTGATCTTGATTCTGGACGAAGCGACCAGCAATCTCGATAGCGAAAACGAGCAGAAGATTCAAGCTAGCCTGTCAACTCTCTTGCAAGATCGCACTTCGATCATGATCGCACACCGCTTAAGCACGATCTCCCGCGCTCATCAAATCGCCGTCCTGGATAACGGCCGGCTCATCGAGCGGGGATCGCACGCAGAGCTCATGGAAAGAAGTGGCGACTACTCCCGCATGGTGATTCTGCAAACAGCATCGATGCAGGCGGTGTCATCGTGACGAGGCACCACTGAACTCCAGACGCTCAAGCGTCGAAGGGCTTTGGACACTCCGAATCTTCCACTTTCCCTCCCAAGAGTATTGCAACCGCGTCGTGCAATGCTTAATGTTGACTCAGTTTTGTATCCACAGATTATCGAGGAACACTTGAGAATGAAGCGACGTCGATGTTTAAAGTTCCGCAGGAATCCCCTCAGCGCGAAGGCAAAACGAACACACCATCAAATTTCATTACGCGCAGAGCAACTAGAAGAACGCTCTCTTTTAGCAGCGATTCTCGAACTTGGCAAACCAGAGTATCGAGTCGACGAATTCAGCGGTTTGGGTGATTACACCTATTCGTGGAGCACCTTAGAGAACGACTTCCGAGATACATCTCAAGGCACCCTCACCATCCAGTCTGGCAAAATAACTTACGAAAGTCCAACCAAAGGTGTGTACGAAGTATTCGCCAAAACGGAGGGTAATGGTGATTCGTTTGTGAAAATTGGTTCGAGCATGCGCAAATGCTCTACCTACCGCGCCGTTCACGTCGGGACGATCAAAGGGAATTACGACAACGGAAAACTCACAGGGAACTCGGCGCAAGCAACCAATAGCAGCTATCCCATGTACACCGAGGTTCTTAAAGATGACTGTGAGAAGCCGGAGGAACCAACGGATTGGTCTCCGTTCAATGCCCAGCTTTCACCTCTTCAGCAGGGCAGCTATGACGAGAAAACGTATCACGGCTCATTCAATTGGAGCGGACGTTACAAAAAAGGAAACGTGAGCATCAGCGTTCCGCCTTCAGAGATTGTTTACAACGACAACAATCAAACCGATCTGGTTGTGCAAGCGAAGTGGAATGATGCCGACGTTGAATTCGAAGCGGAGGTGCTCGGTAAGCACATGATTCCGCCGACGACGGGAAGAGCGTCGGCAGTGACCAATGTTCGATTCTTCTTTACCAATAGCGACCAAGGCAGCTTTTCCAAGTTGAAGGAGATCCAAACGCAAAAGAAGGCGGAGCTCCATTGGAACACCAAGAAGCTGACTGGTGTATTGAAGGATATCGAAAAAGCTCCAGCCAATGCGCGTTTTATTCTGGTCGAGATCGACGCGGACAACACAGTCAATGAGCCCGCTTCATTTCCCGACAACAATCGAGTATTCCTTCCTATCCACGATATTAAAGTCATGTCGATTGAAGGAGGAAATCCAGATGCAGATATTCCAATTGGTCAGATCGTCGTCAAGTACGAGATTCATCCGCTCGATTCCAAACTGAAGATCGAGCCCTTCAAGCTGCAGCTTTTTGGTCACAAAGATCGTGTTTACAGTCAAGCTGCTAAGCTGATCCAGTCTATTGAGATCAGTCCAGGCTCTATGGATGGAGTGAAGCTATGGCTGCACGGAGAGTCTGCCCAAGATGCTTTGAAGGCAGGTAAGCACGAACTGCGAATCAAAATTCCTACGTTGAGCCCAAGTCTTTCGGACGTTGACACAGACTTTGTCTTAGCAGTGGCTGATGTCGACAACAAAATCTATGAACCCGATGAGCATCCGATCAACGAGGACAATTCGGCCGTTTTCTCTGGCGCGTATCAAGGAAACAACGGCTCGCCTGCAGTGCTGAGGACAGCAAATAAGGAGGCAGATGAGGTGATTCTGCTTGCACAGGGAAATCAGATTGTTGCTCAATGGCAGAATCGCAACTACGGATTCAAGAACCCTTCTTATTTGACCATCGTGACATCAGAGGGTGACGACAAAATCAAGACAGACGAATCCTCCGGTAAAGTGATGAACAGCCTTCGAATCGTGGGTGGCAGTGGCAATGACTGGATCGGCGGTGGTAGCGGTAATGATTGGCTATTGGGAGGTGAAGGGAGCGATATTCTCATTGGCGGGAATGGAAAGGACAAACTGGAAGCAGGAAAAGGGAATACTTCGACAGATGTTTTAATTGGAGATGGCTTTCAGCTGACTGGGCTATCCATCGATGATCTCTTCAGTGCTCTGCACGGTTACTCCAAGACGAAAACACTGAACTTTACGCTACAGCTTGTTCCGCTCGCGGGGGATTCGGACGAACTAATTGGCGGCGATGGAAGTCTTCTGGCGATCGGCGGAGGCGGCGCAGATAAAATCAGCGGAGGTAAAGGGACGAATCTCGTTTTGGGAGACTCGCTTCGATCCAATTCGTCCAGCGGCAGCTTCTCAGCTGGCAAAATTTCTGAATCGCTCGCTGAGGCAATCGGCGTAGTTCGGAATCTGCTAAAGACCATTCAGCTCGATCAAGATGGCGACGACGAGATCGACTGTTCCCAAGGGACGGCTAATGTCATCCTCGGCGGTGGCGGCGGAGACAGAATTACCGGTGGAGGCGGAGCATTGGATGTGCTGTTGGGGAATGATGGAGACGACCAGATTGACGGTAAGCAAGGCTTCAATTTCATTGTCGGCGGGCTTGGGAACGATCGGCTTCAGGGAGGCGATTCAGGCAATGTCATCATCGGCGATGACTTGAAGTTGCAGCACTTTGCGTTGGATGTCGATGCTCTCTTAAAACTCCAGGTTTGGAAAGCCATTTCGACGCTGCGCTTTGAATTGACGATTGAAGGAAATGGAGATGACGTAATTCATGGAGGCAATGGATTCGATTTTCTGGTGGGAGGTTTTGGAGATGATGAAATCTATGGTCAGAATGGCCTGAATATCGTTTTTGGTGATCTGCCTCGAATGCAGGTTGGTGGGATCGGCAGCTTGGTTGTGAATTTCGGTTCATGGGCGAAGGATATTGCTTCGGCGATCGCCACTCCCGACCCCATCGGCAAGTTTAAGGCCTTAGTGAAAATTGCTGAGTCCATTTGGGAAGCACTGAACGGACTGTTTGAAAGCGATGTCGAGAATATGGATACCTATATCGGAGGAAATGACACCGACATCGTGTTTGGCGGCGAAGGGAACGATTTCCTCTATGGAATGGGTGGTGTCGATCTTCTCGTAGGGGGCCGAGGCAATGACTGGCTTTCAGCAGGCGGGGACCCTCTTCATCCCGATGGATTTTTCAAAGATTGGGCCTTCGGTGGGCCGGGGAACGATTTTTTCGAAGGAGGGCCGGGAAGAGACTTTCTCGGCTCAACCGGAGGTGACGATGTTTTCTTCGGATTCGACGGGGATGATTTCATCACCGGAGGGATTGGAGATGATCTCCTATTCGCAGGTTCCGGCAACAACTCTGTGCGTAGTAGCTCAGGAAACGACCTGATCGAAGGCACGACGGACGACCACGATGCAGAGCTGAGTGATTTTCTCATCGATGGAGAGACGCTTTGGGTGAATTCCTTGGAGGACAATTCCACGGAAAACGATGACAAGCTCACTTTGCGAGAGGCCATTCTCGAAGCCAATAGCCGACCCGGAACCAATCTTGTTCGCTTTGCGCCCGACTTGACCGCTTCGCTTGCACAAGGTGAATTCGCAGATATTGTGCTGAGTGGATCGATGCCGATCATTAGCAAGAAACTATTCGTCCTCGGCGATTTGCAAGGCAGAATTCGCATCGATGCCAATGGTCTCTCACAGGTCTTTTTGGTAGAGCAAAATGTCCCGTTTCGATTGCATTCACTTGAGATCTTCGGTTATCAAGATGCCTTCGATTTCGGAGATGCTCCCGCTTCGTATGGAGTGTTGTCGGCAGACAACGGACCACGCCATCGTATCGTCGATCAAGGTCCACGATTGGGCAAACGAATCGATCCAGAGCGAGAGGGCTCACACAACGAAGGCGCGTATGGGGACGATCAACGGTTCTTGGCATCTGATGAAGATGGTCTTTACTTCACGTCTCCGTTGGTTCTCGGAGCAACCGGGGCAATCATCGTCGAGACGACTGGAGATGCGGGCTTTCTGGACGCTTGGATCGATTGGAATGGCAATGGATTCTTTGATCACCCAGAGGAATGGTTAACTGGCGATTCCATTGGCATGCTAGCAGGTTTGAACGTAGTCCCGCTTAACATCCCAAACGATGCCAAGCTGGGAGAAGTCTTCTTAAGATTGCGAGTCAGTTCTATGGGTGGCTTAACGCCACTCGGTTCGGCGGAGGACGGCGAGATTGAAGATCATCGATTATTCATCTTGCCGGACAATCAAGAAAATGACATCGAATGGACGCTGTTAGATGGAAGCTCGTCGTGGCTGGCAGAAGAAACGCGATATAAGTGGGAGTTCGAAGGAAAAACGATCTTCGATATTCCTGCTCAAAGCGTACGTGAACTGCGAGCGGTCGGTCAAGAAAACGGAGCAAAACTTCATTGGTACGGTCAAGACCGAAAGTTAACCGTCGATGGGAGCTTGGGAGGTGTGACTCTTTTCGGAGACGGGATGGGCGAACTGATTGACTTCTCCAATACCTCGGCGTTACATCAAAGAAATATTCATTCGGTCGATCTTCGCGGTGCGTCCAAGAATCAACTGCTGCTTTCGCATCAGGCGGTATCTCAGTTACTCGATGGAGCAGGAACTCTGACTGTTTATCTTGACGCATCGGACAGCCTGGATCCAGGATCTGGCTGGAAGCTTTTGGACCCCGGTTTGTATCGTGGATCATTTGTTCGAGTGTTGGGACACGAAGATTTGCGGATTGCAGTTCACGGTCCATCCGATTGGCAGAACCCATTGAGCAAATTGGATGTCGATAGTTCAGGTAGCATCGTACCTTTAGACGCGCTGCTAATCATCAATGAACTGAACATGCCGAAATACTTGGATTCCCGTCCTGCTCTTCGCAACGCAGCTGATCTTGAAACATTTCCCGCTTACTTTGATACGAGCGGGGATTACAAACTCACTCCCTTAGACGTGCTTTTGGTCATCAACCATCTAAATCGTCGTGGTGGCGGAGAAGGGGAACATCCGTCGATCGATTCGATATCCGTTGTACCCGAAGAGTCAGAACAGATGGTCGTTTCCACTTCTTCTAGATTCAACGTGATGCAGTACTGGTGGGATGATTCGGAGGATACTCGGCGAAACAAGCGGAAGCAGTAGGGTGGATCTCCGCCGACAATTGCAAGTTGCGCGATCTTTCAAATGGTCGTCGAAGACGGACAGTGTGTGTCAGAAGGATGATCGTGGCTTATCGGCCTTATCCGAAAGGCGTTCGTCGCCAGTCGCTGGCGCACCAACCGATTGCAAGCGCAGAACGGCTCAGCCGATCTTGCTCCTCCGGATCAGGCATCTGCATCGACACAAGTAGCGTGGATAGAGTCATGATGCAATTGAATCCTCGATGATGAGACGACTCCATGATGAGGATGCGGGAGCTTCGTACTGGCGGTAAGTCAAGCTTCCGCTTCCTTGCCGCTGACGTTGAACTGCAATGGAAACCACAAGGGACTGCGGCTACAATTGGAATCAGAGAGTTAATGTGAGCGGCAGAGAAGATTCTACCCCTTGTAACCCGCTGCATGAGGGACGCTTCAAAGTCGCGTCCCTCACAAGCGTTTCGGGCTTGCAGATGTTCTCATACCCTTTGCCTAGTGTTAGCTCGATTGCATGTGACCAAGTTCAGTTGCTTGAGATCATCGAAATGATGCAGCCGAAATTCTAGACTCAGTGAAGGTCGATTGAAACACGATGGAACGAAAAGACCTCAAGCATCAGTTGGATCAGTTGGATCAACAATGGTGTCAACTTTTGCTGCGGCGGATGGAGCTGGTCGCTGAATGGGCGGCATGGGATGGAAATCGTCATGTCGGACGTGAAGAGAGGATAGCCCTCTGCCGTGAGCTAGTTTTGAAGTCGCTTTCGCTCGCTCCGAGGGGAGAGGCGATGGCACAACTCTTCGAGGATTGGGCAAATCACACTGCTTGGTTGAGCGAACAAGCTCTGGTGGAGAGGCCTCGGATCGCATATCTCGGCCCAATCTACAGTTTCAGTTACCTGGCGGCCGTTCGACATTTCGGCATGACCGCGAACTTGCTCCCTCAAGCCAGTATTGCGGCTGTCTTTGAGGACATCATGCGTGGGGGAAGTGACTGGGGGGTCGTTCCCATCGAAAACTCCACCGACGGACGCATCGTCGATACCTTTTCGATGTTCGCGCAGTCCCCCTTGCTCATCTGTGGCGAAATTCAGTTGCCAATACGCCATTGCTTGTTAGCGAAGTGCAAACGATCGGAGATTCGCGAGCTTTACAGCAAGCCTCAGGCCATCTCGCAGTGTCGCAAGTGGATTGCCGATCATTTGCCGTCGGTCCACGTTGTGGAAATCGATAGCACTGCGCTGGCGGCAGAAATCGCCTCTCGAAAAACTGGGGCCGCCGCCATCGCGAGTCGTGAAGCAGGAATGCATTATGGCCTGGACCTCATCGATGATGGCATCGAAGACAATCCGCACAACCTAACTCGATTTGCCGTGATTGGCAAAGAAACGCCTTCTGCCACGGGCCAAGACAAAACTGCCATCTTGTTCCAAGTTCCTCACCGACCTGGAGCACTTGCCGACGCGATGCAGCTCTTTCGAGAGCGCGACCTAAACTTAACTTGGATCGAATCCTTCCCGATACCGAACATGCCCCAACATTACCTCTTCTTTATCGAGTTTGAGGGGCACATTTCGCAGTCACGCGTTGTCGACGCGCTCCATTCCTTGGAGCAATTGGCAGTGCGGTTGAACGTTTTGGGAAGCTATCCCGCATTGATGCTCCACGCATCGCCAACGAATTCAGCGTGATCTTAACTCGACGACTTATCATTAACCAAGAATGGCTTTCCTATGCATCTTCGAGTTCGGGCCGCTGGTCGCAGCGATATCGGTCAGAAGCGTGATTCGAACCAGGACCAGTTTTTCATCGCGGACCTCTATCGAGGAATGCAGGTTCGAGGAACGACGTTGGGCTTGGAGCCAAACGCTCGGCTCTTCGGTTCTCCACAGGGTCATCTTTTGATCGTTGCCGATGGTATGGGAGGGCATCAGGCAGGAAGTCAAGCCAGTGCTCTCGCCATTGACTTCGTTTTGAACCAATTGCTCAACGACATGCATTGGTTTTTCTTGGACCAGTACGACGATCGCAGGAAGTTCACCGAAGACATGCGGAATCTCTTCCAACGAGTGCATCAAAATATTGTCGATGCGTCGAATCAGCAACGACAGCTTCATGGAATGGGTACCACCCTCACGTTGGCTTATTTGGTCGGTGCGACGGCTTTCATTGTGCACGTCGGCGACACGAGGTGCTATCGTTGGCGACGAAGTGAATTGCATCTGGTCACCAAAGACCATACGCTGGCTCGGCAGCTTGCCGATCGCGGAACGCTGGATGCTGCCGACATCGATCGTTCCCCTTGGAGCAATGTTTTGTGGAACGCTTTGGGAGCAAACTCGGACAGTTTGACCGTCGACGTAATCG
>JBBIUE010000073.1:17861-26163 GCA_037440405.1 Pirellula sp. | reverse complement strand
GGAAATTGGAGGCAAAGTATCTGCGTTTTGACACGGGGAAGATTCTCGATGAGGCAGGCGTTCGCATCGCGTTTCACACGGACGACTATATCACCGACTCCCGTATTTTCTTGCGAATGGCGGCCCTCGCAGTCCGAGGTGGACTTTCACGTCAAAAAGCCCTCGAAGCTCTCACCATCGCTGGTGCGGAAATGCTCGGGCTCGATGATCGCATTGGTTCTCTTGAAGTCGGTAAGGATGCAGACTTCATGGTTCTCGACGGCGATCCTTTTTCAGTTTACACCCACGTTCAGCAAACTTGGGTTGAAGGCAAACTCGCGTTCGATCGTTCGCGACAGGAGGACCGATTGTATGCCGAGGGGGGATTCGGCGCTGGCGAAGACATCGATCCATTCCTCTGCTGTTTTGATCAAGCCTGGCAATTAAGCAAGTAAAACGGAATCATCTCTAAGCTCCAAACCTTTCACTCCATCCGAATGCAACGAGTAACAACATGAAAATTCCGAGTTCGTTCGAACGACTTTCATGGTTTTTCAGAGCGGTAACATTCGCTGTTTCGCTAGGGATGGCATCCAACGGCTTAGGGCAAACGCCGTCCGTCTTGATAGTGCGCGGCAAGATCGTTCACACGATGGCTGGAAAACCCATTGAGGATGGAGCAATTCTGATAGTCAATGGCAAGATCGAGGCCATCGCCCGAGCCGATCAGCTCGCCATTCCGGAAGGTGCCAAGGTGGTCGAGGGCGAGCACGTCACACCTGGCTTGATCGATGTTCGCACTTCTGCAGGACTGGCGGGAATTCTCAACTACCAACACGATCAGGACCAAGTCGAACACTCGAGTCCGATCCAGCCAGAGCTTCGAGCGATCGACGCCTTTAATTGCAAAGAGGAGCTGCTGGAGTGGATTCGAGGTTTTGGCATTACAACCATTCACACGGGCCACGCCCCTGGCGAGTTAATTGCCGGACAAACCATGATTGTCAAGTTGAAGGGAAATACTGTTGATGACGGATTGATGCTGGATGGTCCGGCGGTCGTCTGCACGCTGGCGGAACAAGCGCGCAAATCCGGTCGAAGCAGTCCAGGGACGCGAGGCAAGATGATGGCGATGCTTCGCAGCGAATTTCTGGCAGCACAGCGTTATCAGGCAGGTCTCGACAAAGCTGCCAAGGAACCAGATGCGCCACCCGAAAATCGCGATTTGAAACTGGAAGCCTTGGCTGCTATCCTTCGAGGTGAAAAAGCGCTTCTGGTTTCAGCCGATGTCGAGCAAGATATTTCGAATGCCCTGAGATTAGCTGACGAATTCAAGTTTCGATTATGGCTGGAAGGAGCCGCTGAGTCCTATTTGTTGCTCGATGAACTAGCGAATCGAGCCATTCCTGTCGTGCTTCATCCGAGCATGGTTCGAACTTCCGGGGGGCGAAAGAATTTGAGCTTCACGACGGCCGCCAGGTTACACGAGCGAGGAGTCCTCTTTGCGATCGAAGGAGGATTCGAATCGTACGTCCCCAAAGTTCGGGTGGTCTTATTCGAAGCAGCACTGGCCGCCGCACATGGCCTACCTCGCGACGCAGCCTTAGCGGCAATCACCATCAACGCCGCCAAACTGCTCGGTATCGATGATCGCGTTGGATCCTTGGAAATCGGGAAGGACGGCGATGTGGCTGTCTATGACGGCGATCCATTCGAGTACACAACCCATTGCACCTTCACAATCATAGATGGCACAATCGTCAGTTCGACGCCTCATTGATTCCCCTGCCGCCTCTCATCTGCGGAAGAGAGTCCAACATCCCGTCTCCCGTTCGGACGGATGGAAAACTCACAATCCCATTTTCCATGCATCGGGCGGTGGAATGGTGTTCATCGCGAAGTCGTATTGGATACGACGCTGGGATCGAGCTTCACGGACCTGATGACGCATCGCTCGGACCGCCATTCGTAGACGCTTCATCGATTGGCTCGACCCATAACTGATGATCTTCGGGGTGGTATCGATACTGTGCATTTCGAGGCAACTTCGGAAGATCGATTCGATTCTCTCGGATGATCTTGTCCATGAATTCGTCGTGCGATTTTGGATAGTCACCGTTCAACGCTTGGTACAGGTTCAGAGCGTGAGGAACGGCAATCTCGAAGGCGATGCGTTCTCGAGCATTGAAATAAGCAATAGCTGGCCCGGCGATGACTTTACCTACCCCTTGCTCGTTGTCGAGCGAGCGACCGCGCTCTCCGACACCGACGCCAGCCACCTTCGGCTGGAACGTGGAATGGGAAGGCTCCGCCTGGCCGCTAGGTGGGTAGGTGTTGTCCGTCGGTTGACTGCATCCGCAGATGGTGCCAGCAATCGCAAGAAACAACAACATTCGAGTAGACACGGATGCTATCTCCTGATGACGTTTAGAAATCGCACAGGTTCCAATGGAATGAACAGATCTTTATTCTACCAAGGATCGCTCATTGCTTTCTTCGCGAAAAATGGCATCGCGCAGTTGTTCAAATTGGCTGAACAAACGCCGTACGCCAAGTGAACTCAATTCGCATCGACAAACATCATCCAAAAGGGCAGCCGTATCTTCTAACAATTGAACCTGCCAATCACAGATCGGATTCCACGGATCCGACGATAGGTCAGAGGCCTGGGCAAGCTGATGGCTGCAAAGATCTGCAGTTAACCATTGAAAATGTTCGCTCAGCATCCACTCGAGATCCGATAACTCGGATTGGATCTTCTGATGAAGCGTCCGCGACGTCGGATGTTTGAACCACTGCTGAAACATCTCGGACAATGCAGCCATGGACTGATCCAACCGCGACTGAGAATGATTCAAGCAAAGTCGAATAGCTCCGAAATCTGGGTCGTTACTCATGGATCATCAACCTCGTTCAAAGAGAAGTAACAAAGGAAATTGACGACATCTCTTGTATGAGCAGATGAATTCGTTATAGCAAGTTTCCAAAAGAAAGTCGAACTGTTGTTAACGCCAAACTTGGACAACAGCCGTTCGTTCATCGATCGAAGCGATTCCCCCCAGGTTGGTTGCAAAATTGAGAGATGAGCATGATTCCGTGGCGGGGAATGATCGCCAGTCCTTCCAGCCCCTGAACCACACTATGCAACTGGTCCGTGTTGGGCCACAAGCTTCATGCGGAGCGTGCCAGGCATGACGTTACTGATTGGTAGAATGCGCTGGCAAAGTTCATACATTCCAATGACCCTCGCCCTAGGTCTTCGCTGGATGGGCGAAGGTCACTATAGGAAGTGCAGGTTCCACGATTCCTGCAAATGCTGGCAGTGCGATCTCGTTAGTTTTTCCCAATTCGCATCGCGTAGAAAGATCGCCAAACAAAAACGGAGGCAAGCACCAGAAAAGCGATTGCCAATCCTCCGCGTAAGCTTTCTTGATTCGAACCGGATAGCTCGACCGCCAATTCTACTGCGAGTAGACCAAAGAGGGTGGTGAACTTGATCACGGGGTTCATCGCGACCGAGGAAGTATCCTTAAATGGATCGCCGACCGTGTCACCAACGACGGTGGCTGCATGTAATTCCGTTCCCTTCTTCTTGAGTTCAACTTCGACGATCTTTTTCGCATTGTCCCAAGATCCTCCCGCATTCGCCATAAAGATGGCCTGGTACAAACCAAACAAGGCGATCGAGATCAAATAGCCGATGAAGAAATAGGACTCCACGAAAGCAAAACTCAGGGTTGTGAAAAAGACCCCCAGGAAGATGTTAAACATCCCCTTCTGAGCATATTGAGTGCAAATTCCAACGACCTTCTTGCTGTCCTCAACAGAGGCCTTCGTTACTCCCTCCAGCTTAATGTTCGCTTTGATAAACTCGACGGCGCGATAAGCACCTGTTGTAACTGCTTGCGTTGAGGCACCCGTGAACCAATAGATCACGGCACCACCCGTGATGAGTCCCAAGAAGAATGGTGCGTGGAGCAGTGACAGATACTCCTGATTCTCCTGAAGACCATTGGTCAACGACATGATGATTGAAAAAATCATGGTCGTTGCCCCGACCACAGCTGTTCCAATGAGAACTGGTTTGGCTGTAGCTTTGAATGTATTGCCAGCACCGTCGTTTTCCTCCAACAAGTGCTTGGCGCGGTCGAAATTAGCGTCGATTCCAAACTTCGACTTCAGTTCGCTTTCAATATTGGGAACCTTCTCAATGAGCGAAAGCTCGTAAACGGACTGAGCGTTATCGGTCACCGGTCCATAGGAATCGACAGCGATGGTCACTGGCCCCATTCCCAAGAACCCAAAGGCCACCAAGCCAAAGGCAAACACGGCGGGTGCAACCATGAACTTGCTCATTTCAAGTTCGGAAATACCAAAAGCCGTCGCCATCAAGCCTACGATCGCCAACCCGATCCAATAGCATGAGAAATTGCCCGCTACAAAGCCAGAAAGAATGTTGAGCGAGGCACCTCCTTGTTCGGATGAACTGACGATTTCCCTCACATGCTTCGATTCTGTCGAGGTAAAGATCTTGACCATCTCAGGAATGATCGCCCCCGCCAAGGTACCACAGGAAATGATGGTAGAAAGTTTCCACCACATGGTCGTGTCGCCCATGAGTGACGGGATGATGGCATAGGAAATAGCATAGGTGAGAACAATGGATACGATGGACGTGATCCAGACAAGCCGAGTGAGAGGTGCTTCAAAATTCATCTCCTCGGCCTGAGAGTATTGACTCTTCGATAGCGCCTCATTCAGGAAGTACGAGACGCCGGAAGCTATAACCATCATGACTCGCATCACGAATAACCAAACAAGCAATTGCACTTGAACGGATTCAAAACCCGGTCCTGGCGTTTTGCTGTTAACAGCAAGCAAGATGAACGCGATCAACGCGACTCCGGTCACGCCATAAGTCTCAAATCCGTCGGCACTCGGTCCCACAGAGTCCCCAGCGTTATCTCCGGTGCAGTCCGCGATGACGCCTGGGTTTCTGGCGTCATCCTCTTTGATCCCCAGAACGATCTTCATCAAGTCCGCTCCAATGTCCGCAATCTTGGTGAAGATACCTCCGGCAATTCGCAAAGCAGCAGCACCCAAGCTCTCGCCGACAGCAAATCCGATGAAGCAGGGACCGGCCCATTCTCCAGGTACGAATAACAAGATGAACAGCATGATCAACAGTTCGATGCTGATGAGCATCATTCCAATACTCATCCCCGCCTTCAACGGAATGGCATAGATCGGATAGGGTAAACCGCGCAAGCTTGCGAACGCAGTGCGTGAATTCGCGAACGTGTTGACGCGAATGCCGAACCATGCAACCCCATAACTTCCAAGAATTCCGATCACACTAAAAACGAGGATGATGAGAACTCGATCCCAATCAAAGTGCATCAACCCTTTGTAATAGAATCCGATCACTGCGGCGATAAACAGCCACAGCACAAACAGGAATTTGCCTTGGGTCAGCAGGTAGGTCTTGCACGTTTCGTAAATCAAATCCGAAATCTCATGCATCGATGCATGAACCGGCAACTTCTTCAGTTGCTGGTAAATGACAAAGCCGAACACCAGGCCGAGCCCGCTTACAACTAATCCGGCCAATAACAGGGTATGTCCACTCATTCCGCCGAGGAATTTCGCGACAGCGGTGTTCTTCAAACTGGGTACCACCAAATCTGCCTCGCCGGCCGAAACCGTCGCGGGAGCAAGACAGAGGAAAAGTGATGCCAAGATGTATCCAATCAACCATTTCGATTTCCTATCCATGAGCCGTTCCATTTTTCCTCGCTTGCAGGTTGGTTATGGCACCCATTCAGTTGGGCACAGGTGTAAGTTGTGGCAAAGAATTGTCCTTTAGATGCCTTTTGTGGCGTTGAATTCGCCAATAAGTTAGCATCGCGGAGATCTTTTTCAAGGCCGAAGGCTTGCGGAGTAAAAGTTGCAGATTTTAACGCAACTTGGCCCGAATGGTACCAGCGGCCGGATTTTCTAGGTACCGCCAGTTCTTGATGTATCCAATTAAGTCGGCCATTTCTTGGAGATTGAGCTGATTCTCAAAACCCTCCGGCATCATGGAAACTCCTGTCGATTTCCACTCAACAATTTCTTCGAGATTCAGACTGCGCGTCTGACCGTTTTGCCCACGAAGGGTGATGGACTTGGAAGTGGACTCGACAAGAACGCCGTCAGTTAGCTCTCCCTCCTGCGTCAAAGCGACATATCGAAAATAGTTGTTGTCGATAGCTCGATTGGGGTCCAGAATCGCAACCAAGAGCTGCTCCGGAACGTGCAATCGCGAATCGGAGATGTCAGGTCCGACTGCAAAGCCCTGACCTCCCATTCGATGGCACGCAGCGCAGTGTTTCTCAAACAAGAGCCGGCCGTTTTCCTCGTCGGGGGCCCTACTGAGTGCCTCTTGGTAGCGCTGAACCACTTCAACACGAGATGACGTAATTCGCTTCTCGAGCAAGCTGTCGATCCTCGTTTTCAATTGTCTGAAAGGAATCGAACCGATTTTTTGCCAGAAACTGGCATCGAGTGCCGTGGTTGCTAAATTCCCACTTTCGATCTCCTTCAGGAGGTCACTTAGCCGAGATTCATCGGATAAGAGGAGAGCCACATAGTCGCTTCGCTGCCGCGGAAAGGCCCCTGGCAAGCGATCCAATAGATATCGACTGAGTCCTGGATCGCGCCGGCGTGCTCGTGCCTCTAATGCGAGTTGCACCATTCGGTCATCCTCGTCATCACATAGCTCGGCCAAGAAACGAAGCGAAACATCACTTGTCAGCATTCCCAAGATCCGAACGCAAGCCGTCCGCACCGCCGATCCCTCGCGATTCGATCTCGCAAGTTCTTGTGCCCTCCTACCAAAGGTGTCGTTTTCCAAAACGATGCTCGCGAAATCGCCAGCCAACAGGCCTTCCA
Source organism: Pirellula sp. (assembly GCA_037440405.1). Classification (GTDB taxonomy): domain Bacteria; phylum Planctomycetota; class Planctomycetia; order Pirellulales; family Pirellulaceae; genus JANMGV01. The sequence goes on along the minus strand of JBBIUE010000073.1, from coordinate 19,251 downwards.
CACCAGCAAGCCAAATTCGCTTTTCAAACGCCGACACCTCCGGCAAGGCAAGATCGGCCGAAATGTCGTCCAACCAACGCCGGATATGGCTCGTTTCAATAGCGATTCCATCCCGAGTCTTCATCCCGAGTCTCAGCATCGAAGCCAGCCGTGGAATCGATTCCCAAACCGCATCAAACAATGGCAGTTCCTCTGCCGGAGTTGACTCATATCGAGTCACACACATGTCCATCAATTGCGACAGAGTTTCGGGCAGCGCCTCGGACAACGGTCCAGCCGCTGCCATCCAAGCTCGCCCATCCCTGGCGTTCACGGTCAAGAAATCGATGAGGGCCTCTTCTACATCCATCGGGTGCGCCTTCCAGATTGCTTGAATCGCCTTGGCATCCGGATTCGAAAGTGACCAAGCTGCTGCGACCGCCACGTCGAACTCGTCATCTTTCAGCGAACGGATGACTCGTGGGAGCAGCAGCGAGCGATCTTCCAACTCGTCGCTCAGTCCCAAACCTTCCCGCAAGACTGCCGCTCGAATCCAGGGATCCGAATCATCGAGCAAGTGCCCCAATGTTTCCCCATCGAGCAAGTGGAAACGATCGAGCAAATTCGCCGCTCGCAGCTTTCCGTCTCGGTTGCTCGCAATGCGACACAGGCGTCGCAATGATTTCGCCATCTCATCATCGACACCCCATTCCAATATCAACCTCGACGCCGTTTCGCGGAACCAAGCATGCGGGTGATCGAGGAGCTCTACCAACTCCGAAGCTGTTCTTTCATGAAGCGGTCTCTTTTGAAGGCCTTCAAACCAAGAAGTTGAGTCCTTTCTGCCAGCGCGAGCAACACGATAGATTCGCCCGCGATCATCTCCGTCTCGCTCATCTGGGCGATTCTTCAACTCATCCGGAACCCATTCTGGATGCTCGATCACCGCGCGATACATGTCGACAATATACAAAGCATCATCGGGGCCTATTTTCAGATTGACTGGTCGAAACCAATCGTCTCGACTGGCCACGAATTCCCCTTGATATCCCGACTCGATCGGTTCACAACGTCCGTTCGCTCGACGAAGCGGCCGATGATGGACAAGATTGCCTGTCGGTTCGCAGACGAAAACGTTGCTGAAGGGAGCATCGGGCAGTTGATGGCCTCGCGCTACCAATACACCGCAAGCGGCAGTGAACTGAGAGGCGTGGAGGTTCGAAGTGGTCCAAGCAGCCGTCAAAGGCTCGACTCGAGAATCTTCGCCGGAAGGTAAACAGTCGCGAGTGAGCGATGCAACTCCCGTGAGCGGGCTTCGCGAAACCTCTGCCTGCTCCATTAGGATTTCAATGCAAGGATTGCGGTTGGAACACACATATCGCGTACCTGTGTCATCAAACGTCAGTCCAAA
>JBBIUE010000073.1:0-17851 GCA_037440405.1 Pirellula sp. | reverse complement strand
CTGTGCGACTCCCGTCATCGCTTGGATCGTCCGCGTTCGCAAGTCAAACCGCAGATCAAAATTGCTGAGATGGAATGGCTCACGCGATTTCGAATTGGGCGATTCCATCTGGCTGTCGTTGACGTGGAGCTTGCCGCCTCGTAGACCGTTCGCAAGATACAGCCAATGATTCCAAGCCAAGGTGGGATGGTTTACTCGAAGTTGCGAATTCTCTTCCGCAAAACCGTCGATCCACGTCTCCACGAAATCTGCGCGACCATCTCGCGTCGTGTCCTTCGCATAGATCAACTTGCCCGAAACGGTCAGAATAGCTCCGCTTTCCCAAAGCACGATTCCGGTCGGAAAGATAAGACCATCGAGGAACGTTCTTGATTCCTCGTAAACGCCATCGCCGTCGCGATCGAACAAGCGACGAATTCTTCCTGTGGGTGCCGGGCCCTTCGCACTCCCCACCGGATAATCTCTCATCTCGACAACCCAAAGACTCCCGTCGGTGTCGAACGCAATATCGACCGGATCGACCACATTAGGTTCGTGAGCGACGATCTGGATTTCGAACCCCGGAGCAACCTGGAATGACTCGATGCTATCGATAGGCTCCGTCGGGCCAGGAGTTTGATAAGTACCGATGGGAGAACCAGTTGCCAATGAAAAAAGGAACCAAGCAACGGGAGAGCACAAATGGAAAATTGGTTTTCGCGAAAAGTTGCTACATTGCATGGACGGCGAAGAGCGAGCCCTCATGTAAACGGCTGGACGCGTACCACTCGCGTTTCCATCAACGTTTTGAGAAGTGCTCAATTTGGTTGTAACTGCTTGGCTAAGCCTGTCCATCAACCATGTCTCGCGCATGATAACTGCTGCGGACGAACGGCCCACTTGCGACTTGCTCGAAACCCATGGCGATAGCGAGTCGTTTCAGTTCCGAAAACTCATCGGGAGGCACGTATCGTACTACCGGAAGATAACGTGGACCAGGCTGCAAGTATTGACCCAAAGTTAGAAAATCGCAGTGGTGCCGACGGAGATCAGCCAAACATTCTAGAATCTCGTCGCGAGTTTCACCCAAACCCAACATCAGGCCACTCTTGGTTTTGGTCGTCGGTTGTAAAGTTTTTACTCGTTCCAGCAGTTTTAAAGTCCAACGGTAATCGCTCTTGGGCCCTCGCACCCGTCGATAGAGTCGCGGTACCGTTTCCATGTTGTGATTAAAGACCTCCGGTCGCGATTCAATGACTCGATCTAATCCGTGCGGGCATGACACGAAATCGGGAGTTAATACTTCGATCGCCGCTCCCGTTTTGTGCCTGACCGCCATGACAGTTCGATAAAAGTGCTCCGCTCCACCGTCCGGTAAATCGTCCCGAGTCACGCTGGTGATCACGACATGCTTGAGCCCCAGTCGGTGAGCAGCCTCCGCGACTCGTGCGGGTTCATCATCTTCCAGCGGTTCAGGTCTACCGCGAGAAACGGCACAGAAACCACAGGGCCTTGTGCAAACGTTCCCTAGGATCATGAAGGTCGCTGTTTTTTGCGAGTAGCACTCCATGCGATTCGGGCACTTGGCATTGTCGCAAACCGTCTCGAGTTTTAATTCTTCGAGTAAACCCGCCGTAAAGTGGTTAGCATTGCCGCGCGGAATCTCGCGTTTCAACCAAGGAGGCAGCCTTCGAGCGGGTTCGAAAGGTAGTGGAAGCGACGTTGAACAGCCTCCCGATCCACCGGCATCTACAACGGGTAACTCGAAATTCATTTCGTACCTATGTTTGTCTTTGCATTCTTAACTTCAGGAAAGTTCGAGGATATTGGTTCCTACACTTCGTGCCGCTACCAAAACCGTCTACTGTCGAACGCTTGGGGCGATGATGGGACGGAATTCGTGCAGACTCTTAATGATTGCTTAATCAACTTTTGTGGCAATTCGTCGGTAGACCTCATACCCTCGTGCAACAGCACTCGTTCGCTGTTTCGTCAAGCGTATTGAAACAGCCGAACCTGACCAAGGATCAAGTTATTTGTTCGCACACCCGCGCGTTCGCAACTTCCGCAAACTATTCTATCACTTACATAACGATCGAGGACGAGAGAATCTATTCCCCGGAACCATCCGATCATTCGAACTTATTCTACTTGCTCTTCATTGGATGGACCATCGCTACTGCGTTTTTGGTTACCTTGCTGATTTGTTTCCATGCCACAATTCGATCAGGGACTATCCACAACCGTCGAGGCGACCAGAGTATGACGACCGACCAGGCATGATACTACGAGTAGAGCCGAACGGACGGACAAATTGCCATCAAGCAACTCGAAACAACTGCAAGCAATTCAGCCCGTATCGTTGGCAATTTTGCTAGGGTAGACCGAACACAAACCGACGAACGACTAGACCTTGCTCACCACTTCACAACAACTCCTGACCACCGCCGACCGAACACTGAACACCGAAGACCGAACACTAAAAACTGAAAACTGACCTGCGAGCCCGCGGGAGCATTGCGAGTTTCGATTCCTTAGCAGCTGCTTTGTCAAACCTAGAATGTAGGGTAGGCATCCTGCCTGACAATCGCAGTTTTCCCCATTTTCGCTGACAGGAAGCCTACGCCATGATCCAAAAGCAACCCGCAATTCTGAATTTGACAAGGCTCTCGTTTTCGGGAGCAAAACCCGCTTGGTTTAATCAATTGTCCGTTCCATTGACGAAATTTTGGATGGAGATTTTACCTGGAGGACCATAGACGGACTGACGAGTCGATAGGATTCGGCCACCACCGATGAACTCAGTTTGAATCCAGTGTGAGCGACTTGGCGTAAGCCTCAAGAAATTCATCTTCGCCGATCCCATACCTCGCCAAGACTGGAATCATCAAGCTGCCAATGGTCTTCGCTTCGTACTGATCATCCTGCCGAAGTTTCTCTTGTTCTCTCGCCGCAATTCGAGATCGAGCGAGGGATCGATAGGGTCGATCCTTGACCTCGGATATCGGGGTTTCAGACGACAAGGAATTCCCTATCGTAGCCTGCGGTGCGTATGAGGGAGCGTGCGTGACTTGCTGCGCCAGCGATGGGTCAATCGTAGCCCGCAGCGAGGGGGGGGTAACAATGCCTCTTACTACACTTAAGCTCGGAGCGGGGCGATGTTGACCTATCGCTCGCCGTTGACACTTTTGTTCCTTTTTCTTTGCATCGGCCGCACAATTGCTCGCCCCTTTCGGAGACTCCATGACAAGGACACCGTCTCGAGGATTCTCCCAGTCAAACAGTAGCTGGCCATTGTTTTGTTTGGCTTTCATGACTTGCCCCTTCCCACCTAAACCGGATGAAGTGTTGCTTGAGGCAAGGACGGACTCGCCGCAGCAACCTGCATTCATGATCAGGGCGATAGCTGACAAGTTTGGTCACGAACTCTTAGACATTTCGAAAAATCTTCACAACTGTCCGAGCCGTGGCCAACGCCGGATGAATTCGATTAAATTACCGAGTGTTTTGACTGTTAAGGAAAGCGTCGGCACAGCGTAACTTCCACCAATTGTCATTGCACCTTTCATCGTTTGAGAGCTAAACGCGATCTAGAGCGTACTGCAAAATCGTGTCGTCTCAGCACGAAGCGAGAGGGAAGTGATGGTTGTGGAATCAGTGCAAATCTGATCGTTTACCTCGCGGAAGTCGATGATGTCTTTCCTCGCGGGTCAACATGCCCCAGCGAAGCGATTCATCTTGCGTGTACTGTTTGCCTAGAGTCAAGGCGGTGAGAGCTTTGTGAAGCTCGAAGCCTAGATAGAACGCATGACTGGAATCGATGGTCTTCCCTTGTTCTGAAGAAATCAACTCCGCCATCAAGGCGAACGGGTCCGTTCCGTTCAAGTGAAGGTTTGGACCGATCAAGTGAATTTCATTGGCTGCAACAAAGATGCGAAAATTGTGATCCTTGATGTTCCCTGCTAGCTGTGCCAGCCAATCGCTGTCGATTTGACTGAGCTTTGGGTCGCGGAGCATGACGAGCCGGTTATCTAGCCGTTTTGGAGGAACTTCTTGCTGGACAGCATAATGGACAAGTCGCCGAGCGATGTCGCATTCTCGAATGCTGCTCTGGGCCCAAGGGATAACTTGTGTCGTTAGGACATGATCGATCTGTAGCTCTTCGCAGATTCCAAGAAGTAGAAAATTTACCCCAGCCGAATCGACGTCGGATAGTTCCGTTAGATTGCCGATGCCCATGAGCATGGGAGCATCAGGAAAAAGCTGTCGGGTTTCCCAGTATCGTTGAAGTGAAGCCGTAAATCGGCAGCCAATCGGCTCCAGAATCGGATCCATACGAAATGCCTGCTGTCGCGCGGACAGGACCTCGACGCTTTCCATGAGACTCTTTTTCCAGTCCCTGCCTGGCTCCGGCACCAGCACCAATTCGGCGTTCCAATCGGCAGCTCGATCAAGCGTGCCACGGTGAACGGAAAGGACCATTTTTGCCCCAGCTTGGACTGCCGCTTCAACCTCATCCGCATTGAATGAGTCAATCGAGATGTTCCAACCGTCATCGATCAGGGCGCGGACGGCTTCGCCAACTCCAAGCCATGTCTGTCCGGGAGTCATTCCCAGGTCGATCCAATCGGCACCGGCAGAAACGTATTCCTTCGCGAGCGAGCGAAGTTCGTCGAGCGTCAACCTCGGAACGTGATTGACTTCTGCCATTATGCGGATGTTGAAACTATCCAGTTCACGCTCTTTTGTCATCTTGCCACCAAAAAGGATGGGAAGTTCGTGCACATCCTTGGGACCGCTGATGGTCGAAACACCAAGTTGCTCTCCGATCCACTGAACATCGTCGGCCACATATCCTGGAACGATTAAGGTCTTGCAGTGGGACGGCACCCGAACATGACGCACTAACCATTTTGCGGTCATCAGCGCTGCAACGGTGATCGGTAGCACCTGGATCGAGTACGCGAAGTGGTGCTCCTGCGAGAGTCGTTCGACGACCTTTCGAACCAATGGTTCGGCGAGCTTGCCAGTGACGAAGTGAATTGGCGGCTCAGGAAGTTTGATCGCACTCACCGAAGTTGGACTCACTATCCCTATTGACCAAGTCACGCGAATTACTAAAACTGGAAACTAACGAGGAGTTCAAATTAGCGTTGGCTGTGGAGACAGCTTCGCTTCGTGGCCGGAACTCCTCGTTTTTTTTTTGCGCCGATGAAAGTGTAGTCGGCAGCGATGGTCCCGCATACTTCAAAGCAGTTGATGGTTCATGTCCTGTCGGTAAACGCTTTCGCGTCGGTAGCTTCGATCGAGACTCTCACGTGAACTCTCTTTCCATCTTAATCGAGGAACCATCGTTTCTCGTGGTCAATAAACCTGCCGGCTTGTTTACACAGGCGGCTCCAGGTATCGAAAGTGTCGAAACCGAGCTGATTTCTTTGCTTCGTTCGCGCCTGGACGCTCCTTTGCATCCGTTTGTCGGTTTACCTCATCGATTGGATCGCGGAACGTCCGGGGCGCTGCTGATCGCGAGGAATCAGCGAGCCTTAAAACGCTTTGGCGAACAGTTCCAATCACGAAAGATTTGCAAAATCTACATCGCTTTGGTCGAAGGGATCGTCGCAGAAACATCCGGAACCTGGAGCGATTGGATGCGAAAGATTCCCGACCTACCCAAAGCGGAAATCGTCTCTCGCGACGACTCGGAAGCAAAGGAAGCACGCCTCCAATTCCAGGTTCTCGCAAAAGGTGATCGGCAATCCTTGCTTCGCATTGCATTGGAAACGGGACGAATGCACCAAATTCGACTGCAGGCGGCTTCGCGGCAGTATCCGGTTGTCGGTGACTGGACTTACGGCAGTTCGCGAGATTGGGGAGAAAGAAGCAAGCTGGGACATCGGGTCGAACTAGCCCTCCATGCCGCCATCATCGAGTTCCGGCACCCGCAGAACGGAAAGCCAACGGTCGTTCGGGCTCCCTTTCCTTCGACCTGGAATCAATTGCCCCACGAATGGTTAAGAATCGCCAACGAAATTGCTGTTCGTTAGGGTGGCAGTGCATCCGACCGCAAACTTGAGGATTGTTTGAAACCAACCGCCATCATCGGTCGATAACCTGAAATGGACCGGTATCGAAACATTGCAAGCATTCTGCGTTCGGATTTGCAGAAGCTCCGCTTGCGGTTGAATGTTGGAGTCTGCTATTGTCCGAATCGACGGCAATGCGGAATTCACGAACGAGGTTGAAGACAGGGATGTCACTCACATCGAAGCTGCTTTTGTTTTGCGCATTCTGCGTCGGATTCATGATGCAGTATGGGCCAGCTCAGGCTCAGTGGACCGTTGATGGCTTCTCTCGTGTCTTGCAAGTTGCACCGCTGCCGGGAAAGAAGGACCCACCCGTCATTACGGCACTTGCGGTTTCGTGTGACAGAAATCTGTTGGCCGCTGCCGGAGACGATCATGCAATCCGGCTGTTTGATGTTCAGTCAGGTCGACTGATCGCGACGCTAGTCGGGCATTTGGATTGGGTGAAGTGCTTGAAGTTTTCTTCGGACAGTTCGCGGCTCTATTCCTGTGGCAATGATCGGCGGCTCCGGTATTGGAACTCGGCGTTATCCTGGGAAGGGGACGTTCTTTATGAGGGTGATTTCGCACTCTTCGAGTTCGACCTGCATCCCGACGAGGACCGAATCGCGATATGCGGCTTTGGTGACCAGATCATTGAACTTTCGACGAAGAATGGAGAGCTGCTTCGTCGCTATGAATGCTCCATTTCCGACTTGCGGTCGATTCGTTACGCGCCAAGTGGAGAAATGCTGGCCGCTGGCGGCCGAAACGGGCAGCTACTCTTGTGGGATGTTCTGGAAGGCACGCTGATTTCGGAGCAGCGCGTTCACGAACAGCGTCTCGAAAATTTGATTTTCCGGGGAGACGGCGAGATGATCCAGTCGGTGGCGCGCGACCGCACCCTCTCTCGATTTGACGTCGTCCTCAACGAGCAAACGGATCGTCACGCCATCCAATGCGGGAAGATGACCGCGCTAGCTCAGTTGGACTCGCTCTTGACCGCAATTGCGACGGCCGACAATTCGATCCGGCTGTTCTGTTGGATGGAACAAAGTGAAATTCGAAAGCTCATTGGCCATCAAGGATCGGTGAGCGTTCTCGTGATCACGGATGATACGTTGTACTCGGGCAGTTTTGACACCACCATTCGAGCTTGGGATATCGAAGAGATCGTTCTGGCCCAAACACGATTGCTAGGACCGAGGATTCTTCGGTGAGCGATCCGCACGCAAATGAAACAGAAGTCTCCGAAACGAGGTTGATTCGGTGAGCATTTCACGCAAGCTGAAGATCTGGACACAGCGACTTTTTCAATCCGAACTTCGGGCGTCGTTCGAAGATGCTCGCTGCAATCGTCGTTCCTCCTTGGAGACCTTCGAGCAACGGAAGCTGCTTTCCGCGAGTCCGATCTGGGTCGGAGGAGTCTACGTCGAAGAGGACATGGGAAGCGACCTCCACAGCGACACGTTTTACATCACGTTTCGCGGCGGAGCGGAAGGAACGCAGTTAAAGCGGATTGTGATCGACGGGGATCAAGGTCTCCCTGGATTAGATCGCGGCGATATGTTCTTCGACACCAAGCCGGGGGGTTTTGGTTCCGATGAAAGCCATGATTTCACGATCGTCCAGTTGGTGACAGCCAATCCCAATGCAAGGGTCCGAGCATTCGTCGAAGATGGCTCGACCATGCTGATCCTGGAGTTCGAGAATTTCGAAGCTGGTGATCTCCTTGTATTCACCATCGACGTGGACGAAGTGGAGAAAGGATTTACTCCAGGCAGCACGGATTACGCCGAACAAAACAAGTATATCGATCCGATTGCTTCGGGCGTCGAGTTCCAAGGTTCCAAGCTCTATGCCGAATTCACCGCCCCCCACTACGAGGATATTCAGGGCATCGCGACATTCTTGGATGCGTATGATGCACTGGTCAATCCATCTGGGCTCCGGTTGCCCCGCGACGATGAGGGAGGATTCCGCGATCGAACTGCAGGGACTGCCGTGTCCTTGCAGCAGATTCCAAAACCGATTTGGTTGGAGGGAATCGTCTATGAAGACTTCAACCAAAATCTGGTGATGGACCCTGAAGATGTCGGACTTGCGAATGTCAAGTTGGAGCTTTGGCGAAAAGAGGGCGAACAGTATGTCAGCACCGGACATTCGACCTTCACCGATTCGCAGGGAAGATACTCGTTCGGTTTGAACCTGAAGCTTCCTCCTGGTACGTATCAGGTACGACAAACTCAACCCGAAGGATATTTCTCGGTCGGCGCAACCCCCGGCTTTGTCGATGGCAGGCCAACCGGTCAAATCGTCGTTGGCAATAAAGACATACTGACAGAAATCGAAATACCTAAAGGGGATCAGTACGCAACGAAATTGAACTTCGCCGAAGCTCGCTATGCTTCGATCGAGGGAAAAGTTTGCGTCGCAAAACCAGGTAAAGATTGCTTCTCGACGAACCCAGCCGACTTCGAACCCCTCGCTAATGTCAAAGTGGAATTGTTCAATTCGGCAGGAACACTGGTCGCAACGGCGACAACCAATGCTGATGGATCGTATCTTTTCGATAACCTCATCGCCGGTTCCTATACCGTCGTCGAGCACACCCCAAGTCACCTGCTCGAAGGTTCGGCGAAGACGGGTCGTATCAATGGAATTGCTGGAGGACGAGTTCTCGATAGCAACCGAATCGATCAAATCGTTCTCGTTTCGGGTAGTCAGGCTGTCGATTACGACTTTTGTGAAATCCTACCAGCCTCATTGTCCGGTCACGTCTACGAGGACTCGAATGATGACGGAATTCGGCAAACCGGAGAACGATTGCTTGGCGGTGTTCTGATCGAATTGATCGATGCGAATGGAAATCGCGTTGCACAGACTAGAACAGACGACAACGGCTTCTACAAGTTTACATTTTTGCCACCGGGGACTTATAAGCTCAAAGAAACGACTCCCGAGGGATTCGTCGATGGTAAAGATCGAGCCGGTACTATTGGCGGTGTTGTGGTCGGCCAAGTCGATTCAGCAGCGGATACGATCAGTCGGATTGTCCTGCCTTCCGGTATGGATGGCATCGATTACGATTTCGGTGAGCTGCGCGAAGGGGAACTTGAAGGGATTGTCATCGCGGATACGAATGGCAATTGCATCCTGGATGCGGAAGGGGATCATCCCATTCCGAACGTTCTCGTCCAGTTGCTTGACGGCAACGGACATGTGATCAAAGAGACTCGCACCGACGCGAACGGACGTTATCGGTTCACTGGACTGCTCCCAGGTACCTATGCGATTCGCGAGATTCAGCCCGAAGGCTACTTTCAGGGAAATCACCGTGCTGGAACCGGTGGCGGCGACGCCTCCGTGCAGGACTTGATTTCCTCGATCGTTCTCCTGAGCGGCGACACCTTCCAAGATTACAACTTCTGCGAAATCCCTCCGGCGACGATTTCGGGTTTGGTCTATGTCGACACGAACGGCGATGCGTTCTTTCAGCCGACCGAAAAGCGATTGGCAGGCGTTCGAATCGAACTGATCGACTCGACAGGCCAAGTCATTCAGACGACGAACACTGCCGATGACGGGACATACATTTTCCGGCAACTGCCTCCAGGGAGTTACTCCCTCCGCGAGATTCAACCCGCGGGGTACTTTCATGGTGGCCAGAAGGCGGGATCCCACGGTGGAGACGACTCGATCGACGACCTTATTTCGTCCATCCTCATTCCGGCCGGCAAGAATCTCGTCGACTATGACTTTCGCGAACTCGAGCCCGCTTCGATTGCTGGCAAAGTGTTTAACGATATCGACGGCGATTGCACGCACGACCCCGATGAGCCTCCAATCGCTGGAGTGCTCATCCATTTGCTTGATCAAAATGGCAACATCGTTCAGTCGACATTCACGGGTGCCGACGGTCGCTATGAGTTTGTCAATTTGCGTCCGGGCGTCTACGGTATCCGCGAGATTCAGCCTGATGGATTCTTTCAGGGAGGCCAAAAAGCCCCTGAATCATTGCAGGCTGATTTGAGCGTTCGTGATCAAATCACGAATGTCAGACTTGGATCTGGTCAGGTGGCAACCGACCTCGATTTTTGTGAGCGTCCGCCGGCGATGATTTCGGGGTACGTATTTCAGGATGGAGGCACGATTCTCACCGAAGATGGGTTGCCGCCGGACAAGCTACGACCCATTCGCGACGGTAGTAAAAAGAGCACAGACAAGCCCATTGCCGGGGTGACACTGCAACTTCGTTTGCTGACAGGTGCTCCCGTACCAAGCTCGGCTGCTTTGCCAGGCTTTTACTCAGAGGAATTTATCCAGGTCACGACCGACGCCAATGGCTACTTCGAGTTTGCCGGGTTGCAGGGTGGCGTTTATCACATCTTCCAAATTCAGCCTGACGGATTTGAAGACGGGTTGGATACACCTGGAACCAAGGGTGGGATTAGCGTCAATCAAGAAGATATTGAGAACGATACGCTGGCCCAACAATTCGTCTTGCAGCTGATGAGCAATGGTGCCGATCCGCGAAACGATGCGATTCTCATGATCGATCTCGATTACGGGCAGCACTCGATGTTCAACAACTTCAGCGAAATCGTTGTTGGAAAATTGCCTGAACCGGAAAAACCGAAGCCAGAAGACCCGCAGGGACCTGTCACCCCAGGCAACCCTCCAGGTTTTCAACCGCAACAAGGCACGGCCATCGTCTCGCCCCCATTCGAGCGAGCGGTTTCCTTTCCGGTACCCGTCATTGCTCCTCCACCATCATTGTTGGCCGGTGGAGTTGATCAACCGTACACATGGCACCTGAGCGTCATCAATTCGGGCCGACCACGAGGCGACCGTGCCGATCGAGTCGTCAGCCAGAATCGCATCGCTCGGTCGACGCAGATTCTCGATATCACTCATTGGTCCGTCGTGGGATTAAAGCAAGGTCGGTGGACCGTGATTTCTACGACGCCCAAGGTTCGCAATACGATTAAGGAATCGTTCAGCTTTCCAAATGCAAAAACTCTAGTTGGAGATTTCAACGGCGATGGTCATGACTCATTGGCACTCTTCTACGAAGGAGAATGGCTGATCGACGTCAATGGGAACGGCCAGTGGGATGCGGGCGATTTGTGGGTTCGACTTGGAAAGAAAGGGGACATTCCCATCGTCGGAGACTGGGATGGAGATGGCAAAGATGACATTGGCATCTATGGTCCTGCCTGGGCCGAGGACGAAGAATTAGTCCGCATGGAAACGGGTCTTCCCGATCCCGAAAATCAGCGATTGACTAGCCCAAAAAACATGCCCCCCGATATATCCGAATCGGAGGATGTGGAACGACTCATGCAGCTTTCATCTCACGGTCAAGGACGCGCCGATATTATCGATCACGTCTTCAAATTTGGCAGAAAGAAAGACATTCCCGTCGTTGGTGACTTCAACGGTGATGGAATTTCAACGATCGGCATTTTCAACAACGGACGTTGGACTCTGGATGTCAACGGAGATGGTAAGCTCGATGACCGTGACTTGATCTACAATTTCGGTCAAGAAGGCGATCTTCCGGTCGTTGGCGATTTCAACGGTGACGGCATCGATGAAATTGGAATCATTCGCGGGAGTCGCGTGATCGTCGATACGAACAACAACGGTCGCATCGACGCGACAGACATGGTCTTTGAACTGGACGACCTAGACGGCGAAGTCATCATCGGCGACTTCGATGGCGACGGCAAAGACGAGCCAGCCGTGCTCCAATCCAACAATGAAGTCCCGCTGCAAGCTCGCTGGGCGGGCTAGGTTTTCGGCCCGTGTATTCTTGCAAACAATAAAAGCCGCCTCGAAGAGAGACGGCTTTTTCTTAGGCTAAGCGTCAAGAACGTCGACCGGCTGGACACCATCACTCACGAGGGCGAATCGCGCCAGTCAAACCACTGTAGTCGACTCGGTCGTCGCGGTGCCATAGCGGTTGACCAAGCTCAACTCGGCGACGGAGGACCTCGATCTTTTCTTCCGAACCTGCGGGAGCATCGGTCGGTAGAAATTCTTCGTTAACAATAGGATCGAAATCCTCGTCATGGCCGTATTTGAGAATGGCCTCGAAAACATTTTTGCAGATGTTGCTCATAGATTGGTCGCCTTTCGATACTAAGAATGAATGACTGCGGCGTGGAAACGGGAAATGATGGGCGGAATCAAAAACGAAACTCAGGTTGGGTCAACGACGGATCCTTGCATGTTCAAATCGCTGGCACCGGGAGAGATACATCCATGGCCGCTGACATGTAGAAGTCTTCACGTGTCCGTTCGGAGGAACTGAGTCAACTCGTTTTGCAAACTCGTTACTCCGGTATTATTAACGTTCACGTTAAGAAGTCAAGAAAATTCCGACGGGATGCAAGGACGAATTGTCGCACAACTTAGCTAGGGTCGCTCTCGGCAAATTTTTATCAATTCGTTGAGTATTCCGGCTGCAAACAAGCGTAACGTTGGGACTGGCATGAATCCAAGGACGCTCAAAATATCGTACCGGGAGTGGAAGGAAGGTTTAGCCCCCTTGACCAACAATTAGAGACGCTCCAATCAACATTGGCCTGAGGGCGAGACAAGGTGACGCTAGCTCCCCACTTCTGAGTGCAATCACTCCTCAAATTAGCGTTGCCGATTCGTCATCGAATTGATGGAATGAAGATGAAACTCACCAAAAAATTTCTTCGAGCCGTGGTTTGGATGAGCTTCGTTCTCATTTACGGCTGTAGGGATTCCAATTCGCTCAGCAAAGATGCGCTGGTAGGTGATCGCATCGGAGTGGTCGCCAGTGCGTCGATGGAGCCGACTCTCCAAGGGCCACGTCGTGCTGCGACCTGCCGTGGATGCCAACGACAATTTCAATTCTCTGAATCAGGATGGGTTCGAAAATCGACGGTGCTCTGCCCCATCTGTGGAAGCATCGCCGATGTCGGTCACCCACTCCCAGCCAGCCAAGAGTACCTCTTGAAGCCTATCTCAGGATGGGATGACATCGATTTGGACTCGTTGGTCGCCTTCGAACGAGGAGGAGTATTGGAGGTCAAGCGCGTTGCAGGTTTGCCTCATCAGCATGTTTCCATTCGAGATGGGGAGCTCTGGATCGATGGAGTGATGCATAAGAAGGATTGGAATGCCTTTCAGAGACAGGCGATCGTGGTTCATGCGGAACCGTGGGAGTCGGAAAATCGGCAAGATAGCCGATGGAAGCATGACGATGGAGCGTGGCGAGTCTATCATCATCTCAATCTCTGGCCCATGCGACCCGATGTATTTGGACTCCACCCTACTTCCATTCACGACGATTTTCTTCTGAACCCGACAGAATCCAAAATCCTGATGCCGGTCGCCGATGTTGGATTTCTCATAGGTTTGCCACAAACGAGTGGTCATGTTCACTTACGAGCAGCATTGTTCAGGAACCACCAGGTTCTTGCTTTCGAAATGTTCCTAAGCGACAGCAGTGCTTGGTTGAAGTGGAATGGCTCGCCCGATCCGATCTCTCTTCGATTTAGCGGATCATCAGCGAAATCGTTCATTGCAGTTGCAGCATTCGACGATCAACTTTGGGTTGCGACGGATCAACAGAGCACTTGTCTGAGTTCCACGTTAACGCAACAAATTCTGTCTCCAGACGGCAACGTTCCGGCTTCTTTGTCAAGCGAAGCTCCTTTAGCATTCCAAATCATCGAAGGGATGGCAACGGAGTTGATCGTCTTTCGAGATAACTACTGGCGACCAGCAGATTTTCACCCGCAGCAGGAATTCCCGCCAGAGGACGGTTACATTTTGCTTGGCGACCATGTTTCTGCCTCGCAGGATAGTCGCCATCATAGTCGAATTCCGCGAACCTCGCTGCGTTACCGTCTGGTATTACCTGACCAGCCACTCAATAACCTTCATTCGCAAATTCAGTACCTTGGCGAATAGTAATGGGTGCCGACTGTGATGTTGGGAGGTGGTTTCGAGTTGGACGAGGAAAGCGTCCTGCCCTGTTTGGATTGCTCAAGTTGTTCTGCGAAGGGGACTCCCGTCGCTTGTATGCGCATTGACGGTGGTTCAAGATCTGTTCCGCCGCTCAGCTTTCACCAACATAGTCCGCCGTATGTTGACGTCAGCATGAGGCAGCAGAACGAGTCACCGACAAAGTGACCGAAGTACATGAGACAAAGCGAACCTAAACTAGCGATGGATACGTCCAAGTTCTATTCTCGAATTTCTCTGGACCTCGAACGCCAATTTTCTGACAGCCGTGAGCGAACTTGAATTTTCGGAGTGTATCAGTTATTCCTGAACAACCGTCATTAGCCAAGCCTGCAATTCACCCCTTGTTCCGTTGGCGAGACCACTGCATCAATCAGGAACTGCGGGCAACCTTGTCGATGTTTCCTTGCCTTGTTAGAGTTTAATTCTGGGGACCCATAGCTCAGTTGGATAGAGCAACGGATTTCTAATCCGTAGGTCGCAGGTTCGAGTCCTGCTGGGTCTGTTTTTGATGCTTGAACTCAGTACAAGAGGAAGTACCCAAGGGGGGACGCCGTGGGCTTTCGTCGTTTTGCTGGACGGTCTTGCAATCATGAATGAAGTCGATGAGGCATGGTGCCGTGTTTGAGGCTGAATGAACCTCGGATCGGGAGGCGTTGCCGGGTCTCGCGAGTGTTCGGCTTGCATCGATCATGCAGGGAGAACATTACAGAAGCAGCATTCGGAAGCGGTCTGGTTGCGGTTGCGTTTTGATTACTCACAGAGTTTGAGGAAGTTGAATTTGTTTGATAAGAAAAGCGGTCCGAGGACCATGTTTCAAAAGATTTGGGATGACCACTTGGTCCATGACGAACCTGGCCAGCAGTCCCTGATCTACATCGATCTGCACCTAGTTCATGAGGTAACGAGTCCGCAAGCTTTCGAGGGGCTTCGACTGGCTGGTCGCAACGTGCGGAGACCCGAGCTGACGGTGGCGACTCCCGATCACAACGTTCCGACGACCGATCGAAATTTGCCAATCGCCGACCCGATTTCTCGGCAGCAGGTCGAAACGCTGCGCGATAACTGTCGTGAATTCGGCATTGAACTCTTCGATTTGAATGATCGTCGGCAAGGCATCGTCCACATTATTGGGCCTGAGCAGGGGATGACTCAACCCGGTATGACCATCGTATGTGGAGATAGTCATACCGCCACCCATGGAGCTTTTGGAGCTTTGGCTTTTGGTATTGGAACCAGCGAAGTGGAACACGTTCTCGCAACGCAGACACTTCGTCAGTTTGTTCCGAAAACCATGGAGCTTCGCGTGGATGGGACCCGTCCTCGAGGCGTGACAGCCAAAGACGTCATCCTCTACCTCATAGGACAGATCACGACTGCAGGAGGGACCGGTTATGTGATCGAGTACACGGGATCCGTGATTCGTGGGTTGACCATGGAGGAACGCATGACCGTCTGTAATATGTCGATTGAAGCGGGAGCACGAGCCGGTCTCATCGCTCCCGATGAAATAACCTTTGAGTATTTGCGAGGCCGGCCTCGTTCCCCCAAGGACTTGGACGCAGCAGTTGAACGATGGAAGAAGTTGCCGACGGATGACGGAGCTCGTTATGACGTCTCACGCACTTTTCGAGGAGAGAATATCGAACCGCAAGTGACATGGGGCACCAATCCTGGCCAGGTCACTTCGATCCAAGGCCGGATCCCCGATCCCTCTGATGCAATGGACGAAACGGAACAACGGTCGATACAACTCGCCTTGGATTACATGGGACTCAAGAGCGGAAAACCCATCCAAGACATTTCGATCGATCGGGTCTTTATCGGGAGTTGCACCAACGCGCGCATCGAAGATTTGCGGGCTGCAGCGGATGTCGTACGCGGTTACCGAGTTCATTCTCGCGTCCATGCCATGGTGGTGCCAGGAAGCGGATTGGTGAAGGCTCAGGCTGAGCACGAAGGACTGGACCGCATCTTTCGCGAAGCCGGTTTCGAATGGCGGGAAGCTGGCTGCAGCATGTGCCTAGCAATGAACCCCGATCGGCTCGAACCCGGAGAGCGCTGTGCTTCCACTTCCAATCGAAACTTCGAAGGCCGGCAAGGCAAAGGTGGCAGAACCCATCTCGTTTCACCAGCCATGGCTGCTGCCGCTGCGATCCATGGACATTTCGTCGATATCCGGCAATGGGACTACCGTAAGGGAAACGCAACATGAAACCTTTTACAAAGCACGCTGGTCGAATGGTTACCCTCGATCGAGCGAATATCGATACCGATCAGATTATTCCGAAGCAATTTCTGAAGCGGATCGAGCGGTCTGGATTCGGTCAGTATCTCTTTTATGACTGGCGATTCCTGCCGGACGGAAGTATCAATTCGGATTTTGAACTGAATCGACCAGAGAATCTTGGTGCCACCATTCTTGTAACGCGACGAAACTTTGGAAGCGGTTCTAGTCGAGAGCATGCTGTTTGGGCTTTGGACGATTACGGTTTTCGTTCGGTCATCGCTCCCAGTTTTGCGGATATTTTCTACAACAACTGTTTCAAGAATGGACTCCTTCCCATTCAGTTGCCCGAATCGCAAGTGGAACAACTCTTTCAATTGCACCAAGCAAATCCGCAGGAGCAGATTCGAATCAACCTCGAGACTTGTCACTTGACGGGGCCAAACGGAATCGATTGGACGTTTGAGGTCGAGCCTTTCCGTAGGCACTGTCTGATTCACGGCTTGGACGACATCGGACTAACCTTGCAGCATGAGAACGCCATTACCAACTACGAGCGAGCGAAAGGAATGGACATCGCTCTGGTTCGTTGATTTTGAACGTTCTTGCCAAGCCATTTCGTGGGAAATGAAAATGTAGTCTTTGGCTGCTCATAGATCATGCTCAGGGAATGCGATTGACTTGATGACTCACCACGAAACTACTTGAAAACACCGAAAGAACGGTTGGAATAAAGTGAGTGTGTCCAGTGTTGAAGGCTATTCCAACAAACAAAAAAAGCTCAGTGCCACCATCAGCGACACTGAGCCTCTGCCTGTATTTCAGGAACAGTCAGATCAAACGTTACTGGGAGTTCTTCTTACGACGACGAGCGGCGTAAGCAGAAGCTCCAGTCGCGAACAGACCACAAAGAGCCATCGTCGATGGTTCGGGAATGGCATTGATCGCATCCATTCGGAAAGCGTAGTTTGCAGGGCCGTTCTGTGGTCCAACGGCGGGAAGTCCATCGATGTTCTGCGGTGATCCACCGACAGTCATGTTGACTGGATCGGTGAAAAACCAAGCTCCCGTATTATTGTCCGTGAACATGGCGACAAATCCCACCGTCGGAACCTTGAAGTTGGCACCCAAAGTAATGGTCCAAATAAAGTTTCCAACGGACGCGCCATTGGAGTACTGGAAGAAATTCGCCAAATTCAATCCAGCATCATAGAAAGCAAAGGTAATGGTTTCGTTTGCAGTTTGAGCTCCACCTACATACCGCAATTCATTGATGAACATCTTCGTGTAGTTGCCTGGAGTTCCGGCGCTTGCAACGGTTTGCAACGCTGCCTGGTCAGCAACATAATCCTCGATTCCAATTAAGCCCGCAGGTTGTGGGCCGAACCAAAAATAACCACCGCCGGCTCCGCCAGGACCGGTCGGATGGTTAAAGGTGTTCATAACAATCGCTGCACTCGCCTGCGTACTTAGCAGCATGGCGCACATTGCGGCAACTGCTAGCATGCGAGTCAAAATGTAACCGTTCACGGGTCGGGGGAGGAATCAGGCTGCAGATGAGGTGGTTTCGGGT
>JBBIUE010000072.1:20354-26516 GCA_037440405.1 Pirellula sp. | reverse complement strand
AATCCTCTCGCGCCCATGCGGCCCGTTGGTGCGTTTGAGATGAACATCCGCCACTTGAATGAACCTGGTTCGCATGTGCTTGCGTTTTTCGCAACATCTCGCAGTCCTGGATTTCAGCTATTTCATACAGTTTACCCATTTTGTTGGCGGGTTACCGATCACACCCCAGCGAGCCTTTTTTCCGTCAGAAAATCAAGCGTTTTGAGTTTTTCAATAAGCACTTGATCCCTAAGTTTCGCGAGATGCCCACTCTCGTTGTGCGAATCAATGGAACGCTGCTTCGATTTCATTTGGCGGCACGAATCGGCCAAGCTTCGATGATCTTCATTTTCGGGATTGACATTGCCACCAAGATGATATCAAACTCCCGCCTTCAGTGTTCAAGAATCATCACTTAGGTTTTGTAGGAGTGATAAAGAGATACTCGGACCTTCATGCGCCTTAGCAGACTGTTGATTAAAGTAGCAGGAACGAATTGGCGTGCGGCTGTTGCTTTAAGACCACTGCAATTTTAACTGAGAGCTAGCTCTCTTCGGCTGATTAAGCGACTATATCAACACGCCGTTCGACCTGCGAGAGGTCGGGAGGCAAGCTTACGGACCAATGTCGGCAGGCGTTGGGACCGATTTTGAAACTGCCAATCAGAGCATCATGCAAGTATTCATCATCAATTTGGATCACGCAGTTGAACGCTGGAAATATGCTAGCGAGCATTACGCGAAGACTGGGCTCGCCTTGACGCGCGTGTCGGCGGTGAATGGAAGGACTCTCACCAGACCTTTGAAAAACGTGGACGAGCGGGCTATGCGTCGAAGACATGGTCAAAGGCTCAATTTGGGCGCAGTCGGGTGTTACTTCAGTCATCTCCAATGCTTGGAAGTCTTCTTGGAAACGGGCGATCCATTCGCGGTAATTGCCGAAGACGATAGCCGCCCGTTGGAGAATCTACGAAGTATCCTGCACTCTGCTATTCCATTCGCCGATTGCTGGGACATCGTTCGCTTGTGTGGCTTTCACAATCCGCACCCACGGAAGTATGCCGATCTTGGAGATGGTTACCACCTTGCCACGTGTTTGACTCGGCTGTGCGGCAGCGGGGCCTACATGATTTCTCGACATGCTGCAGAAATCTTGAGGAAGCAGATGCTGCCGATGCAAGTGCCGTTCGATCATGCACTCGATCGGGAATGGAATTATGGACTGCGGGCTTCAGCGATCCTGCCACTCCCCATCGATCAAGTGGACCATCAGCTTCCTTCAACGATTGTCGCTCCAGCATCCAATGACAAGCTTCCCTGGTTGAGTCGTTATTGGACTGTCTTTCCTTACCGTGTCCACAATGAGATTCATCGAGCGTTCTATCGGACAATGCAGTGGCGACAAGCTCGAAGCAGAGCTCGAATGATTCAGCAGCAGGTTCCTCGACGATTCGAAAGATCGGCTGCGTGATTGTTCAGTTGGAGAGAGCACGATCGAGTGGGGCAGCAGGAGGCTGAATCAGGTGAACATCGACCGTCAGACGTCACCGCTCTGGTTTAGCATGATGCTGGTTGCAGGCGTCTTGCATTCTTTCGGATGCAGTCATTTGCGACGATCGAAGCAGGATAAAATTCCATTGAGGAACATCTCCTATGTGGAGCCCGCCAGTCCGGCAAACTTCCCGACGAAGATTCGGGATAAACTGCCTCTGCAGCGCCCATCGCATGATCGCCGCTGGAAGCCGAGTCTCGCGATTCTTCCCTATGCTGAATTTTCAGGAAACTCTATTACGATTCGAAACATTCGTGATTGCCGATACCGAACGGAGGATGATTACGACGTTCGGCATTACGACCTCACCTTCGGACTCGACGAAATTCGCACGGTCGATTTTATTGTCGTTCCGTTTCAAAATGCACCGCTGCTCGCACATACCATGCTCAGTTTTGGCTTAGCCAATGGCGAGCATTTTATCGTCAGCATTGAGGCACGGCTGGAACAACATGAGGAGTACAGCGCGATCGGCGGAAGCAGTCGCCAATTTGAACTCATCTATGTGATCGGGTCGGAACAGGACCTCATTCCATTGAGAACGCAAGTACGCGAGGCTGACGTCTATATTTATCGTACCAATGCCACGTCGGATCAGGCACAAGATTTACTTGTAGATATTCTTGCGAGAGTGAATGAGATTGCTCGTCAACCTGAGTTCTACGACATCTTGACGAACAACTGCACAACCAATTTGGTGCGCCACTACAATCGCGTCAGTCCCAGCCGTTTTCCCATGGATATTCGGGTTATTCTTCCAGGCTTGTCCGATCGCTTGGCATATCAGTTAGGAATCATCGAATCGAATGGTAGCTTTGAGGAGGTCAAAGCCCGCGCCCACGCGAACCCTCGAGCCATCCTGTTCGCATCGGATCCGAATTTCTCTCAGAAAATTCGTCAACGCTGATCTTTTCGCGAATCCGATCAGTTCCTACACTCTCCGGCATTCGTTTGCTTGGACGGCAGGATCTATCGAGTTGGTCGCAAGGGTCGTCGGAACGTGCGCTGGACGATGGCCTCCCGATAACAGAGGGGGCTGCGTTCGGCAAACATCGGAGGAGAAGACTGTCAACCAGGAAAGTGGCTGGGTTCGAACTCTATGGGGACTTTCCTCGCCGTCAGGCCGATCGATTCAATCATATCAAAGGAAGATGGATAGAAGTATGTCTGCAATTCAACGAATCCTGGTAACCGGCGGAGCTGGTTTTCTTGGATCTCATCTGTGCGAGCGCATGGTGAACCAAGGCCATGACGTGATCTGTCTCGACAATTTTTTCACGAGCCAGAAATCGAATGTTGCGCATTTATTGAACAAACCCAACTTCGAGCTGATTCGGCACGATGTAACACTTCCCATCTTTCTGGAGGTCGATCAAATCTACCACTTAGCATGTCCAGCGGCTCCTGGGCACTATCAGTTCAATCCCATTAAGACCATCAAAACTTCAGTGTTGGGTGCCATCAACCTACTGGGCATGGCCAAACGTTGCGGTGCGAAAATTCTCTTGGCTAGCACCAGCGAAATTTATGGAGACCCCAAAGAGCATCCTCAATCGGAGTCCTACTGGGGCAATGTCAATACGGTCGGGCTGCGGTCATGCTATGACGAGGGAAAACGCGTAGCAGAAACGTTGTTCATGGATTACCATCGGATGAACAAAGTCAACGTTCGCATTGTGCGGATTTTTAACACGTACGGTCCGAGGATGCATCCCTATGATGGACGTGTTGTTTCCAACTTTATTCGGCAGGCGATAACCGGGGAAGACATCACCATCTTTGGAGAGGGTGAACAAACGAGGTCGTTCTGTTTCCGGGACGATTTGGTAGAGGGGATTGTCCGCATGATGAATGGCCCAGATGATTTCGTTGGCCCCGTCAATATCGGCAATCCTGGCGAATTTACCATACGTGAATTGGCTGATCTAGTGTTCGAGTTGACCAAGTCGAAGTCCAAGATCATTAAGATGCCGCTTCCTCCCGATGATCCTTCTCGGAGGCGGCCAGATATTCGATTGGCGAAAGAGAAGTTACAATGGGAGCCGACGATTCCACTTCGTGAAGGACTCGAACGAACGATCGCTTGGTTTAAGTCGATCGACCTCGGGCAGTACCGTCCGCCCACCCCCAACTATTGATTCGACAGGTGAATCGCGAACCTCGAATGCCGCCGCTCATCCCAAGAAACAGAATCGCCGTCATTCGACTCCGTCTTTCCGGGTTGGTTTGCTTTACGACCTTTCTTGTTGGTTCGTGGGGGTTGAGTGAAGCATCTGCTGCATTCACAGATTCCGAGCTGCGCGCCGAACCGGCTGTTGTGGAAACCCGATTCGTCCTTGAAAACGAAAACACTTCGCCAATCTCGGATGCTTATATCGTTGCGTTGCAAACTCGCCCCCGCGAAGCCTCGCAGTGGTACGATCTTCCTGTCGAATTCGATCAATCCAAAATCTGTGTTCGCACCGATGCATTGGGCAAAGCAACGTTGTTCTTACCAAGCGAGACATTCTGTTCGTCATCGTATAAGGAAACTGCGTTTGCGCGAGTCCAAATCAGTCACCCTGAATACCAAACATCCCTTCAGATTACGTCAGTTGACTCGACCGTAAATCGAGTTACGTTAACCCGTGGATGCACCGTCGGCTACTCGGCGGTTGACGAAGCGGGGCAGACGATTCGTGATTTTGGGGTCCGCATGGCGGGCAAGAGTGCGCCGCAGCACTGGCTTCCACTGCCCGACGGCGGCTTGGAGGCCCAGTCGATTCCCGTTGGCAGCTGGCAAACCATGCTCATACAACCGGAGGCAACGGGACGCACCCGATTCAGCGATCTCTTTATCACCCCCGCCTTACCGAACCGTTCACTTCTTCTACGCAATTTAACTCTCAAGCCGGGAATCGAAGTTCGAGGGTTGCTTTCCGCCAATGTACCGCGTCCTATCATTGCAGGACAGGTTCTCGCGGTCAGTCTTCCTAGACCTGCCGAGTCCGTTTGGGATGGTGATCGCCCATCACTACAATGGATCGATCGCGTCAGCATCAACGAAGATGGTACGTTTCTGTTCCCATCGATGCCAAGAGGCGGTCAACTTCAATTGATCGCGATTTGCGAAGGCTGGATCTCCGCAACTCAGGACAAGAATCTTCCGTATGTTGCTGGGAAGGTTTTTGCAGTTGACCTAGACGACCTAAAGGTCGAATTGGAAATGCAACCACTTGGGACCGCGACAGTCATGGTTGAAACGGAAGATGGGCGACCAGTTGCCAATGTCCAATTATCGCTGAGTCCGCAACAACTGCTTTGGCGAGGGAATACGATGCTCTTAGGTGGCTATGTCCGATCCGTCGACTCGATTCTCTCCCAAAGATCGAGCACCTATTCTATCGAGCGTCCCGAACTCGCATTTCCACGCTCGCTTTATCGCCAGCAATCGGGGTTCGACGGTATCGTTCGCTTCACGAATCTTCCGATCGACCGAAGCCATTTTATTGATGTCTACCATCACGAATTCGAACATACGGGACCAGAGTTAGACCGTCAGCGATGGCTTCGCATTTCAAGTAGCGATTCGAATGACGTTGTGCATCGAGTTGTCGTGACGCCCAGAGGCTAGGAGCTCTTTGAAAAGGGAACGCACTTGCTCAGGTAATCCAATGGATCCAAGCGACAACGCTTGGCTGCTTGAAGGCCCTGCCCTTTTGTCAATCGAAGCACGGTCGCAAGGTTGGTGCGGAAAGGACCGCTAGTTTGGACGAAATCTTCGCAGAACTTCGAATTGCGGTTGAACGCTGCAAGGCAGCCTTTGTGCCGCAGGATCGCCGCTTGCTTGAAGAGCCCGCCAGGAATCTCAACCTCGATCTGGCTCAAATGGCGATACGACTCAACGATCTCGCTCGCGGATTCGTTCTGAAAATTTATACCCACATCATTCAGGCAGATGAGCGATGGAGTCATCCGGAGCAGAGAGTCGGGGCCTTTCTTATTGAACAGTTCTGGAACAAGCACCTGAGCGGTCCGGAGCTCAAGGAAGCTTGGCAACAGTTAATGAAGTCGTCCTTGGAACTGAAATGGGAAGGACTGCTGCGTCCGTTTCAGGTGTATCCAACCCTCCAGCCCATTCGTATGGAAATTTTTACCGTCGGCATGCATTTGGCCAATATCCTTGCCAAGTCGGACGGGCTAGTCGTGCCCGCAGAAACAGACGCATTACTGGCCATTGAGACGGAACTGGGGAACGCGCTCGGCATCTCCACCCCGCGATCAAGCTTCTCCATGAAATCGGATTTTGAATCGCCACGAGAACCACCCTGCCTGACTCCAATCGACGATATTGAAGACCGCAAGACACTTCTGGAGAAATCTCGCGAACGGCTGCATTCCCTAATTGGGCTGCACTCGATCAAGACACAAGTCGAAGAATTGACGAACTTTTTAGAGCTCCAGCAACGACGGTCACAAATGGACTTGCCGACAAATGCGCAGTCCTTGCACATGGTCTTCCTCGGAAATCCAGGAACGGGGAAAACCACAGTCGCTCGAATACTAGCCGACATCTTTCGAGGTCTGGGAATCCTAAAGCGTGGACACTTGGCGGAGACCGATCGAGCAGGGTTGGTTGCCGAATATGCTGGT
>JBBIUE010000072.1:0-20344 GCA_037440405.1 Pirellula sp. | reverse complement strand
CATCAAAAACCAGTCGTATCGTCGACGAGGCGCTGGACGGAGTGCTGTTTGTCGATGAGGCGTACAGCTTGGTTGATCCTTCCGCCGACGATCCTTTTGGTCGGGAAGCTCTCAACACGTTGCTCAAGAGGATGGAAGATTATCGCGATCGACTGATCATCGTATTCGCAGGATACACCGAGCCTACCGAACAATTGCTGAAATTGAATCCAGGTTTACCTTCTCGCATCGGCATCAAGCTTGCGTTTCCAGACTATGCCCCCAATGAACTGATGGCCATCTACCGAAAATTGTGCCAGGAGCACCAATATCAATTGCGTCCAGCGGCAGCGGTGCGAGTCCTTCGTGGATTGATTTGGTTACACGAGCAGAGGGATTCGCGATTCGGAAATGCGAGATTGGTTCGCACCGCATTCGAACGCACCATTCGCAAAATGGCCACGCGCATTGTCCCCATCACACCTATCACACACGAACTGTTGACTTGCATTGAGGAGCCCGACATTCAGTTTCCGGATATCCCCGAAAAAATCTGGGAGCAGATCGCAAATACTTCCATCAAATTGCAAATGGTCTGTCCCGGTTGCTCAAAGCGACTTATCGCAACGGACCAGAACTTTGTGACGAATATGGGGTGTCCGCAATGCAAGGCACCCATCTTCATCGAGAATTTGACGTCTCTGTCGGTTGCTCAAAACAAAGCGACCTAGGCGGCATCTGTAACAGGACCGAGAAGTCCAAACGGGGACATCGTCGATTGGCGACATCCCGGGCGTCTCGCTGCTCCACGAATCTCTCTCTTTCAATGTGCGACCGAAGTGGAGAACGAGCCAATGGCTGACGAATTTGGTGGATGAAGGAACTTGGCTCAAAATCGAAAGATTTGCTGTTCAGCAGCTTCGCAATCGAGGTTGCGAAGCGGCCACACATCCAGCTACAATTTGAGAGTGTTCAAATCTAAGTAGCGGAGTCTTGTTATCCGTGGCGCATGTGACAAACAATTCTGTCCCAGGTGAGGGAAAATCGTGATAGCATTCCATCGATCTGTTGCGTTCGTTGTCCTATCCTTACTTAACGCGAGCCCATTCATGGACGGAATGCTCGCAAGCGAAAAACAACCCGATGGCCAGGAAATCGAAAGAGTCGACTTGAGCGAACTGAGATTGATGGATTTCCGAGGCCGCGAATGGACGCACAAGGATATGGCGGAGAGTCGAATTCTTGTCTTCGCGTTCCTAGGAACTCAATGCCCACTGGTCCAGCAGTACACTGCCCGCCTCGACGAAATGGAAAAGAAGTATCGAGACAAGAACGTGACGTTTATTGCCGTGGACTCGAATGATCAAGATTCGCTGGCCGCGATGAGTGCTCATGCTCGGAAATTTGGATTGGATATGCCTTTTGTAAAAGATGCGGGGCAACAACTTGCAACCTTATTGCGGGCCGAGCGAACACCCGAAGTTTGCCTGCTCGACGAAGATCGCATCGTCCGCTATCGAGGTCGCATCGACGACCAATACGGCATTGGATACGCTCGCGTGCGACCAGAAGCAACGTATCTCGAAGATGCCCTCGAAGCGGTATTGTCGGGTCGACCGGTCGAGGTATCTCGTACGGAATCGGTCGGTTGTCTGATTGGACGACGCCCCGAGCCTACAGGAACAGCGGTATGGACCTACTGCCGCGACATTGCTCCGATTCTGCAGCGAAGATGCGTTGAATGTCATCGTTCGGGAGAGCTCGGTCCCATGAGTTTCGAGAATTACGAGGACGTCGCAGCTTGGGGGGAGATGATTGTCGAAGTGATCCAGGATGGTCGCATGCCCCCCTGGCACGCATCACCGAACCATGGCAAGTTTGCGAATGATCGCTCGCTGAAGGTCGAAGAACGAAGAGCTATTCGTGAGTGGGTCGAGGCGGGTTGTCCCTACGGCGACACCAACGATTTACCTAAGCCTCTGGAATTTGTCGCTGGCTGGCAACTTCCCAAAGAGCCGGATTACGTGGTGAACGTCAGTCCAAAGCCATTCAAAGTTCCTGCAACCGGCGATGTTCGCTACCAATACTTCAAAGTTGATTTGGATTTTACCGAAGACAAGTGGGTACAGGCGGCCGAGATTTTGCCTGGCAATCGGTCTGTTGTCCATCATATTTTGGTGTTTGTTCGGCCGAGGGGCAGCCAAGGTGATCTGGCTGGCGAACGAGGTTTCCTGTTCGGATATGTTCCTGGAACGCGAGTCCAGCCGATGCCGTCCGGCATGGCCAAAAAAATTCCCGCGAACAGCGAGTTGGTGTTTCAGGTTCATTACACGCCGGTCGGCACACCTCAAGAGGATCACAGCAAGATCGGTTTTGTGTTTGCCGATCCAAGTACCATCGAGTACGAGATTGCAACGACCAGCGCTGTCTTCGTCGCCTTAGATATTCCGCCTCGAGCCTCCGACTATCGCGTTTCGGCCTTGCTTCCCGAAACGCTCCCGGAATGTTTGCTGTTATCGATGAGCCCGCACATGCATCTCCGAGGCAAGTCATTTCGATACACGCTGCTCTATCCAGACGGCAAAAAGGATGTCATCCTCGACATCCCGAGGTATGACTTTAATTGGCAGACCGAGTATCGGCTCGAAAAAGCCATTCCACTTCCGGCGGGGACACGGATGATTTGCGATGCCTCTTACGACAATTCGGAAGAAAATCTGAACAATCCGGACCCGAACAGTCGTGTACGATGGGGCGATCAAACCTACGAAGAAATGATGATCGGCTATTTTCACGTCGCCATTCCCCGCGACTCGGAATCCGGAGAGTTTGCCAGTTTGGCACCTCGCCGTGAGAGGGTTCGCAATATGTCGGTGGAGGCAATTTTTTCGAGGCTCGACGCGAATCAAGATGGAAAGCTCGAGCCCAACGAGATTCCCGCTCGACTAAGAGAAGCAATCCTGCGTCTTGACAAAAACGGCGATGGAACGATAACACGCGACGAGCTTCCGAAGAATTGAGCGAGCACCGGTGATTGTTGGGATCGAGCGAGTTCAGCGATCTTGGCGCCGAGCTTGCTGAAAGAGGAAGTTTCCATGGAATCCCAGCAGCCATCCCTTTTCCCTGAGGATCAGCCGCCATGGGAATTAGATGCCGCCGAGCATTTCTTGGTTGGCAAGATCGTTTTTGCTGAGCCTCCCTTTGGTCCGTTCGATTATCGCATTCCCGATGATCTTGTTGGGAGTGTTCGACCTGGAATGCGAGTGCGAGTACCGCTCGGCAAATCGAATCGCGGCGTGACCGGCTACTGCATCGCTGTCGAGTCCATCCGATGGCGTGGAGATCGTCTCAAAGACATTCTCTCCCTTCTGGACGCCGATCCACTTTGTTCATCGAAGCTCCTTGAATTGATTCGATGGATGGCACAATACTATGTTGTCCCGCTTGGACAAGTCTTTGAGTCGGTCATTCCTGCGGGTGTTCGAACTTCCGCTGGTGTAAAGACTCGCGTCGTATTGCTTGCGAGCTCCAAGACGGATGACATGCAACAACTGGAGCGACTCCCGCCCAAGCAACTGGAAGTCATGAAGGCTCTTTTGGCGGCCAAGCAGCCGCTGACGTTGGAACACCTGCGAAAACGTGCGAATTGCTCGACCGGCCC
Source organism: Pirellula sp. (assembly GCA_037440405.1). Classification (GTDB taxonomy): domain Bacteria; phylum Planctomycetota; class Planctomycetia; order Pirellulales; family Pirellulaceae; genus JANMGV01. The sequence continues at coordinate 16,704 of JBBIUE010000072.1, read as the reverse complement.
GATCCAGCAACTTCGACGAAACGGATGGATCGATTCGCGCGAAGAGTACTACGTCGAAGATCGTCCGAGTACGGAGCCAATCACTCCCGTAACAAAACCAATGCTGAGTGAAGATCAACGATCCGCTTTCGAGGTTGTAGAAGAAGCTCTCGACTCAGGCAAGCACCAGACGGTCCTGTTGCATGGCGTGACTGGCAGTGGCAAAACGGAAGTATACATGGAGGCTATCGAAAAAGTTATCGGGTTTGGCAGACAAGCGATCGTCCTCGTTCCGGAGATCAGCTTGACTCCGCAGACGCGAGCAAGATTTCAAGAGCGATTCGCCCACGTGTCGGTGGTTCACAGCCATTTGACTGATGCTGAGAGACATTATCAATGGCGCCTAGCGTTGGCAGGAGCTGTGTCCGTCGTCATCGGTCCGCGTAGTGCCATTTTCGCTCCGGTGCCAAATCTAGGGCTCATCATTCTCGATGAAGAACACGAGTCGAGTTTCAAGCAGGAAACGATCCCCAGGTATCACGCCCGCGACGTGGCGCTTCATCGCGCCTTTTTAGAGAATATTCCCTTAGTTCTCGGATCCGCAACGCCAAGCCTAGAAAGCTGGAATCGCGTGCGCTGTGGAACCTATCGACACGCCAGTTTGCCGCGACGCATCTACAATCGTCCAATGCCGAGCGTCCGCATTATCGATTTGCGCTCTCGGAGACAGGGCGAAGGCGTCGGTATCATTTCTCCTCAACTTCGTGACGCAATCGAACAGACGATTCACGATCAAGGTCAGACGATTTTGCTCCTCAACCGCCGTGGTTTCGCGACGACCATCCAATGCCCGGCCTGCGGAAGAGTACTGGCATGCCCGAACTGTGACCTACCACTTACGCATCACCGTGATGGCGGAAAATCCGTGTGTCACTACTGCGACTTTACGATGATGACTCCGTCGATGTGCCCATCATGCAACTACGAAGGAATTCACTTTTACGGGACGGGGACGCAGAAACTGGAAATCGAAGTTCGCAATTTGTTTCCAAATGCCGAGATCGCCAGAATGGACTCGGACACGATGAAACGGCCGGGAAGTCATGAGCGCGTTCTGGACAGTTTTCGATCAGGGAAACTGCAAATTCTTCTCGGGACGCAGATGATCGCGAAAGGTTTGGATTTCCCCAATGTTCTCTTGGTCGGAGTGGTTCACGCGGATACAGCCTTGCATTTTCCAGATTTTCGGGCGGCGGAAAGGACATTCCAGCTCATCGCTCAAGTGGCCGGTCGTGCCGGACGGGGCGACCGAGCAGGACAGGTTCTCGTTCAAACATTCTCTCCGGAGCATTTTGCCATCTTAGCTGCGTCTCGACATGATTTTGAGCAGTTTGCTTCAGCAGAACTAAACCATCGACAGCAGTATGGTTATCCTCCCTTCGCTTCACTAGCGAGGATTATCGTCCGGGGCGAGAGCCAAAAAGCGACAGAGGATTTTGCAGAATTGGTTGGGAGATCGTTGAATCGCATCAATGAAGTTGCTCAGCTTCATTGCCGAATCCTCGGTCCGGCCCTGCCACCGATCGCGAAACTGCGAAACAAATATCGATTTCACCTTTTTGTCAGCTCGACTGCTCTGGCTGATCTGATTCACTTGCTAACCCGATTCGCAGGCGAAACAACGGCGCCTTCCGAAATTCAATTCGTTATCGACGTCGATCCAGTCGACATGCTCTAAACCAGCAACGATTCTCTTGCGAATTGCGAATCTGGCTAATCCGTTTTTCGCTTGGTCTTGAAACGGTGAAGGCAAGTCGCAACAAATGCCAAGCTTGTAATTTGTAATTCAGCAATCGTTTGCTCGCATTCTTCAAATGCAGTCGGCAGGTGATCCTTTGGCCGCCCGAAACGCAAGTGAGGATAGCGATCTAGTCTCGTTCACTTAGCAAGTTCCGATTGGTGGATCTTTCTTTACCTTCCCTTTCGACTCGGTGTTCCAGCGGCTAGATTCGAAATTCGTTCAATAAGGAAACGTCGCATCTACCGACGAACGATCGAGCTGAACCAGGAATGGGACCAAACGGTCTCGGATAACCTGCAACACCTGTTTGCCTTTTTCAGCGTTTGCGGCCTTTGGATTGCCACTACCTGAATTGGTGGTCAAGAGATGCCATGGTCGGGTAATGCTGACCCAGCCTGCCTCGACAGCATCAAATCGACATCGGCGGACACTTCCTTCATCTGCTGCCAAGGAATCGTCAGCGTTTCTTCGAACCAAATCCGGACGAAACGCCAAAATGAGGGAGGTTTCCATTTCTCCCGCATGGTCGTCGGCGCATTCGAAAATGGTTGCGGCGGCATCGCGAATCATTTGGTACCAATTGCAAAGAAACAGTTGCACACGGGTGCTACCGTACAGTTCTCGAAGCATCGGCTTAAAATCATTTCCTCCGTGGGAGTTGAGAAGCAAGAGTTTTTCGATGCCGGCACCTTCTAAAGATGCCACCAAATCCCTGATGATTTGGAGGAGGGTACTTGGAGTCAGGTTCATTGCGAACGGAAACGCTCGCATATTGGTTTCGGTACCGTAGGGAATCGTGGGTAGGAGCAGGACGTTCGCTCCGTCTTCCCACGCACCCCGGCAGATTTCTGAGGCAATCCAATCCGCCTCAAGGCTATCCGTTCCGTAGGGAAGGTGCAGGTTGTGCGGCTCAGTAGCACCAAAAGGAAGAACCGCTGTTCGGAATCGTGTCGCGCTGACATCCGCCAAAGTGATATTCGAAAGCCGCCAGGGCTCGGAAGAACGAGCGTGAATTTTCGAATTCATTTTTCAATCGATTTTGGGCGAAAATGGATTGGCGGAAACAACGGAACTTAAGGTACTCTAGAATATCAAATTCATGTTTGTCGCGGAGAGTTGGGTAGGTCATATTGAACAAGAATGCATAAACGTAGCAAATCGAACGAGATCGATCTCAAGTCAAAGCAGTCTCTCGGAAAATACAAAATCGAACGCCGCCTCGCGGAAGGTGGTTTTGCAAATGTCTATCAAGCCATGGACACGATCGAAGGTGTTCGTGTTGCACTGAAGATGCCACACTCTGCCATTACGACTCCGAAGATGTTGGATACGTTTCAGCGCGAAGCGCGGCTAGCTTCGAGACTGGATCATCCGAATATTCTTCCGGTAAAAGACGCTTCGTTTATCGATGGTCGATTCGTCATCGCTTCACGTCTCGGCACGCAGACACTGAGCGATCGCTTGCGAAAGCGCATTTCCTTCCTGACGGCGATGCAGATCATTGAACAAATGCTCGAGGGGGTTGCTTATGCTCATCGCCTGCGCATCATTCACTGTGATATCAAGCCGGACAACTTGATCCTGCAACCCGATGGACGACTACAATTGATGGATTTCGGAATTGCTCGAGTGGCTCAGAAGACGGTTGTCGGCTCGGGATCAGGAACCATCGGCTACATGGCGCCCGAACAAGCCATGGGACGCCCGAGTGCCAAGTCCGATGTCTTCTCGCTGGGGTTGTTGATGTTTCGCATTCTATCGGGAACTCTGCCGGATTGGCCGTTTGATTGGCCCCCCCCAGGTTACAAGAATATTCGTCGCAAATGCCATCCGGAATTGATTGAGATTCTCAAACGAGCGATGGATGTGCGCCCGAACAAGCGATTCAAGGATGCGAATGACATGCTGGCCGCCTTTAAGAAGTGCAAGCGAAAATCAATTCAGCACTTCGAACGTTATCGTTCACGAAAGAACGAAGGATGAGCTCAAGTCGAGACTCAGCAACCGGTGTGTGTGAAGCGAATGTTGGCAAGCCCATCATGGGCTTGGTAACGCTGGTACTACTCGTTGTCGCCAATATGATCGGGGCGTCGATCTACGTTTCTAGCGCCTTCTCGATGTCTGATTTGGGTGACGCCAAATTGATCTTGTTGCTGTGGCTAGTCGCAGGAATCATGGCGATTTGCGGTTCCATTGGTTATGGTGCACTTGCCCGACGCTTACCGACCAGCGGCGGTGAGTATCTTTATCTGTCGCGATTAGTTCATCCGCTGGTTGGTTTCTTGGCAGGGTGGATTTCCTTGGCTGCAGGATTCACCGCTCCGATTGCCAATAGCGCGAAAGTGGCTGCGGAATATCTCGTTTCGAGCGATTGGCCGCTGTGGCTGAGCAAGAACGCGATCGCTTCCCTAGCAATCGTGCTCGCCGCCCTCGCTCACGGCTTTCGCGTTCGCTTGGGGGCTTGGACTCAGAATACGATTGTCTTCGCCAAATTGGCCCTGATCGTTCTCTTTCTGGTTGTTGCGGTGCTTGTCGGGCCTGTCGATGGCTGGCAGAACGGCAACTTCGCGTTATCGAGTTTGCCGAAGGGGGCAGAACTCGGATTGACCCTTTACTCGTGCATTGCATCACTGATTTGGGTCGTGTTGGCGTATACGGGCTTTAACGCTGCCATCTATGTCGCCGGCGAAGCACCCAGCGCTCAGTCTCTCGTTCCGAAAGCGATGCTCTTGGCGACGGTCATCGTCACACTGCTGTACTTGGGGTTGAACACCGTTTTCTTGTACGCCATTCCAGCAGAGATGTTGGCCGGTAACACCTCCTTTGTTGCGGATGTGGCTCGCGCAATCGGTGGTTCATGGATGGAATGGAGTATGAGGACCGTCATTGTACTATCGCAATTGACAAGCGTCTTTGCGATGCTTATGACAGGGCCCCGCGTGTATGCTCAAATGGCCGCAGATGGATACTTGCCAAAATGGTTGAGCATGAAGGGAGGAATTCCCCGAAGTGCAATCGGCGTGCAAGCATTGCTCAGCTTGAGCGTCGTGTGGATTGCGAATTTGGAATCCCTCCTGTCGTACTTGGGACTGACACTCACTCTTTGCGGCGCCATGGCCATAGCCAGTGGCTGGTGGATCAGAAAACGCATTCCGCAGGCACCAAGCTTGAAGTGGTACGAACATGGCTCGATGGCCGTCTTCGTCGTTTCAGCATTGGTCATTCTGGTCGCCTCAGCCAAATTTAAGCCGGCGGAGTTCTATACCTGTCTTGGAACCTTTGCAATTGGCGTTCTGATCTATTGCATTGCCAAAATGGCATCACAACCGAATCGTGTAAGTTAAGCATTTCCGACTCGCCCCCAATGGTTTGGGAATTAGAGCGAACCGATCCCGCTCATTCAGCCTGATGCGAAGAATTCCGATTTTGACGATTGGTCCAACTGCGTAGACCTTTCATTGGCCAGTTTGATGGATGTCTCGCTTGCGATGAACAGGTTCGCTGGGAATCTTGCCGATAGATGGTTCACTCAAACGTTTTTGCCCTGCAGACACTCGGTGCCTATTCAAAAACCGTCCACTCGCTAGTGCTTCAAGCTACGATGGAAAGGTATTGCGACAGGCTCTTATCTCTCCAGTCCAAACTCCATCTACTAGGAAGCGAGCCTTTCGAACGTGACCAAACAATTATCCTCTCATCTTCGACTTCATTCAGATGTTCCCGCCTCAGGACCTGCGGTCAGCGATAGTCGGTCCGAAATCGAGCAACTGATCGAGTCGTTCATGAAGTGTACGGGCTGGAATCTACAATTGGAAAAGGCACCATTATCGCAATACAGCACCGTTGCCCGTCGAACTCCGAGAAGTGCAACAACCAGCCGCTCTTCCACGCGACAGTGGAGTATCGTTGAGGAGCCCATGATCGAGCAGAACGCTCAATCTTCGCATCAAGCAAAGCGACGCGTCGATCGGCAGGCAGCTGAGGAGCTGCTGGATGGCATTGCGAATCTGCTGCATCGTCTGGAGCAGTCCGAGCAGTATATTCGCGTTCAGGAAGCCGAACTAGCAACACAGGTCGCGATCTCGTGGAAACGCGAAAGCGCAGATGAAGTTGCTCATCGACTGGAGGCGATATTAGCAGCAGGCTGCAAGAGCATAGGAACGCAAGCTGCCGCCATCTATTTGCTGGATGAACATACCAGTGTGCTCAAAATGCGATCTTGCATCGGGCTACCGGCAATTCGGTTATCGGAAAAGCCGCGAGAATTGCGTGGTTCGCTGACCGATCTTGAAGCTCTTCTGGGGAACGCCGTCATCATTGAAAGCACGTCCGACTCACGCAATTGGACCAGCCCCGAACCTTTTCCCTCGGCGCTTTGTATCCCTATTGGAACGCCGACCATGCCCCATGGAACCCTATGGTTTTGGGGTGACGAAGTCCGCTCCTTCTGCAGCGCGGATATCGAAGTCGCGAACTTGGCCGCAGATCGGGTCATGTGCGAACTCGAGCGATTCCTGCTTGGAAATGAGGTCCATCAAGCTCGAACGCTTCGGCGACAGATCGAATCAGCAGGATTTCTTCAGGCGAGTCGATTGCCGGATCAGCAACCGCTTCATCAAGACTTCCAAGTCGCTGGTTGGACCTTTCAAGACAATGAAATCGGGGGAGCGTTCCACGATTGGGAGATGACTCCAAAAGGGATGATGGTTTTCGGAGTCGGGGCATCGCGTGCTACTGGCCCTGAAGGAGCGATTGTTGCGAGTGCATTGCAATCGGCCCTCCACTCTGCATGGAGGCAAAGCTCTTCTCCGACCTTGGTTGCTCAGCACGCGAATGACGTCCTCTGGGGTGCCATCGAAGCGGACTGGAGCGCCTCGCTGGCTTCCATTCAGATCAATCCAGTAACAGAGTACGGAAGCATCTGCACCGCCGGCAAGGTTCAGGCGTTTATCGTCTCCCACCGGGGATTTCGTCCCGTCGGGCAAGCCAATCCGTTCGTGGCCAAGCAACCCGATCCTCAATTCTCCCAACAACGATTCGTACTACAGCCCGGAGAAGTCCTGGTCGCCTGCCAAGACCAACTATTTCAAACCCAAGACGTCGGCAAGTCGCACTCTCGTCGCAAGTCGACCATGCAACAATGCGATATGCTCAACCTAGTTCGATCGATGCTCGATGAAAGCGCCAACGACATTGCACATCGAATTGCCTGCCTATTGCCTTCGAGAGACATCGATTCGCTCGACGGTCCGGACCGTTCGCTTTTGGTTATCCGAAATGTCCGAAAGCCGTAATTGGGCTGGGGCTTCCTCTGTCAGCCCAAAGGACCCTATTTTCGTTTCTCCCCCTATCCCTCTCGGGTACGCGAGCGCCAGGTCAGCATCTATCGATGATAGTCTGCTGCAGGAGCTAAGGAGCGACGCTTCGTTCCACACTCTTGTTAGGGGCTACTATCGGTTCACTTGCCGATCGCCAAGCGGCGAACCGGTTTTGCCAACCGGAGTGGCTGTTGGCCTACCCGAGCGAACTACCGATGAGCGCGAAGCCGAGGATGAATATGCCTGCATCGACCAGTGCGTGGGAAAGCCAATTGGCAACTAGATTGTTGGTCCGGTCATAGAGCCAAGCCCAATAGGCTCCTCCAATGGCGATCGCTATCGAGCATAGCCAAGTCTGCCACTGCGCAAAACCAAAAAAGTACCCCAACACGAGAATATGGTGAAGCATAAATCCAATGCTCGATAGCGCGTTCGCTTTCCAAGTTGCGAAAATGGATTGCGCCCAGCGAAAAGCAAACCACCGCCAATAGTACTCCTCCAATCCAGAATGAACGATCGAATAGAATGCGCCAAGCAATAGAAACTTCGATCGAGAGTCCATTCCGAGACTGGATACCTTCTCAACGATCATTTCCTGCAACCGCGAATCGATCGGCGTATGACGAATGAACAGACCATAGAGCGCTATCATGGCGGTGATTACGAACACACCAAATCCAACTCCAAGCAATACTCCCTGACGTCCAAAATGACCCACCCGTAATTCACTGCGAGCAAAAATCCAAGCGGCGAGTACCGGCAACAAGAACTGCAACGTTTTGAGGGTCCCATAAGCTATCTGCTGTATTTGCGCAGACTGTCCGTGCAATATCACGAAGTAGATCCAGGTGATCAGTGTGGGAAACAACAACGTGAAGATCAGCACACACAGGTCGAGCGAGCGTCCTCGCGACGTTTGGAGTGTTTGCTCCGTTCCAGCTATTTCCTTCAGGGGCAATTGCACAAGACCCTCCGCCACTTGTGAATGATAAAGCCCGGAACGTGATCGGCTCAGAGTCCAAATGTTCGGACCACTCGGACGAGAGCCTGCCTGCGGTCTTCAGAAGCTGCGAGGACTTTGTTCGCCAATTCCAATTCCTCGCGCCCAATGTCGTGATGACCGGCGATCCAATAGGTGTGCTCGACCATCGACTCCCAATTCATGGAAGAAGCAATGAATCGGTCAATAGCCATGCCGATTTCGCTTGGAATCGGTTCTTCCAACAGCAGTTGTCTGAGCCGAGCTTCAACAAGGTTTGCGTCACTTGGGACAGACGTGCCGAACGTGGGTAACGGCTGGCCCAATATGGCTGGCGACGAAAATTGGTATAGCTTTGCTAGATTGCGAAGCCGCTGTTGTGGTTGATCCCATGCGCGGTCAATCAACGGTCGATAAGCATGAAATCTCTGAACTCGAAGTCGATCGCGAGCCAACTGGCTCGCTAACGTCTCTCGAGGTGCTCCGAGGATAACCTCCTCCGATCGGAACGGAGCACTCATCGCAATCCAAATCACGAGTTGCTGCAAACTGTCGCCATGAGCGGCCATCTGCTCACCGAGAAGTTTCAGCATCGCTTCTCGCTCAGTTCTGCCTTCGTGAGTACCCAGTCCGAAAAAAGGAACAAGAGACGCTCCAAAGAACGTTTCCCAAACGACGTTGGCATTGTGCTCCCGAAGCGATGGATGATTCTTAAGCCAACTTGAGAGAACGACGACTGAGTTTTCTCGATCCGAATTTGCGGCAGTTCTTGCATCTGGCAATTTTGGAATCGCAAGAGCCTGTGTTCCGTCGGGACGGGTATAGAACAAATGAGGAAGTTCTCGCAATCGCAGTTGATCAAATGGGTAATCTCCTCGCGTTTCGCGATAGTACTCGAATTGCTCCAAATAAGCCTGCAGTCCCCAATAGTCCCTCTGACTAAGGCCTTCTGTTCGATCGTCATGGCAGCGGACGCAGCCAATCTTCTGCCCAAGCAGCAGCCTTCCCAATTCTCCTGCGGGATGATGCGATGAACGATGAACGCTGAGCATCCAATGCGTTGCAGGTTGGAAATCTGCACCTTCAGGATCGTCCCCCCCTTCATTCTTAAGGAACTCCGACTGAATCTCACCAAGGGGCTGACGATTCTGAATCTGTTCTGCCAGCCATGCTTCGAACTCTCGGCGTTCACGGGATGATTCGTTGGTTCCAATCCATGCTGCCGCCAAGTGACGCGACCAGGTGTGAGAAAACTCTCTGGATGCAACCAATCGTTCCAACCAAGCTTTGCGAGCGAACTCGGAGTCCGATATCGTGGCTTCGTCCAATTCCTCTTGTGTCGGTGATCGACCAAGAAGGACTTCCGCAGTTCGAATCGCCCAAGCTCGGACCGATATTTCACTAGGCGTTTGAAGTTCACTTGCTTTCCAAAGATCGGTCGCATAGGAGTTTAAGCTGGCGATGATCGACCGCCATTCGATTGGAATTGGACGCTCTACCATGTCTTCATCTGCCGCAATGGTCCAGTCCAGCCGTCTGGGTACAGCCTCAACTAAAGGACCGCCAGAACTAAGCGTCTCTGGTTCGATCGTGATGGAGTTGTTGGTAACAGGTGGTGGTTCTGTTGCAATTAGTGGCTCGAGTGCGTCACGTTGACCTGCTCGGGCGATGGAACTGGAACTATCAGTGACGGTCGATGCAGCCGCATCTTCCGATGCTGCTCGTACCGATTTCAACTGTTCCAAAGCGGCTGGCCAATATCGAAGCCCAATCACTGCAAAAGCAATGGAAGCTGCAAGAATCGCAAGCGAAACGAGAAAGCGACGTCCCCATGCGACGGAAGCAAGAACAGGACGATCGGCGATATCTGAAGTTGCCCCTGAACCGACGGGAAATAGCACATCGCGAGAGATCAAATCCTTTTGGGCAGCTTTGGTTACATCGTCAAACCTGCCTTCTTCTTCACCAGTGAAATCATTCTGTTGCAGACGATCTAATATCAATGCCTTTCGGTCAGTCGACTTTCTTTTCCCAAAATGAAGTTGCAGCAATGAATCGATGGAATCGGTGTCAGAAGTATTCATTTGAGTTTTCTTTCAACACATTCGCGCAATTGTAGTTTCGCCCGCTGCATGAGGTTCTTTGCACCATCCTGGGAAATTCCAAGAGCTGCAGCAATCTGCTCTCGAGATGCTCGATCGCGAAATCGCATTTGCAGCGCCAACTGCGCCCTTTCGGTGAGTCTCTTGATGCACTCCGTCAAATATTCCAAGGCCGCATCGCCATTATCGAAGCCTGCCCAACGGGTCCATTCCCGATCTAATCTTTCGAGTTCGTCTGTCGGCACGATTTTTTTTGATCGTCGCCGAAAGGAAACCAACAAGTGGTAAGCGACACGGCGCAGATAAAGAGCCGTGGCAGCTGGACTGATATGCCGTATTGGGTGGGTGAGTACGGCCAGGAATGTCTCTTGCGTCAAATCATCCGCCAACGAACTGTCACAACCCAAGGCACGAAGATACCGCCAGATGGCTACTTGATATTGATCGATCAATTCGCCAGCATCTGGAGCCTCCACGTGACGATCATCTTCAGCCTTGGAGACGCTTGTCATGGTGTTCCGTTCGAATCCAGCTCGGCATCGTACCTCGCCTACCGAGGATGCCAAACTAGGAGAACAGTTCCTTGATCGGAGCGCCGCCTCCTGCAATTTTCTTCGGTCGCCCATTGCCGGTGGTCATCGTCGTTTCGAGCGAGATCCCCATGGCTTTGCATACCGTCGCCATCAAGTCCTCCGAAGAATGTGGTTTTTCGACAACTTCGCGACCGTCGTCACTGGTGGCACCAACGGCGATTCCGCCTTTCAATCCTCCACCGCCGACGACAACACTCCAAGCTCGTGCGTAGTGATCTCGTCCAGCATCTGTATTGATCTGCGGAGTTCGCCCAAATTCGCCCATCCACAGAACAACCGTGTCTTGGAGAAGTCCTCGCTGTTCAAGGTCCTCCACCAAGGCACTCATCGCCCGGTCCAGGGTTGGAAGCCGATCATTCTGCAACGTGTTGTGAATGCCCGAGTGGTTATCCCAACCACCCAAGTCCACTTCGACACAGGTGACTCCGGCTTCCACCAAGCGCCTAGCCAATAGGCAGCCTTCGCCGAAACCGTTTCGTCCATAGCGTTCCTTGACGGCGTCCGGCTCCTGATCCACCTGGAAGGCAGCCATCTGAGAACTCGTCATCAAGTCCAACGTCTTCCGAAGAATCTTTTGATGATCTTCGGCGGCACTTCCACGACGCTGGGAAACGAAGCCTTTCTCGATCAGGTCCAACGCAGCCATGCGCTGCATCAATCGCTGCTCATTGAGACTCATTTCTAAGTTTCGAATCCTACCATTGCTGCTGACGGTAAACGGAGCCCAAGCCATTCCAAGAAATCCAGGACCTTCGCTAGCGCCACCGACCGCAATAAAAGGCGGAATCTCGAGGTCTTGACGGGTTGAGGCCAGCTCCTTCGCAAGTACGGCACCATAGCTGGGATAATCGATTGTAGGATCAGGCGGAAAGGCTGTATGCATGTAATACCGACCTCGATCGTGGTCCGCCTCGCGCGTACTCATGGATCGAATGATGGATAGATTGTGCATTTGCTTCGCAGTCATCGGCATGTGCTCAGAAATTTGAACATCGCCGGATGTCGAGATAGGACGGAATGGCCCACCGGTCGGAGCACCCGGCTTCAAGTCCCAAATATCAATCGTGGCAGGCCCCCCTCCCATCCATAGGATAATCGTACTTTTTCGGTTCTTCTGAAGACTTGCCGCGTTCAAACGAAGTGAATGTCCTAGCGCGAGCGAAGAGCCGACCAAGGCCGACGATGCGGAAAGATGTGAAATGAAATGACGGCGGGTCATGCCGCGAGGAGTGATCCAAGAATTGAGCATAGTCACGTTTCCTATGGCTAGAATGAGAAGTCGTTCGTTTAGTGAATGATGATAAACTCGTTGCTGTTGAGAATGGCCCACCAAAGATCTTGGAGCATCTCGGTTAAGTTCCCCTGTCGCGCGGCCAATAACTGCTGTGCGGCATTCAATTCATCCTTGGTTGCCCTTCGGCTTAACCCGGCCTCAAACAAATGATGGACTTTTTCGGCAGGCGTACCTGATATCGTGGCCAATTGGGCAAGATAAGATCCGGGTTCCGTACTGATCGCATCGCGCATCAGTTCTCCGTTGAACATCATCAGTGATTGTGGAATCGAACCGTTAAATGTCGTCGTCTCACCAGCATCATCCGTCCCAAAGGCGACAACGAATTGTCGTAGCCAATCACCGCGGCGACGCTGCTGTTCTTCTAAACTCCCCTTTTTATCCGCACGAGTCGCAGTCACGAGCGACTGGTACAGTTCCTCTGCCCCCATCTGCCGAGAATAGAACCGCGAAAAACGAGGCCTCTCGCCTGACCAAGGATCATCCGAAGCATTCTCTTTGAGTGTCCGACTGGATAACTGATACGGTTTCGACAAGACGATCCACTCGAGTAGCTGTTTCGTATCGAAGCTGCTGTCCCGAAACGCCTTCGCCATTTCTGCGTGAAGTTCAGGATGCGACGGGGGATTGTGTCGTCCCAAGTCATCAATGGGCTTCGTGAATCCAAATCCCATAAAATGGGCCCACATCCGGTTGACCATGGCCAATTCCAGATACTCGCTTTGGAGCATTAATTTGCCAAGTTCTTTGCGCCGAACGACTTGCGAAACATAGCCGCTCTTGCCAATTGAAGTCCCATCGACAAATACGGGATAGGCAATCTTCGTTACGCCATTTCTTAGTTGATAGAAAATGTCTGCCTCGTCTGGACGGCGACTGACGCCCGCAAAATCTTCATCCACCAGCTCGGCATGATCAATATCACGTGTACCGGAGACAAATCTCCGCAACGCCCGTGTTTGTCGAAAAAAGGCGTTCATTTCCCAAAACTTTTGCTGCTTCCACTCATCGTTGAACGGGTGGTTATGACATTGCGTGCATTGAACTTGAAGCCCGAGAAAAGTCTTCGCGACCGATGCCGTCGCCAGCGTGCCACCATCTTCGTTCACCTTCATCGCCAAGTAATTCGTGGCACCATTGAATTTCGGTGTCCCCGGCTTCGTTGAACCACTGGCAGTTACAAGCTCAAACACCATATCGTCGTACGATCGGTTCTGCGCGAAATGGTCTCGCAAATACTTTTCCATACCGCCGCGATTGATCAGCGAGTCTCGCTCCGTCCCTCCGCTGCGGCCAATGAGAATGTTCGTCCAAATCGTTCCCCAATAATTCGCGTACTCTTCGGTGTACTTTGGATCGTGTAATAATCTGCGCACCAAAGCAATCCTCTTGTCCGAGGATTTATCAGCTACGAAAGTACGATACTCATCATGGGTGGGAATGCGTCCGATCAAATCGATGAAGACCCGCCGAGCCCATTTGCCATCATCCTCGATTTTCGACGGGGTCAGCCCAAACTCTTTCCACGACTGCTCGATGTAACCATCGATCATCCGAACTTGCGGAGGAACCTCAAGCTTTGAATCGGGACGCTGCCCTAGGGATGGCGACGTCGTTGCCACAACGAAAATCCCAGCCAACGAGGAGCCAAAAACGCTGAGCAAGGCTTTCATGGAACCTGATCCTGGATGCGGCAAATAATCAAATAATAAGGCGTCAGAGGAATACTGATGGATTCACTCGATGGTGATTTGAATCGGAGGGCCGACCTGGACTGACGCTTCGAAAGTCTTGTTCCAAGCGAAAGTCTGGGAAATCTCGCTTGCATTAGCTTCTGGCTGAAATTTCGCCATCATTTCCACTTCGGCAAGTCGATTTGACAGGCTAGGGCCTACTACTATGATGCAATTCCCTCCGCTTCTGTACTCAAGTATATTGCCGCAGTCTTCAAAATGTTGTCAGAAAGGGCTCGAAGCGGCCTTTTTAATGCTTTTTTGCCGTGTCTTCTCTGACCACGACGTACCAAGAGGAGTTGCGTAGCGTGCCTCGAAGGAATTCCATCGATATCAATTGTGACGTGGGGGAGATCGCGGGAGAACCCGGATTTGCCAAGGATATCGAAATCTCAAAATGGGTTTCGTCGATGAATATCGCCTGCGGTTTTTACGCGGGAAGTGCCGATCGAATCTCCGCGATTGCCAAATCCATCCACATCGGCAATGTTTCTTTGGGTGCCCATCCCGGCTACGCTGACCGTCAGAATTTTGGTCGCGTATCGGTCGATCTATCAGACGCAGAACTGCAACATTTGGTCGCCTATCAAATAAGTATCTGCCAAGCTCTCCTGGAGCGTGCTGGTAGAACGCTTGGCCACATCAAACTCCACGGAGCGCTGTATCATCTAGCAGAGTCTGATAACCATACCCGCGAACTGATTGCTGACGTCATTCAATCCGTCGCGCCGAATAAACGAGTCCTCGTCTCCGCGACGGGTTGTTTGCAGTTCGCGCTTGACCGGCGCGGTATGGTCTTCCAGCGTGAAGCTTTTCCTGATCGAGCCTATCTGCCCTCGGGACAACTCGTCCCCAGGAATCAGCCGGGGGCAGTCATCCAAGATTCGGAAGAGGTCGCTCGCCGAGCTGTCCAACTCGTCCAACATAAGCAAATCGAAGCGATCGATGGAGCGATGATTCCCATCGAATGCGAATCCATCTGTCTGCACGGAGATCATCCTCATGCTGGATTAACCGCTCGGCTTGTGTTCGAAGCCCTCCGCGACGCTAAAATCTTGGTTGCCGTTTCGTGATACTTGCCATACTTCGCATGAGGAATCGAATACTGTGAGATGGATCAATTGTTGCTGCCTCATGTTATTCGCATCCGTTTCCTGTGCGGCGGATTGGATCGAACTATCAATCGACCGATCGGAATTCGTCTATCAGCAGACTGGGCTCCCATTCCGTCCTTGGGGTTTCAATTACGACCACGATGAGACCGGTCGGCTTATCGAAGACTATTGGGACACGGAATGGGAAAAAATTGTCGGAGACCTCCAAGAGATGAAGGCTCTCGGAGCCAACACCGTCCGGATTCATCTTCAAGTTGCGAAATTCATGAAAGGGCCGAACGAGCTGCACATGGATTCCTTGCGGAGACTGCATGATTTTGTTCGAGAAGCCGACAAGCTCGACCTTTACGTCAACGTGACGGGACTGGGATGCTACCACCGCCAAGACGTTCCGGAGTGGTACGACCGACTTGACGAGGAGGAACGTTGGGCTGCTCAAGCTACTTTCTGGGTTGGCATTGCCGAAGAGTTGCGTAGCGAGCCAGCCGTGTTCTGTTTCAATCTGATGAATGAACCCGTAGTTCCTGGTGGAAAGCGAACTGACCGAGACTGGTTGGGGCCGCCGTTTGCGGACAAGCACTTTGTTCAATTCATCACGCTCGATCAAGCGGGCCGCCAACGAACCGCAATAGCAAGAGCTTGGATCGATCGATTGGTTCAAGCCATCTGCTCCGTCGACGAGCGACATCTTATTACGGTTGGATTAGTGGACTGGAGCCTCGATCGACCGGGGCTGACCTCAGGCTTCGTTCCAAATCAAGCTTGCGGTTCGCTTGATTTCATCAGCGTTCATTGCTATCCCGAAGCCGAAAAGATGGAAGATGCCTCCGCCACGGTCCGAGGCTTTCAGATGGGTAAGCCAATCGTCGTCGAGGAGACTTTTCCGCTGAAATGTCGCTCTCAACAACTCGTCGATTTCATCGAGGAGCATCGTGATTTCGTTTCTGGATGGCTTAGCTTTTATTGGGGTAAGCCAATCGACGAACTCCAGAAGTCCAATGATATCGGCGAACGCATCTTGTGGGATTGGCTGAAACGATTCCCACACATCAAGCATTTGTCTGATAATAACTGATCCGTTAGTGATTGCGACGTTCTGCGAGAATCGACTCTGCGACCTGCTTGACGACCGCCGGAAGCATGAGGATTCCTGAATAGTGGTTGGCGTGCAAACGAACGTGATGGGAATCATCCAATTGTGCAGCGGTGACCAGCGCCTCCGAACTTCGTGGGGGAACAACGTCGTCGTAGATTCCTGAGTAGACCCAGGTCCTGTCTGCTGGAATTCGGTGAGCCAGTCGCAGGGGTTCAATGGCGTACAGCATTCGCTTCAGTTCGCTGTCGGAAAGGCCGCTTCGTTCAAACTCTTCTCGGAACTTCGCTGCGTCCCGTTTGCCGTCCGAGACTACTTTGTGAAGGTCACCTCCAGCTAGGAATATGAAAATGTGATCGTAAGCGATATCCAATCCGGCGGTCGTAGCGGTAACGAAACCACCAAGACTCGTCCCCTGCAGATTAATAGACGTCGAATCAACAATGGGTAGAGCCGCCACAGCATCGCGAGCTCGCCGTACATCACAGATGCCCTGTTTCATCGCAGAGAAAAGATGCTCGAGCGATGGTCGGCCCCCCTGCGGACGACGTTCGCCATAAAAGGGGAGCTGAATCATAAAGGCATGGAGGCCTTGAGCACGAAAGGTCTTCGCGATGAGTCGTCCCACTTCCATGTTGCTGCCCGATTCGTGTACAACGACGATCGCCGGTGCAATAATCGGCTCACCAAGTCGATT
>JBBIUE010000071.1:0-26798 GCA_037440405.1 Pirellula sp. | reverse complement strand
GCCGACGGAGCCGACGTCGTCGGCGAAGTCGATGGCGGTGTCGGTGAACTCCTGCAGCATCGAGTCAGCAGACTCGCCTTCAACCTGACCATAGTAACGGTTGATCGCTTCTTGGATGTGTTCTCTTGGCGCGAGCGCTGTTTCCACTTTGCGGTTCAGAATGAATCGCAACTTTTCGATGGTCTCGATGTCAAATGGATCGGAGACAAGAACTTTAATGGTGTCGATGTCTTCTTCGATCGGGATAATTTTGTTTTCTCGAGCGACTGACTCGGGTACAAGTTGGATCACCATCTCCGGAATTCGAAACGAACTAAGGTCGACGTACTCAAACTTGTGGAATTCCGCGAGCGCTTTTGTCACTTCCTCCGGAGAGGCATAGTGGAGCGCGATCAGCGAGTCACCCACCGAATTGCCGTCGACTCGCGAAAGCTGTTGAGCTTCTTTGAGCTGATCAAGGCTGATAATTCCCCTAGAAAGGAGGAGGTCGGTGAAATCCCGCATGGGCCTATCCATTTTTCAGCTCCGATGAGACGGTCTAGAGTTGCATGTTCGAGGAGAACATTTCTGGCAGCATGTATATTGATCGCAACTGGGGGTAACTGTCAACTTGGCTACAGTGTTCCAGCACTGACTACGATCCAATTTTATGACGTTATTCGGGAAAGAGGGAATAGTCCGCAAATGAATACCATAGCCGCAAAGCCAAGTAGATGGAATTGGCTACTCCAAAGGGAAGGCTTGGCAGAGGTCGGTGCCGTTCAGAGGTCCAAGTGGATCGTCATCGGCGAAAGCATGTATCCGACATGATGCGTTGGACCGCTAACGAAGGGTCGCTGCTCAAACTGAACTCCCACCAAGCTCTAGTTTGAGTGGTCCGTGCGAAACTCGCTAGGTATTGAACGACTCAGGACGGGGGCTAAGGACCTGAAGAACGTGTGTGGTTCGGCTTGAGTGGTTGAACTGCTATATCGGCGGAGCCTCGGACACCGCTCCGGAGCGAGAACGAATTGCGAAGCTTCTCTTGCTCGCCCATTCGTAGGATCTCGACTTGCCGGTCGCTAGCCGTTCACTCTTCGAACCCACGAACACTTCGATGTCTAGCGATTAATAGCTAAGCGCGGTTGCGTCGAGCGCCACTTCGGACCCCATGGCCTGACCGTAGAAATGTTTCGCAGCTTTCTCAGCGGCTCGAGCCAAGTAGATCCGCCGGAACTTGGTATCATCGACATCGGTGTTGCTCATACCGGCCATTTCAGGATAGGCAAACTGGGGATAACTTCTACGGAAGGCGATCTTGCCGTCCTTTGAAACATCATAAACCGTTACCGACAGATTGGATTTTCCGCGGTGCAATGTCGGACCTTCCTTTAAGGTCAAGTCGGTCATTTCAACCACGACCACCGCCTGCGCGTCGACTCCCTTGCCCAGTTTGGCAAAATCCCTTTCGGTCCAAGCATTAGACGTTTCCAACCAGCGATCGACGTCGTCATGGGAGACGACCCGAATCTTCTTTACATTCGATTCAAGGAGACCTCGCACGAATCGGGCCAACAAAATCGCGTTGGCGTCCGTGCAGACCCCAGCATCCGTCACAGCGACCACGGCAACTTTCTTTTCCTTCAGACCATCGAATTCTGCAGGTGCGACCCCACCGTTCCAAGCATGGACGAGGTTCGCCGCTAGTTGGACACATCCGACACTTACCAAACTCAGTGATAGGCTCAACGCTACTAACGCGACTCGGCAAGTTGTTCCCTGTTTAGACATCGTTCCCATCCTTGGGTTGATCTAATTTTGAAAGTTGCGAATAAACCAGTCCGTCGTTCCGAGGACCAATGCGATCAGCAGTCCTATCAGAAGAAACCACAAAAACCAACTTCCCTTCGAGGGCCTTCCGGTCCACGCCAGACGCAACGTCATTGGAGCGGCTACGATCGCCAGTAGACACAGCAGGGTTCCGCCAGGATTGGCCTGCAAACTGCCGCGAATATCTCCGTCGAGCAAACTGGCCCACGCAGTCGTCATTCCGCAGCTTGGACATCGCGTCCCAAAAAGAAACATAAAGGTGCAAGGTGGTAGCCCTAGTTGTCGATGGGTTCCGAACCCGCGCGCGTCTGGAGTCAGGAACTTCGCGGTGACCAACAGGGTGAATAAAACCACACCGGACACGGCGAGCACCAAACGTTCGCGCTTCTCCAAATGACTTGGCAACTCGGTCTCAGCGAATATTCCGCGTTCGAACCAACGTTCCATCGCGGAGATTAGGTTCCAAAGCTTCATGTTTCAAGATCAGTTCAGTTCGAGAAATGCTCGCGTTCCTTTTGCTAAGAGAGTACACCCGTCAACTCTGCGATTGTAGCTGCTCTCGGACGAGGCTTTCAAACTTCTTCTGCAGTTGACTTTGATAGCGATAGGGGTTTGTCACCAGCACGACCGATCTCTTCGGCTTTGCTCCTGACATCGAGCGGTAAACGCAGCGGTCCGTTCGATCGCATTCTTTCGCCATTGCCGGAATAAAACTAATTCCATGATTCAGCGCGACCAACTCTTGCACCATCGCTAATTGACTCGTACGTTCCACTGACAACGGATGAAACGATTTTTGCCTGCAAAACGAGAGGAGCTCTTCGGTCAAACAATGGGCTTCGCTGAGCAAAATGAATGGGAGCGATTGCAGATCCGCGATTCGGATGACGTTCTTTTTGCTTAATGGATGATTGTTTGGTAGTACCAGTAGCAACTCCTCGTCGAATAGTTTCTCAACATGCAAGTAACGAACTTCAATCGGCAAGGCCGCGAATGCAACATCCACTTCACCATTGGACAGCCGCTTCATCAAATGATCGGTTGTGTCTTCTTGAACCAAGAGAGTAGCTTTCGGGTGGTCCCGTTGAAATCTCTGCAGCAGCTTTGGTAACAAATAGGGAGCGATGGTCGGGATGGCTCCGATGCGCAAGTGTCCTGTCTGGCCATCGTCGCAGATTTCAGCTTTCGCATTATCGATGAGAGCAAGAATTTGTTTGGCACGCTCAAACAGTCGATGACCTGCTTCCGTCAGCACGGCTTTCCGCGATTGCCGTTCGAAGAGGGGCTGGCCCAGTTCTTGCTCCAACCGCCCAATCGATCGACTCAGCGCGGACTGCGAGAGTTGATTCGCCTCCGCAGCTTTCGTGAAGTTCGAGAGTTCCGCTAATCGTAAAAAGTGCCGCAGCTGATCAAGTTCCATGGTCTATAGTTTCAACGGGATTCGCTGCGAATTCAAGGCGCATGGCAGGAGGTTTTAAGCTCGCAACATGCGATTCAAGACATTGCGTGTCATTTGCTGGACGCGTCGATCCTCTCCGCGAGGTGACGTGTAGACCGATGGCGACTGATATCCGGGAGGAGCACTCAAGCCGTCGGACCACCAGCAAGTCGAAGCATTGAATACAACGTTTCCTTTCGGTCCGGAGTAAACAGTCGCCGTGTAGATGCCACCATTGAGTCGTCCCGGAGCGGACTGAGTGGCGCCCATGGCAACAATTTCCAATCCAGGAATCGCGGAAGGTTCACCATGATATTCCCAGCCAATCAAACCTGGTATACGGTCGCCACACTGCATTCCGGTGTCGGCATAGAGCCAATGCTCAGCATTCGTGCAAATCCAATCAGCTCCTCCAGTGACCGGTCCGGTACTATGTTGCCCGATAAGCTCGTTCGCATAAGGACGTTCGTGCCGCAATGTCCTCATCGCTTCAAACTCATGGGTTCCTCCTGGAGGTCCAAAAACGCCTACACGATGGAACGACCGCGTCGTCGGTTCCCAAACGATCCTGCCACACACTGCATTTCCACTAAAAAATCCGACACTGAGCCCTTGAGCGATTGCATCACGAATCGCTTCGAACATTTCGATCGTCCAATACTCGTCGTGTCCTACGCTCAGAAAACCTCGGCCTCTCGTCAGTGTAGATGGTTCTGCATGAGTATCTGTATTCGAAACGTAGGCCACTCCATAGCCTTCGCGTTCGAGCCAATAAGCGAAGGGAAATTCCCAAAGGAAGAACTCACCGGAACCGGTCGATAGCGGAGCATCGAGAATTTGGCGATACTTGCCGTACGGACGATTGAAGCTGACACTTGATTGATCGCCCCAATGCCACTCATTCACTCCGTCATCGTAAAGCGAGAATTGAGAGGGCCACCGATTGTAGGCCTGCCAAGTGTGGTCCGAACACTGAAAAATAAAGTCGGTAGAATCGCGATCCTTGACAATGAAGATGATGTAGCTTTGCAGGGACTCTCGCGATTCCGTTAATTTGGCGACATAGACTCCGCTCAACCAATCCAACTCGATTCTGAATTCGAGACACGGTTCCCATTGGCAATTCATTCGTCTGCGCTGGCCGGGTTCCGGAGCGGGTTGCTTTCGACATGGGATTGGCCCAAAGCGTGCAACGTGTCTCCCACCTTCGCCTTGGTAGTAACCCAATCGATAAACATCAACCTGCACATCCGTCGGTTCGTCCGTACTGATCATCAACTGCAACGAATCTCCTCCGTAAATGCTGCAATGGGATGCATACCCTTCGATCCATGGACAGCGATACTTCGTGGCAGGATCGACGCGGGTTTTGGAGAGCAGCCAGTCGCGAGTACCCGGCCGCTCGTTTTCTTGCTAAATCCATGAGCGTCGATCAGAACTGCGATCGCTACCGAGAAGCCATCCTCCGCTGAATGCTGAAGTGCTTCCCGCAGCAATCCCATGCAGCACCGTCCTCCTATCAATTTGGAACTTGGACATGACTAATGCCTACGCTTTGATGGATTCATTCAAGAAAATTCGACAGGCTCCGATCGCGCGCGAACAAGCTCAACGTACGCGAGCAACTGGAAACTCGCAATTGGGGACAAGCACCGGCGGACAGCTTCAAGGCTCGAAGACCCCAAAGGTCCTAACTCCATATTCATCAGTGCTACCGCCAGAACCACAGGAAGCATAAGAAACAAGCAGAACAAAACCAATTCTGTTCCCAAGCGTTCTGCTCGCTTTATTTGCTTTTGCAACCTGCGAGTATCGCGATTCTTCAAGTCAGCATTCCTAGCGCTTTGTCACCACAAGAAATTAGGGTTGGAAAAAACTCGCCGTCGTGCGTTAGCCCTGGCTTTTTCCCTCTCCACCGTGGCTAGCACAAAGCGGCTGACCCGAAGACCAGGCTGTGACAAAGCACTAGTTCAAGTTCAGCGTCGTGAGGAAAGCAATGCCAGTGTTGGCCTCGGCTGATGCTGCGGAACTTTAGACTGGTGCATCGGTAGGGCAATAACTGCTGTCGCTTACACGGATCGATCGTCCAGGGTTCCAGAGTTGTTCCAAGCAATTAGCACGGCTTGCCTAGAAGCTTACCTCGGTGTTCGGTAAGAAAACGGCTTTCGACTCCAAGATCGGATAATAGCTGCTGACAGGTTATCCGCGAGGACTCATAAATCACAGGGAGCCCGCTGCCGGGATGCGTTCCGCCACCGACCAAGTAAACTCCCTCCAAATCCTCGTATCGATTGTGCGGGCGCCGATGAAGCATCTGATCCAGCGAATGCGCCATATTAAATGTGGCGCCAGCATGAATGTGAAAGTCACTCCGCCAATCCATGGGCGTCAGGATTTTCTCGTACTCGATCCGATCGATCAAGTTTGTCAGTCCAATCTGCTCAAAGCCTTGGAACACGCGCGATCGGAACGCAGCTTGCTCCTCCACGCTCCAGTCTCTACCTACCTTGAGATTCGGCACGGGAACCAGAACGTACAAACTGCTCTTACCCGCCGGAGCCATGCTTTCGTCCGTGATAGTGGGATTGCAAACATAAAAGGAAGGGTCGCTAGGCAGAACTCCATCGATCTCGATCTCGCGCAGATTTCTCTCGTAGTCGGACGAAATATGGATGTTATGGTGAGCTAAATCCTCGAACTGTCCTCGCACACCGAGATACATCATGTAAGTTGAGCAGGAGAATTTCGTTCGATCGATTTTTGCGTCGTTCCATTTTGATCGAAGTGCATTAGGGACCAGCTTTTTCATTGAAGCAGCGAAATCCGCATTCACGACAATGGCATCGCAGTCGATGGAGCCTGCTTTTGTTCGAATCGAACGGATTCGCTTTCCAGCAAACTCGATGGATTCTACTGGTTCGTTGAGTCGAATCTGAGCCCCAAAAGATGTGGCAAGCTTTGCCATGCGTTCACTGACTTCGCCGCATCCGCCAATCGGGTGAAAAACGCCGAACTCATACTCCAGGAATGAAAGGATGGAGAAAAGACTTGGACAGCGAAAAGGTGACATGCCCAAATATTTCGCCTGGAATGAAAATGCAATGGCTAACCGTGGGTCATGAAAATAGGTTTCAAGCTCTCCAGCCAGGCTCCGCCACGGAGCCAAGTGAGGCGCAGCCGCCAGGACGGAAGGACGCATTAGATCGGTAAGCTTTTCGAAGGGAGATTCAAGGATCGGGCGAAACCGTTCCAGCTTCACCCGATTTCGATCCATGTAGCGACGCAGCGCTCCTCGATCGCGAGGTGACAACTCGCCGATTTGGCGATCCATTTCGGAGAGGTCTGGCGTGCAGTCCAATCTCCCACCAGATCCAAAAGTGATCCGATACTGAGGGTCGAGCCTACGCATCGGGATTTCTTGGAACAAGTCGAGCCCGACGGATTGAAAGATCTCTGCGAGGACGCGCGGGTATAGAAAGAATGTCGGTCCAATGTCGAATCGAAATCCTTCAGCGCGAATGCTGCCACAGCGACCGCCCACTCGATCGAGCGATTCAAGCACGATGACTCGCAATCCCGCATGTGCCAACTGCATCGCGGCCGCCAGTCCGCCTGGTCCCGCACCGATGATGCAGACTGTCTTTGCTTTGTTCATTTAGAAATCCAAGCGTTCTTTCTCTTAAGAAATGAGGTTGAGGCGAGCGGCAATTTGAAGGACTCCGGGAGGCTGATAGATCACCTCCGTAAACGTCAGCACTGGAACGCAATCGCGTCGTCTTGCCCAACTGCAGGCACTCGGTTTGTTCATCGTGCAAACGCACCAGTAGAAACCCCGATCACTTTGCCGCGCCGTCTGGGGATTTTATACCCTGTCGGCAATAGGGAGACACGCCTAGTTATATCCCGTTATCGCCTCACCTTTTGTCGGCTAATGAGTTACTCTCAGGATCGCAAAGGTGTCTCGTTGCGTAACGACGCGACCCTGGAGATCGTATGACAATACTATTCCGTACTGAAAAAATTAGCCGACGGATGTTTGCAATGTCGATGAAGATAACCGGGGTATACGCATACCGGCCTCATTCGGGTGCTTTTTCCGGACAATTCTTAGAGTTGAGCTTTGCGGTGAACAAAGTGATGAAAGCGAACTTTGGAAGGGTGTCTTCCTGCATCCACCAAAACTCCAGCTACCCGTGATAATACCGCGTCTCTGGGTGCGCAAATGGGGAACATGGTCGGCGAAAATGGGGTAGAAAGCGGGGAAAATCAGCATCCATCATCAAGCGTCAAGAACAGTCACAAAGTCGATAATCCCTTGGAAAATCAAGGCGATTTGATGCTTCGTGACGGTTCAAGCGAGTTGCTGACAAAAGCAACCAGTGGGCGAAGAGGGACTCGAACCCCCGACATCTACTTTGTAAGAGTAGCGCTCTAACCAACTGAGCTATTCGCCCATCAGTCAGGAATGCATTATCGAATAACCCTGGATCGGATCGATTCGGCTCGCTTCGGTGAATCGTCCATCGGGCGGATTACATTCCCGTTCGTGTACGGTTGCGGAGGCGTCGCTGAGCTCTGAGGAAATTTCGTCGTTTCACTTCGCTCGGCTTTTCATAAAATTCGCGACGGCGCATTTCTTTTTTCAAACCACTTCGTTCGACGAGTTTTCGGAATCGTCGGACTGCTTCTTGAATCGTTTCCCGGTCACGGACAACCAATTTGACCATGCATGCCTCCTATTCGAGTTTCACTTCAAAAAACACAGACGCCACCCACTTATCGTTCCGGACTGACCCCGATGGCAGCAAAACACGCGGTCGGATAACGTGGAGAGTTGAAAATCGATACGACGGCCAATTGACAGCAAAACGGACCCATGGTCGAAGGGATTGCTCGCTTTTCGCTCGATTTTCAGAGCCCTACATGTTATCGGGTCAGCAATACTACGTCCAGAGCTTGCATGAGCGATTTTTCAGAAAATCCCACTGAAAAGTTGCTCGCCTCTCATCCATTTTCTTCAGTTTCACTGTTCCGCAATTCAGCAGGATCGTCGTTTTTAGCGATGAAGTTCGCCGAAATCTTACGTTACGGTCAAACAGTTAGCGAAACGGTACTCTCATTGAACGAACTTCTGGACGTCCTATGCCTTCCGAGTCGTCAAACAATCACAATCGAGTCGCAATCGATTTGCTCCAGCAATGCGACCTGCGACACGACGAGTTGCTGACCCGCATCGATGATCTGTGCCGCCGCGTCGAAGAACTTCTCAATCAGTGCGGTCGGAGGAGCGTGGCGGCGAACAGTGGTCCTTCCGAAGCTCACGTCGAAGCGTCGCTCCCAGTCGATACGTGAAGCGTTCTTCGAATTGAGAAGAATAGTTTGGGTCATCCATTCGCCTTGTTCCAATGCTTGCTTGATCTATTCTATTCACCGACAGCCAGCGGACGGAAGATCATAGATGAACGAGCCCGCTTTGGCAGGGGGTCGTTGACCAAATCCCATCTCGAAAAAGAAATGAGCGATCCGATGTTGATTGCTCGCCTTCAGCATCGGGCCGCGTTTGGTAAATCATTCTATTCGGCTCATCTTCGGAATGAGAGTGAGACTCCGTCCCCGACGCTGGCTACTTGGATCGCGATGGCTTGAAGAGCTTTCTCCCCAGCGTCGGATTGAATGTGGTCCAGTCGCTATCGGAGTTGAGGTCGGAATCGATCAGCCCCAGTGCTGCGTTCAACTTGGCGTCCATGTCGTCGATAGCGTGCAAGACGATGGCTTCCAAGGTCATTGGGACGCGGGGGCTTCCGTGTTCCAAGGCCCCATGGTGGCTGACAATCATGTGCTCAAGCCGATAGACGATTTGTTCGTTCCAAGGGCTCACCTTCGATCGAACTTCGTTCGCGAGAGCACGGAGCATGACAACGCCTTGAACTAAATGGCCAACAAGCTGTCCTTCGTCAGTGTAGGTTAGCTCGCCTTCAAAGGCCAACTCCTGGAGTTTTCCGACATCATGAAAAATCACTCCCGCCAGCAGCAAATCGCGATTTAATTCTGGATAAAGTGGAGCAATGCGATCGGCAATCTTCAGCAAAGAAACCACGTGTGCCAACAAGCCTCCCGGATAAGCATGGTGCGTTTTCACTCCGGCTGGAGCAGATTGATATGCACGACTCCAATCAGGATGCTGGAGCAATGCATCGACAAGGCTTCGAACCTGCTCCTGTTGAATGGTCGCCGCGATTCCAACCAATTCTTGCCACAGACTGTCAATGAGAGCGTGGTCCATGGCATCAAAATCGGTTGGGCTAATTTGCTGTGGATCGACGCGGGACCAGCTTTGAACGATTAACTGCAAATTTCCATTATGCAACTGGGCCGCACCATGGACATGCAAGTAGTCTCCCTTTTGGAAGGATTCGTACAGAGAGGCGTTCGCGTTCCATCGCATCGCTGATATCGAACCGGTCCGATCCGCGAGTTGCAAAAGGATGTAATGATTGCCTTGACGATTGGTGCGGAGTTGCTTGTCGGAAACGCGATAGACTTCATCGACCTGAGATTGAGGCGTCAGCGAAGCAATGACGAGTCGAGAAGTTGGTTGGGTAGCCTTGTTCATGAAAACATCCGTCTTTACGGTGAAAGGATACTCACCCGAACGATTTGTTCATGGCATTCGCGATTCGGCGGCACTGAAGCATCATGTCATCAAACTGCGAAAAATTGAGACATTGGTAGCCGTCGCTCATGGCCCGTTCGGGGTCCGGATGGATTTCGACCATCAATCCATCCGCGCCCGCAGCGACACTGGCCGCTGCCATATCGGCGACCAAGTAGGAATGGCCTGTGCCGTGGCTGGGATCGACGATCACGGGCAAGTGCGTCTTGCGGTGCAGATAAGGCACGGTCGCAAGTGGCAAGGTAAAACGAGTGTGCGTTTCAAAGGTTCGAATGCCGCGCTCGCACAACATGACATTGGGATTGCCTTCGTTCAAAATGTACTCGGCCGCTAAGAGCCATTCGTCGATCGATGCTGATGGTCCACGCTTCAGCAAAACAGCCCGCGCACTGTTACCAACCGCTTCAAGCAGCCGATAGTTTTGCATATTGCGAGCGCCGATCTGGAGAACATCTGCATATTTGGCAACCAAGGAGACTTCTTCAGTGGACATGACCTCGGTGACGACGGCCAATCCTGTTTCCTGCCGAGCTACGGCTAGTAGCTTCAGTCCTTCCTCCTTCAAACCCTGAAAGCTGTAAGGACTGGTCCTCGGTTTGAATGCTCCGCCGCGCAACCCGGTACCACCGGCTGCTTTCACAGCTCTCGCGCATGCCACGATCTGATCTTCGTTTTCCACCGAACAGGGGCCGGCGATGACTCCGATGACTCCAGCTCCACATTTCAGATTGAGAACTTGAATCTGAGTCGGTTCGGATTTGACTTCGCGACTTGCGACTTTGTAAGGCGCCAAAATCGGTAGAACTTCAGAAACCCCCGGTCCTGACTCAAAGGACTCAACCTTGATGTGCCGTTCGTCACCCACTGCGGCGATGACCGTACGCTCTGTTCCGCGAATGATGTGAGCGCGTAAGCCAATCTCTTGAACGCGGGAAGCGACATGCTCAATCTGTTCCAACGTCGCTCCTCGTTCCATCACGATGATCACAAGTACACCTCTTCGACTCGAATTGCCATAAGGCTAGTGCGTTCAACAAAAAACCTCGAAGACGGATCGATCTTCGAGGTGATTAGATCGGGTAGCAGAGCTTCGGAGTGCACTGCTGAATTGACCATTATGAATGCTCGGCGAACGCTTGAAAATGGCAAACTGGCACTACGAAATAAGATCGTGACACACATTGCCGTAAACATCCGTGAGTCGCTCGTCGCGGCCTTGATGGAAATAGGTTAAGCGAGTGTGGTCGAGCCCCATGAGATGCAGAATCGTGGCGTGGAGGTCATGAACATGAACTGGATTCTCGACGGCAGCGAATCCAAGTTCATCGGTCGCACCGAAGACCGTCCCACCGCGAACGCCGCCTCCGGCAAGCCACATACTAAAACCATAGGGATTGTGATTCCTCCCCGGCTTGTTCACTCCTTCACTGAAAGGCATCCGTCCAAACTCGCCACCCCATATGACGAGCGTCGAATCGAGAAGGCCTCGCTGCTCCAAATCCGACAAGAGCGTTGCGATCGGCTGATCAACCTCACTCGCGTGTCGCGAGTGGTTTTTCTCGACGCTCTCATGAGCATCCCAGGTCTCCTCAAGATGTCCACCCCCTGAATACAACTGCACAAAACGTACCCCACGTTCTACCAATCGTCGTGCAATCAAGCAGTTGCGTCCGAACTCTGCCGTGGGTTCTCGCTCGATGCCGTAAGCATCCAGCGTGGCTTGACTTTCCTGCGTCAGATCGACAGCTTCCGGAGCCTCGGATTGCATGCGATAGGCCAAATCATAACTTGCGATGCGGGCCAGCAATTCGTCGGTTCCCGATCGTTCCTCGAGATGCTCCGCGTTGAGATGCGACAAGAGTTGAAGTTGGTCTCGCTGAGTTTCGCTGCCGAATGTTGATGGAACTTGCAAGTCGAGAATGGGGTTCCCCACGGAGCGAAAGAGTGTCCCTTGATACGCAGCTGGAATGAAACCACTTGACCAGTTTGGTTGTCCACTAATCGGCCCTCCTCGCCGATCGAGCATGACAACATAGCCCGGTAGGTTCTGGTTTTCCGAGCCCAGTCCGAACGTCACCCAACTCCCAAGCGATGGACGCCCCATCAAGGGTTTGCCGGTGTTCATCTGGATCAATGCGGAACCGTGCGCATGGGTATCCGTGTAACAGGACCGAATCACAGCGAGCTTGTCAGCGTGTTCGCGTATGTGAGGGAAAAAGTCGGAAATCGGAATCCCACTCTCGCCTCCAGGGCGGAACGGGCGGACGCCGGGAGTCAAGTATCCGACCGCTCGCCCGCCGGAGTTGATGTATTTCTTATCCGCTGGCATAGCCATCCCTGCATGCTTTTCGAGCTCCGGCTTGGGATCGAAGGTATCGACCTGACTTGGCCCTCCATTCATCAGGAGAAAGATGCAGCTTTTGGCTCGACATCGAAAATGTGGCGATTTCGGAGCGAGCGGGGATGTTGAGCCCTCGTTAGAGAATCCAATTCGATCAAAGAAACCACTTCCTTCGAGCAATGCAGTGAGAGCTAATCCGGCGAACCCGGCTCCCAATTGCCAAAGATATTGCCTGCGCACGAGTCCGCATGGAAAGTTCTTGGAAGTTGTCCCGCGTTCAGTCGACATAGATGAACTCGTTGGTATTGAGAAGGACATGGCATAGCGAGGCCCAAGCTCGAAGTTCACTTGGTTCAGAACGATCCGAGTCCTGGATGGATTGAACATGGTTGAGAGCGGCTTGCATTTCTGATTTCCTTGGGTCACGATTCAGTGCCAGCCGCCATGCCAGACGTACACGACCTTCATCCTGGAGAGCACCGTCGCAGACTCTCTTGGCAAACTGTTGGCTTTGTTGGACGACCCAGGAATTGTTCAGCATGGACAGAGCTTGCGGAGCGACTGTAGTTACCTCCCTCCGACCGGTTGGAATCGCTGAATCACAAACGTCAAATGTGGCCATGAATGGTACCGTAAGAGCTCGTTTGGCAAAGATATAGATGCTCCGCCGGCGGCATTCTTCTTCTGAAGACGGCTGGTAAGCGTTGCCTTTCATCGACAGCCCCTCGAGTGCCTCTTCGCTGATCGCCGGTCGAAAACTCGGTCCGCCAACGCGAAGGTCGAGTAGGCCCGAAGTCGATAAGATGGCGTCTCGGAGAGACTCAGCATCCAATCGACGCCGCTGCGCGTGCCATAGGTAGCGATTGGATGGGTCCCCGGCGTACTGATCGTCGAAGTTCGGATGAGTCGATGACTGTCGATAGGTTTCCGACATCACCATCAGCTTGTGGATCGGCTTGAGTCTCCATTGCTGGCGATGAAGCTCTGCAGCCAACCAATCGAGGAGCGACTGATGGATGGGGCGATCTCCGTTGAATCCAAAATTATCTGATGTACGAATCAGTCCTTCACCGAAATGATGCTGCCACAGTCGATTGACGATGACCCTCGGTGTCAATGGGTTCTTAGAATCGACAATCCACTCGGCCAGCTGAAGCCGCCGGAGAGTCGTCTTGGCCTCGGAGTCCGCGTCGCGAAAGTCGCGGTAGGTTTCCGGCAAAAAGCTTAGCGAGCCGGGTTTGGCGACTGCCGACGGGCGATGAACGTCTCCTTTGATCAGAACGAACAGAGGTGGCGGTTCTCGCTGAATATCCGTCCAGCCCAAGACGTCGAAACCAAGCTCCTCCGAAGTTGGTCCACCGTTCCATTCTCGCTGCCTGGCTTCCACTGGGCCAGGCCAAAAGCAGGCTGCCATGCGATAGTAGTCCATTTGCGAGATGGGATCGAATTTGTGGTCGTGGCACCTCGCGCATTTCACGGTCATTCCCAAGAACGCGGTCGAAGTGACATGGACCAAATCCTCAAGCCGTTCGTAAACGTACTCCGCAGGATCGTTGGGCTCGTCATCCCAGGTCCCTAATCGCAAGAATCCGGTCGCAATCACAGAATGTTCGTTTCGCTCGACGATCTCATCACCTGCTAGCTGATGTGTCACGAATTGGTCGAAAGGTAGGTCGTCATGAATCGCATCGATGACCCAATCGCGATATTTCCAAGCGTGCGATTTCACAGCGTCTCGTTCGTAGCCGTTCGTTTCGGCGAATCGAGCAACATCGAACCAATAACGAGCCCACCTCTCTGCGAAATGTCGAGAATCAAGCAACTGATCGACGATCTTCTCGTATTCTTCGAGCGTAGGATTCTGGACGAACAGCTCGACCTGTTCCGGCGATGGAGGCAATCCGATGAGGTCGAAATATAATCGGCGAATTATTTGTCGCGGTGGAGCTGGAGGAGCGAGTGATAATCCAAAGGACGCTCGAGACGATTGAAGCAAGTCGTCGATCGCGGTTGCCTTTGACGGAACGGCTGGCGGATCAATCGGTTGCAATGACCACCAGTCGCGACCACCGCGTTTGCTTGACGAAATCTCGAATGGGTCGAGTTGTTGATGAAGCGGCCAATACGCACCGCTGCGAATCCATTCGCGAAGCCGGTCGATTTCGTCATCGGGCAATTTTTGCAGTTGGCCATTCTTTTCTGGCGGCATTTCTCCTGCTTCGACTCGTTGCAGCAAGAAACTCGAATCGATGTCACTGGGAATGATCGCTGGTCCACTATCACCTCCCCGCTCCCAACCATCGCGATTCGACAAATCCAATCCGCCGCTCGGATTCAGCGATGCATGGCACTCCAAACATCTTTCCGAAAGGATGGCCGCCACACGGCTCCACGGATCGCGCGGTGTGTCGTCGGCAGACGCGATTGGCAACCCTAGTGCGGCAGCAAGAGCACCACTTCGCCAAATGATCGAACGGCAACGCAACATGAGATTTTCGGTGGGAAATGGTGGGGCGTTCAGCAAGATCGCTCTATGCTGGAAGGACAATTCGTGCCGATCCGAAACCGTCAACGGGCTTGAGCTTCAGGCTTTGGCGTGACGGATTTGGACCAATTCCCAGTATAACGCTTCGCGCGTCGTATCACAGAACAAACCTGATTCAGTACTTCGGGATAGGAGTTTTTTCACCGTGACTGCAACACTCGACGGCGGGAGCGTGTCGTGGTCTATTTCTCTCGAGGACGCTGCAACGCTGCGGTCCGCCAAGATTCTTGCTGCATCGCGATGATGATGCAAATCGGATGTTGTTTACTTCGAACCAAAACAAAGGCTGAGCGGGACGTTGACGCTGCGAATTAACTTGCAACGCAGTTAGGCGATATTGGCCTTGAAAAAAGCGGGATAGGCGTACTTATCGGCTTTCCCGAATCGAAGTGCATCCGCCCGAGGCGACGATGATGTGATCGACAACTTCGATTCCAATGATCTTGCCAGCAGCTTCGAGTGAATCCGTGGCCTGAAAATCCTGCCGGCTTGGAGTTGGATCGCCTGAGGGATGGTTATGAACCAGAAGAATGGCTTTGGCGGCATCACGGATGGCGGGGCGAAAGACCTCGCGCGGCGCGACCAAACTCGCGTCCAACGTGCCGACCGTGATCTGGTGCCTTCCAATCGGATGCAGCTTGGTATCCAACGTGACAATATGAAGTTCCTCCTGGAGTCGATCTGAAGCTAGACGGCGAAAATGTTTGGAGCAGTAGGTGATCGCTGCAGGCACGCTGTCAATTTTCTCCGGTTCCTCATTTGCATCGTCCATAGCTTCCGCCAGACGGCGTCCCAGTTCAATACCTGCCATGATTTGACAATAAGCAGGTTCGGAGAGGTTGGGGCAGATCTCCTTCATCTCCTGCTTGCTTAGCGTGCGAAGATTCACCACATCGTCGACGAATCGATTCGCGATTTGTTCGCCCATTTGCAATGCCGACTGTTTGGGTACACCCGAACGGATGAGAATGGCAAGCAACTCGGCCATGCGAAGTTTTTCCGCACCTAGCCGCAACAGTCGCTCGCGCGGACGTTCTTCAATCGGTGTTTGCGTGATCTGGGGACCGATGACTTTTCGCATGGCCCAGGCGGTCGCGTCAAATTCTGAAGGAGAATGCTGCCAGCGATACGCTCTCGTCTTTCCTTTGCCATCCATGGTGAGATACTTGTCTTCAACCAATTCGTTCGCCAGTCTGGTCACCAGGCCTTGCGGAACGGACTGAAAATGCGCCATGACTTCAGCGATGGTGAATTGATCGTACTGACGAAAGAACTCTGCGATTTGGACATATCGTTGAATTCGATCGTTCATCGCTCAATCGTTCTTCAAGAAAACAGCCCTGTAGACAGGAAGCCCTTGAAGCCTGGCCCTCCGTTCGAAGTGAGTTCGATAGTCGAGGTCGCTTTGGGCCGGCACTTCAGCAACAAATCGTGGTGGCGACAGATTATCGAGTCGACCAATGATCTCAAGGGTTTCCTCGAAATAGTCGAGCACATCCGTCCAGAAATGAAACTCCGCACCCATCCGCAATACACGTTCAATGTGCGTCAATGTCATCTCGGAAAGAACTCGCCGTTTCTTATGACGTTTTTTCCACCAGGGATCGGGGAAGTAGCAGTGGACGGATTTCAATCGGTCCGAAGGTATTTCGTCTCGCAAAACCTGCATCGCGTCGGCACAGAAGACCTGTGCGTTTCGCACCTGATTCTTTTCCAATCGGGCTTGAGCAAATCGCGCAAACTTAGTGGCTATCTCCAATCCAATGAAGTAGCTCTGTGTATGTAACTGCGCCGCTCGAAAGATGAACAATCCTTTACCGGAACCGATCTCCAGCTCGATGTCTGCGTGTTCGTTCAGTAGCAGCGTCAGCTCATCGCGAATGCTTGCGCGGCTGACCCAAACATGTCTTGGTGGTTCACCGGGAAAGGTCATCTCTTGAGCTGGGGCAGCTTTCACTTGCGAACCACCCAAATATTCTTGAAGACGACCGGATTACCATGCCCTTGAAGATAGAGAACGCCGTCCGTCGGGCCTTCCGGGTCCTTGCCCGGAGTTCCATGAGGGAGCTCGATATCATCGTGAATGACGACACCATTGTGCTTGACCGTGATGCGGGCATTTTTGATCTTGTCGCCATTTTCATCGTATCGAGCTGCCGTAAACTCAATGTCATAAGTTTGCCAAGAGAGTGGAGGGTAACACATGTTCACCTGCGGTTTGGCGATGGAATAGATTCCGCCACACTCGTTGTTTTCGCCGGAAAGACCAAACGAGTCGAGAACTTGAACCTCGTATCGACCATGAACATAGACCCCACTGTTGCCACGTTCTTGACCGCGTGCATAAGGTTTGAATGGGGTTCGAAACTCAACGTGCAATCGATGATCGCCAAATCGTTCTTTCGTCTCGCAATCGGCTTGCAGCCATCCCTCGGCAGTCATCGCGCCGCGCTCAAATGCTTCAGCCGTGGTGCCATCGAAGAGTACAATGGCGCCCGGTGGAGGCTCCATGCCAAGGGTCATGCTTTTCCGCTCGATTTTTCGTAATGACGCGACCGTATCGCCAGATGGATCAATGACCTTCAGTTCTTTGCTGCCGACAACGATCTGCATCCCTTCAAACGATCCCTTGGCGACATCGCCATCCAAAGAAAGGTCGCAATACGTCAAGTCGTCGCCGATCTCATAGCCATCACCGGGTAGGCCACCTGGATAGCCAACCAATCGAAATTGCTTGCCGCCAAGTGCAATGACCTGAGCGCCCCAGTTCTTTCTCTCGACATCCGTTCCGGAAAACTCACCTTGAATCGAGTATTCTATTCCGCCTTCGGCAGGGTCCAAGATGGTTCGTTCACGATCATCTGCATGGCCACGAACCCCTGAAAACCAAGTTGTCAGTGCTAGGAACAAAATCGCAGCGCGAAGCATTTTCGACCTCTTCATTTAGGAAGCAACAAAAAACCCAGACGACCATTTTAAGTCGCCTGGGCGTCGATGTCACGTCATTTACTAGACACTAAAAAACACTTGTCCATCGATGCTCTCCGTTGAGCCATCGATCGTAACAAAAGCTAGAAACCTCCGCCGCCCTGGGGAGTTGCCTTACCTGCAGCTCGCAGAACGCCTTCGTCAATGCTGAATCGAATCACGGTTCCCCGGGGCACAGTCTTCGATGTAATCGTAATCGAATCGTTGTCGGAGTACTTTTCAGCTTCCGCAACAACCTTGTCGAGCTGAGGATTCGGATTCAGGTTATTGGCAAATCTCAAGATTGGTCCCAAATCAGCTCGAAACTCAAGTGGGGTAACCTCGGACAACGAGCTGCTTGATTGAGTCAAAGCTGACTTGAGCTTCGCTTCGCATTCTGGCCCCAACGACAAGTACACAGCCTTAGGGGCTGTCCCGATCACGAATTTCACTTCATCGCCAAAAACTTCGCGAACCTTTTCATCCGCGTTGCTCGGCAGTCGGAAGCTTCCGGTATGAAAAACGACTCCAGCAGTCTCGGATGCATCGAATTGAATCTTCGGTGGTTGAGGCAAACTACTGAGAATCGGAGCGATTTCCTTGACGGCTTTTGCAAGTGCCTGGCCGTCCGCAACTCGAGCTCCGGTCATCACTTGTAATCCACCATCCAGTTGCACCATCGCACCTCCATCGATGACTCCTTCTTTCAAGGTTGCTTCCAACGAAGATTGGATCAACTGGACCAGTTTCGTTACCGCCTGCCGTGGCTGAGCTTCGTTGATGTCCTCCGCGATTTTCTTCAGAATGCTTTCGAAAGATGACTTGAGCATCGGCAAAGCCTGCTGGACATCTTCTTCGCTCATCTTCTGAGATAATCGAGCACTAATGGCTGATTGCGCGGTCTGAAAGACTCCAAAACTCGTTTGCAAATTGGATTGCAATTTCGTCTGCAGTTCCATTTTCGAACCCTCGACGAACTGGACTCCCATGTCCAAGTGGGTCTTTTTCCCAGCTTGATCGACTGCCCAGCCTAGAATGACCTGCTCCGTGCTGGACATCATTTCTTCTAGTTGCGCCATCGACTGTTCACCGGTGGATCGAGTGAGTTCGGCTTGATCTTCGTCTTGATTCTCCAACTGTTCTGCCAGACTGCGCTCGAAAGCATCGCGGATTTGGCCCATCAACATATCTCGCAATTCCTGCGGGATTTTCTGAACGTCCAGCCGAATACCAACGTCATACCGATCTGCGAGCTTCTCGATCAGGCTGGCAGGGTTGGCTGGAACGTTCTCAAGGTGCTCCTCTTGTTGAGCGACGAAGAACCATTCACCTTTCTCCATGCCATAGATCGTCTGGCCACCGACGGTCAGTGCGAAGAGACCGTCGCCAAGATCATCCGGCTCGCCGATCGTCGCTTCAAATGAACCGAAAAACTCTTCCAAATCATTCAATGGTAAGAAAGCAACCGCTTTTGGAGTATTGAACTCATCCATGGATACGGTGACACCGATGGGACGTTTGTTGTCGAGCCCCATCGTATAGGTGTTGACCATTCCCATGACCAATCCGCTGGCGGCGCCAGCCCCAGCGACTCGCATCAAATAAGAAATGTCCTTGCTCGTTTTGGACATCGGGGCGACAGAGATCACCACAAAGGGATCCTCTGCACGGACGGTTTGAGCCATCGGACTGAATGCCGCAGCAGCTATCCCGAAACATGCCAGGAGTGCCGAGAATCTACGAAATCGCATCAAGAGCTCCTTTAAGAAAGTAATTTCGAACTGAGGGTTGATCGTGAAAATGAAAAGATGTGTCTTGAATTCGCCTCAACGCATGAAATCTTGCGTGAAAATCCATGGCTCGACCGTTTCGACAATTGAAAGAATGTTTACCGTTCGCGAAATACGATGCGTCCTTTGGTCAAATCATAGGGAGAAAGCTCGACTTTGACCTTGTCTCCCGGAACAATTCGGATGAAATTTTTTCTCATGCGCCCTGCAACGTGGGCAAGAACTTCCGTGCCAGTGTCCAACTGCACCCGAAAGCGAGTGTTGGCCAACGCAGCAACGACGATACCATCGACTTCAAAAGCTTCTTCGTTTTTTCCCATACGACTCTCATCCAGATGCTCGAAATGACTCGTTCACTCAAGCATCGTTCCTAGAAACTTGTAGACGCAAATCCATCTACCTTCAATTCAGGCTTCTTATTAAAACGGTCCAAGTGCGATTCGTCCACCTGAAACAGGTGTCTTTGCTTTCGAATTCCCGCTAAGCTCAAGAAAATCTCGAACCTCCATGAAAGCAACGCCCTATTTTTTTGTAGTTTGCCAAACCGGAGCAGAGTCAGCACTGAAAGCAGCGTTATGTCAGCCAAACTCCCCATTTCGCCTAGCCTTTTCTCGTCCCGGCTTTCTAACGCTCAAGTCCGATCTATCGCTGCCGCCATGGACCAAAGCCCTTCCAGCCCATCCGCTAGTCCGAACCTGCGGCCAAGCTCTGCAACCAATCGTCGCGGAAACGGCGCAAGAATTAGCTAGTAAGTTGTTGAACCTTGTGAGCGATCTGGAATTTGATCACATCCATGTTTGGGAGCGAGACACGCTGCTGCCCGGTACGCATGGATTTGAGCCAGGCGTTTCGCCTTTAGCTCAGGCTGTTGCGGAGATTTTGCAACACCATTTGAAGGATCGCCTCCGTCTCGCTTCGTTATCCATAAATGAAATCGCTCCTCATGAAAGCAGAGTACTCGATTTGATAAGAATTGATGGTAGGCAGTGGTGGCTCGGAATGCACCGAGTTACAAATATTGAAGGTGCTTGGCCAGGTGGCGTTTACCCCATTCTGCCACCTTCGATGATGATAAGTCGAGCGTATTTGAAAATCGCTGAAGCCATCGCATGGAGCAAACTGCCGTTCCAAATCGGCGACGAAATTGTCGAAATCGGGAGTTCGCCAGGTGGCGCGAGTCAGTTTCTCTTGGATATCGGGCTCAAGGTGACGGGAATCGATCCGGCGGAAATGGATCCACGCATTCTTGATCAACCCAATTTTCGGTTCGTGCGTGCTCGCAGTCGTGATTTGAAGCGCAGGTTTTTTTCCAGGTTTCGTTGGCTGGTTTGCGATGCGAACGTCGCTCCGTCGTACACCCTCGACGCGGTTCAAGATATCGTGACCCATCCATCCAATCGCATCGAAGGGGTGATCTTGACAATCAAGCTTTCGTCTTGGAAGCAGGTGCAAGAGATACCGACGGTTCTCTCGCGACTGCAATCATGGAACTTCCCCTCGCCCTGCGCGCGTCAACTTTCCTTCAA
This sequence comes from Pirellula sp., assembly GCA_037440405.1. Taxonomy (GTDB): domain Bacteria; phylum Planctomycetota; class Planctomycetia; order Pirellulales; family Pirellulaceae; genus JANMGV01. The sequence continues at coordinate 5,709 of JBBIUE010000071.1, read as the reverse complement.
CCGCCGCGAATATTGTCTGGCGGCAGTTCGAAGGTAATCTGTCTGAGGTTGCTTATCCTATTAAAATGAGTTGAGAAGGTACAATTCGCAATCGTTAGCTGGAAACCGAATGGCAGAAGTAAGCGGAAAGCAATCCATCCTTGAGGTCGCAGATGGTGATCTGCCGATTTGGCTGAAGTCCCAAAATCAGCCCGGGTATCGGGCAACGCAGATTTGGAATTCCATCGTCAAGAATCGCGTCACCAGCTTCGGAGCTATGACGGATTTGCCAAAACAGCTTCGGCAGCATTTGTCACGCGATTTCGACCTGTTCACGACCTCGATTTTGAAACACCAGACGAGTGTCGACGGAACGGAGAAATTATTGCTACAACTGCGGCGAGGCGGCTGGATCGAATGCGTACTCCTGCGCGATGGGCCTCGACGCTCGATCTGCGTCAGCAGTCAAGTCGGTTGTGCGATGGGCTGCGTTTTCTGTGCTAGTGGACTCGATGGAGTCGAACGGAATTTAACGCACTCTGAGATCGTCGAGCAAATGCTACGCCTCCAATTGCTTCTCCCTCAGGAGGAACGACTCAGCCACATCGTGATGATGGGAATGGGGGAGCCATTGGCCAATTTACCAAATGTTCTGAAAGCTTTGGATTTCGCCAAGAGCAGCGACGGTTTGGGTATCAGTCCGCGACGCATCACGATCAGTACGGTTGGGCTGCCTGCTGGTATCGATCGACTGGCCGAAACGAAGTCTCCCTACCACCTTGCGATCAGCCTACATGCTCCCAACGATGAACTTCGAAATCGCCTAGTGCCAATCAATAGCAAGGTTGGAATCGCTTCGATTATGGAAGCAGCAGATGGTTACTTTGAATCGACAGGGCGACGACTCACATTCGAATATGTGTTGCTGGATGGAGTCAACGACTCTGTTGAATGTGCTCGGCAGTTGGTGCAGTTACTTCGAGGTCGCACGTCGATGTTGAACGTGATCCCCTATAATCCGGTTGAGGGCCTGCCGTACAACACTCCCTCACCTCAGGCCATCCACCAATTTCGAAGCGAACTTCTCAGTGGCGGCATCAACGTCATGTTCCGCCAGCGCAAGGGGGACTCGATTCAGGCTGCGTGTGGGCAACTCCGCCGCTCAAATCAGACTCTGATCCAGATCGGAAGTGGAGCCGGCCGTGCATCGTCGTAATCTTCAAATCCTCTTCATTGCAGTCGCCGTGGGGTTGGTCTGCAACGTCCAGTCGCGACGCACTCGAATGCCACGAGAGTTGGGCTATGCCATGGATTTAATCGATCAGATTTACGTCGATCCTGTCGATCGAGATCGACTATTTCAAGCGGCCATGACTGGCATGGTCGAATCCCTCGACCCATTTTCTGGATTCATACCCGCTGATGAATATCGTCAGTTTCAAGACATTATTCAGCAGCACTTTGGTGGCCTTGGCATTATCATCGAAGGTCCTCCTCAGGTCGAACGGATCACGGTGGTCACTTCGCTCTTCGGAACACCTGCATTTAAGGCAGGGGTCGAACCGGGTGACATGATCCTTGCAGTTGACGGCACATCCACGGAAGGACTTACGATTAACGACGCCGGAAAACTCCTGCGAGGTCCAGAAGGGACTAGCGTTCAGATCGAATTGCTTCGCCCAGAGTCCAATCAGCCAATAAGAATGGTGCTAACCAGAGCGGCGATCGAGCTGGAGTCGGTTGTCGGCGATCGGCGCGACGAGCAATCTCGATGGATTTATACGCTGGAAGATCATCCGAACATCGGATATCTCCGAATCAATTCCTTCGGCGAACGAACGGCAGCGGAGACCAAAGCGGCTCTCGATTCTATCCGAGATCAGACCAAGGCGATTGTACTCGATCTCCGTGACAACTCCGGTGGGCTGCTCAGTACGGCTTCTGCCGTCTGCGACATGTTCATCGGCGATGGTGTCCTCGTGACCACTCGGGGGCGCGGAGAAATCGTCTACGACCAAATTCGCGCCAGCTCGAATATCTTGGTCGGCTCGGAAGTCCCCGTGGCGGTCATCATCAACGACCAGTCTGCCAGTGCCAGCGAGATCGTAGCCGCCTGCCTTCAAGATCATGGTCGCGCGGTCGTTGTCGGCGAGCGTAGTTTCGGCAAAGGTTCAGTACAAAATATCTTTGAGCTTTTGGATGGTCGAGCCGGCCTCAAGATCACAACAGCTCGGTATTACCCTCCCAGCGGTCGCAACATCCACCGCTCAGCAAGTTCGAAAACCTCCGATATCTGGGGGGTTGATCCATCGCCTGGACTCGAAATAGCTCTCAATGATGATGAACGGCGAGGAGTATTTCAGCGATGGCGACTCAAGAGCAATCGAAAAGCCAAGGATAGTGGTGAATCGAACGGACTCTCCACGTTACCTCCCGATCCCCAACTGCAGCATGCAGTCGACTACTTGCTAAAACAAATCGAAAACAACTAGAAGGAACGCCAGGACAATCGGAAACCTTCTCGATCCCCAACATCCACCCTGCAGTTTGCTGGAGAATCGACGGCAGGCCCCAAGCTGGTGCGGCCGTTGCCCCGGACTCGGCGTCTCAGACTCGAGCGACAAAAGTAGCCCGCAGCGTTACAGGCTGTTGATTTCATCAGCTGGAACGCGATATCGTTCGGTTTTTGACTTAAAACTACCGCAAATCTAACCGAGAGGCACTGCTCCGCCGTTGATAAAACTACTACATCAACAAGCCGGTGAGTCCGGGAGAAGGCATGGTACCGTGGACAGTTAACTTAGCACACTCAGCGGTTGACGATGACTCTGGGCGATTCGAATCGGCGTTGGCGAGCGAGCAACTTGCGTGCTAAATTGGAATCAATATTGACTGGAAAATATCTCGGAAAAATTTCTACCAAACTGTTGACAAGCCCTCATCGATTTCGTTCCCTCAATGAAGTCCTTTCTGTCTTTTCCCCGAACAACCAACTAGCTGGGGTTCGGCAGATGCTCAGCACATCCGATCATCCGATCATCCGATCAGGAGAGAAGGATAGCATTTCCCTTGCGCCGAGCACGGTTAAAGCCGGAATGCTGCTTAGCAATTGGTTTACGATTGTTGGGCTTGTCGTTCGCTGCTTGGGAGCCCTTCTTTTCATCACGGGTTGCTGGCATGTGATGGAGTTTTCGACAGCCGTTCTTCCCGCTCGCTTGGGCTTGAAAGAAGCGGAGACATGGCTGCGATTGCTCGTGTCGCCTCTTCAGCTGACTGTCGGCTTGGGTCTGATGCTCAACCCCAGGTCGCGAATGCTGAACGTGAGCGCCTTGGTGATCGTTGTCTTGTTCTCGATCTATCAAGTCATTCACTGGATGATCGACGGCAGTCCATGCGATCGCCTGGGCATCGTAATGATAGATCCACATTGGATAGGACTCATTGACTTTGCGGCGGTGCCTTTGATTGCGATGAATATTCGATCAATCGGACAGAACCTTCAAGCTGTGAAGTCGAAATTTCGAATCGAGTTTATTTGGTTGTTCCTTTTGCTTGGAATTGCGGCTGTTGCATGGGCCGGCAAGCGATACCTTGAAAGCAGCGCTGATCTCGAAGTTACTGTCGCAGTAACTCATGCAGAAAATGGACGAGGCAACGGACATTATTATGTTTATGGAAAGCTGGTCTTGACAAATCGCACCTCGAATCGACTTTCCCTCCTCGGAACCAAACAGTCATGCACTTGCACTTCCGTTGAGACGAACTATCCACAGCACATCGAGGGAAGCGCGGTTTCAACAATCCCAATCGTCATCTCAGTGATGCAGGAACAACTGAGCAATGACGGCTCTCTCCGTATACTCTTGTTTTTGGCCGGTACTCGTTCGCGAACGGTCTTCATCCAAGAATCAGCAATTATCGAAGCAATCGATAGTTTAGGAAAGGAGGTGGATAGTTTGCCTAAGAATTCGTCGTGAATGTTCGATGCGGTAATCACCCTTGTCGGAATGCTTTCGATCACATTATGTTGTGCAGGATTTCCTTACTCAACGTTTCTGGAGCTCAAACTATGAGAAGTCTACTCGATACTTAGCAAAGTCGTTGATCCTTGTTGGCTGGGGTGCTTTAATGCTGTCGACTTTCAATGTACCTCTGACTGCTGACGATAACGGGATGGCAACGTGTTCAGGCCTTCCACCAAACTGCGTTCTCCACTTCTGTCCACGTTCCATTCCCTTTTGTGGCCCATCTGGTAATGGAGTGAATTGTACTTGCAAGCAATAGTACATTCCGCTTCGAGGGAATGAGACAGATGAGTCGTCTCATTCGGTGATTTCCCAAATGCGAACCCAAGTTCTTCACGAATTTCGGGTTCGTGGTTGCATTGGTGTCGAAGTACATCGAGCGATTGTTGCGAGGATAGCAGTCGCTTGTTATCTTTCATTGGAGGCGCGTTAGTGATCCAATCTGGTCCAAGATGTTTGCTTCATTGCCAACTTCTAAACGCATGCTCCCCGTTTCAGGATGACATGTCATGATTCCATTGCAAAGTGTTAAGTCGCTATGTTCGATTGTCTTCTTGCTTGGAAGCATCTTGCCAAGATTTTCGCTTGGAGATGATCGAAGCGAGTTTTTGCAGTTCTGGCAATCGAAGTTTCCTGCCATTCGAAATGCTTATGATGATGTTCAAGTAGTCTGCGCATGGATCTCGACCTCTAGCAACCCAACGCGAATTGGCCAAATGATTTCGCTCACGGAAATATTGGGCAAAGGTGAGTATCGACTCTACCGAAATTATCCGGTGGGAACAGCGGAACGCTCGCTTGCAGTGAGTGAGTTGTTAGATTTGGTTTCCAGTATGCATACGAACGACGTTTACTTAAAGAACCCAAGATATGAAGCAGGGGTCCTTGTCAAAGATTCGTCTCATGAGCTGAAGGAATTTGTATTCACTCCCGGCAAATCTGACTATCCCATAATCGAATATGCATTTGGCTTACCTTATACCCGACCGACTTTTGGTGATCTTGTCGATGCAGCACCATCGGATTGCGTCACTTGGGAAGCTAACGAAAACGTGGGCAAACTGACGATTGATGTAAAAGAAAATCTGATCCCTTCGCTCAAAGAGCAACACATTGAAGTTTCGATTGACTTGTCTACTGGATGCTGCATTTCGTCAAAACGGCGTGAATCAAATGGATTCGCGGCGGAAAGCCCAACAGTACATATTGAGCAGCGTTTCCGAAAAGCATATTAATCCTCCTGTTAGAAAGGACGAGGAACCAATCGAGGTATTGAGAGAGATAAGACTTCGAATTATCGCGGATGCATCACGACCGGCCCAAAAGCAGTATTTTCTGCCGTACTATGGTATTCCTGAGCCAGAGGGACTGAGTGATCCAAGCTGGTTAGCTCGTAATTGGCTTTGGATTTTCGGATGCTTTGCCATTGTGGCAGGTCTGCTATTGCGGTGGCGATTGCAAGCACGCAGCAGCTCCAAGTAAAATCGCTTTTACGCTAATCGACAAACTCATCGATGAAGCCATCATGCACTTCCACACGAGAGAATGAATGTGTTTACGTTCAAATTAGGCAATCGCAAACAGAAGGACCGCCCTTCCGAATTCCTAAAAGTGTGCGTCGGACCAATGAATCGAAACCAAGAGAGGAGCGGTTTCACCCTTCCGGAGTTGATGGTGTTGATGGGAGTGGTGATGATGTTGATCT
>JBBIUE010000070.1:13157-27918 GCA_037440405.1 Pirellula sp. | reverse complement strand
GGCGGCCATGCCGAAGGTTCGCGAACCTCAATTGCAGGTCCGAGGCTGGGAACAATGGAACGCGGTTGCTCTTGAATAGGCACTTGCGCAGGCACTCGGAACCGCTCTTCAAAGGGAGAAGGAGGCGTGTCGACGAGCCTCTCCTTGGTCACTTCCTTCTTGATCGTGCTTGGAACGGTTCCGCCAATAATCTCAAAAAAGGGATTGTCTTGTGCGAATGCAACAGTAGTTGCAAGCGAAAACAAACTGCTTGCAATCGCGGCTTTCAAGCTGTCCATAGCTTGGCTTCCTGAGAATAAGTGCGTTCGAGATGGGAGACTCCTTCTCCCTTTGGTAGCAAAAATCGGTCGGAGGCGGATGCCTAAACCTTTGAATGTGGCAACTTGATCCACTTTTACCGCGAGTTGGCTATCGCAGCGGGTATCATCGGCACCAACCGACCGTCTATTCGAATTGTGCGCGCGTTTTCGACGCTGTCCAATGGCCAGCCACAAACTTCTCGACGTCTCACGAACTACGGTTCTGGTCGATCGGACCGCGCAAACTTTACGCTACTCCTGCTCGATGGCGTAAAGCAGTTTCTGCCTCAGCATGTAAAGCCGTGTTGGTTCCGTGATCTTGCGCGATTGCAAGTCGGTGACGTAAAATACGTCGACGACTTGATCGAGATGCGTGCTAATCTTGGCGACATGGAGCACGATCTCTTCATCAAACAATACTTTTGAAATCGAATAGAGCAAGCCTCGTCGATCGTAAGCAAAGATGGAAATGATCGTAAACTCTTCCGAGGTGTTATTGTCGAACTGAACCAACGTCGGTTGCGTTTGCAGGTTTTGCCGATCGCGCCATGCTTTCGATTTCCAGACGCTGCGAAACGTAGGAGGATTGGCGTTAGAGGGATGGACGGCAGCTTCGATAGCTCGACAAATTTGAGTCCGACGATCTTCGGGAGGGGATTCGTAGTCCAGGTCTTGAACGATAAATCGATCCCAGGCGATGCTGCCGGGTTGCGTGTGGATTTCCGCCACGAGAATTTGAAGACCCTGACTGCTGAGCGCTCCTGTGATCCGGTGGAACGTACCGATCGGTTTCCCCGTTTGCAGCATGGCGACGGTGTATTCGACGGCATGGAGATCAGGAAGGTACTCCGCCCAGGCTCGCGCGGGCTGTTCCGCGTGAAGCTGATGGATGTACCCCAATTCTCGGATCAATCGCGAAGGTGCAAAACGCAGCAGGTAGGCCGCAGGTAATGCTTGAATCTGTTCGTCCCACCAAGCTTGATCTAGGAGCGGCGGGAGTTGGGCCCGGACAGCCCTGCGGCGCGCGTCCAATTCTTCTTGGAATCGCTGGTCCGGCTTTTCATCTCGAAATTGAGACTCGGTCCTCTGGTAGAGTTGAGTGATCAAGTCGAGCTTCCAACTATTCAGTCCATCTGGTCCAACCGCACCTTCGTCGGCGCAGGTCAAGACGAACAGCATTTGCAGTGCCTCGAGGGAGCCGACACTCGCAGCAAACTTGACGATCGTGTCCAACTGCATGGTATCTAACCGGTATGCCGTCCACGCCATCAGCAAGTGCTTGTGGACCAAGAAAACCAATAAGTCACGCTCTGCTGCCGTGAGCTTCAGTCGGGCCGCCGCTTCTTCCGCGATATCCTTGCCAACCTCCGAATGATCGCGAACAAAGCCCTTTCCGAGATCATGGAGCAAAAGAGCCAGATGCAGGATCTCTTTCTTCTTGATCGAGCGATAGACATTTCCCAAAAGGGTGCTGGACTCCTGCAATTCCGTGGCAACCTCGACGCTTCGAATGCAATGGGCATCCACGGTGTACTTGTGGTACTCGGTGAATTGCATCAAGCAGCGGGCGTGCTTCATGGCAGGAAGGAGTTGTTCCAGCACGCGAAGTTCATGGAGTTTCCGCAACATCTCGCCCAGACGATGGGTGTGCCGTAGCAACTGCAGAAACTGCGTAATCGCTTCGTCGCCCAAAGTTGTGGGAGGTCGATTCAGCATGGCGGTGCGGATCGCGCGCCAAGTCGTGTGCTCGATGCGGCGGTTGTGCTGATTGGCCAACATCATGAATTCAAGCACTTTCGCTGGGTCAGTTTGAAGTTTCTTCAATCCACTTTCGTTTGCGGCAATGTGCTTCAAACCGATGCGATAATCGGGGCCCAATCGGAGGGACATCCAAATCCCGATATTTTCTAAGAGCGGGGAATGGAGTCGCGCGTTTTCAACAAAATGCGCCGAACTGTAACGGATGGCACTCGTAAACTCAAAGTACTCACGCATGAATTGTTCGACTGGCAAGATGCCTTCTGAGCCTTGGCAGCCATACCAGGCAGCCAGTTGCGGCTGGTCGACTCGGTCGAGCGAGTCTTGGCATCGATTGTGCTGGAAGTGGAGTTGATTTCGCAATCTCAGCAAGAAATGGTACCCGCGATGCAGCGCCGTTAGGCTTTCTTGATCGAGTAGACCTCTCGAGTGCAGGGCGTCGAATTCGCGCTCTCCGAATCGCAGAAAACCGACCCATCGAACCAATTGCAAATCGCGAAGGCCACCCCGTGACCGTTTGATATTCGGATTGAGGAGAAAGACGATATTGCCGAACTTTCTGCGCTCTTCAAGCCGGGCTTGTTCGATCAAGACCAACAGACGTTTGCAATAGCGTCGACAAAGTACGCGAAGTTTGGAAAGAAAGCTACCGTAAATGTTCTCACTGCCGAAGATGCGGCGGCTCTCCATGATCGACGTCAGGATCGTCGCGTCCTTACGAGCCAATGCCAAGGTCATTTCCGGAGTTCGCGTCGACAACACACATTCGAAACCGGCGTCCTGCAGAAGCTTGGCCAGGTTCTTCGAAAAGGCTTCTGCAATCATTTGCGAAGTCTGCGGATGCAAGACCGTCACATCGACATCCGAGTAAGGTGCAAGATCGCGGCGACCATAGCCACCTAACGCCAAGACACACAGCATGTCCGACGCAAGACCTTCAACCATTCCGGCAGCCGCTTGAACGAGCTCCAAGACAATCGCATCCACCTCTTCTGTCCACTCGCGACATAATTCCAGCCCTGCCGCGCCCTCTTGATGACGTACTTTGAGCCGAGCCCGTTGCTCCGCAATTTTTTCTCGAGCGGTGAGAACAACGGGATGCAGAAACGAGCTTTCGGACATGGAATGGTTGGGATCGAGGTTCTTCGTCGCGAAAACGATGGAGCAGAGTAAGCTACCAAGGGATTGTAGCTTGCAACTAGCCGACGACGATAGCCTCTCCACTTCTTAGATGCGAAAACAGTGATCTCGCGGTCTAAGCACTCCTCAAGAGAACCGTCTCGCGCACCGCTAATGATGCCCGTCCGGAAATCTTCTGCCCGCGAGTTCAGGGACTCCGCCCCCCTGGACCTCGAAACGCGCGGTGTCCGTGACTACGTTCGCTTGATTCTGATCACGCAGATCCGTTTTAGCCCGCTCAAATTGGCAATCGCATTTCCTTTCATCGATGCGTCCAACGAATTGGCGACAGAAACTTGCGTGCTGGCAAGCGACTAAATCGCTCCTTCGCCGGTTTCTCCAGTGCGAATGCGAATGGCATTTTCCAGATCGTAGACAAAAACTTTGCCGTCACCAATTTGGCCAGTCTGAGCGGTTTGGAGAATCGTGTCGATCACCGTCTGGAGGTTGCCGTCCGTGCAGATAATTTCGATCTTGACCTTGGGCACGAAATCAATCGCATACTCCGTTCCTCGGTAGATCTCGGTGTGTCCTTTTTGCCGTCCGAACCCGCGCACTTCGGTCACCGTCATCCCCTGAATTCCTTTCTCGGTCAATGCATTCTTGACGTCTTCGAGTTTGAAGTGGCGGACGATGGCTTCTACTTTTTTCATCTCGAATCTCCATGGTGGATAGGCGTAAGGACTTACGAATTCTCTCCAGTCTAACTGACAAGACGGCATCCTTAAACGGCATTGCCATCAACAAATAGGCATGGAAAATCGTGTCTGGAATCGAATTGTCAGTGATCTGCCCTTGAGCTTCGCCAAGGGATGTCCTTTTGCCCCAAAACTCGATTGGCCTCGCGGGCTGTGACAAAAAGGTAGTCGCTCAGCCGATTCAAAAAGACCACAATTTGCGTTGGATCGCTGATGTTCTCGCTCTTGGATAGTCGAACCACCTCTCGTTCCGCGCGACGGCAAACCGTTCTAGTAAGGTGCAGGAAAGCGGCCACCGTACTCCCCGCCGGCAAGATGAAATTGCGGAGTGGTTCCAGCCTATTTTCGAACTCGTCGATCCAGCCTTCGATCATCGAGATGGCCTCCTGTCCATTCCACTTGAGCTCAAATGGTTCAGGGTTAGGAGTTGCCAACTCCGAGCCGATCTCGAACAGCATGGACTGCACCTTTTCCAGTTGGACATCCCATTGCTGGTGTTCGCTCATACTTCGCACGATGCCAATGAGACTGTTGAGCTCATCGATAGCTCCATACGTTTCGATGCGAGGATGATCTTTGCTGACCCGTGGTCCTCCGAACAAACCAGTCGTACCATCATCGCCCGTCTTGGTGTAAATTTTCATATTCGTATCGAATCCATCTCCAAGTACATTAAAAAACGGCGGTCGCAGCATCTGAAAATCGATGCAACGATCGCTGAAGATTGATTGTAGCGTATGAGCAAACCGACCGTTTTTTCGAGTGGATATCTCCTTTTTCGCGGTGATCGTCCCAAACAGTTTTTATTGATGCGCCACGCTGACCGCTGGGATCTACCCAAAGGGCACGTCGATCCGGGAGAGACGATCCTGCAGGCGGCTCAACGTGAACTCGAGGAAGAGACGTCGCTTCGGGCCGGAGATGTTCTAACCGACCCAAGTTTTCGGTTCGTGCATGAATACATCGTTCCACAAGAACGCGACGGCACTCGCGATGCGCTGAAACAACTCACGATCTTCTTGGGCTTCCTCAGCAACCCTCAGCCTATACTCCCCTCGGAACATCTGAGCTACCAATGGTTCGACTGGAATCCACCCCATCGAATCCAATTGCGAACGATCGATGCTCTCTTGGAATCTGTCGAAGCTCATTTCAAACAGTTTCCATCGTGGCCCCATGTGAGTCCATAAGGACGGCTCTCATCCAGGTCGATCAAATCGCGAGTGCACCTTCGAACGGTGCCTTATCTCTTGGAGCGAGAGGACGTTAATCCTCGAAGGGATGAATGTTGTTCACCGCCACCCAGGTCGTTTCCTGACAGCCGAACCTGCTGCAATGGCCAATGAACTCCCAGCAGTCTCGATGATGAAGAGAATGGCAGCGTGGGCATTGAACGAGAGCCGAGTCCAGAGTCTGTTGGCAGACACTGCACTTCTCTTGGACCGTTTCCGTGTCGTTCATACCGAACGCGATCTCGCACTGACGATGCACTCGCATTTGATCGTACACGATCAAGGCTTGAAGCACCCACGGACCAACAACGTTCGGGCTCGGTTCATCGATGCAACCGGTGAGCCTCCACGTTTTGTTTCGCAAGAGAATATGAAGCTGCGTTGTGGTCGCCAAACTGATGAGCCGGCTGAGTTCCGTCCAGGCACTCTGGGAAAATAATCGTTCCGCTGAAGTGAGGCTGGAAACGTGACAACGTGGCATTCCGATTCCCGGAAGATTGATCTTCTCGCTCGAACCAGATTGGGGTGTATGGTCATTCGCGGTGAGTTCAAAATACTCGACATCGACTTCAGGCCAATTGACTTCGACGCGTGTCAGGTACTTACCAACGGCTCTCTTGATATCGATCACCACCCGGCGATCACCGTATTCAACCTCCAGAACCTGAGACAATCCAAACCATCGCTTTCGCAAGCGTCCGCCAATCCTTTGCTTCAGCCAACGATAAGGCTGCTGGTACGGCTTCGGTGATCGAACGGAAGTCCACCAAGCAGCCACAACAACGAACAATAGGACCAATCCCAGAAGTCGCGTTAGCATGAATCGCCGATGAGGGGCTCCAATTGAAAGATTTGCGGACGTTTTGAGACCAGATTTTGCGATAGTCGTTCGCGATCTTCCGGCGTTCTCTCAACGCTTCGCAGCCAAAATCTGCTCCGGGGTTGCAGCTCCAAGGATGGATCACGGTCGAACATCCCCCAATGCATGCAACGAGGATCGAGGACGATCGCAACGTGGTACCATTGTGAAAAAAAATGTTCACAGATGAAACGGTCCTGAGGAGACAAAAAAACGCCCCAGCCAGGATGGGTGTGATACCAGCCAACCAAGCTCAATTCGGGGTGATATCGCTGCCACTCGGCGTGCAATTCGCTCCAGGAATCATGGGTGAACGTAAAGCTTGCGGCCGAGTTTCGGTGGTGGCTGGCTAAAAGCGATTCGCGAATCCAAACGCCGCGTTCTCCATTGTCATTTTTCCAGGGAATACCAAGCAGAATGCCACCGACTTCCAAGTCCCGTTCGGACATGGCATGTTGAGCCATCGCTCGAAGCGCTTTGAGTTCGATCACGACTTGTTCGCAGTTTCGGCTATCCGAATCGAGCTGGCCGACTTCCGTTCGAGCTTCGAAGGCGGGGCTTGGCCCTTCAGCAGATGGACTTTTCGTTTGTGGCTGTGCGAATTGGATTTCGTTCATGCTGTTTGTTTGCTTCGTTCGAAATTGAGCGATTTTGAATGGGGCGGTGGCCTCAAACGTATGGTGGAATGAGTTTCTGCATTCGATGATGACGCCATCGATGCTTGCTCTCAATCTTTGGATTTGCAGACTCGCGTTTCCGCCAAGCAGAAGATTGCATTTTTCGAAATCTCGCGCCCGCCAAGTTCATTCAACAGTTTAAGCAGAGCCCCGAAGTCAAGGATCTTTTAGGTGGATCGCGAAGACTTGCTCGCCGATCAAGATGCGGACCCAATCGCGAGGCGGAATCCCTAGCGATGCCAATGGCAGATCGGCCAAAGGAGAATTAAGATCAACACGATGGATGATTTCAGGAAACTCCCGGTTGCCGCAATGAGGGCAAGTCAAATCTTTTCCCTTTGCCATTCGGGGCGAGAGTGACACGCGCCGCTTTGTTCCACATGACTGACATGAAGCATGGGGGATCCACTCGCGATCGAGTAAAAACGTCGAGGCCTGATCGCTGTTCGGCCACTCGCGTTGAACGGCTAGCAAGAGCTCTCGAGCCGATGTTCGATGCACATCGATGGAAAGTGTCCCCAGCACCGAGTTCGACTCATGGCTGAGGCAATCCGGATTACCGGGAAGTGTGGTGCGGTAGAGCGAGTTCTGCCATCCGTTGAACACGACTGCCTCGCCCCAGGGAATGGTCATACCCTGGAGCCACTGAATCGCCCACTGACTCTGCAGCCCTCCGATGATCGAGGCAATAGTGGGCGATGTTGGAATCGGCCTTTCCCTCCCAGCAGTCATTTCAGCTTCCAAACAAGGATACCGTTGTTCGAGCAGTTGATAATCGATCTCCTTGAAACCGCATTCATAACAAACGTTTGAGCGAGCAGCAAACGCTTGAACGACTCCATCAATCTCTTGGACACCTGCATCGATCCAAGGCGTGCCAACGCGCCAGCAGCAGCGGTTGATCCACAATCGCGCCAACCGATTGTCGACACAAGCTAAGACTAGGTCCGACTCGGCGAAATCTCCTAGCCCCACCTCCTGTTGAATATCGCCGTCGGTTGCGATCACGTGTCCGTCTGGCAGGATTCTACGGACGGAAGCCGCCGCCACGGCAGCTTTCTTTTTTCCAACATCCGAGGGAGAAAAGAGGATGGACCGAGTGAGATTGCTGGTTTCGATCGAGTCCTGATCGACAATATGAATCGTGCCGACTCCCGCCAGGGCTAAGTTTTTGAGGACTTCATTTCCGATCGCTCCGGCTCCTACAACCAAGACCCGCGCGTTCTTCAACCGCTCCTGCTGCCACCAAGGGATTTCCCGCAATCGGTCGTATCGGTCGGATTCATCGATGCGCAAGGGCTCGGACATGAGGATCATGGCTCAACAAATTCAATATCTGCAACCGAACATCGTCTCGCATTGCTGGAGTCACGATTCCGTCCTTCGCTTATCGGGATCGATGATTCGACATGCCGAAGCTCGGAAGCGGCTCGACTGTCGCTGGCTTCCGGAGAGCGATGATTGCAGAGCGAACGGTGGTCAAGCGGAAAACGAAAGGTCGACTGCTGTTCCATCCAAAGAGCCGCATCTTTGTGAAACGGACTTTCGAGGTTGAAGTTGCGAAAGCATAGTATGTCCCAAATCATTTCGCATAGTTGATCGATTTGCAAACTGGGAACCCAGTGCGTGCTATAGCCTCCCAAACAGACACTTCCGTTGGTGGAAATATTGGGATGAAAAATGGGGGTCATCCACCGAAGCGTGGGCATGACGCGAGGATAATCAGGCCCCATCGACAGGAAAACCCGATGAAGTTCTCGGATGCGTACCTCGTAATCGAACGGCGTATCGATCCGCTCAAGCGATGGCCCTCGAAACGTTAGGACATACGATTCAGGAATACCAGCCTCCCCACGGTGCAAAATCTCGAAGTCGAACGTCGCCGCCGAATTGCGCAATGCAGTCAGCGCTTGGAGGTCGCTTTGAAGTCGTCGTAATCGAGGGCTATTTAGCGTCATCGTTCAGCCTGCAATCATCTCCGGAAAGATGATCAAGTGATCACCGTTCTGAACTCCAGCTTCGGGAAGGGTCAGCGTTTCTCGAAGTCGACGCCCAGTTTCACGATGATCCAGGCTGTAGCTGATGGATCTCCCGTCCGGTCCCATCACCGGCAAATTCAGCTTGGTGATGACGTTTGGCAAGATTCGACGGATCGGAACTGAGGAAGCGACAATGGCTTCCACACTTCTGGCCCCGGTTTGGTCGACAAATACAACTTTCGTGCCATCGCTTGGTTCGTGTGCTATCGAAACCATACTTGCTCCCTTTCTTCGCGTTCGCCAATCAAGTTCTGTAAGGCCGAAGATCGCAATTGCCCACCTTCGACGGATTCCGGCGCGAAAATGTGGCCTGCACCGTGCGGGCGAGAATGGTTGGGCTAATCATGGAACATCTGGGAAAAATGTCATCGGAAACATCAATGTTACGCATTCACGCTTCAAGCGCGGGACCGCCGCAAAATTGGCGAACTGATGGTCGCTCTTCGCAAAGTTGTTCGTCGCCAAAGTTGCTCTGGCCTTGAAGCGAAGCGACGACATCTGCTCCGATTGCAAACGGTTCGCATGAAAGTGAGTATGCCTCTGCATCCATCATAGAGCCGAACGAAACGTTTTAGAAACAAAAAAGAGCATGAACCATGAAGGTATCGTTTTCCACTCAGGAACCTTGACATCGAAGGCAGATTTCCTCGATCATTTGGGCGCTGGTTCGAACTGTCCCATGGATTTTCCATTGAAAATCGGCTTTGCCAGACCATTTCCATACTCGAAGAGAAACCGCACTTTTCGCAGAGCGGCAGGTGAAGATCTACCAGCTCGAATCGTACGCAGATGTTCATTTCTTCGCCATTCATCTCGGAACGTACCCGTCGAATCGTCAGACCACCCAAAACAACGGCTTACTTTTCTGGGAGGGGAATGAACCCTCGCCAACCGGGGGGCGGGACTCGGCCGTGCTGAGCGATATAGACGGTGAGAAAATCTTTGACACGGTCGTCGGCGGGAACTTGATGCAATAGCCGGAATGCTTCCTGCCAGTCCCCCGCTTCCATCCGATCGACGGCTTGTTCGTAGCAAGCGACGTCAGCGTTGCGGAGTACACAGCTAGAGCTTTCCGGAGGTAGCAGCTCACTTACCATTAATGTCGTTTGCATGCCATAAGGTTGCACTCTCGCAACGCGGCGAACCCTCGCGATTGAATCGGGAACTTCCGCTCGGACTCGGACGGCCGTCGTCTCGTCAATCAAGATGGAAGCTCGAAGTAGTTTGGTCATGCTCTCCAACCGAGATGCAAGATTGACAACAGGGCCAAAAACCGTGACCTTGACCTGGTCCGTGGTTCCAATCCGTCCAGCTACTGCGCGACCAGTTGCAATGCCTAGTCCCGCTCGGAAACCTGCCAGGGGATGTCGATCGAGAGCCGACGTACGCTCGAAATCATCGCGAATCGCGAGAGCCGCTTTGCAGGCATGAAGGACCATGTCGGGATTCTCAAGTGGCCAGCCCCAGAATCCCATGGCCGCGTCACCATGGAAGTCGCCAACCACCCCTCCTGCCTGCAGGATATGATGCGTCATGACACCCAGAGCGTCACTCACACGATGCAACAACTCGAGTAAGTGGTCCGCTGCTTCCTCGCTTTGCTTCGAGAAGCCTCGCAAGTCGCAGAAAAGGACAGAAACGTCGGTTTCGCGCGGAGCCAGAACTTCATCAGGTTCGCGACCGGCGAGTGCCTGCAGGACGACGGGTGCAAAGAATGGACGCAAGCTATCTTGCCTTCGCTGCAGATCCCTTACATTTCGGAGCATGCCTAAGGTACTTGCGGCGAGTTCCGCGAACTTCAGGTCATCTTGCAATTGATTGGCGACCGCCGAAGTTGCATCCTCCATCCCGTCTCGATTTTGAAGCGAGTCAAAGTCTCCGGCCACGTAAATGGCCCAACCTTGACACGACGCGCTCAGGATCGGCGAACAGAATGCCCAATCAACGTTCTCGCTTTGGGTGTAGGACTGGCCTCGATGACTATCGATGGCGCGCGTCCAAACATGCAAGACACTCTGCTGTGATTCGATGGCTTGGCGAATCAACTGCTCGCTGGGAGAAAAATGTTGACCTACTAGATTGCGGCAATCCCAGTGAAGAATGCGCATGGCATGATCGGCGTCGGCGACGATCGCGATGAAGGTCGCTTGACCGATGCCCTGCATGAGTAAGTTCACAACTCGAACGAACAATTCGCAATCCGAACCACTTCCTTGGATGATCTCGGGCAAGCGACTCAATACCTCGATGCGACGGTCTGCATCTCGATAGCGTGCTTGACGAAGATGGGATGCGGCAAACGTGTGTTCGGTGAATGCAGGGAATTGATCGGCCTGAACTTTGACTCGCTGGTCGACTAAGCTAAAAGTCGTTTGGCCGACGACGAAGTGCTCGCCGATATTCATGGTGAACTGATCGCGGCGTGTCCCTCGAAAAAAGACTGGGTTGCGAGCTTCATTCAGCTTTGCAACTTCCAGCTGCTTCCCATTCCATTGAATCGTCACGTGCCTTTTTGAAATGCGATCATCCCAGGGAACCGCCCAATCGACCGTGGCGCGCCCCAAGACGATCAGATCGAATTGAGACCGATCGGGCAATGTTCTTCGCCAGCGATCCTGGGGGCGTGGTCCCTGAGCGATTAAGTCAGGCATAGTGACTTCCAAAGGAGAATTTTGTGCAACACGAGCAAATCCTGAATCAATGTGAATCCTTTGAGGATATCCAATTTTATGTTTCGTCGGTAAACTTTCCTTGCCAAGTTCAAGTCACTTACTACGAACTTGAATCGAAACATCAAGCACTTTTTTCACGCCGTATCGCAGCTCGGATCATTCATGGTGGAAATCGTACCCAATACGGTCATCGACGTTCAGGTCCTGAGAAAGGTATTTCGGGACGGTTGGTTCTGGGGAAAACGATTGGAAGCATTGCGAGGCGTAAGCCTTCAAGTTCAAGCGGGAGAAATTTTCGGTCTTTTGGGGCCAAACGGGGCCGGTAAGACGACCCTGATCAAAATCTTACTAGGCATCTTGCATCCGAGCAGCGGCGGAGCGACGGTCCTTGGACTTCCTGCGGGAAGCCAATCGGCTCGGCAGCGGATTGGGTATCTTCCTGAAAACATGGCGTTTCCTCGTCACCACACCGGTTTGGATGCCATGTATTTCTACGGCAAACTGTCCAGGCTCTCCGCGACGGAGATTCGACGAAAAACCATGCCGTTGATCGAACTTGTTGGGCTGGCGGGCCGTGAGCGCGAGCCCGTTCGCAAGTATTCAAAGGGAATGCGGCAGCGATTAGGTCTAGCACAAGCCATGCTGCACGATCCACAGATTCTGATCATGGATGAACCGACCGATGGCCTGGACCCCCTCGGCCGATCTCAGATTCGAAGGGTCATCGAACAACTGAAGGCCGAAGGAAAAACCATATTTTTAAACAGCCACATCTTGCAGGAAGTCGAATTGATCTGCGACCGAGTCGCGATCATGGCACACGGCGAAATTCACCGCGTTGGTACCATTCGCGAGCTGACCATGCAGATGGCACTGGCTGCTCGCACTGAGGTTACTCTGGAACTGATCGGCAAAGAGGAGCATCTTCAGGCGGCATTGGAGCCGTTTTCTCACCAGCGGAGAAATCAATCCACCGACGATTCAGGAACGTCATCTTCGCTGCTGGACGCATCGACCCCAGATCAAGGCAACCGCATCGATGTCCTTGTCAACCTCGATTCGCCGCTGCAAATCGATGAGCTGATCGACCGACTTCGAAGCAATCATGTTCGCATCTTGCAACTTCATCGCTCGCAACCGCGACTGGAAGAAGTGTTTATGTCCGTCGTCGAGACGGCGAATTTGCAACAAGCCAACGGAGGTAGAACGTGACTCCTTATTTGGCTGTGATCGGCGATTCGTTTCGAGAAGCGATCAAATCGAAGGTGTTGTGGATTCTCCTTCTGTGTTGGACAGTGATTCTGGCCGGCATCGCTCCGTTCGGATTCATTCAAGAAAAGTCCTACCGTTTCCGCGGTGATGACATTGTTGATCAAACCAAACTGCTTCAGCAGCTTACAGCGGCCGTCGACGATCAAGGCTCGAAATCGCAAAAGGCGATCGCCAAAGTCATTGGCAAGGATGATCAGGCATTTCTGCGGCAGAGGGCCAGCAAGCCAGACATGTGGACGCCACGCGGTAGAATCGTTGATATTCTGAATCAGGCGATCGCAGACGAGAATCTCTATCAACCGGAAGCTTGGCCGAGGGCCGAACGACGCAGCGAGCTGAAAGAGCTGCTGGCAGTACCTGCGACGAACTTGAGCTCTTTAGAGCTGGAGCAACGAAATCGGCGACTCATTGAGTTGGCATTCCCCGGGCTGCTTCGACCTGTTTCGGAGAACCGCACCTGGGTTGGTTATGCCGGTTTGAAAACGCCGATCGAGCTTCCTATATCGGTCAAGCAGTCGCGACAGTACATCGAAGCCATCTTCTTCCCGATCCTGATGCGACTGGGATTAGGCTTGGTGGCCATGTTGGTGGCGGTCATCATCACCAGTCCCATGATTCCCGACATGTTTCAATCGGGCGCTTTGCATTTGTTGCTTAGCAAGCCGGTTTCGCGAGCCATGCTGTTTCTCTCGAAATTTGTCGGCGGCTGCATCTTCGTTTCGATCAATATCGCCTATATGCTGGTCGGTTTGTATTTCATCAGCGGGTTGCGACTGGGGATTTGGAACCAAGGAATCTTGTGGTGTATCCCGCTGTTCGTATTCGTCTTTATGACGTACTACAGTGTTTCGGCACTGGCTGGCCTGCTATGGAAAAATGCAATCGTCAGTGTTGTCGTAACTGGAGTCTTCTGGGGAATCTGTTTTGCCGTCGGTTTGGTCTACGGGATCATCAAGCCATTTGTGGAGATCAATCCGACTTTGGTCAACATCGAAGTCGTGCGAGATACGGTTTTTTCAACCAACCAGGAAGGTGCGCTCCAGGTCTGGGATGAACGGTCAAACGTATGGCAAACCGGGTTCGGCCTCCCGACCGGAAACCTGAGAGTTTACGGTCCCTATTGGAGCGAAAGTGAAGGCCGATTGCTTTTTGGACGGACCACCGATAATCCGTTTGGTGGAATGATGGATAGTCTTGTGCGGCTTCGCTTTGCCACTTATCCCGAACTGCAATCGAAGAAAAGCGATTCGCCAGAGAGCCCACAGAGCGACGATGGATTCCTTTCCACGAAGAATACCGATTTCTGGAGCGAGTCTCGAGTTGACGTTCTCCCCGACGCCCCGCCCGACACGAGACGCATCGTGCCGTGGCGCGACTCCATCTTGGCCATCAATGCTCGTGGCATCTATTGGCTGGACTTAGAGAAGGCCATCGCATCCAAGAATCAATCCAATTTTTCTCTCTTCGGATTGAATCTCCCTCTCGGCGCGAAAGGAGAGGCGTTTCGGCAAATGACGCCGGAGTCCTGGCAGCCCAAACCGCCCTTTGACGCTGCAGCTACAACCACCAACGACCACCTGATTTTCTACAGCCAAGGCAAATTGCAAACCCTCCGTGCTCTCGACGCAAATCGATTGCAGGTCGAGGGCGACTCCTTGGAGGTCTCGTCCGATGAAGAACTCTTGAGTCTGATTGCTGCCAATGATGAATTCGTCGTCATCGCTTCGGATAAATCGGTGCCGAAAGTCTACCGATGGAAAACGTGGGAGCAAGCTGCCGTGCTCGATAGCATCGGAGAGATCACGCCTCGTCAGTTAAAAGCCTCGCCGGACGGAAAGGCCTTCGCCCTTCTTACGAGCGAAGGCCATCTGTGGTTGATTGACGGCGTTTCGCTAAGAGCATCAAAATTTCCTACGCCCTATCAAGGACGCATTTCCGCATTTTGCTTGGATCGACAAGGGAGCGTTTGGATCGGTCATTCCGTCAATCAGGTCGATGCGTATCGACTGGACGGGTCTGCGACTTCTGCGCGGATTCGGCCTAGTCAGGGAACCTTGGCTACGATTTATCGCTGGG
>JBBIUE010000070.1:0-13147 GCA_037440405.1 Pirellula sp. | reverse complement strand
CAACCGATCTACACGGTCAATCCCAAACCCTCTTCATTGGATGAAACCATCACTTATGTCCTTCGCAAGGACGACACGCTCTCATTCTTATTGGACACTTCCGACCTCAATCGAGCGGCGATTAAACTCGACCCCTGGACTCCCATTTGGAGCAATGGACTCTTTATCGTTGTCATGCTTGGACTCGGCTGTCTCCTTTTATATCGTCAGGATTTATAGACCAGCCGGATGACTGCGTCGTACCGAGTCTTTATTGTCTGAAGGTGCCTGGTCATCCCACCGACATTGAATCGATTGAATTTTGTCTTTCGTAGCATAAGCATTCGCTGTGCCAAGATCGGTCCGGGCTTCCGTTCTTCAGCGAAGCTCGGCAGCACTTCTTTCGGCAAAAGGGCAGGATCGCGATCGTGCCTTGCTCCGATTCCAAAACGTGGATGAGAACTCCATCGAACTTTTCGAAACTTGTGTTTCGGTGTTCGATGGGCGTACCGTTTTCTCCGTCGCTATCCGTTGAGAACGGCGGGCGACTTATCAAACTGAGAAGGACGCTTACAAGACAGCTCCAAATTCACAGTTCCAAATCTGCCGAATACGTTGAAGTCGCTGCTTGGTGCGCACGACGCTACATTTCATTTGGTCAGAAATATCTTGATTGCTGTAGCCCTCCAGACGCAGGATGGCTGTTTGTCGAAGTTTCTCATCCGTTAGTTTGGCAAGAAGGTGCTCGCAACTCTTGAGAAACTCCTCTGTCGTTTCGGGCAGCAAGTTCTCATCCGAAAAGCTGGCGAGACCGGCAAATGTCGAGTCGGCAGATTGCCCTACCTGCATGAAAACCGACTCACCCCGCACCTCTCCGCCTCCCCGCTTTTCTGTTAACATCCTTCTCCGCTGCATGATGACCTTTCTTGCAGTAATGGTGGCAAGCAATCGCCACATTTCATCCTTGCTTGTGAGCTCGTCAAATCGGCCGGCTTCCTGGCCTCGGAAAAAACTCTTCATGGCGCTTAGGGCGATGTCTTCCTCATCGAAGGTCCGAGTAGGCATATCCGTCAGCTTCTTCTTCGCGAAGCGTATCAGACGAGGAAAAAACTCTTCCCAAATACGTTCAGCGTTTTCCGGTGTGGTCTCTAGTAACTCACTTAACGCATTCGAAAGGCCATTGTTTTGGTCTGTGTTCATGCTTTTTCCTTTCTCCGACATTTCGCGAGGTCTTCGCGACGAATGATCGGCCTCATTGTATCATGCTATCGAATAACGATCCCTCTCGCTTTCAAACTTGAACGATCACCGCATGACCAATAATGATTTACAGCTCGATCGATTGGCCGACGAATTCGAACTTGCCTGTCAGCAGGGCGGGCGTCCCAGCGTGTCGAAATTCTTGGATCGAGTTGACGACCCGCTGAGGCATCGACTGGCCGAGCTCCTCATTCCGATCGATGCAGAATATCGGCTGAGAGCAGGTGAAATGGTCACGTCCGAAGAGTACAGTGAACTCGGACCATTATTCAAGTCGGTGATCTCCAATTGTCTTCAAAGTGTGCTGTCGGCAAGCGACTTTCATCCATTCGCGCCACAGAATTCTGCTCCGGGGAGACCATCTGCCAGTGGAATGAGTTCGCAGACGATCGGACCATACCGCCTCGTTCAACTCTTGGGTGCTGGAGGTATGGGAGAAGTATGGATCGCTGAACAAAACCAGCCTGTCAAACGGCAAGTTGCGTTGAAGCTGATCCGTTCAGGATTGCGAACGAAAGAAATACTCGCGCGATTTGAAGGGGAACGTCAGGCCTTATCATTGATGAATCACCCCAACATCGCTCGTATCCTCGATGCCGGAACGACAGACGAGGGCCAACCGTACTTCGCCATGGAACTGGTTCAAGGCCAAACGCTGATCACCTATTGTGACCAGCAGCGACTGAGCATCGAGGAGCGGTTACTTTTATTCATCGATGTATGCTCGGGCGTCCAACATGCACATCAGAAAGGGATCATTCATCGTGATCTGAAACCTGCCAACATCCTCGTGACTGTCGCCGATGGTGTACCGATCCCCAAAGTCATTGACTTTGGTTTGGCAAAAGCCATGGAGAACACGCATCGACTCCACGATCAATCGCTCTATACCGAGATGGGCCAGATTCTCGGCACGCTCAAGTACATGAGCCCCGAACAGGCCAAACTCGATTCAAACGATATCGACACGCGAGCGGACATCTATGCGCTTGGCGTCATTTTATATGAACTCTTAGCCGGAACGACGCCGCTAAATGAGGAATCTATCAAAGGCATGGAGCTACTCCAGTTGCTTGAGATGATTCGTGAGAAGGAGCCCATCAAACCGAGCAGTCGCCTAAATCACAAAACCCCGCTCTCATTTACAATCACGGATGCTCGACGGACAGATAGAAGTAGCTTGAGGAAAATTCTTTTGGGAGACTTGGATTGGGTGGTCATGAAGGCGTTGGAAAAGGACCGCGCCCGCCGATATGATTCCGTGTCCAGTTTTGCCACGGATGTCCGCCGCTTCTTGCAAAATGAGCCGGTCATCGCGCGTCCACCTTCACTCAATTATCGGTTGCGAAAATTTGTTCGAAAGAACCGCGCTGGTGTCCTGGCTGCTAGCCTCGTGCTGATTTCGTTGTTAGGTGGTTTGGTGACGACGACCGTCCAAATGCGACGTGCTCAGGGTGCCGAGAGACTCGCGGACATGCGGCGTGGCGAAGCTGATCAAGCGCGAGATCTAGCCGAACAACGTCGGAAGTCTGCAGAAGCGGCTCAAGAAAAAGCACTTGCAGCAGCGCAGGCAGAGCGAATCGCTCGCGAGGAAGAGGAACGCCAGAGAGGTTACGCACAGGCGATTACCAATTTTGTCAAAAGCGACTTTCTAGCGTTGACCAGCATCGAAGGGCAGTACGAATTCGGCAACGCTTCCGATCAAGCGACGTCTTTTCCGCTAAGCAAGGACTCCACCCTGCGAGAGCTTCTCGATCGAGCTGCGGAAAAACTCGATACACGCACGGACTTGGCACCGCAAGCTGAAGCTGAACTGCGTCAGATGATCGGCTTCAGTTATCGTGGATTAGGCGATGCCAAGTTGGGCCTTCCTTTTCTGGAGCAGTCGGTCAAGCTTTTTGAACAGATCCATGGAAAGGACGCAGAGCAGACGCTAGCCGCAGCAGGTGACTTAGCTGTTACCTTCAATGTCGCTGGACAATTCGACCGTGGGATTCCGCTATTGGAACAGACGGTCGAGAGCAAGAAAGCCAAGTTTGGACCTGATCATCCATCAACACTCACCAGCATTCACCATCTTGCAATCGGTCACTACGAAGTTGGTCATCTCGAAAAGGCTTTGCTACTGTGGGAATCGGTTCTGGAGTCACGTCGGCAAACTCTAGGTCCAGGACACAAAGATACCCTTACCAGCATGAGTCACCTTGCTGCCGGCTATCGCTTCGCAGGTCAGCTTGAGAAGAGTTTGCCGCTGCTTGTGGAGGCCCTCGCATTGCAGACGGCTCAGCTTGGCAAGGATCACCCAGATTCCATTGCAAGCATGGGAATCTTGGCCGGCTACTATCGTGCTGCCGGCCAGTTCGATAGAGCCGTTTCGTTGTTCGAAGACGCGTTGGAACTGACGAAAGGTAAATACGGCGTGGACCATACGAACACGTTTGTCTGCATGAACAATCTGGCAGCCTGTTACCGATCCAGTCGCCGACCGGACATGGCGATACCGCTCCTCGAACAAGCCTACGACTTGCAGGCTGCGAAGATCGGTTCCGACCATCCGAATACCCTGACGACCATGAACAACCTTGCAGGCGGTTATCGAGAAGCTGGAATGCTCGAAAAGGCTCTACCGTTGTTTGAGGAAATTTTAATCATGCGACGCACCAAACTTGGACCTGAGCATCCCGATACGCTAACCAGCATCAATAACTTGGCAGGCGGCTACTACACGATGGGCGATATTGAAAAAGCCCGACCTCTTTTCGAAGAATCGTTGCGACTGAATCAAGAAAAGTTCGGTCCGAGTCACCCGCGAACTCTGGTTAGCCTGAGCAACCTAGCAATGGTGTACCAGGACGCCGCTCAAATTGAGGATGCCTTGGCACTATTTGAGCAAGCAGCAAGGGAAATCGAAAAACGGCAGTTTCGGCATGAGCAAGCCTCGACCATTATTCCAAATACCATCGATGCATACATCGTTGCAGAGAAATTTGAGCAGGCAGAACTTTGGCAAAAGAAGTGGCTAGAATTTGTTCGGTCTGATGATGGTCCGGAGTCATCGGCGTATGCGGGGGAGTTGGCAGGGCTTGGGTCCATTCTATTACAACGAAAAGCGTGGCAAGTTGCGGAAACCGTTCTACGCGAGTGTTTGTCGATTCGTGAAAACATCGAACCTGAACGCTGGTCAACCTTCAATACCTGTTCGATGCTGGGAGCTGCCCTTCTGGGACAACAGCGATTTGACGATGCCGAACCATTGCTCCTCCGAGGCTATCGCGGAATGAAGGATCAGCTTGACGCTCTCCCGCCTCAGGTCCATGTTCGAGTTACTGAAGCAATTGATCGCATCATTGAGCTCTATGCAACCAGCAATCTCCAGGATGAGCTGACGAAGTGGACGGAAGAAAAAGAAAGTCTTCGAAGCGTCCTCCAATCGTCCTCGAAGCAAAGCGGTTCACCGTAGATGGATCGTCTTGGCCGAGCCTTCTGGCCTCGACCCTGACTCGACGCGAGTCATCCGCGAAAGTGCGGAATCCCTTGCTTGACCTGCTCCTTTGTCACTCGAAAGTTTGCAAAAACGTCGCCGACTAGGGACTTGATTCCAGCAGGAACACCGCAAGATTCCAGGGAATTCTGCAAACTAGACCATTTTTCTGGATTTCTCTATCCCAATCGTGGCCGGTCTGCCATCTACCCAGTGTTCGACAGCCTATCACATTTCAACTCTTGGGAGCCGACCGATGAAAACCCGCAATGCAACCACACTTCGAAACCGAAAAATCAACACCTACAAGAAGGCGGTACAGTTCGAAACACTTGAACAACGCCAATTGATGGCAGTCGATTCCATGTGGATGAGCGGCAACATGCTGGTCGTTCGCACGGATCATGCCTCGACGAACGTTACAATCGAGCCTTCCGGATCGCAATTGCGAATCGTCGAGGGGGGCACCTCGCGATCCTGGTCTTACAACCGCTCTTCTATCGGTACGGTCGAGATTCAAGGTGGCAATGGCAATGACCGATTCATCAACAATATCGCGAATCTGCCCGTTCGATTCTTCGGCGGTGCAGGTAACGACTATCTCGAAGGTTATGACGCGAACGACATCCTGGTCGGCGGCGATGGCAATGATACTTTGGTGGGATATGGCGGTGACGATCAAATTTGGGGCGGAACTGGTAACGATCGACTTCTCGGCGGAGCGGGCAACGATCGACTCTATGGCGAAGCGGGCAATGATCATCTCGAAGGAGGTGCAGGAAACGATATGCTGTGGGGAGGCGACGCAGATGATACTCTGCTGGGCGGAGACGGGGACGACCAACTGATGGGTGGTGATGGTGCAGATCACCTCAACGGTCAAGGTGGCTTGGATAAACTTTGGGGAGGTAACGGAAATGATGTCCTGATTGCGATCGATGCCGTCTTCGGTGAGTATGTCGACGGTGGCGCTGGGGCAGATACCTTATGGATCGATGCGGTCGGTTCCTCACGAGACAGCGTCGTCGGACTGGAATCGATCGATAAGGTGCAAGCAGTTTCATCATTCGCCAACGGTGCGGACCGAACGCTCAACGGTGATCGAATTGTGGACCCGACACCTCTTTCTGGACACACCCACAAGCGATTCGCGAACAATCCACTGTTCAGCTCATCCGGTTCAAAGTTGAACGATATTGTTCAAGGCGGATTGGGCGACTGCTATTTTCTTGCAGGCCTCGGCGCCATCGCACTCGACAGTCCCCATGCAATTCGCCAGAATATCGTTGATTTCAATGACGGAACGTATGGCGTGCGGTTCGGAAGCAGTTTTTATCGAGTAGATGATGATCTTGCGGTAACGAGCTCCTCGGCGACCAATCCTGCTTACGCCAAGCTCGGTTCTCAAAATAGTATGTGGGTCGCTCTCTACGAAAAGGCCTTTGCACATTTCCGACGCGGGCAGAACAGCTACGCTTCCTTGGTAGGTGGTTGGTCGGTTGAAGTTAATCGCGCTTTCGGGTCGACGTCCGCCGGTGAAAAGTCCATCAGCAGTTACTCCAATGCAACAGCTTTAGCCAATGACATCGCTGCACGCTATAACGGCTTTCAAGCAGTCACCGTTGGATTCACTTCACGTACTGGAGGAGCAGCCGGTGGCGCGCCACTATTGATGGAACATATGTACACGGTAGCAGGTATCATTCGAAATTCGGTCGGCACGATCACCGGCATTCGGCTGCGAAACCCTTGGGGGACCGATGGAGCTGGTAACGACGGAATTAACGACGGTTACGTTACTGTAACGCCTGCTCAGCTTTTCGCACAACCCGGCAGAGTCAATTACGGTCGTGTTTGATCATGTGCTCCGACCTTGCGGCTTCGATCATTCCTGAGCTTGCTTCAGCCGCACATCGAAACCCAAAGCACCCTTCGATAGGGTGCTTTCTTTGTTATTTTCATCTCGGGTTTGATACTGTGTCAGGCAAGCAATTCGTGAAGAACATGGCCGTGTACATCCGTTAAACGAAAATCACGGCCGCTGTAACGATAGGTCAGCTTGGTGTGATCAATTCCTAGCAAGTGCAGTACCGTCGCCCATAGATCGTAGATCGTGCAGGGATTTTCGATGACTCGATAACCAAAATCGTCTGTAGCTCCATAGATGGTTCCTCCGCGGATTCCTCCGCCCGCCAGCCAAATGCTGAAGCCAAATGGATTGTGATCGCGGCCGTTACTGCCTTGCGAAAACGGGGTTCGTCCGAACTCTCCGGCCCACACAATCAATGTTCGATCCAACAACGATCGTTGCCTTAGATCTTCGATCAACGCAGCGATGGGCTGATCGACTTGCAACGCCATCGCGCGGTGTCCGCGCTCGAGTTCACCGTGCTGATCCCATGGATTCGGAGCGTTCCCTGCGCCGATATTCGCAGTCAAACAGCTCAACTCGATAAATCGGACGCCACGCTCAACGAGTCGCCGAGCCAGCAGACACTGTTTAGCGTACGCGGATGTTAACCGGTCCGGAGAGTCCACTCCGTACAAACGTAAAGTCGCTTCGGTTTCCTCGGATAGATCGCAAAGGGAAGGTACTTCCGTCTGCATTTTGAACGCGATCTCGTGATTGCGAATCGCAGCGACCAGTTGGGCGTTTTGAGATTGAGATTCAGCGAACTCGCGATCGAGTTGACGCACAAATTCCAGTCCTGCTTCCGCGAGTCTCCACGAGCCACTCGGCTGCAAGTTGTAAACGGCTTGCTTCTGGTCGGCTTTGAGAATCGTACCCTGATGCTGCCCGGGAAGAAATCCATTGCTGAACAGGCCAACCCCACCGTGAGGGGGCACCGCATCACCGCTCTGCAATACAACATAACCTGGCAAATTCTCATTCTCACTCCCCAGACCATACGAACACCAGGCACCGGCACTGGGATGTCCCAGAAATGGAAACCCAGAGTGCATCATGAAGTTCCCCTGAGCGTGCTCGCTGACCGGCGTCGTCATCGAACGCACGACGGCAAGTTGATCGATCTGGCTCGCGATGTGCGGGAATAGCTCACTGACGGGAATGCCACTCTGACCATATCGCGCAAACTGAAAGGGACTGGCCATGATCGAGCCATTATTGTTGAACTGAGTCCGCTCGATCGGCATCGGCATCGGTTGGCCATGTAACTCATTCAGCTTTGGTTTCGGATCGAATGTATCCACATGGGACACGCCACCCGACATGAAGCAGAAAATGACATGCTTCACTTTGGCTGGCAAGTGAGTCGTTTTCAAAGCCGCGTTCGCTGGCAGCGATGAATCGCCACTCCATCCCCAGCTCTGTTGGAGGGAAGCCAACGCCATCGCACCGAACCCAATAGAATTGTGTTGCAAAAACTTTCTCCGTAAAAGTTCAGCGAACATAGATAAACTCCTTGAGGCAGAAGATGTTTCTTGCCAGTTCTATCCATGCAGCGCGGTCGGCGGACTCTGGAAGCTGGAAGCGACTTAATGCGGACTCAGCTTCTCGACGCTCGGACTTGATCTTGTCCAAACGGCTTCGCTCTTCCTCGGTGAGGGCGGTCTCCCAGTTCCGCATTCGGCCAGATCGCCAATTCGCCTGCCAAGCGGCTTCGACCTCGTCATCCGAAAGAGACCGGTCATAGAGAAGACCGCGAAACACGCGCCCGTGAAACATCTTGCCATCGCTCGCAGGAAGATGTCGGAGACCAACGGTGATCACACTTTTTTCCGCCGGGAACGTGGTCAACGCGCCTTTCTGATACGCTTGCCCGTAACGCTTTCCATTTCGATAGGCCGTTATCGTTCCGTCCTCGTCGTAGGTTAGAACAACTTGCACAACGGACGAAGTTGCGTCTCGTTCCTGGTCTCCCAAAAATCTCTGAGTGCGACGATGGAAGTCGCTCCCAGCAATCCACTTTCCAGGGTCGGTCTCTCCGAAAACGATGGCATCGAATTGAGAACCATCCAAAGTCTGAAGCGATAACGCTCCACCGCCCGATTGTTCGAGTTGCTCCATCATGAGCCAGACTTCCAGGCTTTTCTGACCGATAGAGAAGCCGAGCGGTCCTGAAATCCAGTATCCACCTTCCAGCACCAATCCCTGTTCATCGAATACGGCAAGCCCATGCAACATGCCTCGAGCAGCTTCGCGACCCTCGGCCGTTGTAAAGTCCCACTCCAAGACAGGCTTTGGGGCAATGCTCGCATCGCTTTGAACGATTTCACCAGTGTCCAATAAACGCGGAATCGCGCGCTGATACAGTTCTTCGATCTCGCTTTGAAGTTGCGTCAAGCGTTGTCGGAGAGCGTCCGCTTGACGTTGTTGATCGTGGACCGCCTCGCGCGTCGCGTTGAGAAAGCGAATGCAACTCTGGCATTCACTCTCCGTTGGCGATCTTCCCAAGGCCTGCCAATACAAATGCTCGACTACCGTTCGCTCCGTATTCTTTTCGGCCATCGCCGATAACGTTTTAGCCCAGCGGCTCGCGCACCCTTCGATGAGCTCATCATTCATCAATGCTAGGGCCTGCGCCGGCACGTTGGTGACCATACGGTGACCTACGGAGCTGAACGGTTCAGGAAAGTCGAACGCTCTCAAAAATGGATCAAGTGAATTGCGGTGCACCCTGACGTAGATGCTGCGCCGATCATGTAGCCCGTCGACTGGTGGCCCGGCCAACGTTACATCCAGCGTTCCCGATACCGCAAGGATCGAATCGCGAATGGCCTCGGCCTCCAGACGGCGAAGATGAAAATGAGAAAGAAGTCGATTTTCAGGATCGATCTCAAGCGCTCTTCGACTCGGTTGAGTCGACTGCCGCCAAGCCTTCGAAGTAACGATGGTTTTAATGAACGATTTCAGCGACCAATGCTGAAGTTCGAATTCCCGAGCTAACCAATCAAGCAGTTCCGGATGCGAAGGAGTATCGCCAAGCCGGCCAAAGTTGTCCGTCGTTCGAACGATACCTTGTCCGAAGAGCTGTTGCCAAATGCGATTGACCAAGACGCGCCGCGTCAAGGGATTGTCATCCCGGAGTAGGTCCTCGGCTAGCTGCAGGCGACCACTGCTCGACGAATCGTACGGCCCACGACTCATGAACTCCAGAAATCTTCGAGGTACCTCGATGCCCGGCTTCTTGTGATCACCGCGGATGTAAAGTGGATGGTCTCTAATTTCAGCCTCTTCCAAGGTTGGCACGCGCGTTGGTACGAGCACGTCGGCTTCCAAATCCCGAAAACGTTCTATGAGCTCCGCCGATCTGGGAAGGTCCACCAACTGATTCGACAACCAACCGCTTCGAATGGCTGCGTCCAGCAACAACGCCTGAGCATCGCTGATCTTATCCTGCCACCAGGCGTTCAGTGCGTCTCGAATTGCGAGGCGATAAAGTTCATGCAGGTCCCCGAAGTCTTTGGGAGACTGTGATTGTGCAAGGTCAAGAATGGGCTCGAAATGCTCGACGGATTCCTGCGGAAACGGACTTGAAAGCGGAACAATCTTGGCGCGCCGCACGCCAAACCAAGACCGCGGCGATGGCGTGACCAAAAGCGGAGCATCCAAGGCGTTCGCCAATTCGAGATGGATTTGTTCACCGGTCCATAAGGAGACATCAAATCGGTGCCAACGCCATTGCGGCGTCAACTTGGTCACCGGATAGATCGTCCCATCTCGCGGGAAATCATGGACGGCATAGCGGCACGTGGCCCCGGCATCTCCGATGGCTTCCACCCAGATTTCATACTTGCCATCGATGAGCCCCACATGCCGGGACGCCAGCCTGGCCGCATGTTTCTGAGAAAGCAAATGGCTGTATACCCCAGCAGGGTAAATGCCCTTCACTGCGACACTGCCACTTGGCTCGATGGCAAACGATCCGCTCGCCGAAACTCCCTCGGTTAGTCCGTTTCCTGTTCGCGTCCAGTCCCCGAGAGAATGACCGCCGGAAAAATCCCATGATGTCAGCCCGTCAACACGGAGGACTCGTCGATAAGTAGCCAATTGATCTCGAAGCTGCGATGCAACTTCATACCAGGCGGACTCGAAGGAGAGCCCCGCATTCAGACGCGATTGGATTTTCGCGATGAGGGATCGAAGATCAGCCATAGATTCTTCCGTTGCGCTCGATCCAGGCACTGTCGGAGCTCCCCTTCGCTCGAGCAATGTGAGTTGATCCAACCACTCTCGAACAAGTGCCTCGCGAATCTCATTCTTCAAGTGCTGTAGCTCCTGCTGATGGAGTGCCAGGCGATCGGACGTGTCTGCCAATGCACGTCCCGGACGAGTTGAAGCGAGTATGCCAAAGGTCGCGTAATAGTCCTTCTGGCTGATCGGATCAAACTTGTGATCGTGGCACCGAGCGCAGGACAAGGTAAGCCCGAGGAAGGCCTTGGAAACTGCATTGACTTGGTCATCGATGAACCGCACCTTTTCCTCCAGCGGATCGGTTGGCGAGAAGCCGTGAAATACCATCCGCCAGTGAGCCGTTCCGACGATGGACTCATTGAGCTGAAGCTCCTGATTCCATCGCGGTTCTTTTAGCAGGTCCCCCGCGATGTGCTCGCGAATCAGCTGATCGATCGGAACGTCCTGATTGAACGCGCGAATCAAATAGTCTCGATACTGCCAGGCTTGATCGATGACCGGATCACCCTCGCTGCCATGCGACTCGGCATAGCGAATCCAGTCCATCCAATGCCGGGCCCAGCGTTCTCCAAAACTAGGTTGATCGATCAGGTGATCAACGCATTCCTCATAAACGCGATCGAATTCCGCTGTCGTTGCGAGACGTTTCGTCCAAGCTTGAGCTTCATCATGACTGGGTGGCAAACCTGTCAACATCAGATACGCCCGACGTACCAGGTCAGCTGCCGATGCCTGTACTGCAGGAGCCAGACCAACTTCGGCAAGCTTCTGAAAAATGAATCGATCGATCGGATGATCGTTCCATCGGTTGGAATCGTTGTTCGGAGGTTGAACATCGGCGATTGGTTGAAAACTCCACCACTTCAGTCGTTCGGCGGCAGTCTCGCTCCAGCTACTAAGCGATTCCCATTCCGTTTCGGAAGGCGGATGATCGCGCGGGTCAGGAGCACCGAGACGTATCCACCGCTCGAAATCAGCAAGTACCTGATCGTCGAGCTTCGCTCCATCTTGCGGCATTTCTAAACCAGCAACTTCATGACGCAGAACGGCAAGCAAAAAACTTTCAGCGGCGTTACCCTTGAAAATAAGTTCGCCCGAATCACCGCCCGCCAGCATGGCATCCCGGCTGTCCAAGGCCAGCCCTCCTTCGCGACGATCTCGGGAGTTATGGCACGAATAGCATTGCTGGATCAACACCGGCCGAATGCGAGCCTCAAAGAACTCGATGCTGTCATCAGCGCCGAAGGTCGTTACCGGGGGGGCCAAGCATAAATAAACTGCGGTGACCAGCCACGCGGCGAATATCCGGCCTGAGAGTTCGGCTTTCAAGAATAGAGTTTGACGCTCAAGGCATTCTGGGAACACAAGCTTATTCCGCAATCAGATGTGGAGGGCACAGTGAACGGAGGGAAAGACATTCGCTCTGCATGAACGGCTGTGCATGAGCAGCAAGACGTCGAGGTAGGAGCCCCGATACTGTCCTATCGAAACCAGAAGCGTCAATGAGAGAGACGGTATCGAGACAGCCCCTTGCAATATTGTAACTGAAGCGCAAGAAAATTCCTCAGTCCAAAGTTGGCTCGACCGCCGCGCACTTCTAAAAATCTGGTAGACATGCTCGCTACGGACTTCGAAACTTTAGACGTAGGCAGAAGTGCTGAACATCAAAATGGCGCGGACGATGGCGGAGGTGCGGACTAGTTGAATGGAGCGGACGGTGGCGGGGCCGTTATCGGCCAGCAATTGCTCGCCTTCAACGAGCTCACCCAGCGGCACCCAGTCGTCGCGATCGACCGACCAGATGGGATGGACCGTTGTCCCTTCCAAAACCTCCGCTTTGCCATCCTCTGTAACCACCTTCAGTCGAGCAAGCACATCAACGCGACTAGTTCGAAACCGCCCCGTCACGACGCTGCCGCAGTAAGATGGCAGCAATATGGCTGGCAGCAATATGGCTGGCACCGAATGGAGCGCCAGTCGCAAATTTGCTGACACCGAATAGAGCGCCAGCTCCCGAGGGTGTTCGCTTACTAACTAGTTTCGTTTAACCGTCAGCCGTAGGCGAACGACCTGCCGTCACTTGGAACCTTAAACATCGTACGCCTACGGCTGACGGTTAAACGATGCGCGATCCATCAACAGCTTCGGCAGCAATATGGCTGGCATCG
Source organism: Pirellula sp. (assembly GCA_037440405.1). GTDB lineage: Bacteria > Planctomycetota > Planctomycetia > Pirellulales > Pirellulaceae > JANMGV01. Next base: position 102 of record JBBIUE010000070.1, on the reverse strand, counting down.
AATGGCAGTCGAGTTGATGCTCATAGATGGAACGCGGGTCCCAGTTTGGTTCCTCGTACACGCCGATATACCGACCGCCTCCTCCGCCGAACTCGGATTCGA
>JBBIUE010000069.1:0-28635 GCA_037440405.1 Pirellula sp. | reverse complement strand
GGATCGGAGAGTTGTTGACGCCCCTTCCGGCGGTTTTCGCTTCGCTCGAACCACCGGTTTACAGCTGCGATATCTTCGGGATTGGATTGGATGACTTTGCGATTCATATCGCAGAGCGTCATGGACAGAAGGACACGAGCCATAAAAGTGCTTGAATCGACGAGCTTTACGCGGTACATGGCTGGCACTACTCAGTCCCATGCATGGCTGGCACTACTCAGTCCCATGGCTGCTGTAGAACGGCCGCATGCCCGTACCGCGCCGGCGGCTGATGCCGGCCACGGCGGCGGCAAGGTCGCGGCCGAATGTCTGGCGGGTGGTCACCGCTTGCCGGCCTTCGATTTCGCACCAGCCCTTCCAGGCGTCGTACAGCAAATCCACCGGCACGCGGTGACCTGCCCCGACGACGCATTGCTCGCGGACGAACGCCGCGACGGGCGACGACAGATCCTCGATTTCCTGAACCACGTCTCGCACGCTGGCTGGCACGACGAAGTGCCCCCGCTCGTGCAGACGCCGCCAACCCTCGATGGACCAGTTCAGGATGCCGGGCAGTTCCGCCAGCAGGCGATCGGTGAGCAGAATGTCTTCGCGGCCGTAGTAGCTTTCGGTGAGCCGTAGAATGACGAACCGACCGGCGAGCGCTCCGCTGGAATCGGTGAGGCGAGGAAACTCGTTGGTCAGGAACATGAACCGCGTCGGCAGCTTGAGCGTGACGCTCGTGATGTTCTTGCGGTCCACGGTCAGCGTGTCTTCGCCGCTGATGCAGAGGAGGCGCTCGACCACCGTGGCAATGTTCTCGCCGTGGAAGCGGGCGTCGCTGACGATGGCGAGCGTCTTGCCGATCAGCGGTTGCAGACCGAACGGCCCGGCCAGACTCGATGTCGTCGGGCCGCAGACGTTCGCCGTGCCGACAAGCCGGGCCAGCACGCGGGCGATGGTCCCCTTGCCGCTTCGGCGCGGCCCGACGATCAGCAACATCTTCTGCTGCGACGTATCGCCGGTCAGGGTGTAGCCAAACCATTCCTGCAAGAGGTCGTGCGACTCGATGTCGCCATCGAACAATTGGTGCAGAAAGCTGTGCCAAGCTGCCGGCGACGGCGCGGCCGGATTGGGATCGAAGTCCAACGCGCAGGTCGAGAAGTAGAGCGGCGTCGCCGGCAGTCGCCGCATCGTCGGCAGGTGTAAGAGAAGCGACCGGCACGCAACGATCTCGTGGGGCGAAGGCCGCGATGGATTGGCGTCGAGCCACGACGGAGTAGGCGTCGTCGCCGGCAGATGGACCAGCGCCTTGATCGACTCCAACGCCGCTTTGACGGTGGACGGATTCGACTGGAAATCCACGAGCTCCAGTTCGCCGCTGCCGCGATTGACCACGTATCGCAGCGCGTCGTGCAGCCAGGCCTGCAAATGCTTCTTGACCGCGTTGTCTTCAAGTTCGACGTAACGGTTGCCCTGCCATTCGGTGAGCAATCCGGCGTAGCAGTGGATGGTGCGGCCCTCAGGGTGCAGGTGAAATTCCCGCGAGAAGGACTCGGCCGTCGGCAAGGTTCGCGTGGGCGACAGTATCAGCTTGCCGGACTGCGGCTCGCGACTTCCCAGGGCAATGCAACCATCCGCCGCGAGCGAGAGCGCTTCACCACGCCGGCAATGCTGTTCCGCGTCGCGGATTCGCTGAAGGATTTCGGCCTTGCTCCAGTCTCTGGCAAACGAACGTTGGCGAGCATACTCGCGGATCGTTGCCAAGGCCGCGGCATCATCGAGGTCGTGTTCGACAGCGCGACATTCCGCCGCAAACAGCCGGCGCGAGCCGTCGTGCTGATCGACGATCTTGATCCGCAGCATTGCCGCCAGGCAGCGTGCAGTTCGATCCTCGGGCGCGGCCGGCGTCGGTGCCGTGTGTTTGGGCAGTTCGCTTGGTGCCGTGCGAAGCTTCTTGCGTTCGCGCACCGCGCGCTTTTCACCCAGTTCGATGAGCACAGTTTGGGCCAGCCGCTTGGCACTCTCGATCAGCAAATCGGGATCGACCTCGGCCGGCCGCTGGCCTTCGTCCTCCCAGGTGATCGGCTCGCCGCATTCGTGGATGCTGGGCGGAAAGACCGTTTGCGTGCCCGTCGAGCGGACCTCGACGATCATGCCCGACGACTTGCTGGAGAACTTCTCGGTGACAAGCGGCGCGGCCACGCGGTAAAGCCAGTGAGAGCGCGGCTTGCCCGGTCGCCCGAACACCAGCGGCGTCGGCGGCAAGAACTGCGGCGCGAGTTCGACAGCGCGCGGATGGTCGAGGTCTACGTCGATCAGCCAGCCCGATGGCTCGCCCAACAACACGCCGTTATTCTGGGGCCGGCCGTTGAAGTGCTGATCGAGCGTTTCGTGGGTGAGCCGCATCTGCGGCCACCCCTTGTCGACGGCTTTCTTCGTCCGGTGCGGAATCGGGATTACCGACCATCCGCGCGAGAGGTATCACTCCGCTGCCGTGCGCTCGGTGTCGACAGTCGGATTGAGTTGGCTATCATTCGCCATCGGCTTCGTCCTCCTTGACGACAGCGCTTGGAGACTTGGGCCTAACATTGGTTCCGGCGTGATCTTGCGCCTGCTGCTTTTCCCACAGGTCGAGCAGGACCGTTGCCCACGCGGCGGCAACGTCCTCAGGCAGCTCGTCGACTTGTTCTGGTGCTTCCATTCGCATGGTCCTGCTCAGCCTCCTTCCCGTTCGCCATCGATCCGCCGCAGTTCAGCCGCGATCCGCACCAGGTCGGCGTCGCGGAACACGCGGGCGTTGCCGGCCCAGCCGGCGGGCGATTTCCCCGACCGTCAGCGTTTCAATCTCGGTCATCGTCGGTTCCCTTCCGGTGGGCCGGTTGCCGGATATTCCGCATCCGCCACGCGGGCCTCTATTAGTTACAGAGGCGAATTGCGTGACCTCAGCAGGGAAACAACGTGACCTTTTTCAGGGAACGCCCGTGGCAAGCAGGAATGTCGGTATCGAAGGCAGGGCGATAGAATGGCGTCGTCTTGCTGATTTCCAGGGACCGCCGCCGCCATGAACGAGAATGGGAAAAAACGATCCATCCGAGCCGGCAAGGCGTTCATGGCCGCTATCGCCGATGATCCCCAGGCCCAGCAGTCGCTGGCGAAGGCGATGCTGCAACTGCGGGCCTTCGCCGCAGGGATCAAGGCGATTGGAGCGACGCATCGCCAAGTGATGGAAACGATTGGTCGCTTCTTTGACGCCTTCAACACGACGGTGAAGGGATTTGGCGACGAGCACATGCAGTTGCCGCAGGCCGAACTCGACGTGCTGCGGGCCGAGCAAGAGCAGGCGTTCTCTGCGCTGGTTCAGGAAATTCAGAAGTCGCAGGGACAGATGAATGCCAACCTCCTTGCCCACGGATTCGATCCGCCAGCGGACTTGGAGGATTGGGAAGGGTTGGCGCGGCTCGCGGAGAAAGAACCGGGGCCAATGACGATGGTGGAGATTTACGATTGGGCCATCGCCTGGGCCAAGCGCGAGGCACTGCGGATCAAGATCGCCCGTGGCGAGACGCCGATCCAAGCCGGCGACACATCGTCCGAACGCCAGCAAACCACGCCTTCGGAAGACGTTGGCATCCGCCACGACGAGAACGACCCGCGTTTCGCCTGGTGCATGGGCAAACGCATCTACCTCGGCAAGGACAGCCAGATCGGCCGGTTGTTCTGGCTGCTCGCTTCGCCCGTCGGCCGCGCCCGCACGTTGGCGGAAGTACAGCGGGCAGTCGATGGCTTTGAAACCGATCGCGATCTGGATGCGGATGACGACGAGTTCAAACAGGCCAGTCAGCGATTGCGGAAGGCTCTGTCGAAGCTGCGGCAGGCCCTCCGCGAGGCCGAGGTCGATGCCCACCTGCTGATCGTTCGCGGGGGCAGTGCCGCGAGCCCCGAATACACGATGGTGCTGCGTTTCCACAGGTAATGCCGCAGTTTGGCGACAACTTCGCGGAAACCGCGTTGTTAGCAAAAGCACCGCCTCTTGAACGCCCTCCTTGAACGGCATGTTCAAGCAGCGTGAGATTTCGTTGAGCAGCTCACGCTTGAATTCGTCGTAAATTGTCGCTGGTTGCTCGGCCTGAAGCTGGCTCATCTTCCAACCGCCGGGCATGGTCAGCAGGGCTCGCTTCTCCAGCTCGATCGGCTCGAACGGTTCGGCGGCGTCTGCTTCGCCACCGGCCAGCGATTCTGTGTAGAGAATCCCAGCGAAGTCAGCCGTTGTTTCTGCTGCTGCCAATAAAGCCAGAGTGAATGGATGCGGAATGTGGCTGGCACCAACATTCCTGGCTGGCACCAACATTCCCAAACATTCCCAACGTTCTTGGGCTAAAGGCCGCGACCACTAAAATATTGCTGGCACCGAGCAGGCTGAGAAGCCCCGCACTGAGCAGGCCCAACTGACAGTCGGCAGCTGCAAATGTGGCTGGCACCGACGAGCACGACGAGCAGTCCGAGTGGAACTGACCAGGGCCGCTGCTGCTTGAACATCTTTAGCATGGAGGCCTACCCAAAACCGTCAACCCTCTCCAGTTATTTTTCAGGCACGCTACTTCGATTGGATGGTCGAATGCGACTTGCCAACCAAGGAAGATTGCAGTCGTCATCAGCCGCTGGCGGTACTCAACTTCGTACTCGTATCGACGCGTTCAAATGCGATTACGAGCACCATGTCGTCGAATACGAGAGACAACCGCAAAAATGAGTAACTTCCGAAACGCCCGCCTGAAGTTACGATGGTTCGGTTTGGGGATAGGTTCGAAGTACCTTCAGAACTTGAACAAGTGCGAGCGCTGCCTCGTGACCCTTGTTGCCAACTGTACCACCGGCGCGAGCGATGGCTTGTTCAATCGAGTTCGTCGTCAGTACACCAAACGAAACGGGCTTATCCATCGCAAGCGATAGCTGCATCAATGCTTGGCTGACCGCACGATTGATATGTTGGTCATGAGTCGTTTCGCCTCGGATCACTGCTCCCAAGGCGATGCCTCCGACAACATCTTCTCGCTTCAGCAATCGCTGGATTACGATAGGAATCTCCCACGCTCCGGGGACCCACTGCGTCGTCACGTGCGATTGCTCGAAGCCGTGCTCTTGAAGAGTCTCCAAGGCCCCGAGAAGAAGCTTGCGAGTGATTGTCTCGTTGTACTGCGAAACGACGATAGCGACTTTAGACGGTTGAGACATGGCGAACCTTATGCACGTTACGGGGCGAGTCCGATGGCATGCTGCTCGGTCTTCGATTCGAGCCTTATCTACGCCGGATTCTTAAGACTCATCAGAAATTCGGCATTGGATCGGGTCTTGCTCAGTCGATTGAGCAACAGTTCCATAGCGTCGGCGGGATTCATTTCTGCCAACACGCGACGCAAGATGCAGATTCGCTTGTACTCTTCTGGATCGAGCAACATTTCTTCGCGTCGCGTTCCACTCGCGTGAATATCGATGGCGGGCCAAATGCGCTTATCCACCAGAGAACGATCCAAAACGATCTCCATATTGCCGGTTCCTTTGAATTCCTCAAAGATAACCTCGTCCATTTTGCTGCCGGTATCGATCAAGGCTGTAGCGATGATGGTGAGCGAGCCTCCCTCCTCGACTTTTCTGGCTGAGCCAAAGAACGATTTGGGTTTCTGAAGAGCGTTCGCATCCAGTCCTCCGGTAAGCAACTTTCCCGACTGAGGGCATTCGCTGTTCCAAGCACGGGCAAGTCGCGTGATCGAATCGAGGAAGATGATGACGTCCGTTCCATACTCGACCATTCGCTTGGCCTTCTCTAAGACCATCGAAGCGACTTGCACATGCCGCGAAGCCGGTTCATCAAATGTGCTGCTGACGACCTCGCATCGGTCGCCGCGAACCTCTCGTTCCATGTCGGTGACCTCTTCCGGACGTTCATCAACCAAGAGCATGATGACGAAAGCGGAAGGGTAATTCGCAAGAACCGCTCTCGCCATTTTCTGCATCAAGATCGTCTTTCCTGCCCGGGGAGGGCTGACGATCAAACCGCGCTGACCGAAACCAATCGGGGAAAGCAAATCCACCACACGCGTCTCTGGGGAGGTGGCGTCCGTTTCGAGAATGATACGAACGTCCGGATGGAGCGGAGTCAACGCATCAAAGGCTTTGCGTCCCTGACCTTTGTTCGGATCGCGGTAGTTGATCGCTTCGATTCTCAACAATGCGAAGTACCGTTCGTTCTCTTTCGGTGGTCGAATTTGACCGGAAACGGTATCGCCGTTTTGCAGGCCGAATCGGCGAATCTGCGATGGCGAGACATAGATATCGTCCGGACAGGACACATAATGATGCTGTGGACTACGAAGAAAACCGAACCCGTCTGGCAGGATTTCGAGGGTGCCCTCTCCATACATCATGCCGTTTTTGCGGAGGCGTTCCTTCAGGATGCTAAAGACCAGGGATTGGCGATTCTGTCGCTTGGCCTCTTCGATTCCTTCCAGATCGGCAAGTTGCGAGAGCTGTTCGTCGCTCATCGCCTGCAAATCAGCGAGATTGAAATTCGGCGTGGATGGCGAAGTCGAACGCTCCGTGATCGGAAGGCCCGCCCGAACTTTTTCAGCAGTGATTTCCTCCGCCAGGGACATGGGCTCTTGATCGTTGTCCAGTTCGCGCAAGCGCCGATCGGTTTCGTGATAGCCGGTCTCGCGCCGTGGTCGGTTTCGATCAAGATAGCGCCGATGATGTCCACCAGAGCGATGGCGGTGATGGTGAGATTCAGACATGACGGATTTGCCAAAGAGAATATCTTCAACACAATACTAGGAACGGCGAACAGAGGAATTCGAATGACTTCCAAGCAGGAAGAACCGAACATCCATTGATTGCCGTCTGGTCAGGAATGACCGAGCATATTGCGGAAGAGTTAGGAAGATTGGAGCGAAGGGGCTGACGTTCCTTCAAAAACCTCCTCAAATAATAACACCAATCGGCAGACGAAAGCAACGCAATTTTTCATTTTTATTTGTGCGTCAAAACATTTTTGCGATTGCGGAATTTACCCTGAGGTTACAGCGGCTTTGAAACTTCCTTCAGCAGGGTACTAAGGCGAGGTCGCGGCCCATCCTGCCCCAAAGTGCGACGAAATTTTTCAAATTGGCTATTTCATGAATATCGAAGTGAACCTGGACAGTCTTGTCGGCCCCTCGCACCATTTTGGTGGCATGGGAGTTGGAAACCTTGCGAGCATCGAACATCGCTGGCAGGTTTCCCACCCACGTGCTGCCGCTCTTCAAGGGTTGGCGAAGATGAAAACGATTGCCGAACTGGGAGTCCCGCAGCACTTCCTGCCTCCTTTGCCGCGCCCCAATTTGCCTTGGCTCAGTTCTTTGGGAATACATGGGTCCATTGCAGAACAGCTCCAGCAGGCGTTGGACCTCGACCCAACGGTACTTTCAGCCGCTTACAGCTCGGCATTCATGTGGGCCGCCAACGCTGCTACCGTTTGCCCGTCTTCGGACTCAAGCGACGGTCGGCTGCATGTCACTGTCGCGAACCTGGCTGCCAATCTGCATCGAGCACCTGAAGCTGAAGATCGGTTCCGGCATTTCCAATCGCTTTTGAGCAACGTGCCGGATGCAATGGTTCACTCAGCGCTTCCACCGTGCTCGCATCTTCGCGATGAGGGGGCGGCCAACCACATGAGGTTATGGGGAGATGATGCGCGTGGAGGCCTCCATATCTTTGTTTATGGCAGCGATGGCACTGGGGGTGGTCGCTTCCCTACCCGCCACTCGTTGCTTGCGAGTCGCGCTGTCGCTTTACGCCACGGCATAGCCCATCATCGGTCGTTCTTCCTTGAGCAGCATCCACAAGCCATCGACGCTGGGGTCTTCCACAACGACGTGATCGGCACCAGCCATCGTCACTGCTGGATTCATCATGAGCTTGCCTATCACAATGCTGACGAGGAAATTGCGAACATCGAGCGAGCGTTTAACGAACAATGCGGCCGTCTGTTGCTTCGAATTGTTGTGAGAGCATCCGAACTGTCCCTCGAAGATGCAGTGCAATCGTATCTTTTCAACAGCCAAATCGTGGACGACCTCAGTTCCGACGATGCCGTCCGACGCCGACGGATGGTCTTGATTTGCCCCAGACAATGCCAGGATCGAGAATCAGCAAAACGACTAATCGATTCTTGGATCGCTGACGATTCAAACCCGATCGACCGAGTCGTCTTTATGCCATTAGACGAGAGCATGGCTGGAGGAGGAGGTCCAGCTTGCTTGCGACTTCGTGTTCCCGTAAACCACGATCAATACAAATTCATGAAACCCGCTTTCGCCTGCACAGAAGAGCGGTTTGAGTGGCTTGATCGTTGGATTAACCGCTGGTATGTAGACCGACTTGAATTGTCGGACTTGTTACGAGCTGACTTTGCGGAGCATGCCCTCGCGGCCATTGCCGAGCTCTATCGAGAACTCAGTCTTGAGTAAACACTTCGCCGTTCTCGATGGATGCCAACGCGCGATGCACCTCCAGTTTCAAGAAGAAGCTTTGCGTGCGAATGGAGCCGTCGCACATCGCGACGTTCCAGCCAGCGGGATGGCTGCTTCCAAAGTTATGGCAGGCGAGGCAATTGGTGCGCGTGTCAACATTCGGCGGAAGTTCAGCAAATCGAACGTACGAATTTAAGGCCAAGTGATGATTCGGCCAGCCAATATACGGCGACCGGTCTCCAAAACATCGCCCGTTGGTCTTCTTAGCTAAATCCATTGCTTTCTCTCCGTACAAATACGTCGAGCTTAATCCGTCGCGAATGTCACGAGGTCGAGCGCGTATGCCATAAATCCAAACGCCATCTCCGACGGAATTGAGAATAGCATCATTGCCAGGCGTCGGTTCGGCAGCCCCTCCGTTGATTGCGTAGTCCGTTCTTGCTGCCGTTTCTCCGAACCGATCTGCGAAGTCATTGTGAAGAGGATATGCCTCAGCAGGTCGACGACTCGGACAGTACAGAAATGGGACCGGCGTGGTGATCGATTTTCTCAATACATCGTCCATCGGAATGGGTTGATCGGTCGCGTACTTCCTCAGTTGATGACCGAGAATGTCCATTTCGGAGTAGAACAAGCATTCGACGATCCAATTCGGGCCCATCATTCGTGCATCCCGAATGCGGTATTCTGGAAAAATCGTGAGACCGTTCACTTCTCCAGCGTAACTTGGAAGATAGCGTTTTGCCGAATCGCAGTTGTGTGCTGCCAAAGCCAGTTGTCGCAGGTTATTCATGCATTGAGTTCGCCTCGCCGCCTCCCTAGCACCTTGAACTGCTGGCATAATGAGTCCGACAAGAACGCCAATAATGGCGATGCAAACCAATAGTTCAACCAACGTGAAACCGCGAATGGCAGACAGCCGGAACTGGCGGAACATAGAATCCTCCGCTGCTGTAGCAGATGTGTTGAGAAAGGGTGGGAAAAGAATGAGGTGAGTCCGAAACACTAATTCTATCGCACGAACAGTCGCATTTTGCAACAGGAATTCCGAAAGATTTTGACGCTTTCATTCATTGAGGGGGCCGCTACACTCTCTCTAGATTGAAGAAACTGCGTTCTCCAGGCCAATTGCCCCCCCCAACTTGAGTTCATGTATGATTCCATTTCATCGCGAAGGCTTTGATTTTCAACACAGGACGAGAGTTGTTTTTGGCTCGGGCCGAATCAGAGAGCTTGGAAAGCTGGCGGCGGAGATCGGTGCACAGCGAGTACTGGTCGTTAGCGACCCGGGCGTCGTCGCTGCCGGACATTTTGATATCGGGAAGAAATCTCTATTGTCCGCCGGATTGGAAGTGGAGTCCTTTCATGCGCTTCACGAGAATCCAACGGACTTGGATGTCGATGCGGGGGTGCGGATCGCAAAACTGTTCCATCCAGATTGTCTGGTAGGGCTGGGCGGCGGTAGCTCGATGGATTGTGCCAAAGGAATCAACTTCGTCTATTGTTGTGGCGGTCGGATGCAGGATTACTGGGGCGTCGGCAAGGCGACTCGCGATCTGCTTCCCCTGATCGCTGTTCCGACAACGGCAGGGACGGGAAGCGAGGCACAATCCTTCTCGCTCATCAGCGACTCTCACACCCACGTAAAGATGGCTTGCGGTGACCCTCGCGCAGCTTGCAGAATCGCCTTACTCGATCCTGACTTGACGTTAACTCAGCCGCCGAGAGTCGCTGCGCTGACTGGACTGGACGCCATCTCCCACGCCATCGAGACGTATGTTTCGAAAAGACACAACCCATTATCGCAGTGCTACTCCCGCGAAGCTTGGCGACTTCTCAGTCGAGGATTTCCCCGCATCCTGCAGGACGGCAACGATATCGAGGCGCGAAGTCAAATGCAGTTGGGAGCTTTCTTCGCCGGTCTGGCGATTGAGGCCTCGATGCTCGGAGGAGCTCATGCTACTGCCAATCCACTCACGAGTCACTTCGGGATCATTCATGGTCAGGCCGTAGCTGTCATGCTTCCTCATGTGATTCGATTCAACCGCGGAGTGGCGGAGGGTTATTACCGAGATCTCTGGGAACTCCTTTCTCCGCGAGATGGCACGCACGCGACGGCAAACGGATCGCCTTCGGGGCTCGACGTGGCTGAAGCGCTTGCGATGCGCATCGATGCGTTGACTGCCCAAAGCGGTCTCGCAACACGGCTTCGGGATTTGAATGTTGCGCGAGAGAGCTTGAGTGCATTGGCCCACGATGCAACCAAACAATGGACAGGCCAATTCAATCCTCGGGAAATCACCGAACCCGCCGCCCTGGCTCTCTATGAATCCGCCTTCTAAAACTCACCAGCCGGTCGTTGGATTCGAGTTAGTGAATCGCGTGCGGCTTGGAACGACACGGCCCCGACGCATCAGAACGCTGCTCAACGTATATCGTCGCCAACGCATTCTGAAGTTGAGCTTTTGCAATCGTTCACGCACATCGCGACGCGGTTTCATGAAGTCGGTGTCCTCTCCAATGGTGAGGTTCGCAAGTCTAGCAACATCTGAATTCGAGCACGGCGGCCCAGCAAGATTGTTTGCCGACGTAACGCAACACATAGTGAAGACTTGCAGAGCACAACCTACACTTGCCCCGTGAACGGAAATAAAAAGCATGCCGTCGCGTTAACTTCTAGCTGTTGGAACGAAGCCCAAACCATTCGTTCCAATTCATCCGAGGGAAATCAAGCGGAACATTGAGCGTACGGGTTGGCGTCGTGGCCTCAACTGATGGAGAATCTGCGATCGACGAGATGAACGGAGCTGTAAGAGCAATTCCCCTTGCATGTCATCGATTGTTGGCTTGGTCATTCAACGGCTGCTGCCGCCAAACATTGCTTGCAAGTTACTGCCGAACCTTTGGAACGTGTGCCGATCGTGTTCCCCATCCGTGACAGTTCTGGCCCATCAGCCAAGATGACGAAACAAAAACCCTGGAAAAACCAGGGTCGTGATGGATTGAGGAGCTCGTGCTCCTCCCCAAAATGCCCCCGCAAGGACTCGAACCTTGGACCCGCTGATTAAGAGTCAGCTGCTCTACCGACTGAGCTACAGGGGCTCTCGCTGTGGGTTCAGAAGACACGTTCGAAGTTGTCTGCAACCACGCTTAAACTCAAGCGAGCTTAACGGAAAAGAGTATAACATTTCAATCTAGGTTCGCAAGCGATTCTTGCTCACTGCTCCGAGTGCGTTTTCGTCGAGCGTCCATCATCCACCCGATCGTCAACGATAGCGCGACTCGATGCGTTCGCCAAGTCCGCTGCGTCACGGCAGGGAAGTCCTACGCCCTCACATCATTAGCCAGAGAAACGCGGATTTGCAGAAGAATGGCTCACCAGCCATTGACGTCAATCGTTCCCCTTCGACTAGCGGCAGTTCTGTTCGAACATCCAGAGTGTCGTGGAAGGTCATCATTCGTTGTCGGCAGCATGGTTGACCGTCATCCAATGACTAAGGTCGGTATTCAGCAACTTTGCGATTCGTTGGATTTCGTCGCCATAGAGATGGGTTAAGCGCCGTCGGCAGGAGTCGTTCATTCGTTCATCACGCAAGTTGACTTTTCGAATTCGGTCGCGGATGGATAGGGGGACGACCGATTTAATCCCCTCGCGCAGCCACGAAACTTTTTGGATCGACTGAAACACACGCTGAATGAGCAGACTCTTCGGTTTCCCTGAGCGATTGATTTCAGATTCGGTGTTGGGTCGAAAACTGGAATCGACGCCAATAAACTCAAACAAGTCACGAAGAGTTTCCAACTTGTCTGCCTGCATGCGATCGAAGAGATAAACGCGAATCCGATCACTGCCAAATGCATCCAGAAACGCTTTGAGCTGATCGTGATAGAAACCCATGCGTGTATAGTGCCAGATATGATGCCAGTTCTGCTCGATGCGTTCCGGCTCGAGGTCGAGGGCTCGCTCGAAGCTCGTTTCGGGTTCGTAGCCACGGCCAATCATATACATGTAACTCGAGAACGCTCGCTCGATTGGGTTGCGTAGGACAACAATCATCTTGGCGTTGGGAGCGTAACTTTGGATGTTGGGGATGGACGATTGAGGGTAATACAAGGTCGAAACCGAGCCCTCGCCAGAAGCTTTCTTGTTGCCTCGATTGACGAATAATTTCTGGAAGTCGTTCGGATGAAGGATCGCTCGCTGATTCATCATCACATCATCGCCGGGGCCGCGAAAGTCGATGCTTTGGTTCGCGAAGGCGAAGAAATGAGTTTCTTTCGGCGAGCTGAAATGGACCTCAGGATGCTGAGTCAGAAAGTGGGTCAGGGCGGTCGTACCGCACCGAGCCGCGCCGATAATTAAGAAGTCAGGTCCAATCATAGCAGCATCCAATTGGAAATAGATTTGCGGGTCGAGAAACCTTGGTGCGACATCGAGCAACATGGGATCGACAAATTGGAGTCGTTCACGCCTCGATGACCCGAATGGCATGAGGCTCGGATTCCGAGGGATTGCCTCCAGGTCGGCGGCCAGTCCCCCACCAATGAACGGCCCTTCGAGGCACTTGATGTGCGAACGGAGCGTGGACGGCTCTCCAATTCTAACCGTTAAATACTGCTTCGACTTTCTGGATATCTCGTTGAGCCCAATGAGCGGCGAATTGATGGCAAGTCATAACGTTCGTTCTGGTTACAACTGGAATTGGATTTTTTGTAAATTTCTGATGGAGCTTGTTCGACAACGGCCTGCGTTGGTCTTCGCTCATTTTCGTAATGGACCAACCTTGGTAGGATATGCGACGGATGCAGATGACGGTTCGCCTCGCTGTCCAACCGCAATTTTGCATCCACGCAACTCGTTGGCTAAGACTTGGAAAAATCGTTATGTCCTCGGTTATGAATCAACCCGTAGAATCGCCAGCATCGGATTTGCCGGAATCGGCACCCATTCGAGTCCAATACGCTCCGCGCGTTGATCGACTCCCACCTTACTTATTCGGACGAATCAACGCGCTCTTGTACCAGAAACGTCGTGCCGGGGCAGATGTCATCGATTTAGGCATGGGGAACCCCTCGGACCCTCCGGAAGCATTCGTCATCGAAAAGCTGGCGGAGGCCGCTCGCGATGAAGACAATCACGGCTACAGCAAGAGCAACGGATTGTTGAATCTACGTCGGGAGCTGTCCAACAAGTATGCGCGTAGGTACGGAGCACGGATCGATCCTGAGACCGAAGCCATCGTCTGCTTAGGTAGCAAGGAAGGCTTCAGCCACATGTGCTTGGCTCTCATGGGGCCGGGAGATACGGCTATCATTCCCTCCCCTTATTTTCCGGTCCATATGTACGGAGTAATTTTGGCCGCCGGCAATGTCGTCGCTCTGGAAGTTGCGAACAGCGAAAAATTTCTATCGAACATCGCCTACACCTGCGAGCAGTTCCATCCACGTCCCAAGTTGCTGATCATCAATTACCCGCACAACCCATCGACGGTAACGGTCGAGCCCGAGTTCTTCCTCGATGTGGTCAGGATCGCCAAAAAGTATGGATTGATGGTCATTAGCGATTTTGCCTATGCCGACGTCGCGTTCGACGGATATTTGCCCCCCAGCTTTCTCTCTGCTCCTGGTGCCAAGGATGTTGGTGTGGAGTTCACGACGATGAGCAAGGGCTACAACATGGCAGGATGGCGCGTTGGCTTCTGTGCTGGAAATGCCGACATGATTCGCGGACTAGCGACCATCAAGGGATACTATGATTATGGGATGTTTCAAGCCATTCAAATCGCGGCGATCGTCGCCATGAGAAACGGCGAGGAAGGAGTCGCTCGGCAATCGGCAGTCTACAAAAAGCGCCGAGACGCGATGATCGACGGACTGCGCCGCATCGGTTGGTCAGCAGAAGTACCCCGCGCTGGGATGTTCGTCTGGGCGAAAATTCCAGAACCGTGGGCATCCAAGATGTCGACGATCGATTTTGCAATGCACCTTTTGGAAAAAGGTAACGTGGCGGTCAGTCCGGGCAGCGGATTTGGAACGGCAGGGGAAGGTTATTTGCGATTAGCCCTTGTCGAGAATGAGCACCGTATCCGCCAAGCCATTCGGCAGATTTCTACTTGTCTGGATGAAACGAATCGATAGTTTACCGTAGGCCTTCATGTCGTAATCAAATAGATTGCACGAAGTCGGCATTTCGCATGGTAACGATGTGCAAGCCAAGGCGCCCTCGGATTCTGCATCCATATATGTTCTCAAGCATCGTGCAACGCAACCCATCAGAAGACCAAGACGCTTTCCACACTTACTACACGAAGCGGTTGAACGTCTTTACCCGCGCATAGGATGACCATTTGCGGACAGTTGAAGCGAGCATCGACCTCCTTGGAGCCGACTGACTCCGGCGACATGGGAGTTGCAGTCGCGTCGCATCCATCCTTCCAACTAGCCCCTCAAGCTAGCGCGCATCGATCTGGCGATATGAATGTCCTAATCATGACTCTTCTCGATGGCGTGAACCCATTCCTCGAGTAATTTCGTGGTGAGTTCAACGGATCGCTCATCGGTAGGCAAGAACGAATGGAGAACCGGTACAGAGGTGAACGGGATATCTGAGAGCTGCGTTTCTTCCAGCGTAACGACCAAATCACCCTCTTCGTCGATCAGCGGGTTGCGCAAATTTGAGTCGGTAAGATCACCTGCGATAATGTGACATGGAAAAGACGGAATGGCTAATCGTCCCTGAACCTTTTGCCATTCAGGACCAAGTTCCATGCCAGACCGACCTGTTACAATCTCAAACAAACCTAGCCTCGATAACTGCTTGGCGAGGCCGCTGCCGTTGTTCGGCGGGCCAAGCATGACCATACCGGACATTCTAGACAAGACTTTCTGAGGATCGCTTTCTTGCCAATCGCCAATCGCATGGCGGACGACGATGTTACCTAAACTGTGTCCAACAATAAGTAGCTTTGGGTTGCCCGGTAGGTTCTCGGTCCATTCCCGAAAGGCTGCAGCATGGTTCTCGATGGAATTGCGCGTGCTGGCGTAGCTGAAGCTTGCTACGGTAAGTTTCAATTCGTTCGTGACGGCTTCTTCCAACTCGTCCATCGAACCAGCCGTTCGCATCAGACCATGGACGAGAACCACGATGGTCTTCGGATCGTGCTGGGGGTGATTCTGCACTTCCCATTGCCATTTAGCTAGGCAGGCTCGCTGGCCACCCCAAGCTGTACGGACCCCTTTCGGACTGATGACTCGCCAGTGATCGGTGACTATATTGTGTTGGAGTCGCCACCCGAAATACCAACGATGGTCCGTCCACAACTGCATTCCTCCCATCGTTGGCAGAGGCACATTCGGCATCAGGCGATCTTCATCCATATCTTCTTCCTCAAGGTTACTCTGTTGGGGAGGCGCATTTCGAGAAGGTTCCTGTCCCGGCATCATCCCGACATGCACAACCAGAACACCGAGCAATCCTAGCCACAATCGATTCATCTGCAACTTACTCCGTTTCTACAGCGTGCATCGTGGTTATCACGCCCGAGAATCTAACATCGCCATCCCAGCCTCTACTGCGAACAACCGCAACAAGGCAAACATGGACAAAGTCAAACTGTTCCTGCTTTGCGTCTGGCTCTTCATCTGCACTTTGTTCGTGGGATTGGAACTGCAAACTCTGTTGATTGTTGTGGTTCGAAGAACAAGGGGTTAGACCAAAGGGTGGACATGGTGGCTGCGCACGATGAACATATCGCAGCGACAACGCAATCTCGGCATTGGGTCGACTTCGACGTCGCTGCCAGATTTATGTTATCCTAACGATTCTAAGCAATTCATGTTATCTACTTGTTACGGTACTGGCAGTGAGAAATTTGTTAGGAATCTATTGTGCGGTTTTCTTCGTTGTGGGTGGCTCGACCGTAGCGTTGACTCAGGGGCAGGTTCCGCCACATGAACCGGAGGAACGATTGGATGAGAATTCGCGAACCGCTCACCGACAACATGTGGAGAAATCGAAGACAGGCAAGATTGATGTCTATTTTGTGGGGGACTCCATTACGCGACGTTGGGGCGCGACCGACTATCCGGAATTTCTTGAACACTGGAGAAAATCATTCTTCGGATGGAACGCGGCGAATTTCGGCTGGGGCGGTGATCGCACCCAGAATATCCTGTGGCGGCTGAAGCACGGCGAGCTGGATGGTCTCGAACCGAAAGTATTCGTCATTCTGGCGGGCACGAACAACCTGCATCCCAACATGTCAGATGAGCAGATCGAACGAGTTGCAGGAGGTGTCGCCGCAATCGTCGATTGCTGTCAAAGCAAGGTTCCTAAGGCAACGATCATCCTGATGTCCATCTTCCCTCGCAGCGACATTCCGGACGGGCCTAAAATCGTGCGCAAGCTCAATCGCTTATTACAAACCATGGCGGAAGAGCGTGAAATTGTGTGGCTTGACGTACAGAGAGAATTATCGGATGAACAGGGCGAGGCACGCCGGGATTTGTTTCCGGACCGATTGCATCCATCATTAGCCGGATACCAGGTTTGGGCGGATGCGCTTCGACCACTGCTCGAAAAACACTTGGGACCACCCTCCGATGAGGACCACGCCCCGCCACCGACAGGAGACCCTCGAACTGCATCCCGCTAGCATGTTTCGGCAAATAATCGTTGGGAGAACTTGATGGGTTTTCTAGCACCATGGTTCTTGTTGGCGGGGCTCAGTATCGCGCTGCCAATTTTGTTTCACATGATCAGAAAGAAACCAAGGGGTCGAATCTCCTTCAGCTCGATCATGTTTCTTTCTCCGTCACCTCCCAGGCTTGTTCGGCGATCGCGGGTGGATGATTTGTTGCTTCTTTTTCTGCGCGCTTTGATCGTGCTCCTCTTAGCCTGGGCTTTCGCTCGTCCATTTTTTCGGAGCCATCAAATGGCTACCGATAGCGATCTAGCAAGAGCTCATTTGATCTTGCTCGACACGAGCGCCAGCATGCATGAAGGAGACGCTTGGAAACAAGCCCAGGAACATATTCATTCCATTTTGGCCGCGGTCGGTCCAGGTGAGGTTGTCGCTCTCTCGACCTTCGACCAAGTGGCACGAGAGAGAACTTCGATCGTCAGCTCTCTACGCACGTCTCCAGAACAACGCGAGAATCTGATTCGCTCCACCATTTCAAGCTTGACGCCTACGTGGCACCGTACCGACCTTGGAGCCGCTTTGGTTCATGCGTTGGATCAGTATTCGCAGTTGGAGGCTCAAGCAGATGGTAGCGCTGCATCGATGGTCGTCCACGTCGTGACGGACCTGCAATCTGGATCGAATCTTCGCGCTGTTGAAAATTTGGTTTGGCCCGATCAATTCTACGTCGATCTTCGCATCGTCCGCAGAGGTGAAGGATCGCATCTCTATCTATCGGGCTTGGACACCTCTTTGGAGCTCGAATCGGATGCAAGTGGCCGTCGCATCTTGTTGACCAATGAACGGAGCAGTCCGAGCGATCAGTTCTTTCTTGAATGGAGAGATCGTGCGGATCAACCCGTGCTTCCAAGGATTCCAGTAACCTTGATGCCGGGTCAGACAAAGGCAGTTCAAGTCCCCGAGCCTTCTTCATCTGCGGTCCAGCTCGTCGTCATTTCGGATCGACGTCGATTCGATGATTGCTACTACGTAGCGCTGACTCCGCCGCGCAGGCAAACGTTGATTTACGTTGAGAATCCGAGGGATCGGGATGCCACGGAGACACTGGGATACTTTCTGGAAAAGATGCCGATGCGGATTGCGGGAAAAGACGTGGTTTGGCAGCGGCGATCGATTGATGACGACTCTCCTTGGCCAAGCCGAGAGGAGTGCCCGCTCATTGTCCTGACAGCTCGAGGAACGAAAGCGATCGAATCGCTCCGGCAATCCATCGAGGCAGGCACACACGTTCTTTGGGTACTCGATCATTCCTTGTCCAGCTTCACGGAGCAAGAAGATTGGATGAATCGTATCGCGACGCTCTCCGATGCGCAGGTTGAAATAAGGGAAGGATCGACCGGCGACTATGCACTGTGGACGAACGTTGATTTTCGTCATCCGCTATTCGAGAGTTTCTCCGATCCCAAATACAGTGATTTTACGAAAATCCGTTTTTGGAAATATCGGCAGTTTGTGTTGGCCGATGGCAGCCCGTGGCGAGTGCTATCGACTTGGGATCGCGGAGAAGCCGCTTTCATCGAAGCTTGTGTTGGAGCTGGAAAACTCTGGTTACTCGGCAGCGGCTTTCAGCCGAGTCAGAGCCAACTTGCACTCTCGACGAAGTTCGTGCCGCTCCTGATCAATATGTACGAACGAGCGACTCCGCAGAATGCTTGGCAGAACTCGGCGACGGTCGGGGAGTCCATCGAACTCCCCGCAGGCACCCAAATTTCCGTCGTCGCCTCGAAGGTGGATTGGGCTCCCGTCAGCCCCTGGCCAGGGGGCAAACTTACCTTCGAAGTGCCATGTTTGGTCGAGATTCGAATACCTTCGCAAGAACCTTCGCCACCATCGGATCAACCTTCCTTGGAGCCCCAGGTATCGCAGGAGTTGGCCAGAGTCGCGGTGAATATCGACCTATCTGAAAGCCAGCTCGAACCTCTGGATTTGGGGCGACTCGAACAGCTCGGCATCCCGCTCGGTCGGCAGCTATCCCATCAAGAACTCTTGAATCAAGATCGTCAGAAACGTATTGAAGAACTGGAACAATCGCAACAACTTTGGCGTTGGTTGATCGTTGCCATCATCGTCATCGCCTTGATCGAAACCATCATTGCCAGTCGCCGGCGGAGTGGTTCTGGGTTGGAATCATCCTAAACGACCGCTACGGCAGCGAAATATCTTGTAACTCGAAATCGAATTTTCGTTCGATGATAGAGCCTGGGGCACGGTAGATGAAACGATACGTACTGGGGTCGTCTTCGAGTTCATAAAGTAAGCTCATGCTAATTTCGTTTCCCGAGAGACCCGTTGTGGTCGAGCCGACGGTCTCGACTTTCTTGCCCTGCTCGTTTTGCAAATAGTATTCGTTTTCGAAGAACCAACCGCGAAACGACTCCGTCGTTCGCTCTGCATCCTCGAGTCGGACGCGAAATCGCAATTCATGAAAAGCGTTTTTCTTGCGCCACGGTTCTACCGCCACCGTCAGGTTCGCGAGCTCCTGCACTTGCTTTTCCGAATGGTCCAGATCACCAAATGCCATTTCAACACTGCGACCGGGGAGCGCGGCCGTGAAGGAACCTCGTATGGTTTTGATCGCTGCCGCAGATCGATTTGGAAGTTGGAAGGCTAACTCCAGTTCGATTTGGGAGGAACCTTTCTGAGGCTGATATTCACGTGACGCCGAATTTGCTTCGATGTTGAGGCGAGTACCATCCTCCAGAATGGCTTGGAGATCATCGTGATGCAATTGCAGGAAGATCGGATGACTCCGTGGCTCCCAAACGAGCCAAGTCATGACCTGAAGTACATTCGACTGAGGGCTGAGAAAATTTTTCTTGGCGGTGACGGATGCCACTTGCAAGCGGAAGACACCTGCATAGTTCACTGCTGATCGTGATTCTTTAGATGCGCTAATGACTTCTCTCAGCATCAAACCCTGTGGGCTCGCCGCGAATGGGACAAGCTCCATGCCGCTCCTTTCTAAAATCGCATCGATTGCCTCCCAAAAGGGAACGTTCTCGAATTTCCAATCCGAGACAAAGTCATCAGTCGCAAGAGGTTGAATTCGATTCTCCGTTTGGATCGCGATTTCTCGAAAGAGATCGTTCAGCGAGTAAATTCCATCGACGGTTATCGTGGTCGGCTCGACAGCGTCCGTGATTTGACGCTCGCGAAGAATCCCCAAGGTTCGCTGTAACCGGACTCGCGATTCAGCGCTTGTCAAAACCGTGGGCTCAGGGAGAAGTTGGAGGATTTTGGGACCGAGTTGCAACAGTCCTCGTTCCGCCCGTTCCCTTTCCGCCAGTTCGTCCGAATCGAGAGCCGCCACTAGCTCCGCGACACGTTGAGAAATATCTTCTTGCAGCGGGTTGACTTGCACATCGTCGTCGGGTTGGCCGAAAGCACAGGAACAGGTCACCAGCATGGCAAGAGCACAAGAATTGAGGCGTGATCGGAAAAGCTTGATGTTTTGGAGTAATCCACGCATAGTCTTCATCCGCTCATCATTCGTCGTTCGACCGATTCAATCTCAACGTAAATGGCGATCCGCGAAGTTCATGTAGTGTTCCCAGTCATACGGTTCGAGGGCGTGCTCGCCATCTTTGAGGTGATAGCCAACGTAGTCGCCGACGGAAACTCCGGCTTTGGGAAGTTCTTCCGAAGGAAGGCCCTTGAGGCCGAAAAGCTCGTAGACCCGCGATGCATGCCAACCACTTAGATACTCTCCTTTAGGGTCGGCCCAAAGGTCTTTGGATGCGCTCGCAATATAGACCGGTCGAGGCGCGATGGCGGCGATGAGACAATGTTGATCGAAGGGCATATTCTCTTCGCGGTCGTTGTAAGCACGGAAGTTTTTGCAGAACCAGTGGGGAAAGACAGAATTGATACGAGCTACCGTTTCTCCGAAGGCGCGCTTGCTCAATGCCGCTCCACCGCAGCCGGAGTTATTCGAAAGGACAATACGAAATCGCGGATCGTTCGCCCCAGCCCAAAGAGCAGTCTTGCCCAATCTCGAATGACCGACCACGATCAGACCTTCTGGATCTATTCCTTCGAGCTGTTCCAACACGACCGCCAGTCGCGAAAGTCCCCAGGCCCAGGCACCGATGGAACCCCAACATTCGGGTTGGTCATCGCTCGATCGATGCTCAGGGAACAACGCATGGACGCCATTCTCGAATCCGTCGTCAAAATCCGGATCCAAGTCACCATAATAAGCAGTAGCGACTGCATAGCCGCGCTCGATGATGCGCTCGATCGGGTAGCGATACTTCTTCGATGCTCGTGCGGCCTCGGTCGCACGATTGTTGACGAACCCCTCGTCGTTCTGCACCCAGCTCTCCGTCAATCGAATCTCAGGGTCGTCTGCGGTTCCCTGGTTACCGCGAAAATTCAACCCCAGGAAACAGGAAGCCTTGCGGCTTAAATCGACTGGCGAGTAAACGAGCAAGTCGACGCGAACTTCATTCTCATTCGCTCCGACTCGACTCAAATAGACCGCGATTTGTCGGCGAAGAACCTTGCCATCGAATGCCAAACCTCGCTCAAACTCTTCGTGTCGTACAGCCACTGTCGCGGCAGGAAAGGTGCCATACTCCTGACGGGCCAGGAGGTCAAGCCAATAGCTCCGCTGAGCCTCCCAGGATTCTGGAGTGGCTACCCTGCGTCCATCTGGCGCGGTGAGCAGATCTGGCAAGGTATAAGTTGGAACCGCCGATTCGTCATAGTTCGTCGGGCGGATCTCGTTGGGCTGCTGACCGATCAAATGGTTGTGCATGTTCATCATTCCAAACAGGATCAGAGTCCAGCTAAACGCCGCGAGCATCTGCTGACAAGTAGAATGGAAAGCCATTTTGCATTATCCTAGCGAAATCGAATGGAATTCGGCGCGAACAAGATTCTTTGAAGATAACTCGATTTGGTCTGAAAGGAAACGCCGAGCTTGCCTTATGGAGCGGAGGGGACGAATGATCAGTGAAAAGATGAAGGCAGTTTATCCATGTTCGAGAAGGACGTTCGGGTGCTGTCTTGCGCTAATCCAGTGTTGCAGCATGGTATGGCTGAGCGAACGGACGATCGCCGAGGATCCGGCGTCTTTTCGTCTCGTGGAGGGAGAAGGTCATCTTGCTGTTTATTTCGGTAGCGAGGCATTCGCCGACTACCAATTTGGGGCGGTTCCGCGACCCATTCTTTGGCCCATTCATGGGCCTGGTGGAGTTCGAGTCACACGGGATTGGCCACTTGCCGAGAATGACGATGAGCGGAAACGCGATCATCCCCACCATCGATCGCTTTGGTTCAGTCACGGCGAGGTCAACGGCGTCGATTTTTGGTCCGAGGGGCCCGGACGAGGAACCATTCAACATCAACGTCATACGTTAATAAGGGTTGACCAAAACCAAGCATCTTTTCAGTCCGTCAACCACTGGCTCGATGCATCTGGCTCGCTTGTGTTGGTCGAGCATCGACGGCTGCGCTTTCACGGCACCCCAGAGCTCCGGACGATCGATTGTGACTTCGTCTTTCAGGCTCCTGGACATGATGTCCATTTCGGCGACACCAAGGAGGGATCGTTTGGCTTGAGGGTTGCAGAGTGGATGGCTGTCGAGACGAAAAAGGGCGGGAAGATCGTCAACTCGGCTGGACAGCGAGACGACCAGGCATGGGGGCAACCTTCCGATTGGGTCGATTATTCAGCACCTCGTGGTGACGAGGTGGTTGGAATATGCTGCATG
Source organism: Pirellula sp. (assembly GCA_037440405.1). Classification (GTDB taxonomy): domain Bacteria; phylum Planctomycetota; class Planctomycetia; order Pirellulales; family Pirellulaceae; genus JANMGV01. Next base: position 5,730 of record JBBIUE010000069.1, on the reverse strand, counting down.
ATTCATCCGTCATCGTTTGCTTCTCCTGGTCGTTGGCACGTGCGCGGCTATGGATTGTTTGCTCACAATCCCTTCGGCGTTCGGGACTTCGTTGGACAACAGGACAGTCAGGCGATGGGCGGTTTTACACTTCCAGCGAATGAGAAGATCCACCTCGGTTACCGGGTTGTTTTGCATCTCGGCGATGAGCAGGAAGCGCGATTGAGCGAGCTTTTTCATGATTACGCGGCTCAAGCAAACGAATTTGAGGTCGATATAATAGACAAGTGATCGCGAAAACATTGAACCTTGTCCACCAGACCGAGTTCCCAACGTGACCGATGAGCAATTAGTACGAATTGCATGCCCTCAATGCGGGAAGCAAGTCAAGACGAGCATTCAGGCTGCAGGGCAAAAGATTGCCTGTCCCAACTGCTCGGCACAAGTCAAGATTCCTGGACAAGCTCCGGCGAAGAATGACGACGATGACTGGTTGTTGCTCGATGACGACAAGCAAGTGACGGTTCGACAAGCGACTGCGGACGGTACCAAAAAGAGCAATTCTGCCAGCCAAGCATCGAACAAGAAAGCTCCATCAAAACCGACGCCACATGCAGAACCCAATGATGACGAAGAGTTCAAACTGGCACCGGAAGAAAAACGCCGGTCCATTTCACTCGACGCGCTAGCATCCGGATTGGTGCTCGAAGAGAACAGACCGAGCCCTGCGAAGCGGTCGAGCTCTCAAAGAACGGATCCATCACCGATCGATGAAGAATTGCCGTATCATCGGCCTACTCATTCGAAATCGAAAGCGCGTGAAGAGCGCGAGGTTGCTCCAGTCGTTGCGCCACGAGATGAGGAAGAATTTCGTTTCACATGTAGGGTTTGTGGATCAATCTTGTACCAACGCCGGTCAGCAATCGGGAAAGAAGTTCAATGTCCCGATTGCCACTCGAAGCTGATCGTTCCCAAACCCAAGGAGCCTCCAACAAAGACTCCGAAACATGTTCCGGTCGATGAAGAAGAGCTACGCATTGCTCCACCCGATGGCCAAGCCAAGAGTGATGCGCTTTACACTCCCGACGTCGTGAAGGAAACTTTGGAGCGAGCGAAAGCGGCCTTGGAAGAGGAGGAAGAAGAGCTAGAAAGCTCGACCTACGATTTTGACACGAGTGGATGGTTGTTGCGCACTTTTTCCTTTTTGCGCGATCCTGCCGCGATCGCGATTCTCCTGATGTATGGGCTGGTCGTTGGATTGTTGTTGATGATTTTCTGGTGGATTGAAACGCTTCAGGAAAGTTATAGCTCGGGCATTCTATTCATCGGCTATCTGTTACTGATCGGATTTGCTACCCCCGTCATTCTCTCCCTAATCGCGAATGCCAGGGCGGTGTTGGAATCAGCGGCAAACGAGGAGAAACAAGTACAGTCCTGGCCGCTCTTTGATATGGGAGAATGGATTTCCGAATCCGGCATGCCTTTGTTTGCTCTTTCTTTCTCAGCCATTCCGGGAAGCCTCATCTTTGCGCTCACAAAGACCATGGACTTGAGCGTCATCGGCGTTGGCGGACTGTTGGTTTGTACCTGGCTCTTTTTTCCGTTCTTTTTTCTGAGCATGCTGGACAACAACACCAGCTTTAATCCGATTTCGACGGACGTGTGGCGATCTCTAAAAACTTGCTCGCAAGCCTGGGGAGCCATGGTGTTGCAGAACGCGATCATCTCATTTGCACTTTGGTTACTCTACGTTTTTGCACGAACCTTGGGTCCTTTGGGAGGATTCATGGTTGGATTTGGAATAGCTTTCTATGCGTTCTTCGTTTTTCAACAGGTTGGCGTTCTGGCTTCGAGGATCGCCGACGTAACTTCGCTTAAGTTTGAAAAATCGGACAAAGACGAATCTTCGGATTGAGGAAATATGGAAAGTCTCCTACATTAAGGGGCTTTCCCAAGAGAGTCTCCCGAAGCAGCGTCCCGAATTGGGCTGCATCTGCGAATACCTGCCGGTTAGGGTTTTAGATCGAATGAAGAGCGAAGAGCGACACAAGTTAGAAACGAACTATCTTGCTGACCATGTCGGCATGACGATCAACAGCATTCGTCCCTATATCAAGTGGATTTTCATCGGGCTGGGCGTCTTGTTCTTGCTGGGGCTCATCTACGCTTGGTATCAAAGCGCCAATACCCAACGAAATTCCAAGGCGTGGGAAGAAATGTTGTTTGCTGATGGCGACGCCGACCAGTTAACAACCATCTATGAGGATCATGCCAAAACAGCTGCGGCGCCTTGGGCAAAACTGCGGCAAGCCGACAGTCAGCTCTCCCGTGCCATCGAGCAAGTGTACCTCGATCGAGATCAAGCGCTCGAATTGATCAAACAAGCCAAGCGTCATTACCAATCCCTGATCGACGAGTCGTTTGATATCAATTTGCGATTCCGAGCAATGCTCGCTATGGCCAAGGCGCTTGAGACAGAGGGAGATCGCGAAGGAGCGATTGAGAATTATCGAAAAGTTTTGTCTGCGAATGTCGGTAATGAGGCATTGGTGGAAGAAGTCAGGCGGCAAGTCGCATGGCTCGAAGGACCAGAAGGTCGGGAGTTCATGACCTGGTTCGCCAGCCAACGTCCGAAGCGTCCAGACCCATTGGACATTCCATCCAACTTGCGAGATACGTCACCCTCGCCCGATATTCAGTTTCCTGAGTTGAAGGCCAATGACATTCCACCAAGCGAGCCGATCCAATTTCCGATCGAAGCACCTCCCATGAACGAACAGCCGGTCGACACAGGATCGAATGATTCGACTTCGGCCGAATTGCCAACGTCAGATTCTTCGAAAGACGCCAAGGACGGGGAGCAATAGGAGCCTTTCCCCCGAATACTTCGCGAAGGATGGACATCGCGATACCAGAAGCAGCATTGGATTCGTTCCTGTTCTGCCGCATTGCTGCTTCCTAGAATGATCCGATTCAATGCGTCTAGATGGGTTGTCGAGGAGTTCTGCGGGTCTTGGACAGGAACAGCAACGGTTGGATTCTTTTGCCGAGGTGCATGTTCAAACATTTCAGCCCGAAGAGCATGAGAGGCACGAATCCTTGATTTCATGTTGACGCAGTGGGTTAGGATTTCCCGCTAATGCAGCGCTGGGATTGGTAGAAATTTTTCTTCCGTTCGCCATCGATGCGATTTCGATCCTAAATTGAATTCATACGATCGCTACCCATCAACGATGATTCTGACTGACTGATGACAGAGAACAACTCGATCCAGCCGCAGCACCGAATCGAATCCTGGACCGTCACGACGGAAGACAAGGACCAACGGATTGATGTTTTTCTTGCTGTTCAATGCAACGGCTACAGCCGCGTCTTTCTGCGGGATGTCATTAAGGACGGGAAGGTTCGAGTCGATGGCCGTCCGATCAAGCCAAGCTTCAAAGTACAGCCCGGCCAGCGTGTCGATGTCGATCTCCCTCCGCCTCCCGATGATGGCCCCATACCCGAAGCGATTCCTCTCCGAATCCTCTACGAAGATGAGGGTTTAGTCGTTATCGACAAGCCAGCGAACATGGTGGTCCATCCAGCAAAAGGGCATTGGCAAGGCACTTTGACCAGCGCTTTGGCCCACCATTTTCAGCAATTGAGCGATATTGGCGGACCGACTCGTCCGGGTATCGTCCATCGCTTGGATCGCGAGACGAGCGGAGTGATTGTCATCGCCAAGAACAATTTCATGCACTTTCAATTAGCAGCGATGTTCGAAGCGCGCGAGGTTACGAAGGAATACCGCGCGATCGTCGTCGGCAATCCCAGTTTGGACCGCGACTGGATTCGAGCACCCATCGGGCATCATCCTTATCAAAGAGAGAAAATGGCCATTCGAGCGGGGCATCCATCGAGTCGAGACGCGGAGACGCAATACGAAGTGTTGGAGCGATTCCAGGGATTTTCTTATGTACGCGTGTTGCCGAAGACCGGTCGCACGCATCAGATTCGCGTCCATTTTGCCCATATTGGATTTTCCATTCTCTGCGACCGACTCTATGCCGGTCACGCACGCGTCACTCGCGGCCAGCTATTGCGACGCCAAGCACTGCGACAGCCGCCTCAACCCGGCGACGACGATGTTGTTCTTGATCGCCAGGCGCTTCACGCATATCAGCTTAGTTTTCGTCATCCATCGACCAAACAAGAACTTACGTTCACTGCCGAGCTGCCCTCGGATTTTCAGTCATGCCTTGATGCACTAGCCGGTCGTTAACGGCATCACCTCATCTAAAGACAGCCCAAATTCGGTCACATCGAAGTTTGCAGCCCGAACGATGGACGGCTCGACGAAACGCATTGATGTCAGTTGTTTCTTCATCGAATACCACACCTTGTTCGGAAGTTTCCCCACAGAGGGTAGGGCTCGGATCAGCGCGTCCATCTGCGGTTGGTAACTATCCCAACACCGTTTTCTCGCTGACGCTTCGGGATACGATAAGATCGGTTTGGGATGGGCCCTAAATCGCAGACGTTCGCCTTCGATGGCATTATAATGGCTGAGAGCGGGCATACTCTTTCAGAAGTATCGAGACATCTTCCCATGGTTCAGAACAAGCAATCTCAGCCTTCGCCTTGGGACTACAAGGCCTACGCCGCAATCCCTTACGATGGACGTCGCCACGAAATCCTCGAAGGAGATCATTTTGTGAACCCCGCTCCCAATTTGTATCATCAGGCCATATCCCGACGAATCCAGTTTCAGCTTTATCAGCAAATCGAAGTGTCGGAGCTCGGTGTTGTCATCGATGCACCGGTAGACGTTCAGCTCACGGAGCATGACATCGTCCAGCCCGATTTGGTGATCATCACCCAACAACGTCGGCACATCATGACCCCCATCAAGGTCAAAGGGATTCCGGATCTGCTGATAGAGATTCTGTCACCATCCAATCCGGAGCTCGATCTCGATACCAAACGTCGCATCTACGAGCAAACGGGCGTTCCGGAGTACTGGATCGTATCGCCGGACGAACATCGGGTCATCCAGTTGGTGCTGGTCGACCAAGCTTATCAAGAAAGTATCGCAAGCGACCAAATCACCATGGCAATCCCGCCACTTGCCACCGTCGACCTGACCAAGGTGTGGTAGTTCGTGAATAGGCCATCACGGCATGGCATCCGCCTCCTAGGTTTCGCGATTGAAGCTTCTGCTGGCGCTTGCCAAGGATGCTGGTTTGATGATTGCTCTAGAGAAACTTAAAACGCGGCGTGAGGACTGGACGACTCGCGATCCATCTTTCCGTGTTTGCACTGAAGGTTCCGAGCGCTGATTGCTTAGAAGAGTCCTGGCCTTGCCTGCGCGGCAGGCTACTCGCGAGATTTGCGGAGTTGGGCGGGAGCTGGTCGGCTTCCATGATTCTGCATTGGGAATCATCGACGTTCAGTTACGTTCGGGAGGGATGGCGCGTCCGTGGGGATCGGTCGATGGATTGCTGGTGATTTGGTCCAGCTTTTCTCTCAGCCGTCGCGATGTGAAATGTTCGAGATCTTCTGCCTTCACATGCAACCGCCCAGACAGCCAATCCGTTTCTGTCGCTAGGTACTGTTCCCAAAGTCGATGACTTCGCACGAGATCATGGCCTCGCTTCTGACCGGCATCGGTCAACTGGACTTGTCCGGAGGCGATTTTGATCCAGCCTCGGAATTGCATCCATCGAAACAGGATAGACGCGATCGGTGCGGAAGTGCGCAAACGAGCTG
>JBBIUE010000068.1:0-28801 GCA_037440405.1 Pirellula sp. | reverse complement strand
TAAAACGGCGATGGCCGAGATCACACCCCAAAAATCCGCTGAAATGAAGATGCAAGTTGGTTTCGTCACCAGCATGGTTGGTGGAATGATGGTTCCATTGGAACAAGCATCGAGCCAACAGGAATTTGATGCTGCCATCGACGAGATTATCGCCAATGTTCAGAACATGATCCCGGCAGGCGGATTGGGCCCACCCGGCGCGGGCGGGTTTGGCCCGGCCGGTTTTTGATTCGTTAGAATCCATCGCCGAGTTATTTAGCGCGTTCCCAACAACGAACCAGAGTACACCGACTTGGCCTCAGTTTTGGGTACAGCCATGACGGCCGGCTGCGGGTCGAATGGAATCGTGTACTTTTTCAGCGCCCGCATTCGCTCGCGATCGGTCCCGCGAGTCAGTTCTGGAAATTGATTCGCAGGGACCAAATCGAGCAAGGATTTCGCCATGGGGACGGCACCGTACTGAGTATTTTGGACATTCTGGGCACCAAATGTCACCAGAATTTTTTGAATTGCTGGAAGATACTGAAAGTTTCCTGCCTCATCATTTCCACCGATGGAGTCGAAACCTCCTACGGTTACAATGCTCGAGTTGCGATCATGGTAGACGTAGGCTTCAACGCCGTTCTTTCTCAGGACCGACGCAAGTAGGTTCGCCGACTCTGCGGCCTGGTCCAATCCATCCGACACTGACTCGGTAAGCATTTTCTCAGAGTTCTTACCGACGAGATACCCATCCTGGCCCCGGAAGGTCGCTACCTTAACCGTAAACCGGTTGGGGCATTCCAAAAGCGAATTCTCAACGCCCTTATTGAGTTTCTTAACGAACTCATCGACTTTTGGAGGCTGGAAGAAGTCGACAGGAAGCAGTGGGTTTCGAGTCACGAATGGGCGCATCGGCCCGCGCTTCCGTTGGTCGCTGCCTTGCTGGTGCCGTTGGCTCCAACGTAATCCCTGAATCCATCGCGAAGCGGTATCAAACGAGGAAGGTCTCGGATCGCCATCGCCTCCCAGCGTTTGAGGCTGAGCGTATTTGAGTATCTCTTTGGCTTGATCTAATTCAGGACTATCGATACTAGTGAAGTCACCAACCAAGACCCCAAATGCGTGAAATTTCCGGTCGTCTCGATGCCGCATTCGCACTTGATTACCCGTCGCATCAATGCCAGCTCCCGGCACCGTTTCCGAAAAGTCGAAGAACTTGGGAAGCACATACGCTTTCAGATTGTACTTCTTGCGAAGTTCGACCACCAATTGATGGGCCTTTTCGGCGGCATCCTCGTCCTCAAACGTCATCGCTAAAATTAGCCAAGGTCCCTGCTCTTCGGTCAGTCGATATTCTTTCGTCGGATCCGCTTCGACTTGCGGTTTGCGGAGAAATTGAAATACGCTCGGCGGATCGGCAAAAAGCTGGCCTGAATTCGAAGCCGCCACCCAAACCGTAACTAGCATGAAACCTAAAGCGTAACGAACCTGGCCGTTCATCGGATTTTTCCCTCAGACAAACAAATTCGGGACACAGTGCCTGCTCAGAGAGACAGGTTGTTTCGGGGAACATTATCATCAGCCGCCACTAGCATCAATGGCAACTGCAGTCCTTCGAGAACGCTATTCCGGCCGCTAACTCGCTCGATTTGCTATCACACTTGAGCATTCTGGCGGAACTCGACCTATTTCACTTCAGTGGTGAAGGCAATTCCGATGCTGACTTACGGAGGATCAATTCCAGCTCTTGGAAAGCGCGCTCGACCTGCAGGTCACGATCTCCTTGAGCTTTCCAATCCCAAGGCACGGAGATGGTGGGCTCGATTCCTTGCCCCTCCCTATCCTCATCATCGATGAATACTCGCGAGGTGGCCAAATAGAGCAAGCATCCGTTCCTCATCAGAAAGAGTGAACCGCCACTCAATGCTCCTGCCGTCTTCGCTCCAATAATCGGCCCTCGGTTTCGTTTTCTGAAGCCATAGGCAAACAGCTCCTTACCACTTCGAACTGTCTCATCGATAACGAGTACGACCGGCTTCGTCCATCGTCCCGCGATCCGAACACTCCTTCCATCTCGATGCTGCATGTTGACCGTAGCAATCGGTTCCAGGAAAAACTCGACGTAATCCAACGATGCGCCGCCCCACGCCCCGCGCAAATCCAACACGAGTCCATCGCACGTTGACAAACTACCATCGAGCAAGATGCTCTTCAACTGCTCATGATACTTGTCCCCGGCATAACTCCACAATCGAAGGTATCCAAGCCTTGTTCCATCCGCAAGCTCACGAATGCACGTGCTTTTCTCGTTCGCAGTCAAGTACATCGTAACGGGATCGAACGTTTCTACGACAAGTTGTGTTTCGACGATCGTTCGGAAATCTTCATCCGGTCGATTGTATTTGATTGCTACGACCGTGCCGGATTTTCCTTCGAAAGAGTGCATCGGATGAAAGGGTTGTTGGTCGATCGTTAGCAGTTCGTCTCCGACTTGTAGTCCGGCCTTCGATGCAGAAGTACCTGGCAAGACGTGGCGGACGAGCCAACGCCCCGCAACCCTCTCACAACGGATGCCGATTCCTTCGAACTCCAAACGTTCTCGTCCGTTCTCCTTCAACCAGACGAGGTGGTTTTCATGCATCTCTGGTACCAGCGAAAAGACTCCCAGGAGTTCGTACAGTTGAGGTTCATCGATCGTCAAAACCTGAGTATGAGAAGTGTTCAGCCGGGACAACAGGTGATTGACCGTCGATGCCGCAATCTCGCGATCATGACAGTCTCGTAATTCCAGTCGTACTCGGTCAACTTCTCTCTCCCAGTCGACTCCTAACCTTTTCGGATCAACAAACGACTGCTGCACCAACAGACCGACCTCGTTTACGAGCGTCATTCCAATGGAATCGCCATCAAGTGGCTCAGTGACGCTCCAATCGCAGCCGAACATCGGCCGATGAACAACAAGGCAATAGTTCGCGATTCCGACAAGAAGCAAACCAAATCGGATAAATTGCATAACTGATACCGATGCGGAAACAAGATCACAAATTGCTGTCCATATTACTTCATTCTGAACGCCTCTGCGAAGCCCGTCCGATAGGAAGTAATTGAACGGATCGATGCTCGTCGTCCGTTCGCCGTCGAACCAACTCCAGTCGTCGAGTCCCCCCGGATCGGATCAGCATGTCGCAACTGAATCAACCACTTCGAACGGAACCGAACACCTCGTCGCAATCTGATGTCGCAACCGTATCGAGACATCGGCCCGCGACGACTATGGAGTCGGCGCTGGAACGATTGGAAAAGTTGGTACAGTCGGAAATCGAACGGGACAAAATCAAACGACCTGCCGTATCGATCATTATCCCAATCTACAACGAGCGAGACACGGTCCGCCATGTCATTGACTCTGTCCTCAAGTTGCCAATTGAAAAGCAAGTGATCGTCGTTGATGATGGCAGCACGGATGGAACGCGAGAAATGCTGTACGAGCTATCATCGAATGCCGAAGTCGAGGTGTTTCTCCATGCGGAAAATCAAGGAAAGGGAGCGGCCCTGCAATCGGGATTCTTTTTGGCGGAAGGCGAAATCGTCATTATCCAAGACGCCGACTGCGAATATGACCCTGCCGAAATACTCCACGTTATTGAGCCCATCCGAACCCGAAAAGCTGACGTTGTCTACGGTTCACGGTACTTTCACGGGCGCAACGCTGACTCCCACTTTCACTACTTGGGGAATCAATTGTTGACGAGGCTCATCAATCGCGTACTGGGTGTCCGCCTCACCGACATGGAGACCTGTTACAAGGCGTTTCGTCGCGAAGTCATTCGATCGATCCCGCTGCGAGAACGTCGATTTGGCTTTGAGCCGGAGATCACCGCAAAGCTCGCCAGGAGAGGCTTTGCAATCCATGAAGTCCCTGTCAACTACACTTCTCGATCACGTAGTCAGGGAAAAAAGATTGGAGTCAGAGATTTATTTAACGCGATCTACTGTATCTTTCGCTACGGCTGGTTTGGATAGATCTGCTAACCAGGAAACAAGGACGGCAACATGTTAACATCAGCGACGGTCTTCCATCATCGACAGCGATTCGATGATCGAGCTTCTTCGACTGTTGAACCTACGCAAGGGTACCATTGGACCACTAGTCATCATCGCACGAATCTAGCGGCTTTAGAAAGCCTGCTCCAGGATCAACTGGAGCATCCCTCCACGGTTTCGAGTTTCAGAAAGGCGAAGCGGGTGAGACAGTGGATACGAGCAGTCCTCCAAGATGCTGAGATGTCCTCGGCGAATTTCTTTCCTCGTCCGCGCTGGCAGTCGATTGCAAGCTGGTTTGCTACCTTGACAAGTCAATGGACCCACGACGCGAGCCTAGCTGGAGTTCGACTCAATGTCGCGACTTGTGTCGATCCGGACGCAAAACTCTGGATCGACAGCGACTTTGTGAGCATTGTTCTCGATCATTTTGTTTCGAACGCTATTCTCAATAGCCAGCCAAGTGAAGGAGTCCAGGTAAGCATTCGCGCATCCAAAGACGAGGAGCCCTGGCTTTCGATCGAAGTTCGAGATCAGAGCAACGATGAGGTCGACAAACTGCGAGATGATGTAACGTGGTCCAAATCGACGATTCGTCGCCCTTATTTGCCGCCTGTACTTGGACACGGCCTAGGCTTGCGAGTCGCCGTGCGTTATGCCGCCATCATGAATGGCTACGTCGATTTCTCCAGTTTGCCTGGGCAAGGTACGGCATTCTCACTCCATTTACCTGCAGGCGGAATCTACGCTTGGCTGACCCGAACCCAACGTCGCCATTCGAAACATATCGATTTCGCTGACTGCGGCAGGGAAAATGACTTGCAAGTGTTCGATGTCACGACTCGTAATCATGTGCCGATCGACCTAGTGCTAAAAGAACTTGATCATCTTTACGGGCAGGCAGAGTGGCAACAAATCGACGCTTCTCGAATACTGATCATTCCCACTGGAGACGGCCTAAAGAGCAACGGGATCGACGGCGACGGTCAGAGTCCAGAGTTGTCGTTAAGCCAGTTGCTACCCGCTCTTTCTAGTTGTCCGTTTGTCTCGGACGTTGAAGTACGAAATCTCGGCAGCCTAGACATTCTACTCTCTGCGATCGAACGAGGCGTCGAGACAGCCCGCAGAGGACTCAGGAGCCATGCATTCGATCTGGATGAAAGGATCGTGACGTCGGCAAGACCCACAATCTCTGAACCAAATTTATTGCAGACGAGTGGACGGATCGCATCCCCTCCCGCTGTACCAATCTCTCGAGCAACGAATCGCCATGTACCGATGGAGAAGCACTCCGAGCGGAAAAGTCTGCTTCGGTTGGACCGACCTCATTTGCCTCCACCGTTTCCAAAACTGCGGTTTCGCGAACTTGAATCGCTCCAGTTTGAACGCGTGAATTCGAGTCATCGCTGAGTGACGTCCTGACCGAAACGGATGCCTTGCGCAAGAGCAACACGGTTGGACCAATTGACGGTGCAGGTCTGCCGACGCATGTAGATCTTCCAAGCATCGCTGCCGGACTCTCGACCGCCACCGGTATCCTTTTCGCCGCCGAAGGCACCACCGATTTCGGCTCCGCTCGTTCCCATGTTCACATTGGCGATCCCGCAATCGCTGCCGCGAGCAGACAAGAACAGTTCCGAGGATGTGATTGAATCGGTAAACAGCGCACTGGAAAGTCCCTGTGGCACAGCATTTTGCATTGCGATTGCATCTGCCAGAGCATCATATTCAACGACATAAAGAATCGGTGCAAAGACTTCGTCGTGCATGACCGGAGTTTGGCTTGGCATTTTGATGATGGTGGGCTCGACGAAGAAACCATCGCCACCGAGAGCTCGACCGCCGACCACGACCTGGCCTCCTTCGGTTTGAGCTCGTTCGATCGCGGCAAGAAAGTGCTTGACCGACGAACTCGAAATCAGTGGCCCAACGGTGGTGGATGGATCCATCGGATCTCCGATCTTCGTCTTTTGATACGCCGCCGCTAATTTCTGAACCACTTGATTGGCGACGGAACGATGCACAAAGAGCCGCCGAGTTGTGGTGCATCTTTGACCTGTCGTTCCAACGGCGGCAAACAAGACTGCTTGGACCGCCATGTCGAGATCAGCGTCGGGTTCAATGATCACCGCGTTGTTTCCACCGAGTTCGAGTAGGCTTCGGCCAAGACGTGCTGCGACGCGAGCTGCAACTTGGCGTCCGACGGCGACCGACCCCGTGAAGCTGATCAACGGCAAGCGAGTGTCGTCCGCCATCGCCGAGCCGATTTCGACGCTATCACCGATTGCCAGTTGAAAAACGCCATTGGCATGGTGATCAGCAGATACCTCGTTGCAGATGTTTTGGATGGCAATGGCGGTCAGGGGAGCGAGCGGCGATGGCTTCCAAACCATCGTGTCGCCGCAGATGGCGGCTAAGCTGGCGTTCCACGACCATACCGCAGCAGGAAAATTGAACGCTGAAATGATGCCAATCGCGCCGAAAGGATGATACTGCTCAAACATGCGATGATCAGAACGCTCGGAGTGCATCGCATTTCCGTAAAGCTGTCTTGACAATCCGACCGCAAACTCACAGATGTCGATCATCTCTTGGATTTCCCCGACGCCTTCGCTGCGGATCTTGCCGACCTCCAAGGTGACGAGTTCACCCAGCGGTTCCAGCAATTCCCGAATTCGGTTACCGAGATCACGGACCAACTGACCTCGTTTAGGAGCCGGAGTGTCTCGCCATTGCGGAAAGCTATTTACGGCATGATCCACTAAGCGATAATACATTGGTTGAGTGGCTTGACGAACGGTTGCAATGGCCTCTCCCGTGGTTGGATTGATTGATGTCAGTTCTGAGCCAGCTTCATCGAAAAGCCACCTTCCATCACCCAAGCACGCTCCGGCCTGTCCATTTCGAATTCCTAACTTTTCAAGCAATGATTTCATGACTTCTCCCTACAGTTTCGAGCGCCTGGGTGATCAATTGGCATCGAATTTTGACGGAGAATTCTTTCTTGACCAGACCACACGCCGCGCTTACGCGACAGACGCTTCTCTTTATGAGGAATTGCCTCGGGCAGTTGCGATCCCCGCCTCTGATGAAGATATTCGCCAACTGATCCTCTTATGCAACGCAACTCGGATTGGACTCATTCCTCGAACGGCTGGAACATCGCTGGCAGGCCAGGTCGTCGGCAGCGGTATCGTGGTGGATGTCTCCAAGTATCTCAATCGCATCTTGGAGATCGATACCGAGAACCGATGGGTTCGAGTGCAGCCTGGCGTGATCCGTAACGAGCTGAATATGGAGCTTGCCAAGTACGGCATGATGTTCGGGCCGGAGACCTCGACCGCGAATCGAGCCATGATTGGCGGGATGGTGGGCAATAATTCCTGCGGATCGAATTCGATTAAATACGGCTCGGTTCGCGACCATCTTCTCGAGCTGGTTGGCTTCTTGAGCGACGGTTCGAAAGTGGTGATACGAGAGGGGGTAGATCATGGACAAAAAACGGTTCTCGGTTCAGGCTCAAACTACTCCTCAAGGCTGGAGGAAATATGTCGACAGATGCAGGCACTTCTGGCTGATTCGATTAACCAACGACTGATTCGCGAAAATTTCCCTAAGCGTTCCGTGACAAGAAGGAACACCGGATATGCGTTGGACGTGATGCTTGACGGTCAGCCATTTGCAGAAGACGGACCACCATTCAACCTGTGCAAGCTGATTGCCGGTAGCGAAGGAACGCTCTTCTTCGCGACCGAGATGAAGCTGCGTTGTGTTCCATTACCGCCAAGAGTAGCTGGGCTCCTCTGTGTCCACTTCGACAGCATCGACCAATCGCTTCGAGCCACCAAAATTGCGATGCAGTTCCAGCCCTATTCCTGCGAGCTCATCGATCAATTGGTTTTGAAGAGTGCGGCACGGAATCTTGAGCAACGCAACCATTTAGCTTTTGTCGAGGGGGATCCCGCAGCTATTTTGGTTATCGAGTTGCGCGGCGATAGTGAGCAAGACGTCCGAGCGCAGACGGAACAGGTTGCTCAAGCCATTCGGAGTTCAGGCTTTGGTTTCGCGTTTCCGCTCCTGATGGGAGCCGAGGGGAACAAAGTATGGGAGCTACGCCGCGCTGGACTCGGCGTCCTATCCAACATACCTGGGGACGCGAAGCCCATCACGGTGATCGAGGATACGGCTGTCGCGGTCGACGACTTAGCCGATTACATTGCAGAGCTCAACCTCGGCCTTCGAGAGCAATTCGGGTTGGAGTGCGTTCACTACGCTCACGCAGGCGCAGGCGAACTGCACTTGCGACCGGTGATCAATCTCAAGACGGACGAGGGGTTAAAACAGTTTCGCGATGTCGCAACACTCGTCGCGAATCTTGTTCGCAAATGGAAGGGTTCGTTGAGCGGTGAGCATGGAGACGGAAGATTGCGAGGCGAATTCCTTCGACTCGTGCTTGGTGACGAGACATACGAACTCTGTCGGAAAGTGAAATCGATCTGGGACCCAGCAGGAATTTTCAATCCCGGCAAAATCGTCGACGCCCCCCCCATGGACGCAAGTCTACGAACGACGGTCGGTCCCAACCCTACCATCGCGACTATCTTCGACTTCTCCGATGCTGGTGGGATGCTTGGTTCCGCCGAAATGTGCAGCGGCTCTGGGGATTGTCGAAAGACGCACAAAAGTGGAGGAACGATGTGTCCGAGCTACATGGCGACGCGGGATGAAAAGGATACGACGCGGGCTCGAGCGAACTTGCTCCGTCAAGCCATGTCGAAAACAAAGGAAGCCCAATGGCCGCTTGACGACCCCGAAACGCGAAGTGTGCTGGACCTGTGTTTATCCTGCAAGGGTTGCAAACGAGAATGCCCCAGCAACGTCGATATGGCAAAACTCAAAGCGGAGTTCATGCAAGCTCACTACGATCGTCACGGCACACCCATGCAAGCGAGGCTGGTGGCCGGTTTCGCCCGTCAGGCCAGCATTGCGAGCTTGGCTCCGGCGGCATACAACGCTGTGATTAGCAATCGGACTTTAGGCAAGCTTCTCCGAAATATTCTCGGCTTCCATCCAAACCGTTCTCTTCCCGCTCTTTCCAAGTTGACACTTCGTCGTTGGTTCGTTCGTCGGAGAGCACCCAGACAGAATTCGATTCGTGCGGAAGTCATCCTTTTCTGTGATGAGTTCACCAACTATTTAGATGTACCAATCGGCATTGCGGCAGTCGAGTTACTCGAAGGCCTTGGATATAAAGTGCGGTTGTTGGAACACGATGAAAGTGGCAGGGCCGCGATTTCGAAGGGACTGCTCCGACAGGCACGGTCCATTGCAGAAAAGAACGTCCGCCTCTTAAGTCAACACGTATCCCCGACGACGCCGCTGATCGGCATTGAACCTTCCGCGATTCTGACTTTTCGCGACGAGTATCCTGTGCTCTTGAGAGGCAACATGGCGGACCAAGCAAGGCGACTTGCGGACAGCAGTTTTTTGCTCGACGAGTTCCTTGCAAGCGAATTCAGAAGCCGTCGCATCTTGCCCGAACAGTTTTCGGATCAAACCGCGAATATCCTCGTTCACGGGCACTGCCACCAGAAAGCCCTCTCGTCGCTCGCCGACACAGTGCAAATTCTGCGGATTCCATCTGGACACAAAGTTAATGTCATTCCTTCCGGTTGTTGCGGCATGGCCGGTTCGTTTGGCTACGAGAAAAATCATTTTGAACTTTCAATGCAGATCGGTGAACTGGTGTTGTTCCCTGCCATACGCAGCGCTCCGCCTGGTACCCTGATCGCTGCCCCCGGTACGAGCTGTCGCCACCAGATTCATGATGGCCTCGGCGTTCAAGCTCTCCACCCAGCGCAAATACTTCGAGAGGCCTTACTGGCAAGCTCTCAGCAATGAGAACGGCAACGTCGGACGCTTCCTGGATCGAGCCAAGCTCTTTTCGACACGATCAACGTCGAGCTGAGACAAGTTTCAGCGCAATCCTTGGACAAACTTAGTCGAGCCACGCCACTTTCTGACCCGTATCGTGGAGCAAGCGTTGAATGCTGTTGGGCTCACTGCTGTCGACAGTTGAGACACGAGCCACCACCTCTAGAACGCCCCCTGCCAGCTCGTCTGGCGGGAGCGAAGTTTCAGCAGCTAGACAACAATGCAGACACGAGCGACAAAAGTAACCTGCAGCGTCAGCAAGGGATGATTCCATCCCGAAACTCTCATTAGGTGTAATAGCTACTGCCCGTTGTTAAAGGCAAACTGACTTTTGTCGCTCGTGTCTTGCTTGCCTGCCTCGCTAAAATCGAATGGCTTCGGTCTGTTCCAGCCTTTCAGCCGCAGATGCTTACTCGCTGGAGCTAACGACGGCTCGCAAGCCGTGTGGCAGGTCTCCCCGGATAAGGACGTGATGCTTCGCAGCACAAGCTCGTGGTTTACCTGATCGGTTGTTTGGGAAGGGCTTTGCCATGTTGTGCTGGATCGCCCAGCCGATCCGGCCTTGTACCACATTTCTGTTCGTAGCCTCGCAGCTTGGACGTGAATGCGCCCGGGAAGGGAATGACGCTCTGACGGCAGTCGACAGACCCGGTGCTTACCCACACATTCGCAGGCTTCCTCTCCACCCTGGATCGCTCCAGCGCAGTTACCTTCGTCTCGTACTTTGACACTTAAACTCATAACCGTTAAGCTAGTCTTTGAAGGTTCTCAATCTCGTACAGGGGACTTGCACCCCACAATATCACGCCCGTGCCGGGCGTACACAACCTGTTGCATCGTCGTCGCCGGTCGCGCGGTTTTTGAATTCAGTGTTCAGTGGCGGCGAATCGGTGAACACGACCGTTCGGCTAGAAGTATTTGATGCGATTATTTACCGCTGTGATAGAGCGGTGTTCAGACACGGGGCTTTACGTCGGGTACGTGCCAGGGTTTCCCGGTGCGCACTCGCAAGCAAGCACGCTCGACGAACTCCACAGTAACTTGCGTGAAGTGATCGCCATGTTGATGGAGGATGGCGATCCGGAACTGGAATCCGAGTTCATTGGTACGCAAACGCTTCAGGTGTCCTGACCATGGCGAAGCTTCCGGTTCTCAAGCCTTGCGAGGTCATTGCGCGCCCTGAGAAACTCGGATTTAGCGAGGTACGGCAACGTAGCTCCCACAAACAGTTCCGCCATCCGGACGGTCGCGGGACAACCGTGCCTTTCCACCAGGGGCAGGATATTTCCCCGATACTGCTACGACAGATCGCTCGGGACATTGGAATGACTGCGGAGGCTTTTGTCGCCGTCGACGGATGACTAATGTCCGAATCGGGTAAGGGCAGCTCTAGCGAATTTTCCTCCTCACACCACCGTACGTCCGGGTACGCATACGGCGGTTCAACGAAGATAGGCTTGCGTGCCCAGAGAGTCTTGAGGCTCAGTAACCGCTGTTCCGCTAATAATGCGCTCGTTATGCCAACTCCCGCGAATGCCTGTTCCAAGCCCTGCTGTCCAGTGACCTGTTCGGTTAGCAATGCGTTCGCCATGGCCCCGCCGCTGGCAATGGTCCTTCGCGATCAAATGCCGTGCCATAGGCCATTGCCCTTTGCGACTTCGCGCATGTCGGATGGCTTGCCTGCGAGGCGCGCCAACCGCAATCAGCTTCTCTCGCCTCCGTTTCGGTCTGCGCCACTGCTTCCAGTAGCACATGCGTAAGCGGCGACGCAGCCACTGATCCAGGCGGTCGAACAGTTTCAATTGTGAGGCCAGTCCAAATTAGCCCATCAAGCCTCGCACGTAGCTTCGCAAACGACGTAACGATACTCCACCGAGATGCCTCGACTGGTGTACGCTTACACGCGACGTGCAAAAAGACGAGCTGAGAGCTCATTCCAATCGATCGACGGATAAACCGTATCAAGTGCAATGGCACTTGTATTCTTGATGGCGATTCGAACTGGTTGTTTTGAGACTGGCTGTTGAATAAGATCGAAAGCGTCAACGCTGCGCTAAATCGCTTAGATGCCTCCATTCCAACGCAAATCGAGAAGAACATGAATGCCGCGATCTATGGGTCCAATGGTTCGAAGATGAACGTACTCTCAAAACTCTGGCTGGCCTCAGTTTTCTCGCTTTTGCCCTCCTATCTGTATTCAGCAGAGGTGAATGGGGAATTGAAGCAATGGCACACCATCACCCTGGCGTTCACAGGACCGCATGCCGATGAGCAAGCGGAAGAGAATCCTTTCGTCGATTACGATCTCTCGGTTCGATTGGTCCACCGTAATAGCTCGCAGGAAATGAACGTGCTCGGATTTTTCGCTGCCGATGGGAAGGCAGCGGAAACCTCAGCGACAGCGGGCAATCAATGGCAGGTCCGATTCTGCCCTCCGAAAACTGGCTATTGGGATTACTCCGCGACATTAAGGCTCAACGGTAGGGAGATGGAATTGGTTGGAGCCAAGGGAAGTTTTTTCATCGCCGAATCCGACAAGTCGGGCGCTGACTTTCGCGCTCAAGGACTCTTAGAGTGCGTTGGCGAACGATACCTCAAGTTTGCTGGAAGCGGGAAGTACTTTCTCAAGGCAGGAACCGACAGCCCCGAAACATTGCTCGGTTATCACGATTTCGATGGAACTTGGCATGATACCAAAACGCATTCCTTCGTGGCGCCGCAAAATCCGATCCAACTTCCGTCTCTCGAGCAGGGCCTCCACCGCTTCACCGATCATCTAAGGGACTGGAATGACGGGGATCCTACTTGGCAAGGTGGAAAAGGGAAAGGACTGATCGGCGGTCTCAATTATTTGGCAGAGATCGGTGTGAACTCGGTCTATTTTCTAACGATGAATGTCCATGGCGACGGAAGAAATGTATGGCCCTGGACAGAGCCAGTGGCCTTTGATCGCTTTGATGTGACCAAGCTCGATCAATGGGAGATCGTTTTCGAACATATGCAGAAACTTGGCTTGCAACTGCACGTCGTTTTGCAGGAAACCGAGAATGATCACCTCCTTGACGATGGACAGCTTGGTCCAAATCGAAAGCGTTATCTGCGAGAAATGGTCGCAAGGTTTGCTCATCATCCGGCAATCGTTTGGAACCTCGGCGAAGAGAATCTGCAGACGGTCGAACAACAACAAGCTATGGCTGCTTTTATTCGGTCCATCGACCCGTACCAGCATCCGATTGTGATTCATAACGATCATTGGGCCGCCAAGAATCTTCGCGATACCTTCGATCCTCATTTAGGTACGGACACGCTCGACGGTACTTCGATTCAAGATTTCAACTGGAATGATATTCATGGGCACGTCCTCCACTACGTGGAGGCATCCAAGCAAGCAGGCAAACCCTGGGTCGTATGCACTGATGAGATGGGAGGTGCTGATTTTGGATTGAAGACCGACGAACAAGACCCCGATCACGATATACCTCGCAGCAAGGGATTGTGGGGGAATCTGATGGCGGGAGGGGCAGGCGTGGAATGGTATTTTGGCTGGCAAAACAATAGCCCTCACAGCGACCTTTCGGCGGAGACATGGAGGACTCGGGAGGCGATGTTCCGCCAAACGAGAATCGCCATCGATTTCTTCAATCGCTATCTACCGTACAATCGCATGGAATCCGCCGACGAACTTACTATGGCCAGTGACGATTACTGCTTGGCACTTCCAGGGGAAATCTACTGCGTCTACCTGCCGCGAGGCGGTAATACGCGGTTGAATCTCATTGATGAGGCAGGTTGCTATCTCGTTTCTTGGTTCAACCCTCGCACTGGAGGGGAACTGCAAACCGGATCTGTTCGAATCATGCATGGTGGGCGATGGGAGTTTATTGGTGCACCTCCAAACGATGATGGTGGAGATTGGGTCGCCTTGATCCGACGCACCGAACCGATCTATACGGCGAACACAAAAGGACTCATTGTGGTCGAAGCCGAGCATTTTTCAAAGCAGGAACTCGATGCGATTCGCCGATGGTACGTCTTCGAAAAGACGGGGCCGCTTCCCGATCTAGCCGGAGCGGGAGAGCCGACGACATGGGTCCGCTCCATCCACTCTGCAGCTTCGAAAGCAAGCGGAAGCCAATTCGTGCGACTCTTGCCGGATACGAGAGTTACCCATGACGACCCGTTGATTGATGGTGAGAATTTCATGAATGAGCCGGGTAAATCAGCGATTTTGAGCTATTCCGTTCACTTCCCGCATGCCGGTCGTTACTTTGTTTGGGTTCGAGCTTTCTCAACCGGAACCGAAGACAACAGCATACACGTAGGAATGGATGGCGATTGGCCAACTTCTGGTCAAAGAATGCAGTGGTGCGAAGGTAAAGGCCAATGGACTTGGGCTTGTGCTCAACGCACAGACAAAAATCACTGCGGCGAACCGATGCAAATCTATTTGGATGTTTCGCAACCAGGTCTGCACGCGATCCAGTTTTCGATGCGTGAAGATGGTTTTGCATTTGATAAATTCCTCCTAACACAGGACATCGATTACCGCCCAAAAGGCAACGATGCTTCCGAAACGCTATGGGTGCAACCAGAGTAAGTGCTGAATCTGAGCGTCGACTTGCTCCGAATACGTAAACTCGAAAGGACAAAACACTTGAGCCAAGATTGAGCGTTCCTCCCGTCAAGAGCCTGCCGCGGAACGCTTGCGGTGTAACTCGCTGCCTAATTTGGGGCGCATCAAGCATCGCAATTTAGCACTCAGTGCGACAAGCTCTTTCGTGTCTCATTGAATGGCAGCCACGAGATGCTCAAGGTCTGTTAAACAATCTGAGAAGAATAGCTTGACATCAGTGCACCACGAATTTGTCGAGATTGAGTTGCGAATTATCGACGTTCGTGGCTTCTACCCGAACGTCGATCCACAAATCTGCGAGCTTTCCCGTCGGTCCAAGTTAGTGTTCCGATAGGGATATCGATCACGTCAAAGCGCAGCCCAAGGCGAGACTGAAGGATGGTAGCGATTCGGTCGGGTCCGTGCTCGCTGTCTTCGACTTCGAGCAACAGTTGGTCATAGTTGTCTCGTCGATCGATCGTCAGTCGATAATCATGAACACTTGGAATGGATCGCAGGACTTGATCGACGGAGTTGGGAAAAACATTGACACCGCGGACGATGACCATGTCGTCGGCTCGACCCAAGATACCTCCTTCGAGACAGACAAAGTTGCACGCACCATCGGACTTCCATACGGGCTTGACTAAGTCGCCGGAGCGATATCGAAGAACGGGAGCACCGTATCTGCAGAGAGACGTAATCACCAATTCTGAAAGTCCATGCTGATTCGCATAGGCTGCGGCATCGGGATTTTCGGGAGGCAAGAATTCGCTGATGAAATGCGATTCGATGACGTGCAGCCCAGTTCCGTCTTGGGTCCCGAATCCCCACGGCCCCACCTCAGTCGCTCCAGCATGGTCGATCAAATTGGCTCCCCAGCTTTGCTCTATGGATTGACGGATGACGGGATGGCTCCCGCCCGGTTCTCCTGCGACGATCAATGCCCGCACGCTGCTGTTGGGAAGATCCAGATGGAGTCGCTCCGCCGTTTTCGCGAGATGCAGAGCATAAGTCGGAGTGCAGCAAACGACAGTCGTATTTGATGCGAGGATCAGTTCCAGTCGGGCTTCGGTCGAGAGCCCTCCGCCGGGAATGACGAGAGCTCCGCGAGCCAAGCAGGCGTCATGAGCACTCCAGAATCCGATGAATGGACCAAAGGAAAAGGCCATGAACACGCGATCTGACTCTTGCAACTCAGCGGCGTCTAACGTGAATTGCCAGACCTCGATCCACGCTTCCCAGTCCTCGGCAGTGTCCAAAATAGTGAGAGGATGTCCTTTGGTCCCGCTGGTCCGATGCCATCGCTGATATTGTTCCGTCGACCAAGTGTGGTGAGCTGCTAAGCCAGCGGAATCCTCATGTGCATGCAATTCGTCCTTGGAAGTCGTTGGCAGCCCCCTCCACTCGGCCAAAGAATTCAGTGGCAAATGATCGGTTCCAAATTTTTGTCGATAGAACCGGTTGTGAGGAAGGACGGTAGCGAGCAACTGATTCAACAAACAGACCTGATGCTTTTCGATCTGAGAACGGTTCCATGCTCGCTTCGTCTGTCGATCGAACAGACTACCTCTCGAGTTTGATCGCAATGTTTGGAGCCCTTCCACAGTGACTATCATGCTTACACGTTGCGGGAGCCGTGAGAAAGCTCGGGCGTCGCTTCAACCCCAGCCATTTAGAATAGTCATCATAAACAGAAAAGGCCGTTTCGCCAAAGCTCTGTCGAGGATTGCTAGACGCATCTGACGAAAAGATATTGAATGTTCCTATTGAACCATAGAGGTCCCCAGTGATGAATGCTCCTGAGTTATTCACTAGTCCAGCGTCGATGGCCCAACATAGCCTTCAGCTTCGTTCCAGCAATGGCGAAGACGAGCGATTGTTTCTCGAAGGACCTCAGTCGCGGCTGAAGGAATTGCGGAGAGCAATTCGTATTTTCTCCGATCTGATACGAGGTTTTCGCAAGCTGCATTTTGTGGGACCGTGCATAACAATCTTTGGATCGGCCCGTTTCTCGGATAGCCATCCCTACTATGGTTTGGCCCGGCAGATTGCCCGAGAGATTTCAAAACTAGGATTTACGATCATGACCGGCGGAGGTCCCGGAATCATGGAAGCTGCAAATCGTGGTGCTCGCGACGTCGGCGGTCGTAGCGTCGGTTGCAACATCATTCTGCCCAAGGAGCAGCAACCGAATCCTTATTTGGATACTTTTGTCGAGTTCCGATATTTCTTCATTCGAAAGCTCATGTTGGCGAAGTACTCCTACGCCTTCGTTGCTTTACCTGGCGGTTTCGGCACGATGGATGAGTTGTTCGAGATTTCGACGCTCGTTCAAACGGGAAAGATTGAGAACTTTCCCATCGTCCTGTCGGGTACAGAGTATTGGTCTCCATTGCTAGACTACCTGCAAAACACGATGGTAAGACAAGCCACCATCGATGCTACCGATGTCGAACGCTTCATCCTCAGCGATTCGCCGACGGAGATTGCGGCCCGATTGAGCGAGTTGACCATTCACAAGTTCGGCTTGCGCCGATCCCGACAAAAGCCAAGGTGGTGGCTGTTGGAGGGAGGACAGAAGTGAGACGTTGGAGGCGGGCAGCTTAGGGAGCAAAACTGGTTGGGATTGCTTAGCGGAGGACGTGTCCGTGGAGGTAGATGTTGTCTCCCAGTTGTTCGATACAGTGATCCTCGAGCTTGAGACTCTCTATGATGGTAGCGAACCCCCGTCCGCCGATGGGGAACTTGGCATCACGACCGCCGACAATCATCGGCGCGATGAAGACGTGAACTTCATCGATTTCCCCAGCATCCATGAACGCTCCGAGGATTTCCTGCCCTCCTTCGACGAGAACGTTGGTTGCGCCTTCTTGACCGAGGGATTGAAGAACTTGTCGAATCTGCTCAGCGGAGTGCTCTGAGTCGAAGTGACTCACCTCGCATCCGAATTTTCGAAGTTGATGCTGCGCGGATGACGAAGCATCGCGATCGCAGAACACCGCAACTGGAGCTTGCCCAATCGTTTTGACTAGCTTGCTCGTAGCGGGAAGTCGAGCTTGGTGGTCGAGAACCACGCGCTTCGCGACGCGGAGGCCAACTGGTCGAGCGGTAAGGAGCGGGTCATCTCGGAGCGCTGTTTCGATCCCTACCATAATCGCATCGACGCGGCCACGAATTCGATGAACTTTGGCTCGAGAGGCCTCGTTGGAAATCCATCGACTGTCACCTGTTCGAGTCGCGATTTTGCCATCGAGGGACATCGCCCATTTGGCGATGACCCATGGACGACCGGTCGCGACCCGTTTGAGATACGGAAGATTTAATTTTTTTGCTTCGTCGGCGAGTAGTCCAACCTCTGTGTCAATTCCGGCCGCTCGGAGTCTCGCGATTCCTCGACCTGCGACCGCTGGATAGGGGTCCTCCATTCCGATCACAATGCGGCGAGGCTTCTTGATGCACAACAACTCTGTACACGGAGGTGTCTTGCCGAAATGGGCGCAGGGCTCGAGCGTGACGTAAACGGTTGCCGTTTCTAGTTGATCGGGCTGCAAATGCCTGAGAGCATTCACTTCCGCATGGGGCCCGCCGAATCGTTCGTGGTATCCCTCGCCGATCATCCTTCCATCAGCAACAACGACACAGCCAACCATCGGGTTTGGTTCGACGGATCCCAAACCTCGACTTGCTAATTCGAGAGCAAGACGCATCCAGTGGGCGTCGTTCAATCCATACCCGGAACCCACAGCTTGCTTCCGGATGATTCAGAGGAAGGAGCAGCGACTGGATCGGGACTTGGGCCATCTGGAGTCCATAGTCCAGAAGGCCTGGATCGCCTTGCTTCGATTTGATGAGCGAGTTCTTGATCGAGCGAAGGACCTACCTGTCGCTTGCTTCGCGACTCTCTGAGACTTCCGACGATTTCTGCGATGAATCCTTGTACGGCGGGATCGTTGGGGAAGTCCTCGATCAACCTCTGCATCATGACTGACGCTTGATTAACCTGCTGCAGTGTAAACAGAATCTGTACAACCTGAATTCCAATGGATCCGATATTTAGGTTGAGTTTTCGACCAAAATCGTACGCTTCCATCAATCGAGCAACGAGGTCCTGGGGGCTGACCGACAAACGACTGAGAATAATCGACTTCAAGAACGCAATCCGATCTCGAATCTCAGGTCTCCATTCCCTTTGTTCACACGCTCGCACATACTCGCTAAACATCGAAACGAGGTTGAGAGACAATGCGGATTGTAAATACACCATAAACGACTGCTCGCTGATTGCATCCAAGTCCACCCAAAAGTGGGCAGCCGAGCCGACTTCTTCTTGGACATCCTCATCGCCGTTGACTTGCGGATAGCTGAGCCCCAGTTTCTGATGCAATTCACGGATCGTAGCCCGATCTATCCAAGGAATGATCGAATCGAGAATGTTGAGCAATATTGCCTTGATCGCAATGTGATGCTGCGGATCTCTTGCGGCTTCGCTGATCGTCAGACCATTTAGGCACTTGATGGGGACATCGATCGCCTTGGCAACGACTGCTTGCTTCAGATCGAGCGAAGCTGAGCGCATGCTGACCACTCGATTTTCCGAGTCGAGAAAAGTTGAACCGACCAAATAATTCTCACCCAACTGTAAATTGGCAATTGGACGGCATTTCGCTCCTTCCAAATCCAGCCCCAAGTCCTTGAGCGTTCGCCGCATCTCTTCGTAAGACCGTTGGTATTGAGCTTCAGTAAAAATGAGCATTGCTGGTCGGTCCGTTTGTTTTCCGAAAACAGCAAACCAAGCACCTCGATACTTAACTCTTGATTCATCGGGCAGGACAGTTTCTTCGTAAAAGTCAAAGATGTGCTTAGGAAGGACTTCTTGTTCGCAAGCAGAAGCGACTTCCCTTTTCGCCTCATCCGAAGCCATGCCGGAGCGTAAACTTTCATGCGACAACAGCGTTTCTACAAGTCTCGCTTCGTCTGGCACCTCGACCTCGACCAAATTGACCGTAACACTCGATCGACTTGCAACGGGATCCAATTTCATTGCTAAGGCAAGAAAAAAGATCCGCT
Source organism: Pirellula sp. (assembly GCA_037440405.1). GTDB lineage: Bacteria > Planctomycetota > Planctomycetia > Pirellulales > Pirellulaceae > JANMGV01. The sequence continues at coordinate 9,162 of JBBIUE010000068.1, read as the reverse complement.
GCACTTCCGAAAGCGAAGCATCTTGCGATAGCTTGAGGGCATGTTGCATTGCTCCAGTCACATCGGCCAAGAGCACCTTGCAGCTGATCAACATGTTGAGGACTGCCGGTTTCGGGCCGAATTCTCGGAGGATCGCTTCCAGCTTGGCCTTGGCTTGATTCACACGAAAGCTCTCGAAGAGTGCATTTGCCTCTTCATACCGTTCACTCCATGCCTCTTCGACCTCATCGGGTTTACTTGGCAGATCTTCACGAAAGAGGGCTGGAGCCCGCGCTTCATGAAGGAGCGACTGCAGTGGATAGCGTGCCCGTTCGACACTTTCTCCGGCGATATCATTCAACAGTTTGGCGTGAGCCACAGCGCTCAAATAATAGCCCAATTGCCAAAGGATCAAGATCATTTGGGAATGAGCGTGAATATAAAGTGCATCGAGCGTTCCGTTGGCATCGGCAATCGATTGAACAAGCATGTTGCAACCTTCCTCCATGCTACCTTTCCATGTGGCAACTATGGAGCGAAAGATTTTGGCGAGCGAGTTATCTGGTTGCAAACGAATGAAGCGTGCGGATGCTTCCTCTAAGCCCTCGCGCTCATCGAGCATAAAGAGAATTCGGCATCGCGTGGCGAGAAGCCAAGCTTCGTTGGGCTGAGCCTTCAGGAGATGATTTACTCTATCGAGAGCCGCAACGAGTTGCTCCCCCTCGATCATCCGCATGACTTTCAGCATTTCCTGCAGGTGCGGAGCGCACTTGCAAAACTTAATCTTCTTTCCGCTACCACAAAGGCAAATACTGTATTGGTCCATGGACAATACTGGGCTCCGTTCAACGTTTCTTGAGATGACGGCAGAATCGCTCGACCTCCGAGCTGAGTTCGTGCCACTGTCCAAATTCAGAATCTGTCAGAATCCGAGGAAGTCTACCAGGAATCCGTCGATCGTGCGACTGGCGAAATAGTATTCAGCATCCCGGAAGCGGTGAAAATGGGTAGATTCCATAAGCCGGATATCGATCGAGTTTAGACCACTTTATCCGCAGGCCTCACGTCAGCCATTGATCCGCCGAGTTCAATCGCGCTAATTCCTCCGGTGTTGATCGACGACGAATTGGTCCGTTACCTACCAGTGATTCTTGACTGATGACTGTTGAGATCAACGTAACGCAGACGATGGATCGTATGGAGTCTTAGCCGAAATGGCGTACGCAACTCGTGAGCAAATCGAGATATCCATTGAACTTGCACGAGGGGTGTTTTCGAAAAGCATGCGATCGCTACGATTAGACGATTCAAGAATTTCCTGCCCCGAATAACGAAGGCGTGTTTCATGCGAGGGACGATGCTGGCACTCGAAAAGAGTCACAACCAAGCTGGCTTGTGGTTGACGGAAGTACCTATCCCCGAAATCGGAATCAACGATGTATTGATCCGAATCGATCGCACCGGCATCTGCGGAACAGATTTGCACATCTATAAGTGGGATGCATGGGCCAGCAAAACGATTCCCGTCCCCATGGTTGTCGGCCACGAGTTTGTCGGCGAGATTGTTGAAGTTGGTTCGAATGTCCATGACTTCTTCCCCGGCGACGTGGTTTCAGGTGAGGGCCACGTCGTCTGCGGCCACTGTCGAAACTGCCTTGCCGGTCGTCGCCATCTCTGTAAATCGACTCAGGGAGTCGGTGTCAATCGCCCCGGCGCGTTCGCCGAGTATCTTTCGTTACCCATGTCCAACGTCTGGCATCATCGATCGGAAATCGATCGTGACATCGCATCGATTTTTGACCCACTTGGAAATGCTGTCCATACTGCGCTCAGTTTTGAAGTTCTCGGAGAAGATGTTCTAATTACGGGTGCCGGACCAATCGGCTGCATGGCAGCGGCCATTGCTAATCACGCGGGAGCACGATTTGTTGTCGTCACCGACATGAACCCGTTTCGCCTGGAATTGGCAAGGCAGATGGGAGCGACTCGGGTTGTCGATGTTCGAACAGAATCGATCGAGGACGTCCAAAAAGAACTGGGCATGAAGGAAGGCTTTGACGTGGGATTAGAGATGTCCGGCTCGCCGGCCGCTCTGCGATCCATGCTTCAAAACATGTGTCATGGCGGGAAGATCGCTATGCTCGGCATTCCTTCAGAGCCGATCGCCATCGACTGGAATCTGGTGGTCTTCAATATGCTTACCATCAAGGGTATCTACGGTCGCGAGATGTACGAGACCTGGTACAAGATGACCGTCATGCTGGAGAGTGGTTTGGATATTTCGCCGGTGATTACTCATCGGTTTCCCGTTCGAGAGTTCGAAAAGGGATTTCAAGCCATGCTGTCTGGAAATTGTGGCAAAGTGATCTTGAACTGGCGAGAATGATCAGACGACTCGGAGGAGAGCTTGCTCGCCTTCCATTTTTTGCAGGAGTTCTGCAGTGAACAATCGATTTCTTGAGTATCTTTCGAGCCAATTACGCGACATTGAAAACGCTGGAACCTTCAAACGCGAGCGGATTCTAACCTCTCCGCAAGGCTCCGAGATTCAAGTTAGCAGCGGCAGCACGGTCATCAACATGTGCGCGAACAATTATCTCGGGCTTGCGAACCACCCTCGCGTCGTTGAAGCAGCCCGTAACGCACTCGATGCATGGGGCTATGGCCTTGCTTCTGTGCGATTTATCTGCGGAACGCAAGAGTTGCATAAATCGCTGGAAGCGGAACTGAGCCGGTTCGTAGGTAAAGAAGACACGATCCTTTACAACTCGTGCTGGGACGCGAACGGTGGCCTGTTCGAAACCATTCTTGGTCCCGAAGATGCGATCATCTCGGATGAATTGAACCACGCCAGCATCATCGATGGCATTCGATTGTGCAAAGCCAAACGCTTTCGCTACCGCAACAATGACCTCGGTGATTTGCGGGAAAAGCTGATGGAAACGAAAGACGCACGGTTTCGTCTGATCGCTACGGATGGGGTATTTTCGATGGATGGATATCTCGCGAACTTACCCGGAATCTGCGAACTTGCCGATGAGTTCGATGCCATGATCATGGTCGATGATTCGCACGCCGTTGGATTTATAGGCAAGAAAGGACGCGGGACACACGAGTGGCACGACTGCATGGATCGCATTGATATCATGACAGGAACATTGGGCAAGGCTCTCGGGGGCGGAAGCGGCGGTTACACTTCGGGAAAGAGAGAACTGATCGAGCTACTTCGGCAACGCTCGCGGACCTATTTGTTTTCCAATACGGTAGCTCCGCCCGTCGCAGCGGGAGCCCTCGAAGCTTTGAGATTGCTGCAGGAGAGTACGGAACTTCGCGACCGCTTGGAAACCAGCACAAGTTGGTTCCGAAACGAAATGGAAAAAAATCAATTCCAAGTTCTGCCTGGAACCCATCCCATCTGTCCCGTCATGTTAGGAGACGCAGCACTAGCTACGAAGTTCGCGGACCGCATGATGACGTATGGAGTCTACGTCATCGGATTTTCGTACCCGGTTGTACCGATTGGAAAAGCTCGCATTCGCACTCAGGTTTCAGCGGCTCATACTCAGGAACAATTGGAAAAGGCCGTTGCCGCATTCAAAGCAGTGCGAGACGAGCTGAAGTAGCTGCCAAAGGCCCTTTCAAGTCCAACTGGAACACTTTCTGGGGGCGTTTCCCATTGGAACTGGAAACAGGGAAACGCATCGAGGTCAGCAAGTTTCTTCGATGCTCCGGATTAGCGAACGTTGACGCCTCGGATACTCGAACACAGAATCTCGATTTCAGTTCTTGGATAGCCACTCGACCGGAGCGGGTTCGAGATCGGGAGAAACGGGACTACCAGAGTCCTTGCGCCCGCTACCTTCGAAGCGGCTAATCAATTTCACCTGCATGTCATGATCGCACAGAATCTGGCAACTGAGTCGACAATTCTCCAGGCCGCGAGCCTCTAGAGCGGCTTTCTCTGCAACGGTCATCTTATCCGGCTCACCGTCAACAAACTCGACGCGACAGGTTGTGCAGCGGGCTTTACCACCGCACGCGTGAAGTTGGTCCGTGTTGGCTTCCTCGCGCAGTGCGAGCACGAGGCGTTTCCCCGCAGGTACGTCAAATTCACCGATTCCTTCAACCGATAATCGCGGCATGCTTCATCCTCTACGTCAAACTTGTACAAAGAAGACACAAATCCCACGCATCAAGCTTACTAGACAAAGGCAAACTTGGTAAGCTGCCAAGAAGTCGAGCGATAGGTGCAGCTTTACAAATCCAAAACGAGAGTGAGTGACAAAACATTGATCACTCGTCCGCGCAGCGTTTGAGGATTGGTAAATCTTTATCTTCCGCTCGCCGAGAGTGATGCCATCCAGCCTTGGATGTGACATGCACGTTGCTTCCTTGCTTTCGAGTGTCGTCTTGATGAGAGCAGATCGTTCATGACGTCTTCACGAATCGATTCGAGCTATCCCGTTGAAGAAGTTGCAGACCTCGAACCGCTGATCCTCAAATCATCCAGCGCACTGGGCTGCGGTTTCTCCATCTTGTTGTTGATAAGCGTCGTGTGGAATGGATTTGTCGCGTTCGCGGCGTTTCAAATGATCCCCAAGCAAAACGTGGGTTGGGGCAACTGGGCTAGCTTTTTGTTTTTGGTTCCATTTCTGTTGGTGGGATTGGCGCTGATTCTGGGCACGATCTATGTTGGATTGTCCATCTTTAATCCACGCCCCATCCTTGTTTGCAGCCAACAGTATTTGTATCCAGGCGAGGAATTTGAACTGAGTTGGATGTTTCCAAAATCATCGGGGCGCATTTCGTCCCTGGCCATTTACATCGAAGGTAACGAACAGGCCTCCTATCGACAGGGGACGACCACGAGAACGGAAACGCATGTTTTCTATCGAGAAGCGGTTTTGGAGTCTTCGCGTCGAGAGGAGTTTGAACGAGGCGAAAAACTTATCCGCTTACCTTCGAATGTGATGCACACGTTTGAGACGTCGAACAACAAGATCGTTTGGCACGTTCGCTTTCACGGCCAAATTCCCTGGTGGCCCGACCTATCCGATTCGTTTACCTTGCAGGTTCTTCCGCCCAAGGTTGACTCTTAAGTTATTGCGAGGTGAAGCATGAGTCCCATCATCAACATTGAAATGCGACAGCGCATGGTGCGCCCTGGGGAACGCTTGGAAGTCGTTGTTTCTTGGAGTCACGCTTCGATCAGTTCACCTCTGGAATTGTCGGTTCACTGGTTTACAACAGGAAAGGGTTCGACCTCCGAATGCGAACTGATGCGCGAGAGTTGCGAGCAGCAATTCGAATCGGGAAGTAAGACGTTTCAATTTGTCGTTCCACGAGGACCGCTGAGCTGCGAAGGTCGCTTGATCAGCATCCGATGGGAAGTTCGTGTTGGGACGAAGCGGAATGCACCATTGCGGGCCGAGCTGTTCGATGTAGGTTATGGCGATCGACCGATCGAATTGTCCCGCTTCTCTGTCGCACAAGCAGCGGGCGGAGTCCCATGGATTCGTCAAGTTTAGAATCGGTGCCGGCAGAGCATCAATGTGCCCGATTACAAGGTAAACCGATGCGAATCCTCATGGTCGCCTCTGGGCCGAAAGTCCCCAGTACGCGTTTCCGCATGATCCCATTTCGACAGCGGCTTATCGAATATGGCCATCGGTGCGACATCGCATTTAGCTTTCCTCCCAAATACGAATACTATCGCTGGCTGGGCTGGCGATTCAGCCAACGGCTTCAAATGTGGTGTCGCCGCTGGCAGGTGCATTTGGCAAAACGGAAGAGATATGATTGCATCATTATCGAACGCGAAGTCTTCGATCGAGACGACTGGTCGATTGAGACTGCTCTTCGCGCAATCACTCCACGGTTGGTACTGGATGTCGACGATGGAATTTTTCTTCGATATCCGGAGAAATATCAGGCCATCACCCAACTTTGTGACCACATCCTATGCGGCAACCCAAGGATTGAAGAGTATACGCGAGCTTTCAATCCATCGACGACCATTCTGCCTACCTGTATCGATGAACGCCGCTATGTTCCGCGACCACAAAATAGTGCAAGCACCAAACCCATTGTTGGGTGGATCGGTACGGGCCCGAATGTTCGGCTCCTCGCTATCTGCGCGCCGGCTCTGAGGTCGCTCGCCGATTCCATTCGTTTTCGATTAGAGATCATCGCTTCGCCTGATGCACCGCTGTCTGAACTGAACCTGAGCGGCGTGGATGTTCAGTTGATCCCTTGGTCCGAGACGACCGAAATCTCCCATTTGCATCGATTTGATCTCGGCATCATGCCGCTGCCGTCCAACGACCCTTGGATGGAGTTCAAATGTGCAGCCAAACTACTCCAATATCTTGCCGTGGGAATTCCTGCGATCGCAACACCCATTGGCGTCAATGAAGATATCTTGCGCCACAAGGTGGGATTTGCCGCAAGCACTCAGGAGGAATGGGCGCAAGCGTTACGGGCGCTTCTCGATGACGCATCGCTCCGACGAACGCTTGGCGAGAATGGCAGGAAACTCGTTGAGCAACAATACACCTTGGCTTCCAACTTCCCTCGATTCCTGGAGGCCATCGAGGGGCCGTAGAACCATCAAATTTTCAGTCGAAAGGCGGCATGATCCTGCAAACGACCAGTCACCGCGAACTGCTCTGGGTGCAAGGCCTCCGCCAACATCTCTAAACTATCGACGAGACGAGGTCCTGGACGATTGAAATAATGTGAGCCATCGGCGACGTAGATGCGATTCTCCCGAACAGCAGGAAGATCAATGAAACCGGTCACACTCGTTAAATGCTGAATGTCTTCCAGAGTGCGTTCGACGCCGAATCTGCAACACGCGATGAAAATCACCTCGGGTTGCCATTCGACGACCTCGTTCCAACTCAAAGTTCGTGACGGATTGCCCTCTAGTCCCAACCCGTCGATTCCACCTGCAAGTCGAATCAATTCAGGGTTCCAATGACCGCTGGAAAATGGTGGATCGAGCCATTCCAAGAAGGCAACTCGCGGCCGCTTCGAGATTCGGCTTGATAACGTCGCTATTCGGTCAACGCGTTCTTCGAGTTGCTGGATCGACGTTTCACCCTCTGCGATGACTCCAGCTGCAATCGCGACCTCTCGAATCGCGTGAAAAACCCCTGCAAGATCCAGGGGTTGAAGATTGAGTATCGCTGGGCTTCCCGACAACTGAGTTGTGGCCGCCCTCACATCCTCTTCGGCCACGGCACAAACACCGCACAAGGACTGCGTGACGATCAAATCAGGCCGCAGAAGTTCGATGGCGGGCAAGTCCAATGAATAGAGAGCCGAGTTTTGCCTCACTTGTTCTCGAACCATTTGATCGATTTCTTTGCTGGAGGCGCTCGAAGAAACACGCGATCGAGTGATCTTCGGAAGAGAGATGACGGTCTCGGGATAATCGCATTCGTGCGAGACACCGATCAATTGGTTTTGCAAACCAAGCAAACAAATGATTTCAGTGGCGCTGGGAAAAAGAGATACGATTCTCATTTGTGGAAATCTCAAAGGATTGTCGACGAAGACGAGCCCGCATCGGCCGCCGGCTTCAGCCGTTCGTCAATTTCCGCGATTCGTAGAGTCTGTCGAGAAGAACCCGCCTTGGTTGGCGTTCCAGCACGCGTTGCCCTGTGTTACGCAACGTCACGGTTGCACGGGGGCTTCCTCAAACATCGAAAGGGGGAACATCCGTCCGCACCAGTGCTTAAATGGTATCGGGGCGCACTCCGATGATGGCTTTCTTCTCCATCCGTTTGTCGCCTCGCATGATGGTCACCTTGATTTCGGCCCCGACCTTCTTTTCACCGATAACGCGACGAAAAGTCTGCCAATCGGTGATGGGTTCATCGTCGATCGCTTGAATCCAATCGCCTGGGGCGATACCGGCGTCGCGAGCAGGTGAATCGTGGCCTTCGGGAAACCCTCCTATCATGATACCGTCCTTTCCTTCCCGCGTTTTCAAAGTTCCGTCAGCGGATCGTTCCATCGATGATACAACGCCAATCCATCCGCGCTCGACTTTTCCAGTAGCGCGGATTTGTTCATAAACACGTTTTGCAACATTGCTCGGAATGGAAAAACTGATCCCTCGATAGGTCTCGCCAAGAATGGCCGTGTTGACGCCGATGAGTTCTCCTTTCGAGTTGACGAGCGGGCCGCCACTGTTGCCTGGATTGACCGCAGCATCCGATTGCATGAGATCACCATAGAAGGCGTCGGAGTGCAGCGTTCCTCGATAACGAGTATCATCCAAACTAACGCGGTGTTTGCTGCTGATGATGCCGAAGGTGATCGAGCCCGCTAATCCGAAGGGACTGCCAACTGCCCAGACCGGCATGCCAATGGTGACCTTATCGCTGTCGCTCCACGCGATTGGCATGAGATTACCTTCAGGAACTTGAAGAACCGCCAAATCCGTTTTGCGATCGAATCCGACGACTTTAGCTCTCGCTCGACGACTGTCAGGAAGCGAAACTTCAATTTCTGTAGCACCTTCAAGCACATGATAGTTGGTCAAAATGTAACCTTGGGCGTCGACAATGATGCCACTACCTTGCCCTCGTAAGTACGGAGCCATGGAATCGCCTTCCGGACCTCCCAAAAGCATGGAGTCGAGCGACCGGCGCCCTTCTCCGCGCACATTGATATGCACGACGCTCGGAACAACGCGGTTGCTCACCAATTCCGACACGCGTGAAAGGTCATCGATCGAGATACGATTAAGTTGATCGGCTGCCAGATCGTATTCTGCTCGCAGTTCGCCGCGATGCCAAGCATAACGGGACGACTCGAGAATTTGCGGTAGAACGAGCCGGATCGCGACGAGAGTCGATAGTACTAAAGCCAAACTTAAGAGCGTTGAAAGCACAAGCGTCCGAGCATTGGCTGAAGGGCTCCCATCCAAACTTCGCGACGACTCCTCAACAACTTCTGTCGGAGTATCGTTCCTCGGTTCTCGGTCAGTACTCTCGAATTCTCGCCGTTCAAACACACACTGTCTCCCGCTTACTTTGGGACATGACGGACGATCCATTTCGCAATTCCGGCTAGCTACCTAGCCAATTTTGCTTTTCAGGACTAATCTCCAACGTACTAATTCCCTTCAACCAGGTCAAATGGCGGCTAGAACAAGGGAATTCGTGCAGG
>JBBIUE010000067.1:0-28901 GCA_037440405.1 Pirellula sp. | reverse complement strand
CCCAATACCGTTTCAACCCACTTCGCGGGAATACCAGAACCGCTCGACACCCCCACCCCAGAACTGTTGCTGCTGGTGACGAAAGGGAATGTGCCGTGGTCGATATCGAGCAACGCACCTTGGGCTCCCTCGAGAAGTATTCGTTTACCCGCATCCAATTCATCCAGAAGATGGGTGGTCGTGTCGCAGGCAATTGGTCGTAATTCCTTCGCCCAACGATGGACCTTGCTTGCAATCGGTTCCCATTCCAACGATGACATCTGCTCTTCGGAGGCGAGTCCGTGCAGCAATTTGCGTTTGGCTTCGAGTATCACTTGCAAGCGTTCATCGACATTCGCACTGAGAATCTCTGCAACGCGAACTGCAAACGTTCGTCCGACCTTATCGCGATAGCAAGGTCCGATGCCTCGGAGCGTCGTTCCGATGTTCTCGCCGTGGACGACCTGAGCATTCAAGATCTGGTCTTCTACCAAATGCCAAGGCATCACCAGATGCGTCCGATCGCTGAGCAATAAATTCTCACGCGGCCGAAGACCACGTGCCTCAAGTCCTTCCAATTCGAGGAGCATCGTGTTCGGCTCGATCACCACTCCCGGAGCAATCACGTTCATCACACCAGGATGGAGGATACCACTCGGAATGTGGTGCAACTTGTAGACTTCTTTCCCCACAACAACGGTGTGTCCCGCGTTGGCTCCTCCCTGATAGCGAACCACGATGTCGTGGGCAGGGGCGAGAATATCGACAAGTTTACCTTTGGCTTCGTCTCCCCACTGTAAACCAATTACCGAAGTGGCTGACACTCAAGTCTCCTACGATTGTCTCATGCGATGATCAGCAATCCGTCCAACGCTCCCATTGGAACCAGCGGGCAAGCTCAACAAATCGACCTTGCCGCGAAATTGCAAACTCAATAGTTTAGGTGCGACAGTTAGAGGTGGTCAATAAGGCTAGCATCATCGTCCGCACTGACTCGATGTTGTTGAATGGAATCGTTGAGGTTGTTCGCCAAAGGCGAACGGATCGAGAACGTGTGCCATTCCGCAACTTTTGTGTGGCATAAGGCATTGATCCCTCGTTCACGTATCGGGTTGTGTTTGGTCGATGCTTATTGGCCACTCGCCGAACGAACCGGAAATTACCTGCGATTCAATCCCTACATTATGCTTGATGCATTCGCTCATGGTAACCAACCAAGATATCGGAAAGGCTCGTCCGGCATTTCTCCTCGCTCTTGGTCGACGTCATCCACCTGAAAAATTGTTAATCGACGGCGAGGTTGCCTGTCGTGTTGAGATTTTCAAGCATGATTCGTGGGCTGCTACCGCTCTATACCAATCCGACGAACGAATGTTCGTTTGCAAGTTCAATCGAATGCAGCCGATCTTTGGTCTGCCGATGGGATGGTTGGGAAAGCTGCTCGCTAGGCGAGAGGCACATTTCCTCCGCCTTCTCGAAGATATTTCCGGAATTCCGAAGCCTCGCTCGGTTACTGATTTGCAGGGTGGGCCTCTACCTCATGCCGCCGCTCACGAATTCGTGCCAGGTATCCCTGCCTCAAAGCTCGATCGGATTCCAGGCGACTTCTTCTTGCGATTAGAGCAACTGATCGCGAAATTGCATCGTCGAGGAGTTGCTTACGTTGACCTGCACAAACTCGAGAACGTTTTGGCTGGGTGCTTTGAGCAGCCTTATCTCCTCGATTTCCAGATAAGCTTTCATCATCGACATGGATGGATTTCCAAGCAGATATTCAACCGACTAGCAGAGTGCGATCGCTACCATTTGCAGAAGCATCGAATGCGATGGCAACCAGAAGGTTGGACGATGGAACTGGACGAACGATTGCAGCGTCCACCGTGGATTCGATTGCACCGATGTAATGCTACTCCATTTCGCGCAATGCGAAGGCGTTTTCTTGTATTCATTGGTGTTCGAAAAAAGTTCGGAGAAGCGGCGACGGAGTTGGCACCAGAGATTGGTTTGCGACATACCCAACAACAACAATCGCAAGGATAAGCAGGTTTTGGCATGGATTCGCTGATCAGTATGCAACCATCTCTGGTGAGCCTCCATTTCGCGAAACTAGTCGTCTCGTTGTGCCTCACTGCATCTTTTGCAAGCGGATGTAGCCGCCTCGGCTTGAACCATCCTTCAATCGGAGGCGTGGGATTTGGGTCGTCCGGCGAAGCGTTGATGCCCAACCCAATGCAGATTCCTAACCGGCCTCCCGAGTTCGTTTGGAATCAAGTAATCGATACACTCGACAACTATTTTGCCATCGACCAAGAACAACAAGTGCAGAAATCGGCACAGTATTGGATGGAAGGAGCCGTGACGACCCTACCGAAAGTTTCGTCAGGCTATCTCGAAGCGTGGCGAAGAGACGCGACGCCAGGATTTCAACGCTTACAAAGCACGCTGCAAACGATCCGCAGGACAGCAACCGTGCGGCTCATTCCGAATGCTGCTGGCTACTCGGTGTCCGTCGTCGTCAACAAGGAACTAGAAGACGTGGACCGATCGCAATCCGCTGGTGAAAGCTCTGCTACGGCAAGACATGATGGCAGCGTGGTTCGTTCTCCGCCGACCATCACTGGCCAGCCAGTTACACTCGGCTGGATCGAGCAAGAACGAGACGTGGAATTAGAGCAGCGCATCCTCCAGGAAATTCAAGATCGCGTCTCTGCGGTGGAACAACCCAAAAAACGTCTCTTGCACCATTAGAACAATGTGCTTGGAGTTTTGGACCGAGCAGCAGATCGCCCAGGGCACGACCTGCAACCCGCTTACAACATCAGGCATTTAGAACCTATCCCAAGACCCTCAAAGGGAAGCCCGAAACGTAAGCAAGGCGACCGTATTGCGATAGGCTCTTAAGATCAATAAATCTCACGGATCTAGACACGAGCGACAAAAGCCAGTTTGCCTTGGACAAGGGACAGTAGCGATTCGACAAAACGAGGGTTTCGAGCTGGAATCACCCCTTGCTGACGGGCGTATAGAATTAGTCCCTTTTTCAGCTTTAGTCGTACGCGTAACCCTACCAACACCGTTCGTTTAACCCGTTCGTTTAACCGTCAGCCGAAGGCGTACACGCCACCCTACTAACGCCGTTCGTTTAACCCGTTCGTTTAACCGTCAGCCGAAGGCGTACGCGCAACTCAACCGAAGGCCTGCTCAGCAAGAGGCGACTCCAGGTTATGGCTCAAGCGTGCTGGTGGTAAGTGCTGGTGGTAAGTGCCACGCATTTATTGGTATGTGCTCACAGTTGCCATTTATTGGATGAGCAAAGGCCTCAGGTCGTCCCTTGCTTACGCTGCGGGTTATTTGTGTCACATCTGTCTGCGACGTTCCACTGGTTCAAACTAGGCGAGCGGGCGAGTGGGCGAGCGGCGAGTGTCAGCCCGCTGTTTCGATCGCCGCAATTATGTAACAGGGGACTGACGTCCCCCGCTCGCCGAGAGAATTTCAGATTTGAGCAACACGGATTATTTTCCATGACGACGAAGGTGACACTTTATCGTTAGTCACCGTGCCTAGTTCGGGCTCTGCTATTGCTTCGGTTCAGAGATCTGATGAGTCAACGACACGCTTGGCGAGCTGGAGCCTGAGGCGATTTTGGAAGTGGGAGCCTCCACTACGATTGTTTCGGCTATGCATCTCCCATCTTCGCCATCGCGGCAATAGTAATAAGTAAGAGCTACGCGAAGTGTAGCAACAGGGGCATCTGGGATCGCAAGTTTGAACTGAACTTCAGGCGTCGCAGGCTCAATCCGCGTCTTTTTCGGTTCAGTTATCTGCTTCGAACCCACGGACCATTGATAGACGTACCCTTGGGGAGCTTGGGAATCCATTTTCCAGCCTTCCGGAAGTTCTAGCTTGATATTCAGCTCGATCTCCTTTGCGCCTTCCGCAAACTTGATCGCAGGAACGGCGATGCGTTTCGCTGACTTTGGGAATGGGTCCACGACCTTGACCTGCGAGCCATTGCCTGGTGGCACAAGCCCTTTCCATTCCAAGGTCTTCAACGTTGATTTAGTCAGGTCCCATTCGCGAATCATGTGATTATTGGTGTCCGCGATATACAACTTTGTGCCTGCGATCGATAGCCCACCTGGCTCATTCAACATCGGCGGGGCATCGGATTTGCCACTCTGTCCATTGCCAACCAGCGTTGAGGTCAAGCCGGTCGTTAAGTCGATCCACTTCACTTTGTTGTTATACGTGTCGGCGACAAATAATTTGTTCTTCGATACAGCAACTGCGAGGGGATGCTGCATTCTGGCCACGGCAGGCAGGCCATCGCGGTCCCCAAAGGTGAACAGACGATCCGCCGAAAGCCCGGCAGTCCCAATCAGGGTTCGCACGACGCCATCCTCAGTCAGCGGCACCGTTCGAATGCTGCTTCCTTCACTGTCGGCTACGAATAGTGAAGTACCGTCGGTCGCTAAGCCGCTCGGCTGGGCAAACGAACAAGCATCGAGCATGTACGGCTTGGAAGGCAGCCGAGGACCATCGACGATATCCTCTCTGCCGTTGCCCGCGTACTGACCGATGGCCTTTTCATCCAAGCTCATTCTCCAGATCTGGTGCGATCCAGCCATCGCAATCCAAAGTGTGTTGTTCGCGATCAGAAGGTCCCACGGACTCGCCAAGGCTGTCGCAGTTGGTTTCTTGGCGATGCGTTTGGGCAACGCGGCTTTCTCGGAGAAACCTTGCCAAGGGGCAACGAGTTGATCTCCGGTCCCGGCAATGGTTGAGACGATGCGATTCCGAAGGTCAACTTTTCGAATCAAGTGATTCTCGGTGTCGGCCACATAGAGCAAATCGTTGAGTAAGGCTAAGCCTTGCGGATGATTGAACTCAGCAACCTCGTAACTGCCGTCTGCCTTTCCAATCGCCCCCGATCCGATAACGTCAATGACCTCTCCGCTGAACGACGCGATCACGATGCGATTGTGATTGCTGTCCGAGACGAAAAGCCGGTTGCCCTCGCTATCGGCCAGCACTTTGCCGGGAAATTTTAGTGGACTATCCGCATCTACGGGGTCCACAAAATCGAGTTTCAGATCCGTCTTCTTCAGCGTACTGCGGCTCTTCGCGGCATTGACCGCAGTTCGGAGCACGCTGTCCAGTTCTTTGAAAGGCAATTCTCCCGATCGAGACCAAATCACGGAACCTGTCGGATCGATCAGCACCAACGTCGGCCACGTGTCAATCCCATAATAGCCCCATAGTGACTGATCAACATCGTTTAAGACCGGGTGTCGAATCTCGTACCTTTCAATCGCCTCGCGAATATTCTTCGAATCGCGTTCGGTTGAAAACTTTGCCGTGTGCACGCCAATCACAACCAGTTCATCCGCATATTTTGCCTCGGCTTGCTTCAGTACCGGTAAGATCTGCATGCAGTTGATGCAGCAGTAGGTCCAGAAATCGAGCAGCACCAATTTGCCTTTCAGATCAGCGAGCTTGAGCTGTTGTTTGAGATTGACCCACTCCGCAGAATCGGGAAATTCGGCGGCGGCCATCTTTTTACTCTGTTGCAGTGCCGGGTAGCTGACGAAGCGCACCTCGCTCTGTTGACTCCCTTTCACTGCGGTTTCGCTCGTCTCAGGTTCATTGCCTGGCCAACACAAGACAGTCCCAACTACGAGACATCCTAAAGCTTTCGTCGCGAAGCCAATCGCTCGGCTCAGATCAAGTCGATTCAATTTCATAGCAGGTCTTCTTTTCACGCAGAAATAAAGCGACGAACCAATTTCCGAGGAACACCAATCGAACACACCTTCACCTCGCCAAGATGCTGCCGAGCCGTGCTCGTTGCAAAACCCGTTTTGAAGGCGACGAAGGTGTAGGTGCAATCCGCTTGAAACGCAGGATTCCAAACCTCGCCCGTTTCCGCGTCCAATCCGGTGGGAACATCGATGGCGATTCGCTTGGCCGCCACGCGATTGCTTAGTTCAATAGCCGTCGCGAAAGGTTCCGTCGGCGAACCTTTTTGTCCGGTTCCAAGCATCGCATCAACGATCACATTTGAGGCGCTCAATTCATTCATCAGGAGGTTGGTTGGTGCCGAACTTTGGGACCAAAGGTTGATATGCACATCGCTCCTCCGAAGCACTTCCCAGTTGGCTCGGCAGTCGGGAGACATGCGGTCTTTGAGTCCGAGCAACCAGACCTTCACGTTCCAGCCGTAATAATCGAGATGTCGAGCGATGACGAATCCATCACCACCGTTGTTGCCCGCACCGCATAAAACAGTTGCAGAACAAGTTGATGAATGGGTGTTCACCAAATCGAAAGCGACTCCATTCCCCGCATTTTCCATCAGGACTAGGCTGTTCATGCCGAACTCTTCGACCGCCAATCGATCGATTTCGCGAATCGCTTGAACAGGAAGAGCGACCGTTCTCGCTTCGCTAGTCACCCAGCAAGTACTCCTGAATGAATCGGACCGTTGCAAAGAACTGAAAATCAGCGTTCGACTTTTTGCGAAACCCATGCCCTTCATCTTTGGCCATCAAGTACCAAACAGGTGTGCTTCCCTGTTCGACTCGCGCTACGATTTGCTCGGCCTCGGACAGGGGAACGCGTGGATCGTTTCCTCCTTGCACGACGAAGAGAGGCTTCTTGATCCTCTCCGCATTGTTCAACGGCGAAATGCGTTCGAAGAATTCCGCGATCTCAGGATCGCGTTCGTCGCCATACTCAACCCGACGCAGATCGCGGCGATAGCTTTCGGTATTTTTCAGAAACGTTCCGAAATGCGAGATGCCGACGATATCCAGTGAGCAGCGAATCTTATCATTGAAATGCGTTGCACAGGCCAAGGTCATATAGCCACCGTAACTGCCGCCCGTGACCATGATCCGATCGGCATCCAATTCCTGCTGGTCACCGATCCAATCGAGCAGAGCTCCGATGTCCTTCACTGAATCCTCTCGAAGGAGGCCGTTATCCAAGGCGACAAAGGTTTTGCCAAATCCCGAAGAACCACGGACATTTGGATAGATGACTGCAATTCCCAATTCATTCAGAAAATAATTGTTCCTGCCTTGAAAAGTCGGGCGTGATTGGCCTTCCGGTCCTCCATGGATTTGAATGATGACGGGACGCTTGCCCTCAAATCTCGCGGGGGGACGAAATAGAAATCCGGTAATCTCTTTGCCATCGAAGCTTTTCCACCGAACGAGCTCGGCTTCGGAAATGTCGTTTGGATTCAAACCGCCCAGCTCACTCTCGGTCCATCGGGCCGTCTCGCCCGTTTGAACATCAAGGGTATAAACGTCGGAAGTCGACCGAGGCGAATTGATGGTAAAGGCAATATCTCGAGAATTCTTATGCCAACGAAGACCTCCGACAACTCCAGTCGGCAAGCCAGCGACCGGAGAAATCGTTCCGGTAGCTGTATCGTAGAGGGAAACTCGCGAGATACCAGCTTCATTTGTGGCGAATACGATTTTGCTGCCATCCGGCGACAGCTCAAATGCCTCGACGTCCCAAGCGAGCTCTTTTGTCAGGTAGTCGATACTTCCATCGTCGAGTTGCAGTCGAGCCAACCTTTGATACTCGCTGTCTTTGTCCGTTGTGATATACAAGGACTTGCCATCCGGGGCGAATTCTGCACTGGTGTACGAAACTAGTTCTGGATCGTTGGTAAGCCGCTGCAATTTTCCGTCAGCAACACTGAGAAGCCAAACAGAACTCTGATTGATGGATTGGTACTCGATGAGAGCAAGCGACGAGTCGTCAGGAGACCATGATGCCGCTCGCCAGCCTCCGCCGGAAAGCTCAACCAAGAGTCGATTCGAGTCCGGCTTCCGCGGATTGATGATCCACAAATCGCGGTCAGTTCCATTGCGCTGGGTCGAAGAATACACAAACTGATCGCCCGCATGATTCCAGAGGACGCCGCCATTCTGAGATCGCGTTCCATCCGTGAGCAAGGTCGACTCCCCAGTCGCTAAATCAAAGCGGTAAAGCTGGCTGAATTCGTTGCCACCGATGTCACGACCATAAATAAAGAACTCGCCTTGAACGGGATCGTAGCTGGCGGATCCCACTGGTTCAGCGAAAAACGTTAATTGCGTCCGGGCTCCTGCCGGAAATGGGACGCGATGAATCTGAGGCGTATTACCAAAACGCGTCGAAATCAACATTTCTCGCCGAAGGGGATGCCAATCCGCAAAGGACGCCGCCCGCGACTCCGTATAGCGGGCGACCTGATCGACCATCGCTCGCGGAATTTCTGGTATGCCGCGAACAACTAGGTTTTCCGTCGGGGCGATGACTTGAGCGGTCAGCTCCGATGAAATAAGTGAAACCAAAACCAGGGCGGCAACCGAGAATTCGCGAAAAGCGATGTAGTGGTAGGGTGGAAGTATGCGCTTCATAGGATCCGTTCTTATCATCGGGCAATTAAGGAACAGTCAAGTCTATCCTGCGTCAACAACTCATTTTAACCGAACGAATTATCCACGTGGATGCATCGAGCGTGAATAGTTTTCTGGGTAAGCGATCTGCAAGCAAGGGTCAGTTTATAGTCACGAGCGGTAACACTTTTGAGGCGATTAGGGTAACGATAATTCCGGAAACGCTGAGAAACGTCGAAAGTACCGTCCATGATTGAAGAGTCTCGCGTTGAGTCATCCCGCTGAGACGGTTCACAACCCAAAAGCCGCTATCGTTCATCCATGAGCAGGCCATCGATCCCCATCCAATGGCTAAGTAAATGTAGACGCGATTGAACTCTAAATCGTCACCTAGCATCGGAGCAACCATCGAAGCTGTTGTCAGCATGGCAACCGTTGCGCTCCCTTGTGCGATGCGAATAACAATGGCTACGAGATACGAGAGGAGGACGAGGCTGATGGCTCGCCCCTCTGCATAAGCCTTCACTGCATCTCCGACGCCTACCGATCTTAGCACGAATCCGAAAGCGCCCCCCGCACTGGTGATCAATATGATCATGCCCGCCGTTTCGAGAGGACGTGCGATCAGTTTTTCCAATTTTCCTTTGGCAAACTTTTGTTGCCTTGCAAGCACCCAGACGGCAATAGCAGTGCCGATCGCCAACGCTAAATTCTTATTCCCGAAAAAGTCAACATATCCTCGAAGCGATGCAAAACCCTCCTGACCACCGAATAACTCGTAGCATTGAACGCACCAACCAATGCGATTTTCCTCGGCACCTGTCGCACCATCAGCAATGATCCGGAACAGCGATGAACCACTGATGAGGACAATCGGGAGGATCACGGGCAGGATCGACCAAAAGAATGAAGGCAACTCACTCTCTGGCTTCTCAGACCGTTCCGACAAGGCTTCTTCGTAACGAAGTGGGACTGGAACCTTCTTGTTCAGCCAAACACACGCAAAGTAACCCAAAAACGCTGGAACGAGCCCACCCACAAGTCCAGCGATGAGCGAGACCCCTGCATCGATCTTCAAGGTATCGACCATGGCGATTGGCCCAGGATGCGGAATCGTCATCGAGTGCGTGATCATTCCACCACAACAAATGCACATGACGTACAAAAGGTAATCACGGCCGGTTCGCATTCGCAAAGCCATGGCGAGCGGCGCCATCAGCATGAACATGGTATCGAAGAAAATGGGAATACTCAGAACGTAGGTTGCCCAGAGCAGTGCAAAACCCGCCAGCCGATCGCCACACAAGCTCAAGAAGCGGCGAACCACTTTGTCGGCAGCACCGCTCTCCATCAGAGCCATTCCGATGATCGAGGCCAATGCAATCGAGATCGCCACGTCGCGCGTCGTGTCTCCTAATCCTTTGGAAGTCAATTCGATCACGGCTACCCAGTGCGAATAACTGATTTCCTTTCCTGCCTTATCGACCACCTTCCATTCGTCGCGATGGGAGAGCATTCCCGCGACCAGGCAGGCCAATAACAATGCCACGAACGCGTGAAATCGCCACCAACTGATCGCAACCACAATGAATGTCACAGATATTGCAAGAACGACGAATGGCCAATACGGCTGGTCCGTGACGGCGAACAATACACTGATGGTTGGCATCATAACGAACAAGAGAAGCGACGGGAGGAAAGGAAGGATTTCGACTGCAAATATCAAGCCAATCCCAAAACTGCTCAACAACATTTCGAAAAGCGAGCACAAGGAAGGGCATGCCTACGGCAACTAGTATAGCGACCGACAAGGACTTCCACGGCCACGTCATGGAGTATCAAGCTAAGATTTTTTGGAACAGAATCCCACTTCGCTTTCTGCGTGGACTGCCTCTTCGCAGACGTCTGCGGAACGCGCGGTCCGATGCTGTGCCAGAAGCTCCATCAGCCGAGTTTTCTGAGTCGATGGTAAGCCGCGCCAATCAAACTCGCCGCAGTTTCGATTTCTGCAGAGCTATTGAAACGTCCCAAACCGAATCGGAGGCTGCATCGGGCCTCGTCTTCCGAGCGACCAAGGCCGAGAAGAACGTGGCTGGGTCGGGGTTCCGCCGAAGTACAAGCACTTCCCGTGCTCACGCAAATCTCTGGAATGGATTCCGCAATCGCTTGCCCTTCCACCCCCGGAAAAAAGCAATTCAGGTTATTGACCAAGCGTATGTCGCCGGACAGCGCCGGTCCATTCAGTTCGATTTCTGGAATCTCTCGTCGCAGCAAAATCCACAAGCGATCTCGAAGCTCGCGAAGGAATGCGAGTTCCTGAGTCATGGATTCGTGGCAAATGCGCAGCGCAGCTTCGGTGCCAACAATCCCCGGAACATTTAGAGTGCCGGATCTGCGGTTCTCTTGCTGCCCGCCACCGAGAATCTGCGGTAGCAACCGAATTCTGCGTCCTCGATTGCGCACGTACAGTCCCCCGATACCGCGAGGACCGTAGAACTTGTGCGACGAGAAGCTGAGCATATCGACGTCCAGCTCATCGACTCGAATTGGCAATCGACCCACGGCCTGCGTTGCGTCGGTATGCAAAATCGCTCCATGCTTTCGGCAAATGCCGGCGATCCTGCTGAGTGGATGGATGACTCCGATTTCATTGTTCGCCAGCATCACCGAGACTATGGCCGTTTTGTCGTCGATCGATTTCTCGAAAACGTCCCAGTCGATACTGCCAGGCTCCGAGTCGGACTGGCGACGAACCGGCAACCATTCGACTTGAAAGCCAAGCTGAGCCAAGCGATTGAGAGGATCGAGGATGGCTCGATGCTCGGTTTGGATACTGACGATTTTTTTCCGCGAATGCAGGGGATGAAGACAATATCCAAAACAGGCGAGATTATTACTTTCGGTGGCTCCACTGGTGAAGACGATCTCGGACGGCGAGCATCCGAACTGATCGGCGATTCCTTGCGTCGCTGCTTCGACAGCCGTCTTCGCGGCACGGCCCAAGAGGTGAGTCGTGCTGCCAGGATTGCCGAACTGCTCGCGCAGAAAGGGAAGCATGGTATCCAGAACTGCCGGATCGATCGGCGTTGTCGCATGATGATCGAGATAGATCATTCCTAGCGGCTCACGGTGTTCAGCAAGTTCTCTAAACAGATTCGCGACCAAGTTTCCAATCGATCCGCTTCCGCCCAAATCTGGCTAAGCGGAACGAACCCGGCATCGGTCAAATCGGCTTCTCGCGCTCGAGCAGTGGGTCCAGACAATTCCATCAAATGCACAATGCCAAGATGTACTTGCCCAACTTCGTTGCTCGGATCGTAGATCAAACCCACGATAGGGCAGTCCGGCTTTTCATCCAAAATCAATTCTTCATCCAATTCTCGCGCCAGTCCCGTTTCATACCACGAATTACCGTCGGCATCCGAGCGGGAAATGTGCCCCCCAACGCCGATACTGCGTAGTGCATGTAAACGCTTTTCGCCCTGTCCTTTGCCTCGAGTGTATTGGAATAAGTGAGGTTCCTGGCCGCCATTGGACATCAAAAGAACGTACGGAATCAACTGCTTGAAACTGGGATCCGTCTCACACGTCCGTCTCGGTTGGAACGATTGATTCTCAGGAAGAAGCAATGCGTTCAGATATCCGGAAACATTCGGTTGAAAGCCCTCGAAATACCCCAAACTGCGAAGCAAATCCGCTTCGACACACAACACTTCTTCATCAGGGGACATGAAACGCTATCCTTTCAAAGGGGTTGATGTTGTAATCGATGTTTCCTTCTCAGTATCGCCATTTGCGTCTGTCTGGAAAGATACGGACCGAATTCGGGCGCTGAGAAATCGACTGAGAAAGCGTGCTTGACCGCAGACAAGTGATCGCAATGGTTCAACTTCGAACTGGCAGCCGGAAAGCGCTAGCCTTAGAATTAGTCTTGCTTTTTGGGTCTCCAGAAGCTATCCCCTCCTGGCCGAAAGAAGATCGAGCTTGATGCAAGTGGGGTGATTGTTGCAAACGAGCTTTTGGTTCAAGCTTGTAAGTCACCGAGGACTAGATCGCTTGACCGTCGGGCATCGACAGGTATGAGGCCATTTACCGCTCAGATTCGACGGCATTTGGCATATTCTCGGGGCGAGCAGAATTATGACATCCATACATGCCATTGAAGACGTTATCGATGTAGAGGAGGAGGATGCCGCAGTCGATACCGATGAAGCGATGGATGACGCTCCGCAGCAATCGCATCGATGGCAGTTCTCAATCGCACTCGCTCTGATGATCATTTCGATGCCCTTTTACTGGGTTAAAGTCCCAGGAACGGGGCTGTCTGTCCTAAATTTTACGGCCCTCCTCTTTATCGCTGCTCAGGCAGCGCGACCCTTCAGACTTTGGGATAACATTCGCAATTTCGCGGGGCTCGCGAAATTTGCTCACTGGTTTGGAGGGGCGTACTCGCTCATCATATTGATGGCAGCGCTTGCCCATCCAAATGAGGAGCAAGCCTTGAGTGTCGCTTTGCGGGCCGCATCTTGGTTTTTGCTCTATCTTGCAGTTGGTGGCGCCATGCTCGGATTGGGCCGGACGAAGCTGCTCAACACACTTTTCATCTCAAGCTTGATCACATTTGTATCGTTCATGGCCTACTCCGAATACGTTTTTCGGTCACTGGGCACGAACTCCATCGCTGAGATTCGGAATGCGCTGAGTGGTCAGTCCGAACGCATTCTGCGAAGTACCATTCGAGTCATCATCAATTACTCGCAAGGTGAGGTCAACTTAAAGAACTTTGAGTCCCTTTCAGGAACGGTGCGAAACTCGCTATGTGCCGCCTTCGCATTTTGTTGCTTTAGTTCGTTAGTTTCCATCGGGCGTGTCCGTTCAATCTGGAGTCCTCGTATCGTGCTATCGTGCTGTGTCGTCGTAGCGACCATCATCTTGGTACTGCTGTTGATGAGCCGATCGAATTTGTTTGCGCTAATTTTCGGATTTGGAGCAGGTTTCGGTGTACTTCTGCTATCGCGCTATGTAAGTGCGAGTTCGAAGTTCCTGTTCTTCACCTTCTTTATGGTGCTCGTGATGTCGGCGGTTGTGGGGGTGATCTTGATCGAATCGGAAGTCGTCAAAGACGCCTGGAACGCGAATCAACAGCGACTTTCCAAGATTTCCGAAGACCCTCGAACCATGAACTATGCTGCGGCTTGGGAGTTGATACGAGAACATCCGTGGGTCGGCTACGGTCCAGGTGCTACGACTCCGGATGGTTTAGTCGTACACAATATCGTCCTTGCGGCATGGTTCGAATGTGGGATCGCCGGGCTATTTGCAGCTTTGCTTTTTTACGCGGCGATCATTTATCGGTGGTTTCAAATAGCAGCGGAGAGAATGGCGCTTCGCGGTTTTCCGATCACCGAGACCATTTTTTTGCCCTCCCTGGCTGTGTCACCCATCATTCGAAGATTCATCGCCGGCGATGGAGGACGATTCACGTTGATCGAGTACATCGCCATGGCCTGCTTCTTCGTCATCGCATCTTACGGGTCGCAACTGCAAGAAAGTGGGGAGGAAAGCCATCGGGAAGATTTGGAAACCGATGACGAGGAATTCCAATCGGCATCGTAAACGATTGGGTCCGACGATAAAGCGGACTCTAGTTGATTCAAGGTGAGATACAAAACCTCTTGAAACTCCCTTGTATCATCCCAATGAGTTGAACGAACTCTCAGGCTTTCTCAGTGGACGATCGCTTTTTGATGCGAACTCCTTGCCATGCATTAATGGTTCGTTTCTTGCTTACGGGTTACGGCCGACGCAATACGTTACAGTGTGATTCATCATCACTTTTCAAGTTGACGGCTGCGGGTTGCTGCGCGCCGAATTAAGCTATACTTTGACCTGTACCGAACGGTGCTTTCCCGCCCCATTCCTTTCTGAACTGTCTTACAGTGCCGCCATGCCCATCCTTGGTAGAATCCAGCTCCACCGAAAGTTCAAATTTCATATCGATAGACCGAATAATTTCCTCCTTGCTCAGCCCACGGGGATGACAATCATCTGTTTGATCGTCCTGCTCTGCATTCATATGCTGTCTCTCGCTGGTAGATGCTCGACGACTCTTGCCTATCAACCAGCGGAGGGATCGGATGTTTTTCGTCGAGAGAATCTGGTTGCGTGGTGTATTGTCCCCTTCGATCAGGCGAAGCGCTCACCACGAGAGCGAGCGGAAATGTTGAGCGAGCTCGGCATTCGACGCCTTGCCTATGATTATCGCGCCGAACACGTTGCCAGCTTCGAAGAAGAGATTGCGATGCTGCAGGCTTACGGCATCGAGCTGACAGCCTGGTGGTTTCCAAATGAATTGAACGATGAAGCCAAGCATATTCTCGGGCTGCTTGAAAAGCACGGACTCAAGACGCAATTGTGGGTGACCGGTGGCGGCGAGGTTCAGGACACGGAGGCGGCTCGGGCAGCGGCAGTGGAGTTCTGGGTAAATCGCATTCGGCCCATTGCCGAAGCCGCGAACAGGATTGGTTGCCAAGTGGGACTGTACAATCACGGCGGATGGTTTGGAGAGCCTGAAAATCAGATCAAGATCATTGAGCAACTTCGCATGCCCAATGTTGGCATCGTCTACAACCTTCATCACGGGCATTCGCAAATCGATCGATTGCCGCAACTGCTCGCATCTATGCGTTCCCATCTCTTGGCGTTCAATCTCAATGGCATGTTCACCGATGGTGATCAACGCGGCCGCAAGATCACTCCCATCGGAGCAGGTGATCGCGACGAGGAATGGTATCGCACCTTGTTGGATAGCGGCTATCAGGGACCGATCGGAATTCTAAATCACAGCGACTGCGACGCTCGATTGCGCTTGTTGGACAACCTCGACGGATTGGAGTGGCTGAAACGCAAACACCAGGGCGAAGATGTTCCGATGGTGAACTATCGCTCGTGGAACGCTGACGCCGGAGACTTGTTGGATGTGACTCTGTCGGATCGCAGATCGCTCCCAGCAGCTTATGACGCGGCCACGGTGGAATCGCTTCGAGATATCGCGACGAAGGAAGGCAGGGCAGATCGAGGCGCAGCGATCTTTGCATCCGCCAAGACAGCGTGCCTATCGTGTCACCGGATCGATACCTTCGGCGGAACCGTTGGACCGGAACTTACAAATATCGCGACGAAACGCTCAGCGTCCGAGCTCATTGCTTCGCTGCTTTGGCCGAATCATTCGGTCGATGAAGCCTATCGTGTCGTTCAGGCGCTAACGTCGGAAGGTGAACTTATTCGCGGTTACATCGTGAGCACGGATCAGGAGCGCATCGTCGTCCGAGATCCCGCTTCGTCTCAAGAAAGATCGCTTCCCCGAAGTGAAATCGAAGCAATCAATGAGGCGCCCTCCATGATGCCGGAAGGTCTCTGTCAGGCGATGTCCGATGATGAGTTAGTTGACTTGATCGCGTTTGTCACGGATTTAGGACACCATCGGCGTCTGCCACGCGAACTTGCATTAGTCGTCATGGAGCACGCTCAACCGCATGAACCCGAGATGTTTGCCTATGTTCGCGACCCACTCGATCCGTCCCAATGGCCGAGTTGGCAAGCCGAAATCAACCGTGATCGACTGTATGATTTCTACGCCAAACAGGCGAGTTATTTTCGTCAGTCCGAGCGATCACCCCGTCTGCTGCAAGTCTTTCCAGGACTCGATGGAGAGGGCTTTGGACATTGGGGAAATCAAAATGAGCAATCTTGGGCTGATGGTTCTTGGAACGAAACCAAGCTGGACCGAGTCCAGTGCGGTGTTTTTCAAGGTCCCAACGGCTTGGTCGTTCGACGCGGAATCTGCGTATCCTTGGGAGATGATTCCAACTTTCACGTTTGTTTTGATCCGGACACATTAACCTATCCTGCCTTGTGGGAAGGAGAATTCCTTCGCTTTTCAAACGTGCGGCATGGCCTGATGCATGGCGTCAGCCCAAAGGGGAAATGGCTCGATCATGAACAAGGAAAGCTGCCCGAACAGCCATTTCGTTTTCAAGGATTCTATCGCCACAACGAACGGGTCATTTTCGCTTACAGCATCGGCGAAATTGAATACCTCGACTCACCTTGGGTTCAAAATGGTAAGCTGGACCGTGTCGTTGCGCCGAGAGTCGACCATCCGCTTCGACACTGGTGCAGCGGAGGCCAGCGACAGTGGCCACAGAATTTCACACTTCCCATTCATCTAGGTGATCAACGTCCGTTCGCTACCGACCAGATCGAGCTGCCATGGAACAATCCTTGGAAGTCCCTCATTTATTGCGGCGATCATGCTTACGATGCGGAAGGCAACGTGTTCATCTGTACGATTCAGGGGGACGTTTGGAGGGGCCAAGGAGTCGTCTTCGATCCATCCGTCTCGAACCCACAAGTTACCTGGTCGAGGTTCGCCTCGGGATTGCACCACGCGTTGGGCATGGTGATTGATCACCGAGGCATCTTCGTGCTCGGCCGAAATCAAATCACGCGACTTCACGATTTGAATCACGATGGTGAGGCCGACTGGTATGAATGCTTCTCGAACGCGTATGAAACCTCTCCCGCTGGGCACGATTACATTTGTGGTTTGGTCACGGACGAAGAAGGGAACTTTTATACCTCGTCAGGCAACCAAGGCTTAGTTCGTATTTCGGCGGACGGTCAACGCTGCGAGGTCATTGCGACAGGTTTTCGCAATCCAGACGGTATCGGCATCTACCCAGATGGATCGATCACTGTTCCCTGTTCGGAAGGAGAATGGACGCCAACGACGCAAATCGCGTTGGTCAAGGCAAAATCGCTAGACCTCAGCAATCGAGAGCCGCCATTTTATGGATATCGCGGCCCCAAAGATGATGGCCAGGTTGTCGAACCTCCCATGATCTACTTACCGAGAGGCATCGACAATTCATCGGGAGGGCAAGCGTATATCGACAGCGATCGTTTTGGACCGCTTCGAGGTCAAATGATTCATACCTCGTTCGGTGCGGCTTCGCTTTTTGTACTGTTACGGGACGAAGTGAACGCCCAAACTCAAGGGGCCGTGTATCGGATTGCTGGCGAATTTCGTTCTGGCATTCACCGAGCCAAGTTTCACCCGATCGATGGTCAACTCTACGTGTCTGGTATGACGGGATGGGGAACCTACAGCACGGACAGAGGCTGCTTGCAGCGCGTTCGATACAAAGGCACTGCTTCACCTCTGCCGGTTGGGTTCCACGTGTACGAGAATGGGATTGCCATTCAGTTCTCCCAATCTCTTCAGCCGGAACACGTTCTCCAAGAACGCGCGCACTTCGTGCAGGCATGGAATTATCGCTACAGTTCAGCCTACGGATCTCAAGAGTATTCGACGATGCATGATGGCATTCGAGGGCACGACGTACTCACGATTCGCAGCGCTCATCTGCTGAAGGATGGTCGGACGTTGTTCCTCGAATTGCCCGATCTTCAACCGAGCAATACGGTTCATCTTCAGTTATCGACTTCCTCAGATTCGACCATCGATCTGTTTGCAACTTGTCTCTATCTCGATCATCCGTTCGAAGATTTGCCAAACTACTCGCGAATCGAAAAGCGGCTACTAGAAATTCCGCTTGTACGAGACCTGAAGCGAGTATCGAGAAAAGTCCAGAATCCATGGAGCCGAGTCCTACCGAAGGCTCGAACCATCGAGATCGAGGCGGGAACGAATCTGTCCTTCAAGCAAAGACAGCTCGTCGCAAAGCCAGGCGAGTTACTAGCCGTGCGGTTTATCAATCCAGATGTCGTGCCGCATAACTGGGTTCTCGTTCGGCCGGGAAAACTCCAAGTTGTGGGAGAGGAATCGAATCGGATGATCGGCGATCCGGATGCTGGCATCAAACATTACGTCCCGCAATCGGACGACATCATCGCTTACACCGACATCGTCGAGACCAAAGAAGAGATGACGATCTACTTTCAAGTACCCGATCAGCCCGGTCGCTACCCCTATCTCTGTACTTTTCCAGGGCACTGGATGGTCATGAACGGAGAGTTGCTCGTCAGGGAATAGAGCATAGCGACGGTTGTCGACGTCCCACCATCGCAAAAAACGGACAAAGCTGTTAAGAAAAATTGCGAATCTCAAGGGACTCGTCAAATGACTCATCGTGCATTCTTGGGCTCAGCCGAATGATGTTCAGAGTTTGCTTTCTCGGCGATCCTCACGCGTTCTCACGCACAACGGCGTTTGCAACGCTTGAGTCCACGATGAAGAACTATGTTCGGGCCTTTCGTCGCAACGAGGGTTTGCCGATGAGCAATTCATCGTCCACATGGTCCGTCATTAGCACTTCGTCAGTACTTTCGGGATCGACATCGCGACAAGTCTTGGTCAACCGATCGATCAGATCGTCGAGCGGGTCTTCCCAGGTTTCCGTCGTCGTCCCGAAGGGTGGTATTTCCGCCATCTCATCGAGCAGCAAAATGAATCGCAGCAGGTGTCGGAAGATGATCCCTTCCTGCTTTTGGAGACTACGAGCGCGAATGTATTGATTGAAATCTCCCTGAAACTCGAGCAACTCGCCAATGCACCAAACGCTCTCGATCCGCACGTCATGAACGCGAGGAAAGTCGTATTGAAAAAGGCGGAGGAGTTTCTCTGCGAGGCTCAGCGGACGAGGGGGCGGTTCGTCGCGAAAGCGCCGCATCCTCGGCTCATCCGTATCCCTTTCGGAATCGCCTTCGCGTTCGTCCTGGTATTGGCCAGTGATCTCTTCGGCGTATGCCAGGCCCAGCTCTAGCAATCGCGGTTCTAAAAGTTCAGTCGCAAGAGGACCGGGCGGCATTCGGTCTCGACGCGGCGGACGCACGGAACGAGCGACTGTTGCAGGCATTTCGAGAACACTCTCCAAAGCCAAAATGCGTTCGCTTTCGTCTGCATGGGCCAAGTAATTGGCCACGTAGACTCCAAAAAGAGGATGAATGCTACGCAGGCGCAGCAGAGCATCCATTCGATCGGTGGGCTCAGCCGTTTCTGGGCGGTAGTTAAGCAAGTCGTAACCTCGATCGGCATCATCCACAGGAATCGAGAACGGCTGCTTCGAGTCTTCGTCGTCTTCCAGGTCGTCATCAGCTTCAGCGACAGGTCGGGCCTGAATTCCTGCTCGATCCATCAATCCGGGTTTCTGAATACTTGATGTCGTCGCAGAAAAATCGGAGTTTGCCGAAAGCGGTTTGGGCTTCGGATCAAGGACAATGTAGCCACCAGTCCACAAAGTAATAAGCATCTGATTCAATTGCTTCTGCGCCGCCAAACGGTCCGCCGGTTCAAAAAGTCGTTTGTTAACCAATTCTCTCATCGGCTCGATGCGGCTGGTCTGGACCAGCATGTAAGCCAGCAGTCGCCACGGCAGCGGGCCGCGACTGAACAGCTTCGCCGGATTCGCTTTCTGTAGCTGTAGGAATTGCTCTTTGCTCCAATAGGTCACACCCTGACTTCGTGTAGGCATCTTCTTCTTGAGTTGCTTCTTCGCGCGGAGCAGGCCGGGGTCCTTCGTATCTTCGGGAATCTGGTCATATTTTTCTTTCCATCTTAGGTACTTCACATCATCTTCGTGGGCCAACGCGAAAACGAATCCTTGCGAATCGTACTGGGGTCGCCCCGCCCGGCCAAAGATTTGTTGAGCACTACTTGCCTCGATCAATTTCTTCTTGTCCTTTGGCCCTTTCACCAAGGTTGGGAGAACAACACTGCGAGCTGGAAGGTTGATTCCAGCGGAAAGGGTTTCCGTGCAAACCGCCACACTGAGAAGCTTCTCTTGAAAGAGCTGCTCCACGAGTCGACGGTACTTGGCGAGCACACCAGCATGATGCAGGCCGACGCCGCGATGCAACAAGGTTTTCAACTTCGGCCCCGCCCCTTGCGAAAGATCAAACTCTTCCAAACGGGCGGATAGGACTGCTTGACGCTGCTTATCGATCAGCTTTTTCCCTCGCAATAATTCGGCGACCTGCCAGCATTCTTCGCGATTGAAACAAAAGATCAGCGCCGGTGTGCGTCTCGTTTGCTCATCACCTTCCACCATCTTCTCAAGAAGTTCTTCGAGATAGGCATCATCCACCCACCAGTAGGACAATGGTACTTTGCGTTCCTCGCCACGGACCAGTTGCAAATTCCGTCCGTGGCTCTTGAGCATCCACGAACAAAACTCAACGCTATTGCCGACGGTCGCCGAAAGGAGCAGAAGTCGAATATGTTTCGGGAGCATCCCGAGCGTTAACTCCCAAACAACACCTCGCTCCGGATCATTGAAGCTATGAAACTCGTCCATGACGACCGAACCAACGTCTTCGAACGAAAACACTTCGGAATTGAGCAGACGATTCAGCAGAATTTCCGCGACCACGACGAGAATTGGAGCTTGTGGATTGACCCGTCGATTGCCAGTGACTAGCCCGACTTGATTGCGAGAAAATCCCCAACGTTCCACAGTCTGCTGCAACTCGACAAATTTTTGATCCGTCAGAGCGATCAGCGGTGTCGTGTAATAACATCGCTTTCCGGTCAACAGTGCTTCAAAGACGGCGGCCTCCGCGATGAGTGTCTTGCCCGTTCCGGTTGGCGCACAAACGAGCACACCTGAATCCGACGTGAACCACGCAAGTAGAGCTTCCTCCTGGACCGGATAAGGAGTGAACGATAACCGTTCAAAATACTCAGCAGCAATATCGTCGCGGGTCCTTGCTTGATTCATCCGATGCCGGACCGCTATTTCAGTGTTGTCAGATATTCGATCAAATCCAGAAACTCGGATGCAGCTATCGTAGCAGCCAAGTTTTCTGGCATGCTGCTTTGCATGGCCGTTTTTCGGTCGCTGATCTCGCCTTTATTTAACCGAGCTTCCTTGCCCTCCGGCAGTAAGATGTGAATCATCGAATCGGTTTCGCTGGCAATGAATCCGGAATAGACAACTCCGTCCTCTGTTAAAATGATCTCGGTTAGGTACTTCTTGTCCATTTTCGCGTTCGGATCGACGATCGACTCGATCAAGTCGTGCTTGCTGAGACGCCGGCCGACATCGGTGAGCTCTGGGCCAAAGTTATATCCTTTGTCCTGCACCTTGTGGCAATTGGCACAAACGCGAGCAAACACGGCCTGACCATTCCGCGCGTTCCCGCGCAGGTTCATCAGTGCTCCGTAAGCGTTCTCTCGGGCCACTTCCTTGGTATTCGGATCCAGCAAGGTCGCGATGTGTCGCTGTGCCGTCAATCCCGGTCGCGCCGATGCTAAGTACGCATCAATCTTCTCGAGACCTTTCTCGGGCACCGATGACAATGAACCATCACTCAACATGGGAGTCCACGTCGACTCGAGCGCCGCAATGGCGTGCTCAACGACGTATGCCAACCATTTATCCATCGGTGACGACGCGATCGCAAGAACGGCTTTGACGCTGCGCTCGGTAGGAATAAAGCTCAATGCGCGTGCCGCCTCCGCTCGAACTCGGGGATGTTCGTCCGAAGCTGCCGCCTCCAAATATTCAATCGCTTCCGGAATCCATCGTTGCATGTCGGAAATATAGTGAATGCCTGCGGCTCGAGCCTCAAATCGTTCGGAAGCCAGCACCTGACGCATTAGCTCTCGATCGACGATATGATGCCGCTGCAGCACCCAAAGTGCCTCACATCGCAGTCGGTCCAGTTCCAGGTCGTTCTCCTTAATCGATGCAAGCCATGTCTTGATCGCCGCAACGACTTTCTCCGTGGGTCGATTCGCCAATTCGGTTCGAACCCGATTTCGAGTCCGTGGTTCATATTCCCGAAACTGGTCAAGTAACTCCAGTTCCGACTTGCCAAACTGTGTTACGGGTTGCACCAACGGCAGCTCGGGATACACGAGTCGATAGATTCGACCGAACGTATGATCGCGATTGGGGTCGCGCTGCGAGTACTGCATATGACCAATCAGTGCGTTGCACCAATCGCCAAACCAAAGTGCACCATCCGGTCCAATCTGAGGATCGGTCGGACGAAAATTCTTGTCGGTGCTGCGGATCAAATCATCAGCCCTGCCATCGCGCATGATGCGATAGCCGCTGAAACCGGCACCGTCATTTTCGACATGGAATCTCGGCAGCCCGTTCATGTTGATGACGCAGCCATAAGTGAATTGCCCCTGCACCGAAGCAGGAAAATGCCGGGTGTAAAGGAATTCGCTGCCGACACTTGGCCTCATGCCTTGATTATCAAAAATCGCGTCCAGGCCGCGACGAGGGCCGATCTGTGCGCCCGACAGACCACTCGCCCAATGTTGCTGAGATCCTGTTCCATCGCCGATCACTCCCTGTCCCCAAGGATCGAAGACCATGCACCAAGGATTGCCGTAACCGGGCGTAGTGAATCGACTTAATTCCAATGTTCGAGGGTTCAAGATGAACGCGCCGGCGGCTCCCTGCCAACGCTTTGGCCCCCAAGGGGTTTCCACGGTTGTGCTCATCGAAACTCCTTCGAGCATGTAAAGCAGCCCGCCGTGAGAAGACTCGAAGGCTCCGATCGTGTGATGGGTATCATCCGTTCCCCAGCCATCAAGCACGTGCACGATCTGATCCGCTCGATCGTCACCGTCATTGTCCTTTAGCCAAACCAATCGCGGTTGGTCGACCACCAACACGCCACCATTGAAAAATTCGAAGCCTGTTGGACAGTGAAGTTTGTCGTAAAAGACAGTACACTTATCGGCGACCCCATCCGCATTCGTGTCTTCCAAAATGAGCAGTCGATCGTCGGGTCGTTTATCGCCTGGCCGCCATTGCGGATAAGTTGGCATGCAGGCGACCCACAGTCGTCCGCGATTGTCAAAGGTCATCTGCACCGGCTTCGCGAGCTCGGGAAACATCCGCTCGTCTGCAAATAGCTTCACCTCAAATCCTTGAGGAACTTCCATGGTGGCGATGCACTCCTCGGGAGTGAGGTATCGAAGTTCCTTCGGTTCGGAATAACTCTGTCGCGGATCGCCAAATCGAGTTGGCGGCACGATCAATTCGCCGCTTTCTTCATCGCGTGGGCGATCGTTCAGTCCTTGTCCTTTCGCCCTAGCCCATACCAATTCATCTCGAAGTTCTGCCATGCGGCGAATTTTGTTGTATTCTCGTGGAAACGTTTCATGATCCCAGGTCCGTCGACCACCGTAGACATACCAGCCGTTCAACATGCGGTAGTCTTGCAGGTGGACCCAGCTCTTGTCATTAACGGCATCACGGACTGCGGCTACTATGGACATGTCCGTCTTTGGATTCGGTGCTCCACAAAGAGCTTGTACTGCAAGTTTACCAACGAGTTCGTCGCCAAGCTCGTTGACGTGAACGCCGTTGATGGTGAATTGCAACCCTGGCTGGCTGTCAAAAACTTTCGCGGATTCGGTGAAGAGGTCGATCACGGGCACACCCAGTTGGCGTCCAACCTCTTGGACAGCTTGACTGTAACTCTCCAAGTTGGCTCGCAGTTCGGCTGCGTTTGGCGCGAGCGGATCGTTGGGGTCTTCGTTGGCAATTGGAGTGAATAAAACCACTCGTCCTTTCGCCCCCGTGCCGTCGCGACGATACTTGTCCAAGAGCCGTTCGACGAAACCTCGATAGGAGGCTTGAAAGGTCTCAACGCCATCAGGCCCAGCAAAGGACTCGTTGAAGCCAAAAAAGCACAGAAACGTGTCTGCCCCAAACGTATCCAGGGGATCGTCTAGCCGATCATAGTTTCCAGATCGCTGCTGGTTCGCGACTTCGTCGGCAGGGAAACCGAAATTCCTTACCACCAGCTCGTGATCGGTCGTTGCTAAATGCAAATAAGTCTCAAAATGGCCGAAAAGGTTCATGCGTTCCGCAGTGGAGTTCCCGATCAGTGCGATTCTCTCATGGCGAATCCAGCTCATCGGAAGCTTCGAAGGAGCGAGCTCAGGCCGAGCCGGTCGCGGACCGTGTTTGAGCAATTCCTTACCTGGAACGTCCTCCCCCAGCCCCCGTCCCGAGAAAGCGACGCACCACGACATCAAAGCCATCGCGAGCAACCGAAAAGCGATTCGAAGGCGATTGGTTCGTATGCTACTCAGTCGGATATGCTTCATATTGTTTTGCGCAATTCTACGCTTCATAGTATGTCTCGATACGAGGTGGGATTTGCAACGGAAGGACTTGAAGCCGAACCCAACGTTAAGTCGCTGACGCTTTTGGCTTTTTGACGTGTCGGTTTTGGGATAGGCTCTTGACGTTCCAACGAGTGCTCTAGTTTACTCGAACTCCATCCGATTGGCAGGATGGTTTCAATCCGGAGACGATGAAATATTTCCCGCTCGGCCATACTTCAGGTTCATCGAGCCATCGAGCAATGTTGTCACGATACCAATTCGGTTGCTTTGTCACGAGAACCAACCGCCCTAGGGGACGCAGAGCCTTGAGTGCGGTTCGAATAAAGTGCTCTGCAATACGATGATCTCCAAAATACGGCGGATTGCCCAGAACCATATCGAAAGAACTAGAATCAACGAAGGCATCGGAATGGTCGAGGACGCAGCGAACATTCGTGACGCCGTTTCTTTCAGCGGCAGCTTGAGAACACCAGATCGCTCTGGCATTGCTGTCTACAGCGAGAATCTGACAATCCGATTCACGAGCAGCCAAGGCAACAGCGACAGCGCCACTCCCGCAACCTAAGTCGAGAATACGGGATTCGGGAAAGACATCCACCGCATCCAATAACTGCTTTGCGCCGTCGTCGAATTTTCGATGAGCGAACACGCCGGGACGAGTCACCAAGTGAATGGTTCGCCCGCGATCACGAAATGACGTCTCACATGTAAAGTTGCGAATTCGACGCAACTCGTGCTCCTTCTGCACAAGATAAACTCGTGCGTCGGAGAATGAACGCACTTTGACGTGCTTGTCGAATGCCTTCATCTGATCATGAAGCCAGTGGTCATCGGCATGGTCGACGGCCGCAACTAACCACCCTCCAATGTTTAATCGCAGATAGGCGGTTTGAAGGATATCGCGAACCAATTCGGCTTCGCCCTGAGTCGCAATGGGGACGAGAGCCAAGTCCAGTGACCGATCCGGCCAGTCGGCACCGCAAATCATGGAAAGATTTGGAAGCGATTCGGCATGATCGCGAGCCAATTTCTCTTGATAGGAATCGAGAAACCAACTGAAGACGATCGATTCAGGGCGATCTTTGGCTAAGGCCTCGGCTGCCTGGGCCCGCCCAAGCGAAGTCGTCCCTATCGCCACTCCGGGTAGCTGGTTCGCAATCTCAAGCAACCTCGCTTCAGAGATCCTTGCCTCAAGCCTGTTCGACGGCTCCAAGTCATTTTCATCGTGAAGGTTCAAGCCAAACTACTTTTCAAATTCGAGTTGCGAAGCAATTGCCGAAAGGTCAGACATGACGGTACGCAATGCGGTCCATATGATACTCAACTTCAGATTTCGTACCAAGCGAAACCAAGTTTTGATTCGGTCGAAATCAAGGGCTCATGACGAGAGACCAAAATTTCAGTGAAAGCGTCTTCGCAAAAAAAAGCTGCAAGAGAGTTGTCCTGCAGCCTTTTCCGAATTTCAAATTTGGTTGTAATACAACCGATATTCGAAGCTATCTGATCATGCGTTTCCCCAGGCGACCCAGATTTCGCAAGCACCGATTTGAGCTGGTGTCAAATCGACCCATGGATTCGCTCCACCCCAAGGATTTCGGAGTCGGATCGACGTTACCGTGCCTGATGCGTTGCGTGTGACGCTGACGACACTGTAGCAATGGTTGGCAACGAGAGGCGAACCATTCGGAACGGTTCCTGTGCAAATGACGGTGTTCTGATAAGCGTTCCAGTGGGTGTAGATATCGTTCGCAAGCGAGTTGTCGTTGGATGTTGTCGCCCAGTAGTTGATTCCGACTGAGGAGAGACCGTAAGCCCGCAGAGCGTCCGAGGGATCACCATTGGCAAGCGAAGCATAGGTATTGGCTCCCGTGCGGAAGTGCGTGTAAGCTTTCTCGACGATAGCAACCCACAGACTATTTTCCGTTCCAAGTCCGGCATAAAGCGGTGTGTTGCTCCAAGCGCCCAGGGTCGGCAGATCGCCATCCACTCGGTAGAAGTTGTTGCCAAGCTTCACGCCGTAGGTCCCGTCACCGAAGTCCGCCACGAACTTTCGGATATGGCCTGGGCGATCCAGAGCGATCGATGCCATGGGAGCCATGAGCCAGCAGTCGCCAAGAGCTCCTTGATTAATATCGTTCTGATTCGGTCCGTTATTTGCGAACAGCCAGTTCGAGGAAAAGTTCTTGTAGTTCGTGCCGTCGGTAGGATCGGCAATGTTGTCGCCGTTGAGCGTTCGGTCCGCACCGTTCGTAAAGCTGCTGACGTAGTGAACGGTATCTCCAGCGTCGGTTGCGACCGTATCAAACATCGGAACGAAGAACCCGACATAGTAAAAGTCCGACCAAACCGTGTCATTGCCCGCTCCGCCGTTGACGATATCCGTCGAGTTGGCGTCGATCGCTACGATGATATCATCACCGTTGCCACCGAAGAGCTGATCCGCTCCTTGTCCGCCGATGATCTCATCGTTGCCGTCTTCGCCGTAGATGATGTCGTCGCCGTTTTGGCCGACCAGTTTATCGTTGCCGGCACCACCCCAGATCTGATCATTGCCGTCACCGCCGAAGATTCGATCGCGACCGCGTTGGCCGACCAGAATGTCGTCTCCAGCTTCACCGTAGAGCCAATCATCGCCGTCAGCGCCCCAAATGCGATCGTTACCCGCTCCACCGAAAATCCGATCATTGCCATTTTCCACTTCGGTTCCATCATAGCCTCCCAGGAGGATATCATCGCCCGCTTCGCCAAAGATGTTGTCGTGGCCATCTTCCCCCATGATTGTGTCATTTCCGTCGCCGCCGTACAACCAATCGTCGCCCCAACCTCCACGAATCGTGTCATTTCCCCGACCACCAAAGATCGTATCGGCACCGTAATCTGCCGTGTTGCCACTGAACCCACCGAACAGACGATCGTTGCCATCTTCTCCATAAATCAAATCGTCGCCACGTTCGCCGTGAACCGTATCGTTGCCTGCTCCAGCGTAGATGGTGTCATTCCCATCGCCACCGTAAATCGTGTCGATTCCATCACCCCCGTGGATCGTGTCGTGACCGCCTCGGCCTTCGATGACATCATCGCCACCGTATCCGAAGATTGTGTCATTTCCTGAACCACCATACATCCAGTCCGAGACATTCGATCCGTACATAGTGGTAGGACCGCTGAACTGTGAAGCGTCAAGCAAGGTGTAGGTATTGCCCTGAGGGTTGGCGGTCAGCACTGCCGTTTCGAATCCCGTGATGGCCGCTGTCACGTAAGCGGCCAAAGGAATATCACAGTAGCGGAAGGATGCATTCGTCAGGAAGGCGTAGAAGCTGGAAGCAATAATCGTATCGAAGCCTGAGCCACCGTCTGCGTTATCAGCGCCCTCACCGACGACAATTCGATCGTCGCCCGCACCGCCGTCCAGAAGATCAACGCCAGGCCCGCCGGAGAGATAGTCCGCACCGCCCATACCATAGAGAAAATCGTTTCCGCTTCCGCCGTACATATAGTCAGCAAGTTCCGACCCAATCATCGTAACGGAACCGCTGAATGCGGTGGCGTCGAGCACGGTGTAACCCCAACCGATATCCATCGCCGTCAAATGAGCTTTTTCGATACTCACAAGGTTGTTGTTCGATTCGCTACCGCCTTGCAAATAGAGGGACGAATCCGTCAGGTAAGCATGTCCGCCGACCTCCATAATCGTGTCAACGCCAAGTCCACCGTCCATGGTGTCATCCCCATCGCCTCCGGTGAGAACGTCATCTCCAGAGCCACCCAACAGCGTGTCGTTGCCAGCTCCGCCGATCAGCGTATCGTTATTTCCTCCGCCATCCAGAAGGTCATTGCCTTGACCTCCGCGGAGCATGTCGTTTCCTGCGCCACCATATAACTGATCGTGGCCTCCCCCCGTCTCCACATCTGACGAAAAGAAAGCTCCAAAGAGCTGATCAGCTCCAGCATTGCCATAAAGAACATCATTGCCATTCTCGCCGATCAGTCGGTCATTCCTGCTTCCACCGCGAATCACGTCGTTACCATTGCCGCCCCACGCCCACAATGGGACACCATCGCCAGCGAGCATGCCGACTTCATTCATGGTAATCGTATCGTCCCCCGCCAACCTAGACCCTCACGACCGAGGAGCGGGAGACTTGTTGCACTTGCTGGACGTCTTCACCGTCTTGAACCTGGATGCGAATACCGTGGACGCTCAGCATGCCATTGTTGTTCTTGACGATGATCGTATCGTTGCGTGGCGTGCCTTCCACTTTCAAAATGCCAGTGCTCATGTCCAGCGTTGCCATTAGGTCGGCGGCCATGAGCTTGCGGCATTCCAAATTCTCGACAAGCAGCTTGCGGTTGTTGCGAATTTTCGTTTGAGATGGGCGGTTCTTGGTTCGGTTCATGCT
>JBBIUE010000066.1:0-29506 GCA_037440405.1 Pirellula sp. | reverse complement strand
AGCCGATCCACGTGAGCGGCGAAGGCAAGCGGATTCACAATCGACATTTAATCGTCGCCACCCCGTGATCGGCGTCGTTATGCCACTACAGAGGCAGAAAAGAAACATGGCCTACTTTGATGACGCAAAAGCACTTGTGGAGCACGCGCACAACGAAATTCCAAAACTCCAAGCTGCGTATGACCAGTCGCTTGCCGAAACAACAATCAAGCCAACACTGTTGGTTGAGATTAAGAGCGTAATGGAGAACCTACGCTCTGCTCTCGATTTTTCGGCGCACGGCTTATTCGACAAATACGGCAGTTCATTGTGAGCCAATCCCAATATCGACTTTCCATATTCTCGCCTTGGCCAAGATCGCGCTGCGTTTCAGGCCTCAAACCGCGTTGAAGCATGTATTCCGGGTATCACCGCGTCTCGTCCTGACATCGTGACTCAGCTTGAGGCTTACCAACACTTTGCTGCCGCTGAAAACCGCTGGCTACCACTTTTCATGGACTTGAATAACGAAAATAAGCACCAGAGATTGACCCCGCAGAAGCGAGAAGAAACACGGCAGCTAAAAATTGAATCAGGTGGCGTTTCCATGTCACTTGGCGAAGGATGTTCGATCTCAATGGCGCCGGGTACGTCGATTCGAATGGGCGGCATAGTAATTCCGGGCGGCCAAAATATTTCAACCAATACTCCCGCAGTATTTGCGGGTCAGGGCAAACAAACAGTAATCACTTGGGTTTCCTTCCGTTTTGATTCGAACAATGAATTGGTAATGCCGTTCTTGACCGCTGCCGTGTCGAACACAAAGCGGATTGTTGACGAACTGTCGGTGTTGTGACCGCAATCGTGGCATAACAACACGATGCACGCGGAGCCGCCGAAAGCGCGTGTTCTGAATGGAACGATCACTCCAGCGGCCCGGTGATCGTGAACGTTATCCTGAATCCTCGCAGCGTCTGTCGACAGCTCCTGAATTTCGGGGTTTGAAACAATACTTCGATCATTGCCAACGGGCGCTGAATGGAGTACCGTGTTTCCTGATTGGACCACTTTCTGAAAAGCGACCCACGATTCACGATAACAAGCCGATCCACGGGAGCGGCGAAGGCACGCGGATTCACAATTGACATTTAATCGTCGCCGCCCCGTGATCGGCAGCGTTATCGGGTCGACCTCAGCGCGCCTTCAGTGCTCGTGGCGCGTGACTTCAGTACTCCTAACTCGCGATGTCGCTGCTTGGCCGCGCGACTCCACGCTCGGGGCGAGTGAAGTCTTGCACTCTTGGTGCTTGTTGCCCTGAGCGTCGTGCGCGATGCCAATACTCGACCTGCGTGATCACTTGGCTCGACCTTCCCACAAGACGGAACACCCAATAGACGGTTCAAACTTTTCTGACTTGCAATTCGAGAATTTGGTGCAAAAATGATCGGAACTGGGCTGACGACCGGGCCGACGCAAGCGTTGCTCAAGCCGGAATCCGAGTTCAACCCAATGTGCGATAACAAGCCGATGCACGGGAGCGGCAAAGTCGCACGGAATTGACATGGAAAATCTCTCGTTGCCGCCCCGTGATCGGCAGCGTTAGGCGTTTCTGCGCGCAGTCTGGAATGAACGATGAACAAGGCACACCGACAGCCACACGTTTCACTCTTTGCCGAGGCCAGTGGTATGCAGCGGAGTTCATCGGCGACGAGTTTTCGGGCGAGCTACGCAGCTACTCACCCATCCGCGTTGACGCCATCGAGCCGAGCCGCAACGGGCATCGTCACTTTCAGCTTTCCTTCTACCACGCCAGCTACCCGGAGGGCGTCCGCGACAAGCGTTATTCCCTCCACACGCTTGAGCGAGGCGAGCATTTCATTCTCGCCCGCAGCAGTGAGCACAGTCCCATTCGACTCCTGCTCATCTACGACATTTCTTGGCCGTGGCTTCGGACGCATTTCGGCGTTCAGCAGTCCGACGACTCCAGCGACATCGGACGCTGGCTCTCCAATCACGCCTGAAGCACAACTCCCAATGAACGAAACGCCTAACCATGCGCTGCAGCGAAACCGCTCCGGCTGTCACAGCCCATGCTGCCCACCGCCTTCGCCCCCTGCCACCTGCGCCCGCGCATGGGCTGCGCCAGCCTCCGCCGTCGCTGAGCTTGCGGTCGTTAGGCGCTTCTACGCGCACTCCGTGAACGATCGATGACGCCGAAATGCAAAACACACGCTCCCTCACTTCGATACAAGCGCGTCGTCATCCGAACCATTCGGCAGGATTACCAAACGCTCGAGATCGACGATCAGGGCGAGGGCTTCGCGTTCGTTCGAGTCACATTCCAGGGGCGGGTAGGCTACCGTGTCCTCGACGAGCGAGACCTGTGCGAGTTCTGGACCGACTACCACTCCGGCAACGGATGGCTTTACGAGGTGCAGAGTGGCGGTTGGCTCGACCTCGAATCCACGCGCCCTACCTTCGTGACGCCATCGTTCCATCCCGCGGTGCAGGAGTATCTGCTGGCTTGCGATATGTGTATCAGCGTCTTGAGCAATTCTCCGCCAGAACTGATTGATCTCGGAGCCGACCCAGCGTAGCCATGAGCCAACTCCAAGAATCCGAAGCGCCTAACCATGCGCTGCAGCGAACACGCCTCCGCATCACGGCACCTGCTTCCGCCACCACCTTTCCACCCACCATGCAGGTACCGCGCCGCTCCGGCGTGTCGCTGAGCTTGCGGTCGTTAGGCGTCATTCCCCGCTCACCGTGAAGCCATGCGCGCTCTTGCTACTTCTCATCTTAGCCGGCTGTTCCTCGACCCGCATTCCTCCGCTTTCCGAACACGGCTACCGATGAACGTGCCATCTGGCTCTAATGAATTATGAGCGAGCCGGGCGAGTCATCACCAAACAACAACTCGTGGACATCAACCTTTTGGACGACGATACCCGCGACGGTGGAATTCTCTTTGCATCGCAAGACAAGCAGCAGCCCCGCGCCATCGTGATAACAGCCACCAACAAGCAATACCGGATGCAGGGCGCACTTCTTCCTACTTCGGGTTATCGCGTCCTTGAGGGCGACTCGTCCACTGCACCAGCCAACCTTCGCGGGTGGCTTGGTCTTCAGCAGTATCTTCAGAGCCACCAGAACCAACTCGACACGAAGGCGACTTATTCCCATGCGCCAACAGCCGAGCGGTGGGACTTTCACTTTCTTCGCGTCCAGCTTTACGACGACGCACTCAACAAACCACAATGACGCCTAACCATGCGCTGCAGCGAACCCGGCGGGGGCGTCGCGGTTGCAATCGTTGCGTCCCGTGCGCCGGGTCGCTGAGCTTGGGTCGTTCAGCCTACTTACGAGATCAGTCCATGTCATGGAACCCATTCAAGAAAGCCATTGCTCATCTGTGGAGCTCGTCTGGTGCTGCGGGGTATCCGATCGCTGCGAATTTCATGATCGCCAACAACCTTGGTGCGTTAAAACCTTCTCGCCCAATATCGGATTCCGAACGTCCCCTCTTGGAACCACCTTTTGGTTTCCTCGATCGAGTCCGGATCCACTTCAACGCAACCTTACTTGATGCAATTGGTGGGGGCCGCATTGGCGGCTTTGAAGGACCGCAGATCAATCAGCACGGTTCCGATGGGCAGACCTTTGGATTCGACATCTACATTCGTCCGGGCGCCGATGGGATTCAACTTATTGCGCATGAACTCGTGCATGTTCGTCAGTTTGTTGATCGCGGTGAATCTCTAGCAAAGTTCGGCTACGATTACTTCCGAGGTTATTACGAAGCAGGCCAGAATTACCCAAACAATCGAATGGAAAATGAGGCGTACTCGTTCGTCGCAATGCATTTCCCATAGGCCGAACAAGGCGGTCAACCCGAGCGGCGGATCGGGAGTTTTCACAAATCAAAGGTTCTCGGCCGCCGCCGGGTTACCTTGGTCGTTCGTCGTCCTAGAATGGTTGAATGGAAACAATTTATTTTGAGACGACGATAATCGGCCATCTATCCGGCCGAATTTTGACTGATACGCTTGTTGCTGCGCGCCAGCACATCACGCGAGATTGGTGGGAGAACCACGCCAAGAACAATCGACTATTTATCTCCTATCTTGTGGTCGACGAATGCTCTGCTGTAGATGCAATTGCTGCGAAGGAACGGTTGAAGATCATCGATGAAATCGAGGTAATTGGAGGTTCCGATGAAGCCGATGCACTCGCTGAATCGTTGCTTCAAGCTAACGCGATTCCCTATTCCGAACCCCGTGACGCGATGCATATTGCCCTCGCTGCAGCTAACGGACTAAAATACTTGCTGACATGGAACTTCAAACACATTGCCAACGCTACGATGCGGTGGAAAATCGAAGAGACTTGCCGGGTGAAAGGGTTTGATCCGCCCATTATTTGCACACCGGACGAACTAATGGGAATTACTGATGTTAACTAACTCAATTACTGAGGAAATTCGGGAAATTCGGCATCGACTTGCGGCAGAATGCGGCAATGATGTCTACCGAATCGGCGCGGATCTACGTCGTCGTGAAAAGGAGTCGGGACGGAAGATTGTCCGCCTGCCCAAAAGAGTACCGAAAAAATACACGACGAACAAGCCGATGAACCCAAGCGGCGGATGAGACGTTTTCTGAAGTTCAAAGTTTTCGCCCGCCGCTGGGTTATCGGTCGCGTTCGTTAGTGCATTGCATATAAGACCGCCGACACATTGCAAATCCTGAAAATCTTGCTGCTGAATCCACGAGCCTTACTGCTCTTCGATGCCATTGGCGCAGCGGTAACCTCGATTGCCACCGCCTATCTGTTGGCGGGGCAACGAATAAGAACTGGAATGCCACTTGGACTTCTCTATGGGATGACAATTGTTGCTGCGTGCTTCGTTTGTTTTGACCTTTTAGCTTTACGTCTATGCTTCGCACCAGCATTTGCACTACGAATCATCGGCTTGGCAAACTTAGCCTACTGTTTGTTTGTCATCGTGTCCCTATATCAGTTTCGGAATTCCGCTACCATTTTGGGAGTTGTTTACTTTTGCGTCGAAATCTCCCTCGTGGTAACATTAGCTGTATGGGAATGGATCGTAGCCTCTCGGGATGAGTCCCGTGGCGCGTTGATCAAACCGTAATGCAGATGCGGACGAACAAAGCGATGCAAGTGCGGTCTGGAAATGGTTTGAGGACTAGCGGGGGCGGAGCCCGCCGGGGTAGCTCTCAGCCAGAGGCCCTGTATAGAGTTTTGCAGCGTTGATATAAGGCGAGTTCCTCAAAGGAACCGAAGGGTTTTGGCGGAGGAAGAGCCGAAGTGCCACGTTGAAGCGTAAACAGAAAGGTAGTGAGGATGAAAGGTAGGGACTAGCTGTCCCGCCCTGAATGGTATTGAGCTCCACAGCGCTACCATTAGGAAAGGGCTTTGTTCCTGTCGGATTCTGGCCAAGGTTTGTTCATGCTGAAGGGCAATATCGATCGTCGCGCCATGGCGAGCTGCGATTGGAACCCCGGGGGCTCGCAAACGGGGGGCTCGCAAACGGGGACATTCTACTTTTGCTGATTTCTTAACCTGTCTCGAAACTCGTAGATGGCGGTTCGAAAACGGGCCATTCTAGCTATTCAAACGCCCGTTCCCGCCAGACGAGCTGGCAGGGGACGAACAGCAGTGCTGATCGGGGGCTCCAACTGGCAGGTCTGATGAAAGGCACCAATCAGCAGGCACCAAATCCACATCGCCGACTATCGTCGTGAAAACAGGATTTAACGCTCGCAACATCCTCGATGGGTACGAGTTCCCGCTGATGCCGCGGGTACCCCATGGGACCTCCATTGGTTCGCCCCTTAACGTGTTGCCCTTTTTTTCCTCGGACATTCAGCGGGGACGTTCGCTTCTGCGCGATATCGATGATTTTCGTAGAAGCAGCTTTTCGACTTGGTGTTCCAATGCTTCAATACGATCGTTCAACATGACCGCGATCGCTCACTCGGTAGGCTTCATCGTAGTCTCCAATTCAGGCTGTATCGCGTGATTCGCGTAGAAGTCAATGGTTCGACCATGTGCCTAACAAGGCCGAATACAACGATTCATGTCCAGACCCTATTTTTTACTTGCATCGGCGCGTGAACGG
The DNA here is from genome assembly GCA_037440405.1 of Pirellula sp. Lineage (GTDB taxonomy): Bacteria > Planctomycetota > Planctomycetia > Pirellulales > Pirellulaceae > JANMGV01. The sequence continues at coordinate 23,385 of JBBIUE010000066.1, read as the reverse complement.
TTATGGTCCATGTTCATCTGCCAATCGCCCGAGTTTACGATAGGTCACAACATTGCTGAACGCCGAGAAAGTTGCATTCAGCAGGTTCCACTTTGATGAACGTGCGACATCATTGGCCGGAACCTGAAATCAGTCGGGAGGTCCGGAAAGTTCCGAGAGCACGCCGGTAACCAGTTGCTCGAATTTCCGTTGCGCCTGCTTTCCCGCTTCGAGAACTTCATCGTGAGTGGTCACGGTGGGGCGGTCGGGATTCGCAACATTGGACACGACGGATAATCCCAGTACATGCATTCCAAGAGTAGCAGCCAAAGCAGCCTCCGGGGCCGTGCTCATTCCGACGATGTCGCCACCCAAAAATCGAAATGCCCGGTATTCGGATCGCGTCTCATAGGTCGGACCGAGCGTGGCAAGATAGGTGGCTCTTGGCAGGGTCCAACCGTTTCTTATTGCCACCTGCGAAGCGATTTGGATCAAGCCAGGGTCGTACACATGCAATCGCTTAGGTAATCCCATATAACTTTGGTAGCCCTCGGCCATTGGTCGCATCATCAAATCGATATGGCTATCGATGGCGACGACATCGCCTTTATTCAGGCGTGGATTCAATCCTCCGCTGGCATTGGAAACAACGAGGATGCGACAACCTAACCGATGCATGCAGCGAATGGGCCATGTCGTGGTGCTGACAGAGTGTCCCTCGTACAGGTGCGCTCGTCCCTGCATCACCATGACGGGCATTCCGCTAAAATGACCGAGTACAATTCTCCCAGCGTGCCCGTGGGCGGTTGACCTTGGAAAGTGAGGTATCTGATCGTAGGAGAAGAACTCAGCATGTTGGATACGCTCGGCTAGCCAACCTAGACCGCTACCAAGTACGATTCCGATCTTGGGCTGCAATCGCTGCGACCGAATGGCAGCACACGATTCGATTAGACGCTGATGAAGTAGCTTTGGCATCCGATTGCGGACTCATGGAGAAAGTTAGCTGCAGAGCCCCTGATGCGTTTTCCTTTCATGTTCCAACACACCCAATACAAGAGTTGTCAGTCGCGGAGCAGCGTCGTTCGCACATGCAATAATCTTTTCCACCTCCGCAGCTTCTAAAGCATCCGGTAGGCACATGTCCGTGATGATGGAGAAGCCGACGACGCGGAGCCCACAATGAACGGCGACAATGACTTCGGGAACGGTCGACATCCCCACGACATCCGCTCCGATCAGCCTAAGGAAGCGGTACTCTGCTCTCGTCTCCAAGTTTGGCCCAGCTACGGCGACGAATACTCCTCGGTGAGCGACGATGTCGTTTTGGCGAGCAACTTTCAAAGCGACGTCGATCAGGCGAAAATCGTACGGTTCGCTCATGTCTGGAAAACGAGGTCCTAGTCGCTCATCATTGATACCGATCAAAGGATTGTCACCCATCAAATTGATGTGATCGTCAATCAGCATAATGTCGCCCGCCCGATACATCGGATTCATTCCCCCGCATGCATTGGAGACGACGAGCAGATTTGCTCCGAGATGCTGCATCACTCGGACCGGTAATGTGATTTGCTTAAGTGCATAGCCTTCGTAAAGATGCTGTCGACCTTCCATCGCCATGACGGGCAAACCACACAAGTTTCCACAAACAAGCCGCCCGCGATGGCTGACCGCCGTCGATTTAGCAAAGTGCGGTATGTCCGAATAATCAATGGCGACCTCGACTTCGATTTTCTCTACCAGTGGCCCGAGCCCAGTACCCAGAATGATGCCGGCGTATGGAATTCGAGACCATTGCGATTTTATGAACGCGCAAGCTTCATGTATCTGATCGTAGAGTTCGAGCATCATGCCTCCCTTGAACCTGCCGGCCCAATTTCATCAATTCGTTCAGAGCGAACTAAAACGCTTGCAACGTTAAGCCCGCTGCGCGCGCAAGCTTTTCTGCTGCCGCAGTCGATTCCCAAGTGAACTCCGGTTCGGAACGGCCGAAATGCCCCCCCGCAGCCGTCTTGCGGAAGATCGGGCGTCGTAGGTCCAAGTACTTAATGATGCCACCGGGCGTCAGATCGAAGAACTCACAAACGATTTTGCAAATCTCCTCGTCGCTAAGTTTGCCGGAACCTTGAGTATCGACGGTCACACTTACCGGTTCGTGAACTCCAATAGCATACGCGAGCTGAATCTCGCAGCGATCGGCTAGACCGGCCGCAACGACATTCTTCGCCACATGTCGTGCCATGTACGCCGCACTTCGGTCGACTTTGGTAGCATCTTTTCCAGAAAACGCTCCACCTCCGTGGCGGGCCCAACCGCCGTAGGTATCGACAATAATCTTGCGACCAGTCAAGCCGCAATCGCCATGTGGCCCACCTCGTACAAAACTTCCTGCAGGATTCACATGGTATTGAACCTTCTTGTGCAGCATCTCGGCTGGGAGGCAGTGCTGCACTACCTCGTGGCGAACAAATTCTTCGATTTCGGATCGCGAGACCGTCGGCGCATGTTGTGTCGATACAACAATCGTCTCAATCGCGATTGGTCGCTTGCCTTCAAAAGAAACCGTGACTTGGCTCTTCGAGTCAGGACGCAGCCAATGAACGGCTTTGTTCCGGCGCAGCTCTGTCAGTCGATTGATGATCCGGTGGGCAAATGCGATGGGAACGGGCATCAACTCTTCTGTATCGTTGCACGCAAAACCGAACATCAAGCCTTGATCGCCCGCTCCGAGTTCTTTACCCGCCGCCGAATCGTCATCAACACCCTTAGCAATTTCCGGACTCTGTTCTCCTAAAGCTACCATGACGCTGCAGGAGTCTGCGCTGATGCCGAGCTCTTCGTCGACGTAGCCAACTTCACGAATCGTATCTCGAACAACGGTTGCTAAATTCACATTCGCCTTGGTCGTCACCTCTCCGGCAATCAGAGCCAAACCAGTTGTCACCAACGTCTCACAGGCGACTCGACTCATCGGATCCTGGGCAAGCATGGCATCGAGAACGGCATCCGAAATTTGGTCGGACAGCTTGTCTGGGTGTCCCATGCTTACGGATTCACTGGTAAATAGATATTTGTCAGTAGCCACTCAACTTGCCCTCTTGATTAGGTTTGAAAAAGTACGCATTTGCAAATCGAAGCGCACCCGGAGCCGTCTTCTCCCAAAAAATGAACCCGCCATTTTAACTTGAAATGCCAGGCTGGGAAGTCTCAATGGAACTAGGATTCGTATCGAACCGAGTTGATTTCAACGCATCGTTCCATTGCTCGACATTGCTGGACACGGCAATACCGTCGAGCGCTGCTGCGATCATGACGCAGTTGATTCCAGAACCGATCCCCAATAACGCGGCTCTTGCAGGTTGTTCAATCTTGCCCAACTGCAGGCCGATTCCGAGTGCGGTTGGTAATGCGACAGAGCCCGTATTTCCCAGATGCTGAAAAACGGCAAAGTCACGATCTTCTGGAAAATGAAAGGCCTCAAGCATTCTCTTTCGATGCGAGCTGCCCACTTGGTGGCAGACCGTCACATCGACTTCCGATTGTTCCCAAGGACATTCTTTCAGAAAGGCTTCAAGCGTTTCAACACCGGTGGCTACACCGGCTTCGAGCAGTTGCTCCGAGTCGGTCTGCATTGTCGGGAGCATACCGCTGCCGGCCCGATCTTGCTCGCTTTGACATAAGTGATGAAAGTTGGTATTCGCCCGGGCCGTTGCGCAGAATACTCGACCACCAATGCCGAAATAGTCGCGATCCACCAACAACAGGGCACAGCTACCTGACCCTATCGTCAAAGAAGCGAATGCGGGCTTGATGGATTGACGAGTCAAGTTCGGGTCGTTCAACAGTTGATCGATGGTCGCTTGCAGAAGCCCCGAAGCGTCCTCTGTCCCGACAACCAAACCCGCGCGAATCGCACCGGTCTCAATCATCGTACCTATCTGGACGATACCATTCATCAAACCAAGACAAGCGTTCGAGACGTCGTAGACCCAGGTGTCATTTGGTAGGCCAGCTCCCCAGTGTACGCGACAAGCGGTTGCTGGCTCGAGAAATTCTCGGCACACGCTGGCGTGAATCAGGCATCTGATTTCAGTCGGTGGGATGCCTGACGCCTCGATCGTCTTGCGTGCCGTCAGGATGCTGATGTCGCTGAGCCTCGTCCCTGGTTCCCACAATCGACGTTCAACGATTCCGCTCATCCCCTCCAACCGTCCAGTGGGTAATCGAAGTCGCTCATAGATCGGCGCAAGTCGCTCTTCGATGGACGCAGATGTGACGACGACTGGTGGAATCTGGAAACCTACGGTTGCCAGGGCAACTTTTTCAAAACGCATCAGCCGGCTCTCGTCCTAGGGAATTCTACGCCTTCGTTGTTGTGACCGAGGCAATCGGTTGGACCGAAATGCTATCACCAAGTGTGGTGCTAGCATTTGCAATGGTCCTCAAATGTTGTAGTAGGTTTGCCGTTTCGTCAAGATTCGAGTATTGTCCGCACCCTTCGGCCTCAACTCCGAGTTCGAGGATTGCGACCCATCGGTTATTGTCTTTTGCTTTGTTGAAAGGATTTCACTATGTCGACGCGACCACTGATTGGTATCAACATGGAATATCGTTCAATGCAAGGTTCGAATCCTGCATGTTCCATCGTTCCGTCAGGCTATTATGACAATCTCGCTTTAGCAGGCGCGATCCCAGTGATGATTCCGCCGATCGATGATGATGGATACATTCACGAGATTCTCGACCGTGTTGATGGTATGCTTTTGATCGGTGGCCCGGACCTAGACCCCATCAATGATGGATTCATGCGTCATGAATCGGTGCGCCCGATGGAGGTCCGCCGCGAGTCATTCGACCGTAAGCTGATGCGGGAGATTCTGGAACGCCGCATCCCTGTTTTCGGAATCGGTGTTGGCATGCAGCTCATAAACTTAGTGTGCGGAGGCAATCTTTTTCTCCATATTCCGATCGATAAGCCGAACGCTCTGCCGCACAAAGATCCGCAGGACCCGAATCATCGCCACACCTTGATCATTGAATCCGACTCGATCCTCGGTCGAACCTACGGAGAAGGCGAAATCCGTGTCACCAGTCGTCATCATATGGCGATCGACAAGTTGGCGGACGGTTTCCGCGTCACTGGTCGATGTCCGGATGGTATCATCGAAGCCATCGAAAGTGAGATGCTCGACTGGTTCGCGATTGGAACTCAGTTCCATCCAGAATGCAACGCAGCATGCAAACTTGATATCCGCATTTTCGAGGAGTTCGTCGAAGGCGTTCGAGTAAGGCGGGGAAACCGGCAGTTGGCAGAGGCATCCGCTTAACCTGCTCGCGGCTTTCAAGGCGAGCGGATGATTGAAACGAGACAATTTTCGAGTGCTGCTTCAGCGAGAGATCATCGTTTCGTTCCTCACGTGCGTTTCGGGCTCGTCGATTGGCACTTGACGCACGCCTGTTGACATGAACCCGATGTGCTAGCGCCGGACCAAAAAAGTCCTTTCCGACATTTGGTTCTGCCGCCTGAAGTCTTGCGCGAGGCCACTTGTCTTCATGCATCATCAAAGGACGTTGCGAAGTCGAATGGCCAGTGGTCCAGTTGTTTTTCTTTGCGTATGGTCGTTAACATAATGCGAGCTGACGATTTCATCTGCTCGAAGAGGGCCTTCAGCAACGAGAATCAGACTAAGGATGATTGAAGTGACAACTGGCCAAGACAATTCCGAATCTCCAATACCAGTCGATGACTTGTCGAAATATCGGGAAGTGCGATTTGAATACAATCCGACATTCCCTTCCATCCTCGAACACTTGAAAGCGTCCCTGTTTGTTTCGACCTATCAGGCTGGGAAGCTGGCGGTCGTCAGCAGTCGTCAGGGTAAACTCGAACTTGCGTTCCACAATTTCGAACAGGCGATGGGTGTCGCTGTCCATCATGAACGGATCGCAGTTGGGACTCGCACCGAGATTGCCTTTCTCCAGTCCAATCACGACTTAGCTCCCAGATTGGACCCGCCGAACACGTATGATGGATGCTACCTTTCGAGATCGTCGCTGGTCACCGGCAGCATTCACGTTCATGAAATGGCTTGGGGAGATCGAGAGCTTTGGGTGGTCAACACGCTCTTCTCGTGTCTTTGCACGCTGCACAACGACTATAGTTTTGTCCCGAGATGGCAGCCAAGGTTCATTTCACAACTCGTGGCTGAAGACCGTTGCCACTTGAACGGAATGGCTCTGGTTCACGGCCGGCCTGGTTATGTGACTGCTTTGGGAGAAACGGATCAACCGGCTGGCTGGCGGACTGACAAAGCGACAGGCGGCATCATCATCGATGTAGCGGCCAATGAAGTCGTCGCGCGGGGACTCTGCATGCCGCATTCGCCTCGATGGTATTTGGGGCAGCTATGGGTCCTCGATTCGGGGCAAGGGAGACTGATCACAATCGATCCTCGTAATGGACAGCAGACGGTTGTTTGCGAAGTCCCGGGTTACACGCGCGGATTGGATTTCATGGGGCAGTTCGCGTTCGTTGGCCTGTCGAGAATTCGTGAGTCGAATATTTTTGGCGGCCTACCGATCGCAAAGCGAGGCGACCCGCCGCGTTGTGGCGTCGGCATTATCGATTTGAATACGGGCCGGAACATCGCCGCTCTACAGTTCCATTCTGGCGTGGAGGAGATTTTTGCTGTTTCCGTGCTGCCTGGAATGACCCATCCCTTTCTCAGTGGTCCGAGACAACACGAAGACGAATCGAAAACCGTGTGGGTCGTGCCACCTCTTGAAACGAGCGAACGAGTCGCAGCGTCGGCGGCTGATTGGTTGCAGTCCCCGAAGATGGTCCGCTCTGAACCAGCTGTTTCCGCATCGTCTGCGTTTGCAAGCTCGAATCGAGAGGCGGTGATTCAAGCAGGACAACTGTCTCGCCAATCGCGCATGCTTCACGAACAGGGACGCGTTCAAGAAGCCGCGATCCTGCTGCGTCAAGCAGTGGAACTCGATCCAAACAATGTCGACCACCTCAACAATCTTGGCAATGCCCTTCAGGAATTGGAACGTCGCCAAGAAGCCATCGCCTTTTATCGCGAAGCGATTCGCAGGAATCCGAGTTTTGTTTTCGCGTATCGGAATCTCGGCTACCTTCTCAAGGAAGAGGGATTTCACGAAGAGGGACTGCGCATCCTAGTACAGGCTCAGTCGATTGAGCCGAACGACATTATTGAATTCGTGATCGGGACGACGCTGCCTCCCGTGTACGCCTCCCAAGAGGATGTCCAGTTGTGGCGAAAGCAACTTGATGAAAACGTCGATCGCATGCACGCAAAAGGACTTCAGATCGACATTCGCCATGCTAGTGCCCCCACCAACTTCTATGCTGCTTATCAGGGACAAAACGATCGCGATTTACAGCAGCGCATCGCCGAGTTGTTTTTGACTCCCGAACTTCCCGAACGCCCCCCCCGCTCAGGAAAGGAGCGTATTCATCTGGCGTTCATCTCCCGGCATTTTCGGAATCACACGATCGGGCGACTCAATATCGGTTTGATCGAAAAGTTGCCCCGAGACCGATTCGAAGTCTCGGTTGTGTCGATCGGATCGCACGATGATTGGTTTTCGCAGCGATTTCAGAAAGCCGCTGAGCGATTCCTTCCACTTCCTACCAACTTGAACCTCATTCGAGAACAACTATTGCATCTCGATCCCGACGTCCTTTACTTTTCGGATGTCGGTATGGACACGCTGACTTATTCTCTTTCCTTGTCCAGGTTTGCGCCCGTGCAATGCGCCACTTGGGGACATCCCATCACCACAGGCAGCCGTCACATGGATTACTTTGTGTCGAGTGAGACGCTTGAGGTTGCTGATGCCGATTCCCATTACACCGAGCGGCTGCAACGAATGAGACATGTCAATGCGTACTATTATCGCCCGGACTCAGTCGAAACCGTTCCAGCATCCACCTTTGGGTTCGATGCCGACAAGAACATCTATCTTTGTTTCCAGAATCTATTCAAAATCCACCCTCAATTCGACGCGATTTTGCGAGGCATCTTAGAGCGTGATCGCGATGCGATCATTGTGATGATGGAGGGCAAGTATGCCAATTGGACGAACTTGCTCAAGAAGCGGTTTGAACGTCAATTAGGTGGTCATCACGAGCGCGTCATCTTTCTGCCGACGCAGAACCACCCGCGATTCCTGGCTCTGCACACGATCGCCAAGGTTTCGCTTGATCCCATTCACTTTGGTGGTGGGAATACGACGTACGAGGCGTTGGCCCTCGGCTTGCCAGTTGTAACATGGCCATCGGAATTTCTGCGCGGGAGGATTTCAGCCGCTCTTTACCAGCAAATGGGCTGGATGGATTGCGTCGTCGACAGCGAAGAAAGCTACATCGAAAAAGCCGTGGCTCTGGGAACGAATTCAGAATATCAGCGCGCAACGAGCAAAGCGATACTTGAACACTGTGGTGCAATCTTCGAAGATCCCGTCGTCATCGAAGACTACGTCCAATTTTTCGAACGCCTTGGTCAGTAGCTCGGAATCGGTCTTCGGTGCCCCATCAGACGTCTTGATCTCCAGCTCGGGACAGTCGTGCAATGATTGTGTGCGTTCACGGATGAAGTCGGGATCTTCGTTTAACTACGCGGCCAAAGGGAATTTGGCGCAGTATGGAAGCGAACGGACCTCGCTACTGGCTAAATTTGCGGCGGCCTGCGCAGATGCCATGAACGTTGAATTATTTGACCGTCGGTCGATCGCGGAATTGCTGATGGCATTTTGCACAATTGTCGGCGATTTGCTCAAGTTTTTTTCGAAGGTTCAGTGCATAGCCGTCGGATGTGGGTTCCAAGTCAGCCAACGACTCGAGTTCCTTGCATAGCTGTTCTGCCTCTTCGAGCAGTTCGAGAAATGGGAGCGGCATGGATCGCACCTGCTCCAATCGCAATAACTCCGTGTACCGCTCGCGGATGAGCAGAGATTCTGGCGAAGCAGCAAGTGGAGAAGGGTTCGAAATGACCTTCCAGTCATTGCGATCAAGTCGCTGCAATCGTTGCAGTGATTCATCCAATTCGACCATCGTTGATGTCAAAGGAGGAACCTCGGCGATCTCCGAAAATTCGCATTGAATGTTGGCGAGCTCTTCCTCCGTTGCTGAGGTTGCTGTTCGAACAGATCGAAACAATCCCTCATACTTGGAACTCGTCCCAGCGACTCGAAGCAATTCTATGCCTTGATCCTGATTGAGGATACCAAGCTTGATAGCCACAACCGCCGTCGCGGCAGGACTGCGATGCTTACCATGATGGCAATGAATGTAAAACGGTCCATCGAGATCGTGAACGGCCTTCGCAAGATGTTCCGCATGTTCGGGCTGGATACCATCATATCCGTGCGGAAGATGAACGTATCGCAGCCCATATTTCCGAGCGGTTGCAATGTCGGGTGCCGCACCATCGACGCTGATAATGGTTCTTACACCTAGCTCTCGAAGTTGTTGGAATGCCTCGTCTCCTTCCGGCAATCCTCCAGAGATGAGCTTGGGGGTGACTCGAATGGCATTAGGCAATACTGCACTTTCGATTCGTTTGAAGCCTGATGGAGTCAGTTCTTGCGCGTTCACACAGAGCATCATCGCGGGAGGCAAACACAGGACCGAAATCAACATCGTCCAAAGCCAACTCGCAGATGGAAATGGTCGATCCAACATCTTTTGGGCCCTTGATGACGATACGGACGCCATTGCCTCTAGTAAAGCAGTCGTCCAGTAAATGGCGTTGGTTTGTATTCGTGGTCACGCTTTCGAACAACGCGAGCTCGAACAATCGAGTCCGCAGTCCCTCCGGCGTTACGTTGTTCCTTTTGGGTCATATCGACGGGATTGAAGAATCCAAGGGTTTCAATGCCTTTCGTAATCCTCCCAAACACGCAATACTGTCCATCGTTTTGAGGCATCGGAGACAAGCAGAAGTAGAATTGTCCGCTTCCAGAATTTGGGTCCGCAATTCTCGTTTTCTCGTCGATCGATAGCGCCAAGCCGATCGATCCACGAAAATGCCCGCGACTTCGACCAGGTGTAAATTCTCCTTTGATGGTATAACCCGGCGTACCCGTCCCGTCACCGCGTTCGCATCCTGTTTGAGCCATTGCGTGCCTCTCAACTCGAAACAGCGGCTTCGCATCGTAGTAATTGTGTTCGACCAAATAGATAAAGTTATTGACGGTCTCTGGGAAATCGTCTTCGAATAGTTCGACCTCGATGACTCCCTTGGTGGTGATAAACTCGACCCTCGGTAGGTCATTGGCAGCTTCCTCTCGCCTTCTTCGATTCAGCTCTTCTTGCCACTGCTGCTCCAGCATCTCGATGCCGAGAGGAAGACTTTGATCGATGGGTGCACCAAAAGCAATGGAACGGCGCAAATACAATGCTGCTTTGGCAAACTGATTACTGGCATACGCGGCCCTGCTGGCCTTCTCAAATAATCCGGGCGCTTCGTAGCCGGCCTCAATCAATGCCTCGTAGATTTGCATCGACGTCTCAGGGCGATCTTCATTCGCGTCCTTGTTTGCCATGAAATAGAGCGCATCGCCGAGTGCCCGATAACGACCTGAGTTAGCAATGTAAAGCTTGATCATGGACTCGCGAACACGGTCCATTTTCTTGTGAACTTCTTCGCCGACCGCCAGCCACTGCATCAGATACTTTTCAGGTTCATCCTTCTTTGCAACATAATACTCCACGTAGACTTTTCGCGATGACTTCAGAACCTGCCGTAAATCGGTGATCGCAGCTCGGTATTCCTGGGCAAGCGGTGTTTGATCTTCATCAGGGATATCTGCGGCACTAGGGTTCAGCTCTGCTCCTTCTTCAGGCACATCCTGAGCACCCTGAGCGTGACTATGCCCCTCATGGCCATCGACCGCTCGTCGATCGCCACTTGAGGGCGGCTGAATCGCTACCAAATCTGGTGCCGTCGCCCACAATCCACATGTAATCATGGCGTTGAATACCGCCGTCTGAATCAACATTCGCATTTTTTCGTCCGGAATCCCTGATGAGGTAGAAATACTCTCGTACAAAGAACAAAACCAATGTTCGCTTTCCATTTCTCCATCCAAGCGTAGTCATTGTCAAAGAAATCAGGTAGTCTCATTGGCACATGAAGTGACTGGTTGGAGCGGTTGGAATCCTGAATGTAGGCGAACTGCCGGTGTATCCATAGCAGCCCGAAGCGTTAGTGAGAGACAAGTCGATGATCCCTCGCTCTTGCGGGAGGCCATATTTGATCCATGCGTACCTGCCGATCGCGCTGAAGTCGCTAAACATGTCGTCATTGTTCTACGCTTAGTTCTTGGCTTGGTTGAGTAGGTGTAAAATTTGAAGCGAAATAAGACCACCGATATGGGGGAACTTCGAATCATTGGCGGCGACTTGCGCAATCGCAAGATCAGCTATCCGATCGATCCTCGAACTCGACCGATGAAGGATCGTACTCGCGGGGCGCTCTTCAACATTGCCGGACAAAAACTGAACGGATGTGCAGTTATCGATTTGTTCTCTGGCAGCGGAATCATCGCCATCGAGTCCATCTCGCGAGGTGCCCTCCATGCAGTTGCTGTCGAGAAACACGCAGTGACGGCAAATCGTATTCGCGTTATGGCAGCCAAGTTCGGAATTTCCGAAAAGCTCACTGTGTTGACGATGGATGTATTCGATGCAATTCCATCGGAGTTGCAACTGCTATCATCTCTGCGCGAGAATCGATGGGTCGTTACGATCTGCCCGCCGTTCGACCTTTGGCTGTCGGAGACGGAAAAGCTTAGGGGTCTCATTGACGACTGGTTAGCAATCGCACCTGACGAAAGCATGATACTATGCGAAGTTTGTGACAAAGCTTGCAAGTTCACTCCTGAGCCGGGTTGCGCGTCTCTTCCGAGTTCTTTGCAATGGAAGTTTTACGTTCATCGACCTTCTGTTCTTGCCTCTCACCGAAAGACGGTCCAGCGTTTGACGAGCGATGATGTAAAGGGCTAGCATTTTCTAGTTCCATTCGGATTCGAATAAATTGCTGGAAGTTCTTCACCGACGTTCGCGTTGAATCTCGGCATTCGCTTTAGCAAAACTGATGCATCATTGGTGTTTTGCGGGTTGCCGAAAAAAAGTGATAGCATCATCTCGGTGGACACTTAGTCTTTGAAAAATTCGCGCCTTGCCATTTTTTTGGGCACGAGGATTCTCTGCTTATTTTTTGTGCATGGACGATTGGTTTTTGTGCTTGAGGAAAGGAATCTTTGAGTTTCCAAGGCATTGACAGCTTTTTCTCGATTGGTTTGACCCTTTGGGCATCATTGAGCAAGCTAAGCCGGAGTTCGATAGGAGTCGGCCTCCAGTTCTCTGATCCAGCACTCTGAGGACGCGGCATTTCGGGCTTAGTTGGACGATTCAACGTTTTTCACGGAAGACGCCCATGCAAACTGAACTCATGGTTTCGAACACCAAAACATCACTCGGAACTTCGAACAACCCAACGGTAAAGTCAACGAGGACTACACCTTCGACCACCCAAAACGGCGAAAAGCTAGCGGCACAGATGAAAGCTTTCGCCAATGTGACTGATGAGCTTAGGCAAAGGCTCAATCCATCGCTTCCCGAACATCTTAGGCGGCGGCAAGTCGTCGAGATTGCTTCCGAGTTGTTCGGCGTTGCACCGACGTGGATTGCTTTCTTTCGAGAAGTCATTGGGGTCAATGGAATCGCTCGAACTCTTTTTCCATCCCACGAAGCTTACTCTCAATACGAGGCGTCGGAAGAGCATAGCCGAGTCCTCGAAATGCTCACTGAGCTGCGTTCTCGCGACATGCCAGAAAACGACCCAAGCGAGCAACAGCGAATGATCACGGTACGCATCTCCAAATGCATGCACGATTGGATTTGCGACGAAGCCAACCGTTTGCAAGTAAGCGTCAACAAGCTGTGCATTAGTAGGCTGCTGCAGCGACTTGATGAACAAATGATCCCTGTTTCTCAGCAAAAGCGTCGCGGACGAAAACCGGGATCGCCGCAGTCACGGGTTGTCGAGTTGAAGACTGAACAACTTGCCCCCACCGACCGCAGCCTCGATTTATAGAAATCATTTCCAGCAAATCGCGACCATGGACATTAGCCGTTGCCCAGATTCACTCTGGCAGCGGCTTGCCGAACGTCTCAGGAAGCAACCAAATCAGCCCGAGGCCGACAAAGTAAATAAGGCTGATTGAGGAGCAGGCGAGTGGAAATCCGCCTTGCAAAACCCAGTTTCCGACTTCTAGGCGAGGAAACTGCGTCAAAACACCTGCTTGTAGAGCGCCGATGGCAGCGAGGATTCTACCAAAGTTGAACGCGAATCCTTGGCCTGTCGCTCGATAACGAGTCTGGAAAAGTTCCGGGAGATAGAGTGGTAACCAGCCGTAAAACGAGGCCGTGCAGGCCCCAACAATGAAACTGCCCAGTAAGAAATTGCCATCAAAGTTCGGCTCTCTCAGGAAAAGCCAGAGAACGCTAGCAAAGGATGCAATGCAGAGGCTAGCGTAGGTTATTCTTCGTGCAACGAATGCACCAACAAATGCAATGGCGAGCGTTCCAGCTACCGCTCCCGATGCCGCAGAAATCTGGGCCAGTTCTTTCGCTCGGTCTTGATACCGCATCCAATCCTCAGCGACTCGACCCTTGGCCACGATTTCACCGGTCCAAGTTGGAATCCATTGCGTCGATCCCCAGGTGCCTAGCAGGGGAACACCACTGATCGCCGCTCCGAGCATCATGCGTTTGAGAACCTGTCTACGATGGAATGCAAGACGTCCCTGACTTGCCTCCTCTGATCGAACCAGATAGCGATGGACGGGATAGATGTAGCCAGCGAAAGCGACGGCCATACCAACGACCGTGAGAATTGTTCGGCCAAGAACTCGAAGAACGGTTTGGGCCGGTAAGAACTGATCGGTCCATACAAAAATGACCGCTAGCACTCCTGCTGCGCCGACCAAGACTCCCAGCAAATCCGAAGTTTTCCAGAATTGTGTCGCGCCATGGCGGCTTTGCTCGTTCCATCGCTCGGATTCCGGGACATAGAGCCGAATGATGAAGGTCAGCAATGCTGGCAATGCTCCGAGCATCATCATGATCCGCCATCCTCGGTGCGCGACAAGCATTTCGGTCGTGGAATCTGCCAGCCCGAATTTTGGAAGAGCAATATGGATCGACTCGAGGACCGATGCCAGACCCAAGCCAAGTAAAGCTACCAAAACGTAGCCGACATTGGCTGCTGCTCCGATCAGCCCCGCCATGAGGAATCGGGAGCGATTGGGCCAAATCTCCATCACCAGGGCGACTCCGAGCGCCCATTCACCCCCCATTCCCAATGAGGCAACGAATCGAAGAAAGGCGAGCTGAACGGTGGACTGTGCAAAGCCGCAGAGGCCCGTAAAGAGGGAGTAGGTGAGGATGCTCAAGGCCATGGCGCGAACCCGACCGATCCGATCCCCGAGCCAACCGAACAAAACACCTCCGGTTGCCGCTCCCGCTAGAAAGACGGCGATGATGATTCCAAAGATTGGTCCGATTTGCGAATCATCTCCGCCGACCAGATCACGAATTGCGTCTCTCCCAACCAATGAGAATAGCCCCATCTCAGCTCCGTCAAAGAGCCATCCAAGCAGCGCCGCTGTCAGCGCAATCCACCGACCGAAGCCGGATACCCGGGGAGTGCTATCTGTTTCCTGTTGCATTTGAAAAAGACCATCTCATGAACCGGCCCGCAGATTTTCCCGGAATAGGTTCCGGGTTCAACTAAGCTCGGAAGGTTATTTCCGGGCAATCCTTGGGGCTGAAATTGGATGATGTGCTCACGTTGCGGTGAATACCAAAACCACCTAATCGCGAAAGTTGACTCTCTCGGACGTTCAACATTGGAAGCTAGCAGCGAAAAAAGGCAACGGCGTGCTCAAAATTTCCAGGAGCATTTCACGCGAGTTCCTTGGGTTTTGCCTCATGCGTTTCCTCGTTTGGTCAGGTTCTGAGGCCAGAAAATTGGGTTTTCCCGCAAGGTTTACCTAAACCGATTCAACTCGAATCGCCGGACAGTCCGATACTACCTCCACAACCGGAGCCTTGCGCTTATTCGTTACCAACGGAGATTCGAGCGAAATGGACCGGACGTTAGGTCAATCAGCGTGCCGATGCGATCGTCGTTCAGTGCCTATGGCGACTCGAATGTCAAAACGATCGATTCGGCGGGGGGACCGAGCCAGACCTTACAGCCATGATGGAAGATGATTATGTCCGTCTTGAAACGAGCACTTCGATTCGTATTACTCGCAGCAGCAACCGCTTCGGGTGGCGCCGCCCAGGGTCAAATTTACCATCCCTTTGCCGAACCTCTGAGGTTTGATCCGGACTATCAGTTGTTCGCTCCGGTCCAGACCGAGGACCTTCGCGAGATGTCCGCGCGGCACCGAGCCAATGTGGGATGGTTTTTGACCTACGACCGTCTGCACCAGGGGTTTTCACGTCCTCGGAATGAAACTGGATTCGGTTCCATCGATTTCTCCTGGGGTAATCGTTGGGAAGCCGGTTGGCAAACCGATCACGGTGGATGGATGGCGTCGGTCTCGCGAATTCAGGGGCCAAACGCATACTTCTCCACCTTCCAATCGCGCTTGAACCTTTTCGAAGATGATGACGATGGCGATCCTACCAATCCGCTTTTCCCAGCGGGCAATCGCAATGATCCGCAGACTCAAGAGCGATCGTATGATCTTGTGAATTCGTTCAACATGGGATCCTTCTCCAACGTTGAATTTAACAAAACTTGGCGCTTCGAACCTTATCGTTACGGTGGCATCTTCGAACCCTTGGTGGGCATTCGATACTCCGATTTCAAAGACCTCGCTCGAGACGATGACTATTTCGTAACGCTCACCGACCTTGACGGTGGTCCGACCGGAGTGTTCGAAACGCTTACGATCGACACCAACACGACATACAATCGGATGTTGATGGGCCAAATCGGGTTCCGGTATCGTAAGTTCTTCGATCGCTGGACGATGAATACGGAATTCCGCGGGTTTGGAGGTCAGAACTTCCAGAATCAATTGATCGAGCTCGCTGCATACCGAACAGAATACGGCGCCATCGGACAAGGACAGGATCCAACTCGGTTCCAACAGCAAATTTTCCGACTATCGAAAACCAACGAAGAGTTTGTGGTCGGCATGGAGTCGCGAATCGAAGGTGTGTTCCACCTCGCCAAGCACTTTCAGCTTCGCGGCGGATTCAACTTAACCTACATCGGCAGAGGTGTTTGGCGTGGAGCAACGCTCGCATCAGGTGCGAACCCCGACATCCACAGTCAAGCCCTCGTGATGCCCGGCTTCAACTTTGGCTTCGAAGTCAACCGATAGCGAAGGCCTGCCTCGCTGAAGCGATAACGCAATCTCAACCATCCGAACGGTTCGCGAGCTAAAAACGGCTCTCGAACCGTTCATTGCTTTTGCAGCCGAGTTATGGGTGGCCTCGATGAGAAGATGGGAACGATCAACCGATCCTATCTCCCTGACTTAGCGAAGATGCGCCGCCTTGTCCGTTACCAGAGTTTTGGGTGGGTGTAGACTCTCCAGCCGTTCACTTGCGGGCGGAATTCTGACCAAGAGAAGCTCTGCCTTTCTGATTCCATCCTGCCAATGACGATTTGCCCGCTCATTCGATGTTTACGCGGCTCGTGCAGGAACGCTAGCAACGGAAAGAAATGGTCTGGAATCGGAAAGAAGTACCTGATAGTCTTCGACTGCAACCAAGATTGCCTCTTGCTCGATGGATTTGGTCGAGCTGGACTGCGACGAGCAGGCAAAAGGCAAACGCATAGCATGCTTGGTGTATGCAAAGCAATCAACAGCGACTCGCTCAAGGACGCAGCGATGACATTCCGAAAACAAATTGACTCAAAATGGAATGTCGGAACCAACCAGAAGTTCCCTTGGATATTGCTTCTAGCGAGTTTCATTCCAGCCTTCAGCGGATGCAAAGATGGTCCGATGTACGGATTGAAGAAACTCAATCCATATTACCAACGCCAGTGGGCGGAAGATCGAAAATTGGGACCCGTCTTTGACGATCGACTAAACGAGATCAAGAGCTTGGCTAGCCGAATGCGTAGTCTGTCAGAAGAAGAGCAGAAAAAATGGCTAAACGATCTCGACCAACTGATTCAATATGACCCCAGCCCGGATATCCGCAGGCAAGCGGTTTTCGCGATGCGGGACATCCGCAGTTCCGAAGCCGTGCCGATCCTCAATCGTGCTGCGAAGGACCGCAGCGAAAAGGTTCAGTTGGCGGCCTGCAGTGTTTTGGGTGACCGAAAGGAAGCCGAGGCTGTCGAAATTCTCGGTTCGATGGCTCGCAACTCAAAGTCGATGAGTATTCGCTCAGCAGCGATTCGAGGGCTTGGTAAGCATCCCATTGCGACCACGAAACCGATCTTTGCTGAGTTCATCAACGATAAATCCCCGGTGATTCAGTATGAGTGTGTCCTTGCGCTGCAGCGATCGACCGAGATGAATTTCGGAGGCGACGTTTCTGAATGGAAAAAATATCTAGCCGACCAACCCGTATCGCCGAAACCAAAATCATTCGTCCAGCAAGTATCGAGCATCGTGCCAGCTCGCGATTGATGAGCTTTCTCGAACTTTTGCTCTGCCAAAACCTCTAAGCAATCCGCTGAATCGTTGAGAACCATTTGACAAGAATTGGAAGATCATCCACTGGAAAGGTATTTGGAAATCGATGCAGTTGTCCCGACCCTCGACATCGTTCATGGTTTTGATCATCGTCTTTACTCCAGTCGCATACCTGCAAGCTTGGAACTGCGATCCTCCATCTTTCGACGACCCCGTCATCGTCATCGTGGGCGAAGATGACATCCATTTCGCATCCTACGAGATCAGCATCGAGATTGAGAAACTGGTGCCAACTAGTTGTGCTTTGCCGTTAGAAGGCCAAGCTCCAGCTCCAGAGGAGAGTATGCTTGAGTTAGGCTCTCCCGAATCCTCGCAGAACATCGAGTCGTCCGATGCGAACCCTCTGAGAACTGTCGGCTTAAGGCGTCCGGTGGCTCAAGGACCAAATCGGAGCACCGTGCAGCCGCCTCCCAAAACGACACCAGCAATAACATCCAATGGGCAGTCGGCTAAGACAAACAACGCCTCTGAAACTCTCGGAACCAAGCCAAGGCCAACGGCACTCGAACTAAGCAAAATTGATGCGCAACCAGAAACGACGGAAGGCCAATCCAAGGCAACACTCGCGGTGGAGGGCGTGAAGTCGTCAGCGAAGCCAGTCGACTCGACTGCCGCAACGAGATTTCAGATTGATGATCGAGAGGAGCTGCGAAAGATCGATGTTTCGGCCTCACTGACGCCCGATCAACTTCGTCGATCTCGTCGCATCAAGGAATGTCTGGCATACCATCTTTTTCGGCCTGAAACGACTGCCAAGCGAAGCCCCTGGGGTGTCATGCATGCCATGTTGCCCTTTGGTGTCGAAGCCGAGATCATCAACGGAAACAAACGAGTCAATGCCATCGGCTTTCTATGCTATAACGGTCGCAGCGGCATTCAACAGCAGTCGCTGTTCCGCCAAACATCCAACGGTTTCACCATGAACATAGGCCCTGGATTCCAGGGACATGAGGGCCAGTTCTTAGCGATGTTGGCTCAATCTCATGTGGGTGCCGATTTTCCCATTCGCGTGGGCAATCGACAGTACACCGTGGCGGATTTAGTTCGATACGAAATGGCAGGGTGCGTCGAACGAACAGAGCTGACCTTCAAGCTGATCGGGTTATCTCATTATTTGAAAACAGACCAGCAGTGGGTTAGCAGTCAAGGTCGTCGCTGGAGCATCGAAAAACTGGTTCAGGAAGAATTGAACCAACCGATCGTCGGTGCGGCCTGCGGAGGAACCCATCGTTTGATGGGGCTTACCTACGCCATTCGAAAGCGTCAACGCGAGGGCTTGCCCATCGATGGCGAGTTCTACCGAGCGGCCTTGTACCTGAACGATTTCATTGAATATGCTTGGCCCCTTCAAAACCCGGATGGGAGTATGAGCACGAATTGGTTCGAGTCGCGAGGGAACGACAATGATGTCGATAAGAAGGTTCGCACGACCGGACATATCCTGGAATGGCTGGTTTTTGCATTGAATCCCAAAGATTTGGAGTCCGATCGCGTCAAGCGTAGCGTTGATTTTCTCCTATCCAATCTCCTCGATCATCGACAAAAGGAGTGGGACATTGGACCGCGAGGCCACGCACTTCGAGCACTCGCACTCTACGATCAAAAGATGTTTGGTGGAGAGCCTGGGCAACGCCGAGAGGAGCTAGCGTCGCTGAACGATCGCTTCACCCGTTAGCCAACGACGCTTGGGAATCCCTTTCGGCGAATTTATCCAGAATCGATTTGGGGCACTGCTTACGATCGACTTAGTTTCTGGCAATTCGGCAACTTTATCAGGCTGTCCAATTGTAAGGTTGGAAGCATCTATTTATTCTTGTTACAAAGTTGCTTTCCCGACCGTTTTTGAGAGCGAGATTGGGCGATTGCAACCTCCGTAGGTCCGCCGCAGACTCCTTCTATGAAAAGCAATCGTATCCTCGATGAGCACCCACAAGATTACGCGCCAGTTCTCGATCGTGCTGCGGACAGCCTCGGCATTGGCTGCCGAAATTGGAGCGGATGCGCTGCTTGTGCTATTAAACCATGAAACGGAATGGAAAAAGCTTCGTGAACTGATCGACGGAGCGGGGATCCGAGTTCTGGTTGCCGCCGACCCCGACGTCGATCTCAAGCCTGCCGCCGATGCGGGACTGATTGGAATCCAGCTAGCAGAGGAGAAGTCGCCTCTCATGGAGCGACTCCAGAATGCGTTGCTAGAAGCTGTTGCGGACGAAGTTCTCAGGACCAACTGCGATGTCGTTGCCGTTTACAGTGGCTTTGAACAAGATGCCATGGACTCCATTTCAATCTTGCGCCTTGACGATCGGCTCCGGCGGCTGACGGTTCGCGACCTGCAGATGCTGGAAAGTAGTGTCCCTCTCAAGACCCTCAAGATGGTCATCGACTTAGCGGTGCAAATTGGCCGAGAGGGCCGCGAAGGAAAGAAAGTCGGGGCCATTTTCATCGTCGGCGATACACGTAAAGTCCTCCAACACTGCAAAGATAGCGGTTTCGATCCGCTGCATGGCTACACTCGCAAAATGAGGAACCTTCACGATCCGAGAGTCCGAGAGGATATCAAAGAAATAGCGCAAATGGATGGCGCTTTTATTGTCTCTCCGGACGGCATCGTCGAGCGTTCGCGTCAGATCATCGAAGTCACCCATGAGGCGATCTCTCTTTCGAAAGGCTTGGGAGCTCGGCACTGGGCGGCGGCGGCGATTACCAAAAAGACGAAAGCTGTATCCGTCGCAGTCAGCCAATCCAACGGCACTGTCCGCCTCTTTCAGAATGGCGAATTGGTTCTGAGGATTGAGCCGTTCGATAACGCTGTGCGATGGCAAGAGTTCAATTATGAGCCACCACCCTCCGATGCATCCGATTGACGCGAGTCCAGATGCTTCGATTCCGGTCGCGGCCATCACGGGAGCGAGTTCAGGAATCGGGTACGCCATCGCCCGAAGAATGTTGGCCGACGGTTATGCATGTGTCCTGCACGGAAACCGCCAGTTTGAACGACTGACCGCTCTCAATCGCGAAATTTCCGCTCAACCGATACTCTGCCTGCAACAGGATTTTCGAAAACATGACCATCTGCATCGATTTGTCGCGCAAGCATTTGATTGGCAGGGGCGAATCGACGTCTGGATTCACGCGGCCGGCGCTGATGTGCTTACGGCGAATCGCGAGGCATCCTTCGAGAGCAAACTTCGAGAGCTACTGGATGTCGACGTGATCGCGACCATTTTGATTTGTCGTTGGGTCGCGGAACGGATGTTGGCCCAAGAGAAAACAAATCGAATACCATCGATTGTTACCATCGGCTGGGATCAAGCTGTCGCAGGCATGGAAGGAGACAGTGGCCAGATGTTTTCGGCTGTGAAATCGGCGGTGGCATGCTTTTCGCTAAGCCTAGCAAAAACGTTCGGCCCGAACGTGCGCGTTAATTGCATCGCACCAGGTTGGATAAAAACCGCATGGGGATCGCAAGCAAGCGAAACCTGGACGCGCCGCGCGATCGGCGAATCCTGTCTCAATCGCTGGGGAACTCCAGAGGATGTCGCGAACCTCGTTGGTTTCCTCGCGTCGCCCGAGGCCGAATTCCTCAACGCGCAGATTCTCAACCTCAATGGCGGCTGGAAGCCCAGTTCCTAACGCTTCTATTTGGAAATTGAATAGCGCCTGATGCAATCGCGCTTGACGCCAGAGGCGGCAAGCTTGGGGCACGCTTGGTGCCAGCCACAGACTTCACTGACTTGCTCGCCGCGTTTTACAACGATTTGGGTCCTCCCAATGTAATCCGTGTGGGCAATCTCCCGACCCCAGAAATTAACGAATACCAAGTCCTGGTCAAAGTACATGCGACCAGCGTCAATCCGATTGATTGCTACCTGCGGGGTGGCTTGGTACCTCATCCGGGCCCGTTTCCGTACGTGGTTGGCTGTGACCTAGCGGGGGTTGTTATCGCAATTGGGAGTCAAGTTTCCGATCTCGTCCCAGGCGAACGCGTTTGGAGTGCCACCCAAGGCTTGTTAGGCCGACAGGGCACATCCGCAGAATACTGCGCTGTTGATCGAGATTATCTGTACCGAACGCCCGAGAATGTCAGCGACGAGGAGATCGCCGCTTTGGGGCTGGTGGGTGTTACGGCTTATTTGGGCCTCGTGCTCAAGTGCAAACTGCAAGCGAATGAGTCGGTCGCAGTTATCGGTGGTGGTGGAGCTATCGGTCAAATGGTTATTCAGATGGCAGTCGCCCTGGGTGCCCGAGTAGTTGCAGCCACCAGTAGCTCCGAAAAAATGAACCTTTGCCGAAATTTGGGTGCGGAACTCGTGGTTGATTATCGCGATCTTGACTGGAGTCGGATGATTGCCGAAAAATTTGGGCCAATCGATGTCTGCTGGGAGACATCGCGTTTCCCAAACCTGATGAAGGCAGTACCAATGATGGCCGAGAACGGTCGTATTTTGTTGATGGCGGGCCGTGAAGCTGTCAGCGAAATGCCGATTGGGCCGTTTTACGTACGCCAACTTTCCATGCTTGGTTTGGTTGTTTTCAAGAATTCCGCCGACGAGATCAAGCGTGCTGCAGAAGCCGTTAATCAATGGGCTGCGAATGGCCAAATCCGTGCCCACATCTCGCATCGTTTTCCCTTGCACGACGCGGCAGCGGCTCACGAATTGCAGCAATCAAACACACTCGACAATCGTGGAACGGTGTCCGGAAAAATCGTTCTCAGTGTTACTCAATAGGTAGGTTACGCCGCGACTCGGGCTAGCCGCCGTGAAACCAATCAGAGCTGTTGGATCTCACCTCGGCCCGTACAGCGATTAACTCCTTCATTCCGGCTGCTAGTCGAGCACGATTTTTGTAAAAGGATACGTACGATTCCTTTTCGAAATTGCCCGGAGCAGGATCTCCACATATTCTTCCGCGATTCTCAGTTCGTGACCAACCGTCGAAGTGTTCGCAATTGATTCCGCTGTGGGCGTTTCTGGCACGACTGCCGCAGCGAGTGCCATGTGACCGATTACGGATAGGTTTCAGAAATCTCAACTGGATGTTTTATTTGGTGTCGGGATGGCAATAGCAACTGGCCGCTGGAATGACGTCGGCTCGACACCACGCTTGACGAACTTGATCTGAAATCTTAGCGGCCTCGTCACTCTTGTTTTGTCGTTCAAATGATTGCTGCAAACCAAGCAATGACCACGGATTGTTAGGATGCCGCACCAAGTCGGCTCGATAAACCAATTCAGCTTCGGCGGCTTGATCGCCGGCCAATAAAAGAGCCCCCAAGGCGTGACGGACCGGTTGCATCCAACCGGGGGGCTCATCGTACGCTAGCCGATCCTCAAGCGCAACACCTTGACGTAAAAACGCATAGGCAGCCTCCTGCTGGCCGCTGTGAAATGCCATTTCGCCGTTGGCCATCGCGCGGCCAATCTCGATGACATCGATCGCGCGGTTGTTTCCGACAAACCAAGTATCGTCAATCTTGACGGCTGTCTGATTCATCAATTCGAACTCGATTCGTGCTTCTGTCAGGCGCCCCAAATTAGCCAAGGCCACGCAGCGTGCGTAATGTCGCTGAACTCAGCTAGAGCTGGTTTCAAAACCCCGAAAGCAGATCTTTTGCTAACAAAGGAGTTG
>JBBIUE010000065.1:15312-29540 GCA_037440405.1 Pirellula sp. | reverse complement strand
GAAGTTTTTGACGACGCTAGACTCGAATCCTGTCGCAATTGAGATGAACATCCGCACAAGGAATAAATCAAGACAGCCAATGGCACTTTGTTCAATCCGGGTTGGCTGTTCTAACTGTGGTAAGGCTTGCCGACCACAACCCAAGCAAAGGCGTCGTAGTCATACTCAACGAGTCTAACCTTCAGGATCGCTCAGCAACTCCTCCAATCGTACTTTCAATGCGGGGGACAGCTTTTCGAGCCAGCTTTCATCAATTAGTCCGATGGAAATCATGTCCAGCAGGTGAACTTGATCCTTTCTGCGATAGGATGTCAACTTCATCTGGACTAGTTTCTCGAAGGGAAGCGTACGTGAGTCCGCCATCAGCTCATAGTCATCGATTAAAGGTACCGGCTCAGGATACTCGTCACGGACCTTTTGTCCTGCAAACACTACGTGAATTGCGTCTCTGGCCTTAGCTTCAGGACCGTCCAGAAACATCGAAACGCCAGCAGTACGACGATAGATAAACCCCTCCTTTTCAAGCGCCAGGATTGCCCGATCCAGATCAGATTCATTGAGAATAATGTCCACATCTCGCGTATTCCTGACAACCGATTCGTCAACCTGAGCCACCCAGTGCTGCACAGCATTTCCTCCGATGATCGCATAGGGAATGTTCGCCGCATTTAAGGCACGGGTGACACGTCGCAGTCGCTCCTTCACCTTTTCCACAGCCCGCTCAATCCTTTCCCAGAGTTCATCACCGGAATACTTGATTTCGATCATTTTTTTGTCTCCTAGTTCGCTATTATATCATGGATTTCGGAATCGCTTCCATACAGCCATCCATGGCGTCCGCCTGTGTCTTGGTACGGCCTCCCTCCATTCGACGACGTCTTGGATGGTGCAAGCGGAGCCATGATGCTTGAGCAAGAATTGCGTCGATGGTCACTCTAGCTGCGTATCATGTTCAGTGGGCCAATTCCGGATTGTTTGAGACGGAAAATTCTCGCCCACCCGCGCGATTGTACCAACGCCACCGCAGATCCTCCGAACCACGAGGATCAACTATGTGTTGTGGCTTTGTTACGAAATTTGCGAGACAGTTTTGCATTACCCGCATTGACGCCGATGGGGTCTTGGCTTAGCTATCTGCCCATGGAAGGGGTGTACCAGCGATGGCGTTGGTTTCGTGCGCCTAGGTCGGTTTCGAAAGTTCCAGCCGTATACGCGAACACCGCATTCACCGCCGCTGGGTCGGTGTTCATGATCACTTGGCCTGATGCATTGTAGTTCACTTCGTGGATGATCTCGCCAAAGCTTGAGTACACCCGATGCTTGCGAATCACTCCGTTATTGTCGACCACGTCGCGGACCGAGCCGAGATGGTCGCTTAACTTCCTCAGCATCGTCCCAGCCGTGCTGCTTCCCGAAGTTGCATTGAACAGCGGACCAGTACCCAACGCGAATTGCTCGTCAGCTAAAAAACGGTAAGCATTGCAACCTCTCTACAACAATCTTCGGAACCATGGAACGGTTCGAATAGTCCGCATCCGATGACGTTCATTTTCACCATTTCGAATTCGACGGATCGCGATCTGTACGAGCAAACGAACGATTGTAGCATCCATCTTTACCACAGACGGGAGGTTGGAACATCGTGGCCAAACGAGGCATCTACGGCTTCCGTCTTTGTATTGAAGTGATGGGCAGAAAAACGAACAACGATTTCCGGCGATGGCTCCAGCAGCTTCTCGTTCCCATCCTTAAATATTTCGTGCTTGAAATACCGTTTGATGCGCCGAACCAGCCCCGGAAAAGCCAACATCCTTTGGTGCAAAGGAAATCCTCATCCGTCATTGAACTATTGCGGCGATCAAGTATTGTCACGAAATGCAGAGATGATGGATTTGCTGGCGCGATGCCCAGATCGCACCGCGCCCTCCATAGTGGCCGGCCAGCCGGTGTCGGTCCAGTCTCCAGCTAACCAAAGGCGATGTTCCGAGAATATATCGGTGCGGGGACGCCGTGACTCAAGCGTTAGATCGCAAGAAAAAACGGCATTCGGGTCCGTGACAACTTTGCTTCGAAGCAATTGTGCTTGCCGCGACCCCGGAAAGACCTCGCCAAGGTCGTCGACGACGGCGGAAACAATGGCGGCCTGGTCTCCCCTCGGTAAGTCGCGCGACGCGCTGATAACAATTTGGCAGTACCAACGATCGCCATCCCTGACACCTTCCATAGGTCCGTGGAAGATCCATTGGCACAATCGGCGAACCAAGATTGCATGAGGTGTATTCAGCCAGCATCGATCCCACCACAAGTGAACGCCTGTGATTGGTGATGATCTCATTTCTCTCCAGAGGTTTGCGGAGTCCGAGACATGCCCCGGTGCATCGGTCGCGAGCAGATGCCACGCGGCTGACCAGGGAACGGCTAAAACAACTCCATCAGCGGAGACGATCTCACCATGACTCAGCTCGACACCCACGACTCGATTTTCTCGCCAGAGCAACCTTTTGGAGGGCGATTGCAAACGGACGTGAACACCGGCTCGCTCTAATGCCTCCTGCGCACGCTCATTGAACAACTCCGTCAGAGGTCGCTTGGGAACCCAGATCCAGTGAGCATTGCGAGGTTTCGCGAAGCCATCGACGAGGACTTTTTGGACGGCACCAAGATTGACGACGTCTAGTTTCTCGGCGAGCGCACTGACGATGATGGTCTCCCAGAAGGCTTCGATCTCACGGTGGGTTTGGCCGTGAGTTCGAAGCCAATCGATCGCTGCGATCTCGAAAAGGCGCTGTTCGCGAGGCAGCATCATCAACTGGAGAATTCCAGAAGCGACTCGTAAACGTCCGATCAAGCTGAGTTCGGGCCAGCGGGCGAGGAGTCCTGTTAAATGCAATGGCGCTGGAAGCGGAAGTGCTCTTAACGGTAAGTGGCGGCCAGTTCTCGAATAGAAGTGTAGTGTCCGCTCGACGCTCCAATGTTCCAGGAGTCCCAATTGCTCGATGAACTCCCGAAACTCTTGGCAACAGTTCATCGCTACGTGTTGGCAATAGTCGACGGCTTGCCCCGTTTCGGGATCGATGTACGAGCCCACTCTTCCGCCCAGCCGTCGCTTGGCTTCGCATAGAGCAACATCGAAGCCAGCTCGAGCTAGTTGCAATGCGACGGCCATTCCCGCTAGTCCACCTCCTACGACAACCAATCGCCTCGCTCGATCAGAGTTGGGATGGTTCATGAGGGAGCCCTTGCTGCCATCGAGTCCGCTTGCGAGGGTGATCCCGGCCCCTCATAAGAATCGAGCACAAGACCCGGAAACTGTGAAGGAATATCGATTGGCCGATGAAGTGGCCGAGCGGCTAAGTAGAGTGGAGCCAGAAAGTGAATGAGACCATGCGAAAACTTCTTCCAAGACGGAACTCGCAGATTCCTTTGCTCGAAGGTGGTGGAGAGGTTGCGAACAACTTCACGCAGCAGGTTCAAATAGGAGTGCCACATCAAGCTGAACATCCTTTGGCCGTCAAACTCCAGTTCGAGTCCCAGAGTTCTTGCATGCTCGAAACTCGCCACCGCTTTCGAAGCGCACTTCTTCAGCAGCCCCTGCCAGTCTCCGGTAGGTCGAAGCTTGAGCCAATCCTGAGGATCGACACCAAAGCGCATCAATTCCTCTTGAGGAATGAAGATTCTCCCTCGCGAGGCATCCTCATAGACATCGCGGAGAATGTTGGTGCATTGGAAAGCGATACCGCACGCCTCCGCTCGCTCTCTCAAGGAATCGAGATCGCCGCCCCAGATCTTGATGCACACCAATCCCATGGTGCCAGCAACCTGAAAACAGTACCGCTCTAACTCTTGCCAGTCCCTGATGCATCGCTTCTCATCCAGATCCCCCTCGATGCCATCGAGCAGTTGATCAAACCAATCCATCGGTATGGCGTACCGTTGGATCGAGTGCTCAAATGCTGGACGTAAATTCTCTTGAAGTTCCGATTCGTCGGCAGGTTCTTTTGAACCCAAGCTTCCCAGCCATGCTCTCCAATGTTCCAGTTGTAAGCGACGGTTTTGATGGTCGCCTGCATCGCCAATATCGTCGACGATGCGAGCGAAGGCATACACGACGTACATCGATTTCGCCTTGTCCGGACGGAGCAGGGAAAAGGTTCGCACGAAATTGCTTCCACTGTTCTTGGAAAAGGAACGGCACCACCGATAACTCTCTTCCGTGGTCAAGCTCACTGCGGTCTCTCCAATCTAGGCAGCGTTGATCGTTGAAGCAGAGCGTTCAGGGCAATCGAAAGCTTTGTCCCTCGCGAAAGTTCAATGCGACGGGACCAAACATCGTAGTCGTTCTTCGCAATGGCTTGCAAAATAGCTACACCTCCTCGCGCGAACAATTGCAAGTCCCGAGCCAGCCAGCCTCCGATTTCTTGAACAAGTGGCCAGCCGATGTCAAAGAATTGGTAGGTGTCGCGAACCCAATCTCGCAACGCATGTCGCAGTTCCGGAGCGACGCGCCGAGCCAAGATCGTTTCTTCGTCGATACCATGGTCGATCCAGCGATTTTGTGGCAAATAGATTCTCCCGATGGCGGCGTCCCGACTCATGTCCTGACAGAAATTGGCAAGTTGCAATCCGGTGCAAATGGAATCGCTTAGGCTAAAGTATCGTTCGTCGGCAACCCCAGCCAAGGCTAACACGATTCTTCCCACGGGGTTCGCGCTGCGGCGACAATAATCCAGAAGGAGCTGATCATTCGCATAACGACGGATCGTTTGATCTTGGCGAAATGCCGACAACAGTTGCTTGAACGGTTCCATCGACAGTTGAGATTTGCGAACTGTTTCGGCCAATGCGATCATCACGGGATGTACCGCATCGCCTTGCCAACATCGCTCCAATTGCCGCTCCCACCAATCGAGAAGTTCGAGCGACTGTTGTGCATTCGCCAATTCATCGGCCAAATCGTCACTCCATCGACAATAAGCATAGACGTTGCAGAAATGCTGTCGAAGTTCTCGAGGCACGAGCAGCGAATAAACGGAGAAATTTTCGTAATGTCCACGAGCCAAGTTTCGGCAATATTGAAGGGCCTGCTGCTGGGAGACTTTCTCCGAAGAGTTCGGCCCCCAGCGCTCCAACGCTTTCAGGAAAGTTCCTCGGTCGTCTTGGCGATCTAACATGGAAAGATTGTTTTGTTCCACGGATTTCAATGGTGCCGAGCGATTGTCACTGCCTTGAATTGGACGATGATACTATGATAAATCGTGATTCCGAGGAGCTTCGATCTCATTATTCATCGTTAGGTTGTTGAGGCAAAGATGCAGATTATTTTGGCTTCGCCAAGAGGGTTTTGTGCTGGGGTCAATATGGCGATTGAAAGCCTAGCACTCACGTTAAAGAAGCTTGGTCCACCCGTCTACGTGTTCCACGAGATTGTTCACAACAAGTATATCGTCAAAAACTTCGAGGAGATGGGAGCGATCTTCGTCGATTCCATCGATGAAGTCCCCTTCGGTGCAAACCTCCTCTTTTCAGCTCATGGCGTTTCCCCCGAGGTACGGCAGGCGGCTCAGGAGCGAGGTTTATTCGCCATCGATGCAACGTGCCCCCTCGTGACCAAGGTCCACTTAGAAGCCATCAAATTCGCCAAAGCGCACTACACGATCATTCTCATCGGCCATGAGGGACATGATGAGGTGATTGGGACGATGGGTGAAGCTCCAGAATCCATTATCCTCGTCGAAACGACCGACGATGTCGATCGGCTTCCGTTTGAATCAGGTACCAAGCTAGCTTACTTGACACAAACGACGTTGAGTGTGGATGATGCCAATCGAATCATTCAGCGTTTGCAGGCAAGGTTTCCTTGGATCGAAGGACCTGCGAAAGAGGACATCTGCTACGCCACACAGAACCGACAAGAAGCAGTTCGCATCTTGGTCGAACAAGCCGATATCGCCATCGTCGTCGGTAGTCAAAACAGCAGCAACAGTCAGCGGTTGCGAGAGCTTGCCGCAGAGCAAGGCAAGCGTGCGTACCTAGTTGATGGTCCGCACGATCTGAAGGTCGAGTGGTTTCAGCCGGATAACCGCATTCTCTTGACGGCTGGGGCGAGCGCCCCCGAATCGCTCGTACAGGAAACGATTCAGTGGTTTGTGGATCACTTTGGGGCGACCGTCACGCCGCAATCCGTCCGTGATGAGGATGTTCATTTTCCACTACCGAAGCCGCTGCGACAGTACGCTGATGAACGTAGCGTACCCGATTGGGCGACCGCTCCCGCTGGGCAATGAAACTCTTGATCCGATCCCGTTGGGAAATCGCATTGGCTCTCGCCAGCATCCTTCCAGGATTGCTGACCATTCGCGAAAGTCTTTGGATCGATGAGCTTCACACTTCTTGGACTTGCCGTGGAAGCTGGAACGAAGTCGCGATTCGAGCTGCAGCGGGTAATCAACTGCCTGTTTACAGTTGGTTCATGAAATTGTGGCTGTTGATGTTTGGGGAAAGTGAGATTGCGATTCGCACCCCGAATCTGCTGTGCTGGTTCGGATGCGTTTGGGTAACGGCGAGAACTGCGCGACCTCAGTTGAGAAAGCTGCGATCTTGGACTCCTTTACTGCAGATGACAATGATCGGTCTTTATGGTATGTGGCTTCTGTTCGATCGGATTGGAGCGTTCTATTCCATCGAGGCGAGGCCGTACGCTGCAGTAGCACTTTGCGGCTCGATCATGTTGGCTAGAGCTCTGATAACCGTTTCCGAGGCCGAGAATAATCATGGAGGTCGAGCCCTTGTGTGGAGCGTCGATTGGGTTTGGATCGTTGCGGCATTGTTCGCCATCCACTTGAACCCAACTTCCGCTTTCGTGGTGATTTCGACCTGGTTTGTGAAATGGATTCTACCGACCAATGAATCGAGGCGAGCAATCACGAGAAGTCGGGTTATGGAAATGATTTTTGTCACAGTAAGCACAATCCCGATCTGGCGATTTGCGCATGAGCTTTCCGGGCGCAGGGATTGGTGGGCTTCATTTGCAGGCGATGCGAGCCCGACAATGTTGCTTTCGATGCTACCCATATTGCCGTGGATGCTCATTCCGGGCTTGGGACTAATTTTGAGATCCCTTTTCGTCTTACGTCAACGGCCCAATTTCAGGATGATTCTAACTCGTCATCGCATCGCAATCGGTTTACTGATAGCGGCCATCGTACCGCTGTTGGGAGTCGCTGTTGTAACCTGGGCTGGAATCGCTCCTTTAGCGCATCGACGTTATGTCATCGGGGCTTATCCCGCTGTTCTTCTGTGCGGGTGGTGTTTGATGGACAAGTTGCCGATGCCGCGATGGTTCTTGGTAGGTGGATTGATTGCGCTTTCCTTTCAAATTTACCAACAAGATGTCTGGATGAACTGGCAACGCGGTTCCGCGTTTGGCTGGCAGCGACATGAAGATTGGAAGAATGCGATTCAAACCCTCAACGAGAAGTTTCGATTGGGCGAGCGAGTCGTTGTAGCACCGAACCTGATCGAATCTGAGTCTGCTGAAACCGTCGCGGCTTCCGACCCCGACTATCTGATGTTTGCGGTCAACGCCATGTATGAGCTCCGTGCTCCCCGGCCTCACCTGCTGCTCAATCGCCAAGAACTTGCGGATCAAATCGACCTTGCGACAAACTGCTGGTTCCTTCTTCGAGTTCCGCCACAGCGATGCGAAAGGATGATCCGCAAGTTCGGCGTGGATAGTAAGCGAGCAGCCTTAGCGTCCGTCGAATGGATCTCGTTCGGCAATCTGCAACTGCTCCGGATTCGTTCCGATACCGAAGGCGTCCGCAATCCGGAAGAATTCGATCGTAAGTGAAGATGGACGATGCGACGATTCCGCGTCTTGGATGGACAACATTCAGCTCAGAGATCGACTTGCTAAACGTTGCGTCCGAAAATGACAAGGCACATATCGTCTTCTTGGGGGCAGTCCCCGATGTGACGGCGAACGGAATCGATGATGGTCTTGCCGGTACGAGCGACCTGACCACCGTTGGCCGAGATGATCTGGCGAATGCGATTGATTGAAAACTGTTCACCTTTAGCATTCGGTGCTTCGAAAACGCCGTCGGTATACATGGCGACTAGGTCGCCAGGCTCGAGTTGGAAGTTAGTTAATTCGTAGGTGGAGTCATCGAGGATACAAAGCGGGACGCCGCTTTCTTCCATCGAAGGTTCCACCAGCGATCCATCTTTACGGCGGACAATGGGAGCCATGTGTCCCGCGTTCACGATCTGAGCAGCCCCAGTCGTCGTGTCCAGAATGAAGACGAGCATGGTGACCATCTTCTCCAAGTCCAGGCCATACATGCGAGCATTCAGCAGCGTAATCGCATCGGTTGGGTCGGGCTTGGTACCAAAGGTAAATCGGGTTTCAGCTGAAAGCTTTGCCATGAACATGGCAGCGGCAACGCCATGACCAACCACGTCCGCTACGACGATGGCCACCTTATTTGGTCCGAGGACGATGTAGTCGAAGTAATCGCCTCCGATTTGGTTCGCTGCTTGATAGAATTGGAAGAATTCATATCCGGGAGCAGCAGGGTAGCTCTTCGGCAGATAGGCAGCTTGGACTTGCTTTGCCAAAAGCAGGTCCTGCTCGACCAGCTTCTGAGCGACCACTTGTTCATGGAGCTGAGCATTCTCGATGGCGATGCCCGCCTGCGTTGCAACGGCGACGAGCAGTTCCAAATCTTTCTCTTCGAAGCGATTTCGTTGGTTCAGCGTATCGAGCTGGATGGCACCAATCGGTTCACCCTGGTTGTTCAACAAAGGAGCCACGAGCATCGATCGAATTCGGAAATCGGCAACGCTTTGGCTCATTTCAAATCGTTCATCGGCCGTTGCATCCAGGGAGATAATTGCTTCCTTATGTTCCATGATCCTCCGAAGAACGGTTCGGCTAATTCGCACCGATTCTTCTTGATCTTCCCTTCTGGCTTTGACCCAACGAGGGCGCAGTTCACCGTCGGGTTCCCGAAGGACGATGAATCCTCGGTCAGCCTGAATGAAGACTTTGAAAAGAGAATCGAGCACGCGGGGGAGTACTTCTTCAAGAGAGATGCTGCCTCCAAGATTCTGCATGATTTCGACTAGGGCCGCCAATCGAATTTCCGGCGAAACCATGAGTTGCGTGCCAATGGAACTGAGGTCGATCTTCCCAGTCACAGCCCGCGCCGACGAGTCCTCTGGATCATCGACCATTAAGATGCCAAAGCCGCTCCCTTCGGCTCGCTGGACGGCCTTCATCTCCGACTGCTGGACGTCGTGGTAGGAGAACTCCAAATCACAGATTCGAATCAAATCGCCGTCGGTCAACTCGGTGGCTTGATGAATTAGCTTCCCGTTCAAAAACGTTCCGTTGCGGCTATTCAGATCCTCTAAGAGGAATCTCCCCTCGGACGCGACGATGCGGGCATGTTGCCGACTGACAGCACCGGCATCGAGTACGATGTGACACTCCGGGTGTCGCCCCATGATGTGCTCGTCCTGATCCAGCTCATAATGACGACCGTAGATGCTTTGCGATTCTGCAAGAAGATAAGCCATAGTGAATACTGACAGACGTTTTCTACAATTTGCTAGCCATTGAGCGAACAGAACGATTCCTATTGTATCCAAAAAGTTTCGCTGGAAGAGTCCCTAGACTCGGGTTGCTTTTGGGAGAAAAATCCCGTAATTAACACAGGGTTCAAGTCGGGGAATCCGCCTCGCACGGTGATTTCCCAACGACTTGTGAGGACATAGAGAACTGGTTCCAATCCAACTCATAAACTCTCAAAGGTTGGCTGACTGCAAGGAGGCAGGCGCATGCAAGGGAGCAGGTGGAGCATTCCATTCCGATCGCGCACGTTGTGTTCGATACGGACGGCTTCGCTTTGGTTCCGAATCGGGCGTTGCATGACAGTTTGCCCATTGCTTTGGGCACTTTCGAGCTCGGGCTTGCTTGCTCAGAATCCGCAAGACCAAGTGCCTGCTTTCTCGGAGCCCAAGTTCCGAGACAAGGTCTGGGAAGCTGGCGGACCGATGTTCCGAGACACCAAGTCAGGCAAGTTGATTCTCAGCGTCACGATTCAAGGAGAAAAGACGATCTCCGAGCATAGCATCTTGTCGAAAATGCAATCGCGCCCCGATCGACTCTATGACTCCGACACATTGAATCGAGATATTAACGAACTCTATCGCACCAACTGGTTCGATCGCATCGAAACACGATTCATGGACCTACCGGAAGGGGTGCATATCAAACTAATCGTTCACGAAAAACCGATCGTGTCGAGCGTCGTGTTTCACGGTAACAAACGTTTGGATGAAGGAAAGCTTCAGAAACACGCGGGCATCGAAAAAGGGGACGCTCACAGCCCGCAAGCTGTCCTCCAAGCGAAACAGCGATTGATTGACCTCTACCGTGACGAGGGCATGAACAGTGCCGATATTCAAGTTTACCAAGGTGCGAAAATCGGCGAAACCGATGTCATTTTTCGAATTAGCGAGGGAGAAGTTGAACGGCTATGGAGCATCGAGTTTGTTGGAAACAATGCCTTCTCCACCAGTCTCCTCAAGGCCAGAATTCGCAGCAAGGACGCGATGCACGGGGTGCGAGGTTACATCTCTAACATCGCGGATCTGGATAAACTCGCTCACGATCGAGAGATCTTAGAAAGCTACTATCGCAGTCTCGGCTACTTCGACGCTCGAGTCGATTACTCGTATCGCTACGATGATACCGGTAAATGGATGTTCGTAACGTTTGTGATCAACGAGGGTGAACAGTACACGGTCAACGAAATCACCATTCGCGGAAACAAGTACTATTCCGCAGAACAGCTCACCAAGGGTTTTAAGCTGTACAGTGGTATGCCCTTTAATCAGGGCAAGATGGCACATGACGCTCGATTGTTGCGAGATATCTATGGTGCAACGGGATTCTACTTTTGTGACATCGGCCCCGTTCCGGTTTACTTGCCAGATCATAAAGTGAACTTGATTTACGAAATCGAGGAAGGAGATATCTACCGGGTTAGTGATATCCGAGTGCATATCGATGGCCAAAACAGCTACACCAAGCATACGGTACCGATGAACTTGCTGGGGCGTATTCGTCCGAATCGCATCTTGGATTCTCGCGAGGTCGACGCAGCTCTCACTCGCATCAAATATTCCGAGATCTTTAACAAAGACCCATCGCAAGGTGAACTGCCTCAGATCGTGGTGCAACCCTACGGCGACGAATTCGAGGATGAGCCACTGCCATGATAGGATCCCGTTTTGCTCATCATCGACTCTCCAAGACTGTCCGATTTGGTCAGATGTTTGGGACACGCAAGTATCGCCCTGAATGCTGCATCGCCGTGATTTGCCTCGTATCGGTCTTCTTCGCTTCAGGATGCCAACAATTCTCTGGATTACGAACCACAGCATCGTCCTCCGTCAGCAGTATTGAGGACTCCGAGCAACGCGCATCAGTCCATTCCGAACAAACGCCAGGGACAAACTCGCAAGGGTCGAGTCTACCGTCGTCGGAAGACGATTCCGAGCCTATCCGCGCGGTGTTACGAGGCCAGTCCCCGCCGGCCCCTTGGGAACCAGCTCCCGGAAACTCGAACGCCTATCGACAACCCATGCATCCGGCGAACATGATCGGTCCGAATGGATCAACATTATTGACAAGCCAGGGAACTGCAGCAGGAGTTCCACCTGTCGAGAATGCTGGTAACACGATCAGTAGTTTCCAAGGACCTCAGAATCAGTCCCCCAGTGCTTCAGGCGTGGGAGTGGTTTCCCCATTCACGGCACCTCCGCCGATGGGACAGGTTTTTCCCGTGCAGGAGCCAATCCATGCCTTTCCGCAAATGAGCCCGTCTGGAACTGTCTCCAGTCCACCTTACAATCCAGTACCGAACTATTCTGGCAGTGCGCCACCGAGTTTGAATCAACCTTGGAGTTTTGGAGGGACGGGTAGTCCCGGCAATGTCGTACCACCGGTAGGTCCAGGTCTCAATGGATACATGCCACGAGTTCGCGATGTCCCAATCGATGTCATCCTCTCAGAAGGTCAAACGGGACGTTTTATGGTTGGGGGATCCGTGAATACGGACTTGGGCGTTGCCGGCCAGGTTGTGCTCGAGGAGCGCAACTTCGATATTCGAAAGTTTCCGACCAGTTTCCGAGATTTATTCCACGGTGCGTTTCGAGGGAATGGCGAAGACTTCCGGCTAGAACTAGTCCCAGGCAATCGTGTTCAGCGTTACTCGGTGAATTGGACTCAGCCCAACCTGTTTGGATACTCGCCCTACAACCTTTCGGTGGGCGGATACTATTTCAACCGAATCTATCGGGACTGGAGTGAACAGCGATTGGGCGGACGGATGCAAATTGGATATGCAGTCACTCCCGATCTATCCATCAGCAGCGAGCTTCGCGGTGAAGAGGTGAAGGTATATGATCCACGCATTCTGGGAGTTCCCGCGTTGGACTCCGTTCTCGGCGACAATGAGCTGTACACGGCTCGATTTCGTTTAGCTCACAATACACGCGACAGTCCATTTCTGCCTACCGAAGGTCATTTTCTCGAATTGATCTACGATCAGGTCATGGGGTCGTACGATTATCCCCGTGGCCAGATCAACTACTCGCGGTACTTTCTGATTCGCGAACGACCGGATGGCACAGGTCGTCACACGCTGACAAGTTCGCATCGTTTCGGGGTTACCGGTTCTCAGACACCGATATTCGAGAACTTCTTTGCGGGTGGATTTACGACCCTTCGAGGATTTCGATTTCGAGGTGCGGGGCCAGTCCAAGGCGGTATTCAAACAGGCGGACAGCTCTTGCTGCTCGGTACACTCGAGTACATGTTTCCACTCAGCGCCGACGATGCCATTCGGATGATCACTTTTGTTGATTATGGTACGGTGGAGGAAGACATCAGCATTCGAGGCAAGAATTTTCGAGTCGCACCCGGATTTGGATTCCGCGTTTCCGTACCTGCCATGGGACCAGCTCCGCTTGCCTTCGATTTCGCGTTTCCGGTCAAGTATGCAGACTTCGACGAACGTCAGGTATTCAGTTTCTCTGTCGGACTCACGAGATAGCGATGGTTGTGTCCAGGAATTTTGGGGTCGAGCTCGTTAGCTATGCTGGCCCGTTGGACCTGCTGCTGTTTTTAGTTCGTCGCGACGAGCTCGATTTGAAGACCATCCGACTGGCAGAGATCACGCAGCAGTTCTGCCAATTCATCGAAGTCCTCGAAGAATTGCAAGTCGACGATGTCGGGGAGTTCATCGAAATGGCTTCGGTGCTCGTTTCGATGAAGGCCAAAGCGGTCTTGCCAGTCGAACAAACTCTTGCCGGAGACGAATCGCTCGATATTGAAGACCCAACGGAAGAACTGGTTCACCGACTACTGGAATATAAAAAATACCGAGACGCTGCGATTGTTCTCGACGAGCAATCGCGACGATGGCAAATGCGATACGCTCGGCAACATCGGCAAGCACCCGTTCCGTCGAACAGGTCTTCGGAAACCGAAGTCGCCAAGATCGAGATCTGGGATTTGGTTAGCGCTTTCGGGCGAATCTTGCGGGAAAATCAGCCACCCCTATCGGAGGAAGTGGTGTTCGACTCGACGCCGATTCACCAACACATGCACCGAATTCATCAGCTTGTGGCGAATCAAGGCGAAGTTGAACTGCAGTCGCTTTTCGCTCCTGGAGCACACAAAAGCACGCTTGTAGCGATTTTTCTTGCGGCGCTTGAATTGACTCGTCATCACGGTTGCCTTGCCGAACGAGATGAAACGTCGGAGTCGATCTTTTTGCGGCCGGGCGCTGATTTTCCTGAAGTCTTGGAAGTTGCCGACGTCGATTCGATTTCTGATTCGCATCTTCGCCAGGCAAATCTCGCGGGAACGCCCCGATAACTTTCGACAATTCTTCTGCTGGTTTAGGCGTTCTCGACCGCTCCGAACTTCCTGAAAGATTTGCGCCTGCGGAATTTATCGGATGTTCCATGGCGCTACTATTTTGAAATCCCAGCAATCTTGGCCTAAGTTTGCGAACGCAGTTGCTCTCGTCGCAAAGACGAGAACGGACCTGCGGCGCATTGATCGAAGGGAGTCCCATCCATGATTGACAGGATCACATCCGAACATGCCATCGCATCAGCTAGTTCCGCAGGCAAGCAACCTCCGTGGT
>JBBIUE010000065.1:0-15302 GCA_037440405.1 Pirellula sp. | reverse complement strand
AATCCATACTCATCGTTGATGATGAGCCATTCAATCAACAACTGTTGGCTGGAATTCTTGCCCCACATGGATGCGAAGTGGTGCTCGCCTCCAATGCAAAAGAAGCCTGGGATCGCATCGTTACTGGGAACTTCGACGTTGTGCTGCTTGACTTCATTATGCCTG
Source organism: Pirellula sp. (assembly GCA_037440405.1). Lineage (GTDB taxonomy): Bacteria > Planctomycetota > Planctomycetia > Pirellulales > Pirellulaceae > JANMGV01. The sequence goes on along the minus strand of JBBIUE010000065.1, from coordinate 15,137 downwards.
ACGTGGATGGAATGACCTTGCTCAGGCAGATTCGTGAAGAAAAGGATATCGCAGAACTTCCTGTGATCATGGTCACGAGCGATTCTCAGCAAACGCGGCTCGTGGAAGCTTTTGCTGCGGGAGCCAATGACTTTGTCACTAAGCCTTTCGATCGTGCAGTCCTCCTCGCTCGTATTGGAACACAAATTCGACTACTCGCAAGCTTGGTTGCCTTGCAGGACAGCGATGAAAGATATGCACTTGCCTCACATGGATCCAATGATGGGCTTTGGGATTGGAACGTTCGACTAGGTAAAGTTTTTTATTCGGAACGTTGGAAGTCGATGCTCGGTTATGAAACCTACGAAATCGGCGACTCACCTGAGGAATGGTTGAAACGGATTCACCGAGAGGACACCGACAAATTTACCGATGCCATTGAAGGACGTTGCGAATTGGTGAACAACTGTTTTCGTTGCGAAGTGCGGATGCTGCACCGCGATGGTGGCTATCGTTGGATGATGTGCCGAGGAGTGATTGTTCGCGGTAAGGACGGCGTCATTTCGAGGCGGGCGGGTTCGCTGACGGATATCACCGATGGAAAAGTTGGTGACGCACTGACTGGCCTTCCAAACCGGTTGCTGTTCGTCGACCGATTGGAGCGAGCCATCGAGCGCTTTCAACGCGATCCGCGAAAGATTTTCGGTGTTCTGTTTCTCGATCTCGACAATTTCAAACTCGTCAATGACAGCCTAGGGCATCAAGCTGGCGATCAATTATTGGTGACCATCGCCAAGCGGTTAGGTCAATGCTTGCGTAGAACGGATACCGTCAGTCGAAGCGTTCCTTCATCGCTTCTATCTCGACATGCAGGTGACGAATTCACGATCCTGTTGGAAGACCTACAATCTCCTCAGGACCTGGAGCAGCTGGCAAACCGAGTTCTCAAAGAAATCACCCGTCCGATTCAGATCAATGGCACCGAGATCGTTCCATCCTTCAGTATCGGATGGACGCTCAGTCATCCAAGTAAGAATCAAGCGGAAGCTCTCCTGCGAGAAGCCGATACCGCGATGTATCAGGCCAAAGCCGAGGGGCGCAATCGAGTTTGTCGTTATGAGACCAACATGCGGCAGCGCGCGACAGTTCGCCTGGAATTGGAAGCGGACATTCGCCGAGGTCTTTCCAATGAAGAGTTCTTTTTGGAATATCAGCCGATCGTTCAAACGGCATCGGGACGCCTCCTCGGTTTCGAAGCTTTGGTTCGTTGGAAGCATCCAACGCGAGGCATTGTCTCGCCCCCGGAATTCATTCCGCTGGCCGAAGAAATCGGCTTAATCGTACCCCTTGGATGGAAAGTCACGGAATTGGCTTGCCAACAAGCCGCGACGTGGTGGAGGACTTTTCCGCATCAGACACCGTTCATCAGCATCAATTTTTCCATGAAGCAATTTCGAGAATTGCAGTTCATGAAGAAGATGCGAGAAGTCTTCGAGCGCACTGAGGTCCCACCATCCTTATTGACAATAGAGATCACGGAGAACGCTCTGATCGACCGCTTCGAAGTCATTCGGACCATTGCATCCGAGCTTCAAGAAATCGGAGTTCGAATCGCCTTAGACGATTTTGGTACCGGCTATTCATCACTCTCGTTCCTACATCAATGTCCTTTGGATATGTTGAAGATCGACCGATCATTCATTCGCTTGATCACGCACGGGGACGAGCATCTGCAGATCGTCAAGACGATCATCGAGCTTGGAAAGTCCCTCGATCTGCAAGTGATTGCTGAAGGGGTCGAGAATCAAGATCAGCGAGATGCCATCCTCCGACTGGGCTGCGAGCAATCTCAAGGATTCTTCTGGTCTCGGTCGATTTCCGCACAACATGCGATGGCCCTGATTGATCTCGCCCGACGCATTCCAACCTTGGATGTGGTTCCTGGTTCGTTTCCTTTCGATCACTTGGTGAAATCGGTCTAGCCTTTCGGCGATATGTTTTCGTTCTTCTACGAGCACGATCTGGATCAAACGGCATTCGCCATCATTGCGAGTGCGATGCTTATCGTATTTGACGCAAGCATTCTGCGTTCTGAAACACGACCTTGGGTACGATCACGAGTCTGGGCATGCACACTCGCTTTGGCCGCGATCTTCATTTTCGCAAGCGAGTGGAGTGAACATATTCAGATTCGCCAGCTCCACGGCTTCGTCCAGGGATTCCCACGTTCCTACGTCAGCGAACTCGAATCGCTTGGCTATGCTCGATCGATCCATCCCGAAACGCAGGAAACTGAAAGCTCGAACCAGATTCTCCCCGAGCACTTCGAGCTTCGACGCCGAGAATGGATTCGCTCCAACCCCGTGGCAAGTGACATCTTTACCGTCGGCCTAGTAAATGAGCATACGTCGAAAGTCCCTGTCATCCTGGGCAGAACGTTGTCTTCCGAAGACTCAGAAGCGCGAGAGAAGTTGGTCGATCTCTCAAGTTCTCAACGCAAAACCGTTACCACAAGCCCGGGAATGGCCAAAGCTGCAACGGGGCAGATGACGATCGAAATGCTTCGAGCACCAAACTCGAGGAGCTCCTGGATTCGCGCTTCCCATCCCATTCGCACTGACCGAGGAAAGATCGTAGGTGTTCTGTGCGTCGATTTCCGCTCGGAGTCTTTCGCATTTTCAGGCTTGTTTGCTCGGTTTATCGTTGTCTTCGTCGGTTTCATTATCACTTGCGGTTACCTGCAGACGAGCAGCCAAGCGATCATGCTTCGCAGAGACTTGGAAGAGAAGAGTCGCACTGCGATGGAATTGCAACTGCGTTCAGGTCAACTGCAGTTGGCCAATGAAGAGCTAAGTCGAGCAAGGGATGCCGCGCTTCGGGCAAGTCAGTCCAAGAGTGAGTTCTTGGCGAACATGAGTCATGAAATCCGAACACCCATGAATGGCATCATCGGGTTAACGGAAATTTTACTCCAATCGAAGCTTGATCCGACGCAGCGTAGGTACATGGAGTTGATCGATTCGTCTGCGGAAGCATTGATGCAAGTGCTGAACGATATTCTTGACTTTTCTAAGATCGAAGCCAACCGATTAACGATTGAATCCCGAGTGTTCGACCTCCCGGATGCCGTGGGGGACGCTCTCCGATTATTCGGGCTTCGCGCCTACCAAAAAAATCTGGAGCTGGCTTTACGCATTCAGCCAAACGTTCCTCGTTACGTAACGGGTGATGCTGGTCGGTTGCGTCAGATCTTAATGAACTTGGTCGGCAACTCCTTGAAGTTTACCAATCATGGTGAGATCGTTGTTGACGTGGATACGGTCTCGGAATCTGAAGGCAAATTGCGAGTCGCAGTCTCGGTTCGAGATACCGGAATCGGGATTGACGCCGATGCGATCAAGAGAATCTTTGAACCCTTTTGCCAGGCCGACAATTCAACGACCCGTAAATTCGGTGGTACCGGTCTCGGTCTGTCCATTTGTCAGCGCCTCGTTCAGTTGATGGGAGGCCAAGGGCTTCAAATCCACAGCGAGGTTGGATCGGGAACACGAGTCGACTTTGAAATTGTTTTTGCAAGGCCATCCGAGTCAGATACGCTTCGGATCGAATCGAATGAAATCATGCTGCAAGACGCTAAAGTCTTGGTTGTGGATGACAACGAAACCAATCGCCTCATCATCCACGAATGCCTGAGTGCCTGGGGACTGCAAGCCACACTGCTATCGAGCGCTGTCTCGGTTGTCGCCGAACTTAAGAATGCATGCCAGATTGGCGATCCCTACGATCTCGTGCTGATGGACTTACAAATGCCTGACATCGACGGCTTGGATGCCACAGCAGCAATTCGTAAGGACCCGCAAGTTGCAAAAACTGCGGTCATCATTCTGAGCTCATGCGACATGTCGTCTTATCAAGACCGCAGTGATTCCCTTGGGCTTGCGGCATTCCTCAACAAGCCCATCAAACAAGCGGAGCTCCGCAAAGCGATCGTGGACACTCTGCGCGCGAACGGACGGATGGATGCGAGTCCCGTTCCCGTTTCGCCAGAAGCTCAAATCCCCTTGGAATACCTCTTCCCACAACCATTGAGAGTACTCGTCGCCGAGGACAATTTGGTCAATCAACAGTTGCTCCAAGCATCACTGCAAAGGCACGGCCACTCGGTCGAAATAGTCGGAGATGGTAGCGAGGCGATCGACCGGCTGAGATCCCAGGAGTTTGACATCATCCTCATGGATGTTCAAATGCCAGTGATGGATGGATTTAAGGCGACGCAGTTGATCCGAGAAAGGAACGTCCAGTCGCGATGGAAAACCCCGATACCGATTATTGCCTTGACGGCGAATGCCATGCTCGGTGATCGCGAACGATGTTTGAAGGCGGGTATGAATGACTACCTGCCCAAGCCCTTCAAGCTGGACCAGCTCATCGCCGCCATCCTGAAGCAGCTTCCGTCGGAATGCCAACCGACGCGAGTCGATCCCCAATGTCGTTATTCACATCGATCCGCCCAAATCGACGAGGATATCTTGCTTGAGCGAATCGGCGGCGACTTGGCGCTGTTCCGCGATCTCCTTCCGATATTCCGTGAAGACCAACAGAAGAACCTGCAGGCAATTCGTGCTGGGATCGAGTCAGAGGATTGGTCCTCGGTCTTGAACGCTGCTCATTCACTTCGCGGCCTAGCTGCGAATCTGGAAGGCATTCAAGTGGCGAGGATCTCCGGCGAACTGGAATCTGCAGTTAGTGAGGCACGATTCGACTCGATCGAGGGGCTCTTCGAGAAATTGCGCTCGGCCATGTACGATCACACCGCAATGCTTGAGAGCTTTCTGAAACAGCAAGATCGCGACCGCCAATCAGACCGAATCGCAGCTCCCCGTTCTCAGAGCTAGCAAATGGCGATGAGCTTCCATCGCCAAATCCATCTAGCCATGACGGCGGCCAACCGTTATGAAACAAACATCTTCTTGAGCGAGTGGCAGGTGAACAGATGCCAGCCCGCAACGTAGGTGAGGGACGAGACGTTGAGCCCTCGCTCACGCAACGGGTTGTGCATGGTCGATCTTCATCTTCCTCTCGTCTTCTGAGACTTCAAAGAAGTCTCGGCGAAAGAGGCTGTTGTCTGCAAGAACCCCTTCGGGCTTAACTCCATCACACATTCAAGAAACAGGATGTTGCGAATGTATTCGCTGACCAACCCCCATCGACTCGCGATCGTATTGGTTTTGCTCGTTTCACTTCCGAGTCTTTGCGTTTTCGGTCAAGGCAACAGTTCGGGATTCTCGCAACAAGAAGACGTCGTCCAACCGGTTGCTCCCTTTCCCTCGCTCACTCCTGAACTTGAGGACTATTTGAACAAAGTGCTCTCTTACTGGGAGCAGTCAACGGCCAACATTCAACGGTACCGTTGCAGCTTCAAACGATGGCAGTTCGATCCCGCTCAAACCAAGGCCGATTTTCACTCAACCTACGGTGAAGGTATTGTTCGTTACATGGCTCCGGACAAAGGGTTGTTCAAAGTCGAGAACTTAGCAACCTATACCATGCGGGACGAAGCTGGCCGTCCGCAATATCAAAGTTTCCCGAATATCTTCGGTGAGTGGTGGATTTGCGATGGGACAAAGATTCATAACTACGATCGAACGGAAAAAGTGGTCCGTCAAATCCGTTTGCCCGCAGATATGCAGGGCAAAGGAATTGTCAGCAGCCCCTTGCCGTTTCTTTTCGGCGTTGAAGCAGCCAAGTTGAAGGAACGCTTTTGGATTCGACCCTTGCCGCCTCCGACCGGCTCCGACGGCAAAGTCCGCAACGATCTCGTGAACCTCGAAGTCTTCCCCAAGTATCAAGCGGACGCCGTGAACTACCAAAAGGTCCACGTGCTGATCGATCAAAGCGATTTTCTTCCTGCAGCGATCGTGATCTTCGATCGGGCCTGGTCGGAACAGTTTCCTGCTCGTGAACATTTCGAATTCTTCGATCGCCAGAAGAACTTCAAACTCGGCGACCGCATCATGGAAAACGTCTTCTCGCAAGAATTCATCCCGATGGAACCACCGAAGGATTGGAAAGTGATCGAAGACACTTTTCATGGCGATCCGATGCAATCCTCGGATCGAGTGGCCTCGCCCAACTATGGCTCCAACGCTCGCTAAGACCTAGATTTCATATCTGCATCTCGGTGAACGAAGTTCGTCTTCTTGAATCTGACCTTCGAATTGGGAAGTCTAAGCATCGCCTGCCACAAATTAAGAGTCGATCTTACCTTCGCTTCAATGCATTGCTATGCGAAGGAGGTTACACTAGATTGCTCTTAGCTACTCGAAATTTTGTGGACCGTTCATTCTACGCGATATGACTCGAAAGCAATTAGCCATATCGGGCTTGGTCGTAATCAGCTTTGGCATCATAGCCACCTATGTAACCGAGCTGATTTTTGACGACTTGAAATCTGCCGTGATCGCTGGTTTGGTGGTCAGTCTTTATGCGCTCTTGTTTGAACTTCGCTTGGCGATTCAAAGCGCGCGCGAAGATATGCGCAATGATGTGACCTTAAGCTCCGAACGTTTGTCAGCCATTTTAGCAATTCAGAAGGACGTCTACGACAACGAGTGGCTCCGAAAAACATTGGGGTTGATTATCGAACTTCGGAAGTTTTCTGAAAATCAATCGCATGACTTACGACGAGTTGAAGATATCATTTCAGAAGCGATCAGGCGTGCGCGAGAACAGATCGGGACGCCTCACAAAATTGTCACTGGCCGCGACGAACTCGATCGAATCTATCGGTTGAACAACTGCCTTCAAGAGGCCACGCGCTACGTGCGGGCAGTCACGTTTGATGCGCGCGACTATCTGAACGAATTTTGGAGCGCGGCTTTCCTCAATGAATATGTCGAGTCGAATGCCGAAGCTATCAAAAGAGGTGTCATCATCGAACGGATTTTCATCGTCGATCAACAGGTAATTTCGGATGTCAACAATCCGAAACACAAGAAGCTGAAAGAATTGCTTCGAAGACTCAAAAGATGTGGGAACGCCATGCACCTGTTCACCCTCGCGATTCAGGACATTCCGGAAGAATGTTCCAACTCCGATAATAGCTTCCTCGTCGCTGACGACCATGTTACTAGCGAGTCATCAGGAAAATCCGATGGGGTCTCGATCGAAGGCTATGTGTGCTACGGGGACAAGGACAACGTTCGTCCACTCCTGAATCGGTTTGAAGTGCTTCGGTCGATAGCACAACCGGCCTAACTTGCGAATTCTCAAAGGGATGGCGAACTCAATCGTTGATTGGGTGATTGAGCGGGTGGAAACCTCTTTGCTCCATTCATCGCTTCACTCGATTAGATAGATTCCTGCGAAACAGGCCTATGGTCTTGGTCATAGAAATCTCGCACGCAAGCTCCAATTGGATTACAGACTGATGTAACCTAGTTGGTTCCCTCGAAACTTTCGGTCGAGTTGGTTGTATCGAGATTTCCTACCGTCGTTTTGGTGCTCGACTATCGACCGAGAAAGGGTACTGGGACGAGGAAGGTGTGCTGCAATAGGACAACTAGGGCTCCGTCCCACGACGTCAAAGTAGCGAGATACAGGAACAGTAGGTAGGTAGGAACCGAGGCGATTTGCAGCAGCCAAGCAGCCCAACGAGAAAGCCAGAACCGCGTTGGAATGTCCCGATGGCCTCGTCGCAAAGCCCACCCTACCAACATTCTTGCCGGCAGCATCAGAAGTACAAAAAAGAGGCTGGGGAGCCATAGCAATTCACTGGGAAGCTTCTCGATTCGGAAGAGGTAAAGAGGAATGGCGAGCAACAGCGTGAAGAAGAACGCGAGAAAGTAGGCCCAAGGTGCCCGCTGAAATTCGTGGCGGAGGGGGCGCCAGTCGAAGATCGCACGGAACCGGTCCTCTCGCGCCATTTGCAGTTGCAGGAAGGGCAAATAGAACAAAACGACCGCCATCATCATGCCCCCCCCGACAAGTCCTAGACCGGCGAGGCCCGGTTGCTCGTTGGCCTGCATTCCAACGATGATGAAGATGCTCGGCACGAGAAGCCACAGAATCGCTCCTACCGACGCTCGGAATCCCAGCCACATCAAGCTGGGAATGCGAAGGCCAACGCTGTAGTTCCAAACCGCGTCTTCAGCTTGACGCCATGTTTGCGTTCGCCAAAAGTTCTTGAGGAACCGAATCGGTGCGGGCCACAGGAAGTGATGCCACTGACCACCCCGAAGTCCTGCCCAACACACATGAACCATCCAAAGGAAAAACGATAGCCATGCCGCGATGTGCCAGTTTCGTGCCGACGGACTGCCGGGAACGATGATCGATGCAGAATTCGCATAGTCGATCACCAGCCCGACGGGGAGCCATGTTAAATATGCTCCAGCAGCCATGACTCCCAATCGGCCTGCCTTAGGAAGTCCTGGTATCCAATCTCGCGGCGTTCTGCCAAGGGCAATCCTCTTTCCGACCTCGAGCATGTATCCGAGGGAAGCGAATTGCAACATCGGAATGGTACTCGCAACGGCCAAGAGGATGGTCAAGCTAGTCAACTGAAGTAGCCACCTCGTAACTCGAATGGGCAACAGCAGCCACCACAGCCAAACTTTCGTCGTTCGAGGCACTCCGCTGTCCGGAGGTTGGATGGCCTTCGATTCTAGCAAGTCGGCATGCATCGATTCGGTAGCTGGTTCCTCAGCCGTCGGCACGACTTCAGCATCAATAACGATTTCTGCGATCATTGCCGGTTCGTTCGTCATGGTTCCAAGAATCGAAAAGCGTTAACGTGGGAACGCGGACGTTCCCTGAGACTGAAATTCGGTTTCGCAAATCCAATTGACGCAAGAGCCCTCGACGAGGCTAACCGTAGTTTAACCCACGGACTGGGACACCGATTCAGAACAAAGGAAATTCCCCGACCAATTTCGTCACAGACTGTAAAATCTTGGAAAGATATTGGAGGATTCGTCGAACTCAAGTAAGTTGAAGTTCACAGGCAGGTCTGATTCGCTTGGTCCTTATCATGATTGATGTCTCGATGTTCGAACGATCAAAGCAGCCTTCTCCGGCGCGGTGGAAGAAGCACCTCTTGTTGATCGCAATTCTGTTGGGAACGATTGGCACCTTCGCGGCGGCTATTCGATCGAAACCTCGAATCCGTCTGGCAGAACGCAAGTCCATTCCGATCGATCCGACGATCATGAGTGCTGTCCGAGCGATCGATGGCGAGCTGCAGGCCGCGATCTTGGCTGCTGGTCTCGATGCTGCTCCCGCTGCCGACTGGATGACCATCGGGCGACGGATTTCACTCGCGCTGGTAGGCACAGGGATGTCGCTCGAAGAGATTCGAATTCTGGAGCAAATTCCAGAGCCGGAACGCATCCGTTGGTGGGTCGATCATCTGTTAAACGATTCAAGGTGCAGCGATTATTTGGGTGAGCGCTTTGCAAGAGCGTATGTCGGCACGAACAATGGACCTTTCATACTCTTCAGGCGACGACGTTTTCGGATGTGGCTGTCCGAACAGTTCCAGCAGAATCGTCCCTATGATGCCATCGTCCGCGAAATGATTTCCTCAGAAGGTTTGTGGACCGATCATCCAGCCGTGAATTTCTTGACTGCTACCATGGATGAACAGGACAACGGTCGAGCCGATCCAATTCGACTTGCAGGACGCACCACCCGCGCGTTTCTCGGCATGAGGATCGATTGCCTGCAATGTCACGACGATTTTCTCGATAAAATTAAACTCGGACCGCTGGAATCTCCTGTTGATGGTGAACAGCATCATTTTCATGAGCTGGCTTCGTTCTTTAGCGGTGCTCGCGTCTCCAAGAACATTTTCGCTGGTCTTCGCGATGATCGTCAGGATTATCGCTTTCAGTTCCTAAATGCATCGGACGAATCCGTAGTTCCACTGGGCGTTCCCTTCCATGGGCATTTGCTGCCAACAGAAGGAAAGCCACGACATCGCCTAGCTGCTTGGGTGACGCATCCAGAGAACCTGCCGTTTGCTCGCGCAACGGTCAATCGAGTTTGGGCGCTGATGTTTGGTCGCCCGCTTGTCGAGCCCGTCGATGACATGAGTTTGCACGGTCCATTCCCGGCTGGACTGGAAACGCTCGCTCAGGACTTTGTTGCTTACGGCTTCGATTTGCATCGTTTGATTCGCATCCTAACCCAAACGAATGCTTTTCAGCGAGATTCGCGAAGCCCAGACTTCCAGCCAACGCTTGAACATGAAGGGCTCTGGGCTGTCTTCCCGATGACTCAGCTTCGCCCCGAACAAGTTGCGGGGAGCATCCATCAAGCCTGCCGCGTCCGTACGGTTGATGAACATAGCTCGATTGTCACCAAGCTCGAGAAATTCGGCTACCTCGAGGATTTCATGCGAGACTACGGCGATCGCGGTGAAGATGAGTTCGTTGCTCAGAGCGTAACGATACCGCAGCGGCTTTTGGTGATGAACGGCGATCTCATCAAAGATCGCGTCCAGAGCAATCCGATCATGAATGCCTCCAATCGAATCGCAGCAACCGCACACGACAATTCGACAGCTATCGAGGCTGTCTATCTCGCGGCTCTCAATCGCAAGCCGTCGGTTGCTGAGGTCGAAGCCATGAGTGAATTCTTGTTGGAGAAAAAAGGTGAAGACCGCGCGAATGCTATCGGCGGAGTCTATTGGGTGCTGCTGAATTCGACGGAGTTTCTGTGGAATCACTGAAATTGAAAACCTCGCAAACTTGTTGTTCTTCTTGGCACCGAATGAATCGTCGCCGAGCTCTGATGGCGGCCGCATCCGTCGGCGCGTACTCGTGGCTGACGCCAATCGCGGAGCATTTAGCGCGAGCCGCCGATCAAGATGCCAAAGGAAGGCCACCTCAATCGCTCTTGTTCCTCTGGTTGCAAGGGGGGCCGAGTCAGCTCGAAACCTTTGATCCGCATCCAGGCACCAAAATTGGTGGTGATGTCCGAGCCATCGAGACATCGATACCGGGCGTGGCGATCGCCGATACGCTCCCTCAGACCGCAGAGCAGATGCACCACACCGTGTTGATTCGGTCCATGGTCAGCAAAGAAGGCGATCACGAACGAGCCACCTACAATCTCAAAACCGGCTGGCGACCAGACCCAACCATTGTTCATCCATCCATCGGTGCTGTCATTTGTCACCAAACAACCGACGACCTGGAGATTCCTCGCCATGTCAGCATTCTCAGCGGCGAGTGGAATCCGCGCGGCGGCTACTTGGGAAATGAGTTCGATGCGTTTCGTATCGGTGATCCTCGAAATCCGCTGCCGAATTTGCGAACTTCTGTCCCGGTCGAACAGCAACAGAAACGGATCAACGCTCTCAGTCAAGTTGTCGAGAGAGAATTTGAGCGGGGAAGGATTCGCAATTTAGATAAAGCCAAGACATTGCATGAGACTTCGACCAGTCGAGCGCTTCGGATGATGGAGAGCAACCAAATCAGTGCATTCGACATAGCGAACGAGCCGCAAAAGACGATTTCGGCGTTTGGAGACACACCATTTGGTCGGGGTTGTCTCGCGGCGATTCGACTGATTGAAACCGGCGTCCGCTGCGTCGAAGTCGAATTGAATGGCTGGGACACCCACATCAACAATCATGAGTTGCAATCTTCCAACTGCAAAATCCTAGATGCCGCTCTGGCCGCGACACTGCAAGAATTGGAACGACGAGAGTTACTCGACCGAACGCTTGTCTTTTGCGGCGGCGAGTTTGGGCGAACTCCGAACATCAATCCTGCAGGGGGACGCGATCATTGGCCAAGCGGCTTCAGTGTCCTTCTCGCTGGTTGCGGGCTGCGCAAAGGTCATGTCCACGGAGCCACCTCGAAATCTCCAGACCTTTCTCCCGAAAAACGCTCGGATTCTGTCGACTCTCCCGTTACCGTCGAGTCGCTCCATGCAACCATGCTCAGCGCTTTGGGCATCAACCCAACGACGGAATTGTTGACACCCATTGGAAGACCCTTACAACTCAGTCAGGGCACCATCCTGCGAAGTATTCTCCGCTAATCTCCTAAGACTCTCCTGGGACATTCGTAGTCATCGCGATTCCTTCGCAGTTTCCATGTTGCGAGTGGCGGCTTGAATCGCGTCCCTCGCCCAGTCAACGGTCACCCAAATGCTCAACCAATGTGCGGTTTACGCTTTTTTTGAATGAGATCACCCTGCGACGACTACATCCGTCCCTTGAGCATGCCATGCCAGTACATGAGCGGTAGAAAGTATCGCTTGAGCATCCACATGCTCCAACGCTCACGAGATTGATCGATAGGAAACGACTCCGCTGGCTGTTTGTTGTAGTCGAATTCGGCAAGAACAAGTTTTCCGATACCCGTCACGACTGGGCAAGAAGTGTATCCATCGTACCGCTTGGTGAGAGGTTCGTTCCGGATCGCAGAAATCAAGTTCGCGACGAGGACGGGGGCTTGTTTCCGAATCGCTGCTCCCGTCTTAGACGTTGGCAAGTTGCTGCAATCACCCAGCGAAAATACGTTCGAGTATTTCTGATGTTGTAGGGTCGCGGAATCGACATCCACCCAACCGTGGGCGTCTGCCAAGGGGCTCTGAGCAATAAATTCAAATGATCCCATCGGTGGAGTCACGTGCAGCATGTCATACGGAAGGGTCAATACGTCTGCCGTCTTCAAATTCTTGAACACGGCCTTCTTCTCGCTTGGAAAAATCTCGACCAGCTCATGCTGAAAGAAACACTCGATATTCCTTCGTTTCACCACGGCCTCCAACGTGGATCGGTACTTTTCAATCGCGAAAATGGATGGAGATGCAGTCGCGAAGATAACGCGAGTCCGATCGCGAACGCCATTCCGCCGAAACCAATCGTCAGCCAAATACATGATCTTTTGAGGAGCACCACCACACTTTACCGCCCCAGCGGGATTCGTGAAGATCGCCATTCCACCGCGAAACTCGCGAATGGCCTTCCAAGTCGAGTCGACGGTATCGTACGCGTAGTTGCTACACACTCCACCGGTTCCGATCGACTCCGATAGCCCCGGAATCGCATCCCATCGAATCTTGATCCCTGCCGCCACCACCAACCAATCGTAAGAGATTTCCTTTCCATCCCTCGTTTTCAGCGTATTCTGTTCGGGATTCAATGTTGCTACTGCGTCGCGAAGCCATTCCACTCCCCGTGGAATGACACTGGACTCCAGCCGTTCAGTGACTTCCTTTCGAGCCAATCCTGCTCCGACTAACGTCCAAAGAGGTTGATAGTAGTGCTTCGTCGAAGGCTCGATGAGAATGACATCCAAGTCCTTGCGACTCGACCGTCGCAGTCGAGCTGCGACAGTAATTCCTGCTGTTCCACCTCCGACAATAACAACACGCTGTTGGGACTTGTTTGACATTTTAGATTCTCCTGTCGCGAGCTCGGAAGGTGACGACATATTTAGTCAAAAAATTCTCCAGCCCGCCAAACACCGAAACGAACTTTATGGCACTTCTCAAGGTTCCGCAAAATGGGAATCGACGACGCGATCGAAGACATCTCGTCCACTTCGCCCACTACCCGAAATCGACGTTCTTGTCTCCATCTCAGATGCTCCGAGGCCTTCACAGGAAGCAGATCTCAGCCTTCCGCCATTTTGGCGACGGAGAATTCGGCTGCGAGCAGCAACTGGATCATCCGCAATCGATGGGAATGCGCCAGCACGATCAAGCAATCCACCGCTTGGCTTCGAACAATTGATGTCCATCCGCTTTAACGATTCCCAATCGCATGCAGTCAAGCGCGTCGATAGATCAATATATCGCAATATAACGAGATGTAAAAAACGGAAAAGTATGGCTTGCGGCGAGAATTGGAAAAAAGAGGGAGCGGCAATTCGAAGCATCGAAGCAGTGAAAGCACTTCGATTAACGCCATTTCCGCAGCAAATTGGCAGAGCAATGCGGATGAGAGGAGTTGAACCTCCACGCCCTTGCGGGCACCAGAACCTGAATCTGGCGCGTCTGCCGATTCCGCCACATCCGCTTCGTTGAATTCACGCGAAACAAGAATGAACGTGCGAGTTGTCACTACAACCGGAGTAGAGTCGACCGCCTTGCGATGGACTATCCACCTTAAGACGAGGATCCCGACTTCATAAGCGAAGATCCTGACTTCATAGTCTCGGTATGAGTCAACACCCGGTCACGCTCGAATAATGTTCTAACTTGAGTGAACAGCATGGTCAAGCGTCGATCTGTGGACGATGCCAGATTGAAAGTCGATGGCTGGGTTCATCGTGTTTCGATTGATTGCTGGCGGAGGGCGTATACCAATGAGGACCTGAAGTAAGGCAGCTCAGCAGTAGCCTTGTTTGCCAAAAGGAATGATGAGCGAGCTGAGCGCTCTGCTGCCGCTCATCAGTCCAACAAGGGTGAACCGATGAAGATGAATGTTCGGATGTAGGAACGTGGTGATGATCCCTGGAGTACGGGATGGATTCGACATTGATCTGCCAAATCTCGGGCTGTCTCCGCTTGATCAGCTTCTTGGCGATTGGAAGCGGGAACATAAGGCATTTTTGCAGCGATTGTCGGCCCGCTCGACTGGTTTACCTTGTTGTGGGCGGTTTGTGAGAATTGCGAGTCATCGAAAATGGTCTTAAGAAGTGCTTCCTGCCGAGGTTAAGTTGTGAAGTAGGTTCGCTCCCCGAGACTCCAAACATGGACGGGGCGGCTATCTGAAGCCACAATCGCAAAGCGGTGCATCGCCGCAGCCGAATCGATCGAACGATCTGACAAATGATTCGAAATGTCGGTGTCTGCTCGTCTGTTCGTTGGGCATTTGTTGGCGGCAATAGAATACGCAAATCTCTTGCAGTGCTACGCTTTGGCGACCAAACGAACGAACGCCGACCAAAATCATGGACCAAATCAATCGTCCCTGCGACCACCGTTGCCGGCTAGTCATTGCGTCAATGTTTGGATTCCGCAGCCACAATAAAGGTGAAACAGATTTGAATAAACCGATTCTGCCGATGGGAGATTGATAAACTTCCCATTTCTGGTTCAGCGAGCTTTACCCTGCTCAGATCATCCAGTTTCATTGCCAAAAGGGTGTAATCTCTCTGGTGCGCTCGAAGTAAGGGGAATTTGGGCTGGGAATG
>JBBIUE010000064.1:0-30377 GCA_037440405.1 Pirellula sp. | reverse complement strand
CAACGGCGAGGAACCGCTACGCATGCCGCTCGACATCGCGCCGCCCGCGGTGCGACGATCGGCCTAACGCTGCGTCGGTTCCCTTGGAGTTCGACAAGAACGACACCCACCGAAGATCGGCAAACATCGGAGCGTTTTACCATGCTTGTCTTGTCTCGCCAGCGCGACGAAAGCATCATGATCGGCGATGACGTGATCGTGACGATCGTGGACATTCGAGGCGACAAAGTACGTTTAGGTATTGAAGCTCCTGCCAACATTCCGGTTCATCGCCAGGAAGTTTACGAAGCTATCAAGCGAGAGAATCGAAAGGCGAACTGTATTCAGCCAGACGATTTGAAGAACGTTCAAGATAATCCTGGAAAGTAATCCCCTAGATTGCTTGCCGCTCGTCGCCTTTTTGCTGCGGTCGCCTCAGATATCGTTGAATTCGCCGATTCGGCTACAATAGCCTCATTCGTTGGGTTGTTGTTTGTTGATTCCCATTTTCTGGGACGAATCTTTGGTGGAAGGCTCTCGATTTTCACAGTTTTTGAATGCGCACACCGAACCATCGGCCATTCGGGACGCTATTAGTATAGCCCGGCATACGCAGAGCGCCTGGTCCGAACGCCCTGTTCGCAAGCGTCTCCATTGTCTTGACTCGTTTCAAAAGCTGATCATTGAGCGGGATCGGTGGCTGGCGGAAGCTATCTCGATTCCTCAGCGTGTCGATTTTCGAGAGACTCTCTCGTCGGAGCTGCTGCCTTTAGCATCGGCAGTGTCTTGGCTTCGATCCCATGCAAACGCGATTCTCGCGCCGCGCCGCTTGCGGATGCGCGACATTCCGCTTTGGATGGGGCGCGTCTCTGCTTCTGTTTACCGAGAGCCCTTGGGTGTGGTGATGGTAATCGGTACTTGGAACTATCCGCTGTTTTTGCCCGGCGTGCAAATTCTTCAGGCCCTAGCCGCTGGCAACGCGGTCGTGTTCAAGCCGGCACCGAATTGCGAGGTGGTTGCCGCTCGTTTTTGCGAATTGCTGGTTGAGAGTGGTGTTCCCAAATCTCTGCTTGTATTGATGGACTCGACGGTCGCTTCCGCGAAGGCTGCGATTGATTGCGGCGTTGACAAGGTCTTTCTCACAGGCTCCAGCGCCACGGGACGGAAATTGTTGAGCAGCCTTGGAGAGCGGCTAACTCCGGCAACCTTGGAGCTGAGCGGCTGCGATCCTGTGTTCGTTCTTCCGACTGCTGATATGAACCGCCTCGTCGACTGTTTGGCATTCGGTTTGAGTCTAAATTCCAGTGCCACGTGCATGGCTCCTCGTCGTGTTTTCGTGCCGCGCAAGATGCTGGAGAACTTGGAAACGAGGCTCAGCGAGCGAACGCGACTGATGGAACCCCGACCGCTCCATCAAAGTTCACTTGATAAGCTCCGCCTGGGACTTGCCGAAGCCATATACTTGGGGGCAAGACTGATCGGCGAGCAACCCAATCTGATCGAGTCCCCTACATCGATCCGACCTTTGGTGCTCTCGTCCGTTCATCCGAGCATGAATTTAGCAAAAGCGGACTTGTTTGCGCCGCTGGTGATGCTCTTACCAGTTGACGACTGGAGCGAAGCGATTCAGTTGGACAGCCAGTGCCCCTATGCATTGTCAGCAAGTGTGTTCGGCGATGCAGCCGAGGCTGAAATCGTCGCGCGCGAGATCGACGCGGGAATGGTGACGATTAATGACATCATTGTCGAATCCGCGGTCCCCGAACTCCCTTTTGGAGGACGCGGTGAAAGCGGCTATGGTGTTACCCGTGGAAGGGAAGGTTTACTGGAAATGACCCGTGTCAAAACGGTCGCCATTCGCAGAGGAAACTGGTTGCCACATCTCCTTGCTCCTTCGGAACATGATGAGACAATACTGTCGGGACTCATGCGACTGCTTTATGGCGATTCCCTTCGGACTCGGTGGCACGGCTTCCGGATGTTCATCGACGCAGCGCGTAAATTCCGAAATAGTGCTGACACAATCAATCCTCCATCGAATTCGAACGTTACAGCTGAGCAGCATCATCCTCCTGAAAGAGTTGACGAAAAGTGATTCAGAACGCGCCTTCAAAATTGTCCATTGGGGTGATCGGAAGCGGATTGGCCGGTCTTGCGGCCGCTTGCCGACTTGCTTCCAGCGGTCATCGAGTGACCGTGTTCGAGAAAAATGATTGGCTTGGTGGTAAAGCGGCGGTCCACCATCAGGACGGTTATCGTTTCGATATGGGGCCAACTATTCTCACGCTGCCCAAAGTGCTGAAGCGGATATTTGACGATGCGAAACGCAATATCGAAGATTACCTCCAACTCGTCGAATTAGATCCCCAGTGGCGATGCTTTTTCAGCGACGGAGCTCGATTGGATTTGGTTGCAGACACAGAGAAGATGCGACAGCAGTTGGATGCATTCACGGGCACGACTGCCGTGTCCGATGGCTACGACAAGTTTATGGCGATTTCTCGCCAGCTCCATTCGGTTTCGGACAAGTTCTTTTTTTGGAAAAGCGTGGGCGGCCTGTCCGATACGATCGATTTCAAGACTTCGTTTTCGCTGGAAGTTCTTCGCGATGTTGCGAGCCTTCGCATGGGGCGAACGGTGGCCGGTCTGGTTCGTTCCAACGTTTCGGACGCTCGCGTCGCTCAGATGATCGACCATTTCACGCAGTATGTAGGCTCGTCGCCTGAAGCTTCGCCCGCCGTCCTTTGCGGGATTGCTCACATGCAAACGAAGGAGGGGGTATGGTATCCGATGGGCGGAACGAGAGCTGTGCCCGAAGCGCTTCATCGCCTTGCGATTGACTTGGGAGTCGAGTTCCAATTTCCCGCAGACGTGTCGCGAATCCTGCAGAATCAGGGTGCGGTGCGGGGACTGGAATTGACGGACGGGCGAAGATTCGATTTCGATGCCGTCGTTTCCAATTGCGATGCCGTCCGCACGCACCGCGAGCTTTTGTCTGGCACAAACCAACAGCGTCTTTTCGACCGTCGACGCGGCTATGAGCCTGCTTGCTCTGGAGTCGTTCTGTATCTCGGTCTGAAGCAACGGTACGAGCACTTATTGCATCATAACTTTGTGTTTTCCCGTGATCCGAGCGAGGAGTTCGACTTCATCTACAAAAGAGGAGAGCCAGCACCGGACCCGACCGCTTACGTATGCGCACCGTCGTGCACCGAGCCTGCGGTTGCTCCGCCTGGGGGAGAAGCGTTGTATGTGCTCGTCCATACGCCTTACCTCCGCGAGCATCACGATTGGAAAGAGATGTTGCCGAAGTATCGCGAGGTGATTTTGGACAAGCTCGAAACCACTGGCGGCATGAAAGGAATTCGCGAACGCATTGTTGCGGAAAGCACTCTAACTCCTGAGGGCATTCACAAGCGTTATCGAGTTCTGAATGGGGCTATCTATGGCCTTGCGAGTCATGGGCGATTCCTGGGAGCATTCAAACCGGCCAATCGAAGTAAGGACCTTCGGGGTCTCTACCTCGCTGGTGGAGCGGCTCACCCTGGGCCTGGGATGCCGATGGTCTTGATGAGTGGTTGGATTGCTGCAAAATCGATCGACGAAGACGCTGCCCAACTCGCTTAGTTCGTCTTAATTATGGATCGCACCGCGCCGAACATTCCCGTTCCAAAAAAATGGTTTGTAGACGGGTTCTGTCGGTATTGTAAACGCTATCTCCGAAAACATTTCCACGTCCTCGCAGCAAACGCGAACTCTATCTCCACACTTGAGGTCCTACCGGAAACGCCGATCATTGTTTACGGCAATCATGCTGGTTGGTGGGATCCGATCGTCGGAATGTTGCTGAATGATCGATACTTTCCAGGTCGGACGCTCTATGCACCGATCGATGCGAAGGCACTTGAGAGCTATCGCGTTTTTAAGCAGCTCGGCTTCTTCGGTATCGAGTTAAACAGTCTCGAAGGCGCTCGCAATTTTCTTCTTGCGAGTCGAGTTGTCTTCTCACGCCCAAACATTTGCCTGTGGATTACTCCAGAAGGACGCTTTGCCGATCCGAGGGATCATACACAAGAATTGCTGCCAGGGCTTCTTCATCTCAGCCGCCATGAGTCTCGCCCTTGGGTTGTTCCTTTGGCGATCGAATACACATTCTGGGAAGAACGACAGCCAGAGGCTCTGGCGATGTTCGGGAAACCGATGCGATTCGATGCCGAGTCGGCAAATTGCAGATCCGAATGGAATCAGACTCTGACTCTAGCGCTTCGAACGACACAAAATCAACTGGCCGATCTGAGTATCCGTCGCTCGAACAGCGACTTTCAGATCATCGTGTCGAGTCACTTACGACGCAATTGGTATGACCTCATCCGCTCTCTGCGCTCACTTCTCCACAAATCGCCCGCAAAGATCGAGCACAGTGACAAATTTGCGAACAGTGACAAATTTGCGAACGAAGAGCCTGTCCCAAAACCGTCACAAGGAAGCTCGAAGCGTTAGCGAGTTGTCGTTTTGGGATGGCACAAGGCCAGCGGAATCTCAGTGCGAATCAGTCCTTGGCCGCTGCTTGAGCGAATACTCACCTTTCCTGCCTCACCTAGTTTTCGGGCTGATGTGTATGCACCTGTTGGTCGTTCAAGTAGACAGGATGTTAAGACTGTCCCCGAGCCGTGTTCGAAGTGACGAGGCCGTTTACCTCGACCGCTCGACCATCGTATTGATCACGACTTTTCATCGGATATGCCATTGAGACACGAGCGACAAAAGTAACCCGCTGCGTCCGCATGGGATGATTCCAGCTCGAAACTCTCATTTTTTGTAATAGCTACCGCCCCTTGTTTAAGGCAAACGAACTTTTGTCGCTCGTATCCATTGAGCCGTCATGCCAAGTAGATTTGATAATAGTTGCGAGAAAATGTTCGGGTGGACTGAGAGGTCCACGGGCTCTCAAACGCAGGGTCAGCGAATTCCACGGCATTCGGCCGTTGGCCCGGCACTCCGGGATTCCAATTGAAGTCGGGTTGATTATTCGGAGGTTGAGGCTGGGTCGGGTCGATGGGCAAAGGTCCTTGATCATCGCTGAGCACCTCGGCCAGCAACCGAAAATTGATCGGACGAGCTGTCGAACCATCTTGGGTCAATGTCGAAGCCCGGATAATGTAGGTTCCCGTTGTCAACCAAAGGTAGCCCGTCCCCCGAGAATTGCCGGCTGCGGCGACGGCACCCACGATATTGCCGTTGCTCGCATCATAAAACGTAACTTGTCCACCGTTTGCGATGGTGGGTGAGATGGTCACTAGGTCAAATCGGTAGAGCTGAGTCTTCGGAACAATGAACTCCGAAAAGTGTTCCTGTGCTGGAGTGGTTCTCGCCCCATAGACGAACTGCATCGTGTCGACACCATTCGTTGCAAAGTTCATCGTGACGACATAGTTCCCGCGTTCGATCGGAGAAGATTGATCCGCCCGGACGAAGAGAATAAACTCGCGATTGGCCTGGGGATTGAGCATGGTTATGGTACTTCCGCCATCAGGCTTCTTGACCATTCTGGATGCGACACGATTCCCTTGTGCGTCGAGCAAGATGGCTTCTAGCTCAGGATTCTCGATCCCAACAGGGTCGATGGTAATGTTCAGCACAGGACTTGCGAAATTGGGAGCCCGGAAACGGAAGAGATCGCGATCCTGAGACGATGCGATTGATGCCGTCGATTCATAGCGAGTATTTGGGAGGAATCCAAAGGTCGTTGAAAGTGACCGAGCTGTGGCAAGCGTGTCATCCTCACCCACTTCCGACTCTAACATGCCCGCCTGAGCGAAAAGAGCGTCGACGGATACGTAATCGATGACACCACCATCGTCATCGTCTTCCAAATCGGCGTCATGGCTTGGAGGCTTGAGAGACGGCTGTTCGGACAAAGGTCGGTAGTCGAGTTCGATTCGATAGTCTCCAATAGCGAATACGTCATTGGCGTTGCGGGAGACCTTGATGAAAAGAGTAGGATGGTCCTTGAGAGAGCCAACATCGATCTGAAGATTGTTCTCGAAGACGTCATCGGCTTTGACATCGGCAATCTTATTACCGAATCGATCTTGGACTTCGAGCGACGCTTTGAGTAAGCTGATCCCCGATGCCCACAGGCGTACCGAAACCTTTTCCTGGTTTTTCAGCGGATGAAAGCGATAGAAGTCGACATCGTTCAAGGACCTTAGGCTGCCTCGGGCCAAGAGAGGTACGCTACCCGTGTAACCTGCTGGCGTCGGAATTACCGTGGCAGTTCCACGATTGTTGTTGCTCGCTGGCTCATGATGATCAACCCTTGGCCCATAGAGCTGCCTAATGGCCGCAATATCCGAGGACTTCAGAGTGCCATTCGGGCCGGAGTAAGTGCCGTTGAGCACGGCCCCTGCAATATTGTTATCGGCTATGCCCAAGGCGTTGCCGACTTCATGCAATATGACAGAGTAAAGTTCAACAGCTGGGCCCTTCGCATTCGGCGGTGGAACGGAGATGGGGCCGCCGGATTTCCAATCTCCCAAGAAATAGTTCACATGGGTATTCAAAAGTATGTCACCCGACCAAGTTCCGGCAGAAGTCTGATAGGGGAGTGTGTTAGCAAGCACTTCCGTTTGCGGAAAAGCTCCGATCCGAAATTCGCCAAACCGTGGATCATCTGAAGACAATCCTACCGCACCAAAATCATCACCACGATCAGGAACGAGGCCAATGTTTACATTGGCATGTACCGACCAGGTCTGAAAAGCTCGTAGGACAGCTTCTTTCCACTCGCGGCGATCAGCGACCTGATCGAAAACTTCACGAAGGGCATTTCGATAATGCCAATGCTGGCTTGATCGGTTGGGAAACTGATGGAAAGTGTCGAAGGACTCGGCCAAGGCGTTCCGAAATTCGCGAGGAGCTGCCTGCCTTCGAGCTGCTCTAGTTGAAGCCGCCGCAGTCCATGTCGGGCGGCTTGACGGCTCGACATCTTGCTTTTGACGAACGTTCGGGACGAGCGCGATCGAGTTCGATCTGAGCTCACGGCGTTCATTCGCTCTTTGTCATTGTTCACTACTGGGACCATAGTATTAGCTCTTGAAATAAAGGGTTGTCACGAATTCCATCGAGGTCCGGATCTTCCTTAAAGAGATCCGTACCGTAACCTTTTTGGAACGACTGTTTGAGGTAATGAATCGCCTGAGTCAATGAAGGAGGGTGATGTCCCGCCAACAGGGCGTGGACGCAGGCGATTTGGTAGTAGGTCGAGGGAAGTAAGGGCGATTGAGCCATTTCGAAAAACTTCACATCATCGAGAGCTCTTTGCACTTTGCCCTGTCTGGCCAATAGCACAGCCCTTCCTGAGCGTGCCAATTCGTCATTCGGAGCTTGTTCAAGTATTCTGTTCAAATAGTCAATCGCCTTGGAGTAATCATGTAAATGTTCTGAATGCAGGTAGGCGAGATTCTGAAATACGATGGTCGAATTGGGACGAAGCGCCAATGCCTGATGCAAATCTTCAACCGCCGCCTGGGGATTCTCCATCGCGCGCGCAAGCCCGCGCGATACCCAGTCCTCAAATGTCTGCGGTTCATGTCGAATCGCTTCGAGATAGTCAGCCTCGGCTGCTTCCGAATCGCCTACAGCTCGCCTTACGCGCGACCGAATGAGCAAGAGACGGGCGGAGTGCGGTTGTTGACGAATGCACTCGTTGAGGTCCTCGAAACATTCCTGATGGCGTCCTGCGGCTTCGTACGCCAAGGCGCGGCCGACTCGATGAGCAAGCTTTTCCGAATCTTTGAGTATCGCTTGGCTGAAACTCTCGATTGCGGCAGGGTATGCACGCATTCCCATCATGGCTTGCCCCAACCTTGCATGAGGCAGAGCTGATGAGGGATCATATTGGGAGAGAACTCGAAATGCGGAAGCTGCCTCCTGATAGCGATGTTGGAGCATCAACAAATCACCCATCGTCAACCAGTAGAGCGACGGATACTGACGAGGTTCAATCTTGTCGCGAAGCATCGCGAATGCCGATTCGTTACGATGCTTGGTCAGGGCTCGACGGGCCGAAAGCACGGCGATCAATTCAATATCCAGCGGCAAACGCTTTTCCGCTTCCGCCCATCCCTCCGTTTCTAGTTGTTCATTCCCTCCGGCGGCAAGTGCGTCGGCAAACCGGCCAACGACGTTGAGCAATCCCGGGTTCAATTTGTTCGCACAGATTCTGGTGTCTTGCAAGTGCCGACTCGATTTCAGGAGCGACGCCCGACATCAACATTCGCTCTTGGAGAAGCGAGTAACAGATATAGTTTGCATGCCAGAGGACATTCGCCCAGTTTTCGAGTTCCATGTTCGTCAACGAGAGATGGGATGGGCCCAGTGCCGATTCTCTGCGACTCGCAAGGAACCAATCGGTCTTTTCAACGACCGTATTTAGAAGCAACGAATCGGCGATCTGGTCGGACTCCAACAATCGCAGGGCCTGCGAACCCAGGAACGAGCGAAATTCTCGCTGCTGCTGCCGGTCCTTCATCACCTGCGAATCGCTTCGCCAGTAGTTCACAGAAAGCGCAAGCGTGGAGGTCGTGATCATGAATGCCGTCAACGCTGCTATAGCGACGATCGACCGATGATGGCGTCGCATCACTTTCGCAAGTCCTGTCCTTCGCGATTCATGGGCATGATGTAGTGGACGGAATTCGCATTCAGCTTCAACGTCTTCAAGGAACTGCTGGGCATCCTGATATCGAAGCTTAGGGTCCCACTCCAGGCACTTCCTGATAATCGATTCCAATCCCTTTGAAATCATCCCTGACTTAAACAAAGGCTTCCGATTCCTCAGAATCGACAATTCCCTCTGCAGATCGACTTCCGCAAATGAGCCGACCGAAGGAAATGGCAACACTCCAAAGGCAAGCTCGTACAAGATCACTCCCAACGAGTAGATGTCCGAAGCAGGACTGATCGAAATCTGTCGTGACATAAGAGACGCAATCTGTTCTGGCGCCATGTAGGGAAGCGTCCCCCCGGTGATTTGATCGTCAGGACAGCTCGAATCTCGCGAGAGATTGAAATCGATCAATGCCGGATCTCCATCATTGCGAATCAGAATGTTCGCAGGTTTCAGGTCACCGTGAATGATGCCGCGCGCATGTGCATGAGATAGCGCCATGCCAATCCGCTGCGCTAGCCATAAAGGTAGCTCTCGCTCGGAAACTTGCGCTAACGTTCTGGCCATGGACGATGCCTCGTCCTTCGCACTCGAATCGTTTGCCTCGTTGAGTTCGCCAGAACCGCTGGCTTCCGTTTCCCATGTCGATTCACATAATGGCGGTTGAGCGACTCGCGCTGCACTTGGAGAGCCCTCTTCAATGAACGTGGAAATGCGAGAGTTCTTCTTGCGGACCGTCTCTAATAACATCTGCCCCGATGGCTTGCTTTCTCCCCTTCGGTTCCGAACGGAAGACAGCCAGTCGGCAAGCGTTGTTGCACCAGCATAGGGCATGCAGAGAACCGAATATCCGCTGACCTGATGAAACGAATAAATAGGCACAATTCCTGGGTGCTGCATGCGAGCCAGATGGATCGGCTCGCCTAGAGCTCGGCGCACGACCTTGATCGCAACGTATCGATCCGCAAGATCGACTTGGCGAGCCAGAAACACTTCACTGAACGCACCCTTGCCAAGCGAGCAAACGATATCGAAGCCTCCGAATCTTTCGCCCACAAGTGGTTTTGTCGATTCCCCGACTCGGCACTGCTTGGATTCAAGCGCATTCGATCTATCCTGACACCCCCGAGAACGACTTGCCAGATGCTCGCGAAACCAGTCTTGCTTGGTGACGGCTGGAAAACGAATCCAAAACTGCTCGTCAAAATGGAGTCCACGACTGCACTTGCTTCTGAACTCTTCGAACGCGATCAAACCCAACACATCATCATTCGATTTCAATTCAGGAAAATACTGAAAGTAGGTTGAGACGGGGACGTGAGCACCCACTGAGTCGCGGCGATCTATGTCGATGCAAATAATTTCAGCGAGCAAAACAGCCTGTTGACGAATTCCATGAGTTCTAACAAAGTCAAGGAGATACAGATCGTCAACACGCCAATCGCTTTCGAACCGATCTAGGATTGCATCAGACGCTTCCGAAGACTTGACGCTGATGGAGGGAACAGGCGGTCTCATCGGGACAAAACTGCACTTTGTCGAAACGGAGTTAGAGCCCTACTGAGAACGCAAGAACGGTCCGAGAGGAATCTCGACACGGTTCTTTGCATCAGCCAACGCAACACACGAGACATGACTTACGGATACTCCTAGTTCTATTCTAATCATCGCTGTCGATCAAACAGCTCAAGTGCTTTCTCGCCGACTCCAACAGGCATTCGGCGGTTCGTCTCGACCGATGAATCCGATTAGCGATTTCCTCGCTCGAGTTTCCCTGAACTCGCAACATGACACATTGCTGCTCGAGTTCCGGTAAAGACTCGATTGTCTCACGCATGGCCGGCTCCATCGCTTCTTCTGTCAGCGACTGTGACAACAACTGGTCTCCAAAATCCTCCAGGGATTGGACTCTACGAAAATCTCTCTTGGCGACGCCGACGCGACGCAACTGACGGCGAACCTTGTGAATGGCAATGATCGCAAACAGTTTCCAAAGACTACCTGCATCAGGGGCTACATACAATCCGTTGCTCATGCCCCGAAAGACGCTCTTGAAGACACTCTGAACAATGTCCTCGGCATCTAAATGCGGTCGCATCCCACTGGAGAGCTGCGTTTGAATCAGGCCTTTAGTTCGCACCATGTAGCGATCGTAGAGCACCTCTGCGGCACGCTCATCGCCAGACCTTACAGCCTTTACTAAGTCGCTATCGGTCAATTCAAAAGCGGACGCGCCATCCATTTGAGGATTGAAGCCTAGTGAGAATGAAATCGACATGATTCTGCTGCCACCATCGAGGTCTGACTACAATATCGCGGCCGCATCCACGTTCAGCGTATTTCTTGCTGGCTACGTGGAGCGGTCTCGCGATACGTTCGACGACGCAAACTTGTTGAGCGATACGCTTACCGAAAGGTTTCAACTTCTTTGATTTCTTTCTTCACTCCTCCGAAAATTCCCCGGTCCTCAAAGATATCGATACCGGCCCCTCCTTCGAATACAGCGTCCAAAACTGCCGATACCCTCGTTCCCGACACGAAGTCATTCCCCGCATCGGTGCTGACCTTGATCGACTTCGCGCTTGTCACATCGACCATGCGCACGACGTCATCACCAGCTCCGGTAGAGACATTGATGTCTCCCTGAGTTGTCACGCGCGTCATGGTCAACCGATCTGCACCCACCGCATTGGCATCCATGTTGACGTTCAGGTCGTAAGCTTGCGGGTCAGTTAAGTTGACGCGGTCTGCGCCAACCTTCGTTTCAATCGAAACGGAATCGCCGACAATCGCTCTCGATATATTCACGAGGTCATCCATATCATCTCCGATGACGACAAGGACCTGATCAACCGTCAGGTCGGACAATTGAGCTGTAAGCACCCCTGTTCCACCAGAGATCGCAAGACTATCTCCAACACTCATGCCCGCAAGCTGAATGACATCGTTACCCAAGCCACCCTCAAAGGTCGCGTTGGCACCAATATTCACCGGAAAAGAAAGCGGAGCGTTAAAGCGATCATTCCCAGCTCCGAGATCAACATACAAATCATTGGTCAATTGGACCCCTCGCATGGTGACCGTATCCGACCCTCCCCCCATTCGCACTTCCATTGCATTGAGTTGAGGATTGCGAAAAGTGACAGAATTGCGACCGTTCACCAGAGTACCAGTCAGACCAACGACCGTAACATTGCCATTGGCAGCTTGGTTGATCGCGATTTGATTGTCCAGGACGTCTCCCTCGATTTTCAGCAGGGATCCTTCTAGGGATGCCAAGACATCCCCCGCCAGCAATTGTCGATTCTCAAGTGACTCAACCCGTGCCAGCCGATTTCGATTTTGGCTTCTCATACTACAAACTCCCAAAAATTTAAGGCCGTAACCAACCACCCAAAAGTGACGTTTGAGTTCGATTGCCGTTACAAAACCGGCGTTGTTTTGATGTCAAACTCATCGTCTCCTTTAGGTAAATGCCTGAATTTCCGGACAATCCGCCAATTTTTCCTGATCCAAACCAAAACACCCCCTCATTTTTTGCAAAACTGTATTGCTTCGTGAAGAAGATCGATGACTGGGTGACGTAGAATCGACACCGACGCAGAGCATATTGGAGCCTACCGAGGCTCTGGAGAGGCCTTGAATGGCATCCTGATCGGATAAATCGCTGAGGGCACGACAACTAAATGTCAGAACGCTGAGTCCGATTGTGCCTTTGGTTGTTTACCATGGAGAGAGCGGCTGGACTGCAGCGAAAAGCATGCGAGAATTGTTAGGAGCGCCTAAGGCGATTGCAGAAAGTCAGTTAGACTTTCGTTACTCGTTGCTGGATTTGAGTCAGCTAGCGAATGAAGAAATAGTTGGCAGTCCAGTTTTGCAATGCACGCTTCGATTGCTAAAATACAGTCGGAATGAACAGTTGATCGGCTTGTTGGGGGAGCTGCTGAGATCGATCGCCAGTTCCATTCCAGAGGATTACTTGCCGGAGTGGCTGCAAGCCATAGGAGTATATGTCATGTCAGTCAATAAGAGCATTGATTCGCAAGAATACAAGCAGACGCTGAAGAGTATCTTACCGGTGCAATACGAACCTGGTTCATTGGCAGATCGTCTTCTCAATCAGGGACGCGAAGAAGGACGAAAAGAAGGAAGACAGGAAGGAAGACAAGAAGGACTGCAGGAAGGACGGCAGGAAGGTATACTAGCGGGCAAGATTCAGACTTTGCAGGAATTATTAGGGGAGCCTATTTCAACCGACATCGAACTTGAAAGATTGGATATCGAGGCGTTGACTGTTCGACTCGCGGAGCTCCAACAACGACTTCGCCTGCGTAAAGGGTGAGACAACTTTCGATAGATTTGGCATTAAGTATCGCCTTTGAGCCTAGTCGAGTACCAATAACGATCAGGGCCGCGTTCATCGTCAAATCATTGGACCATAACCTATTTCTCGACGGACTGAGAAACGGACAAGCAACGATTCCGATTTCCCAACATGAGTCGGCCTTTACTTGAAGGTGGGACAGCTACTTTTACTTACCGTCCTGGCTGAGAGGAAAGGTTGGAGACTACATTGACTTACTTCACCCTTCTACTTTAGGCAGATTTGCATTTGCCGAATGAGTTGGCAGCTGAACGCTGAGCTAACACCTTCACAATGGCACCAAACGTGCGAGCGAACGAAGTCGTTTATTGAACACGCGAATGCCACGTTAATTGGTTTATCGAGATTCTGATTGCATTTCAGCTAGCGCTTGGGTGTATGCTTCTAGAACTTCATCGCCGAAGCACACCAAGAGAATTGTTTTGAGGCAGCGTGGTTGCTTGGCGAACTTCATGGTTTCGGCCAAGGCAATTTGGGCTGCTTGTCGAACTGGGTAACCGTAGACACCGCAGCTAATGGCGGGGAAAGCGATCGATTGGAGGTCGTGCATCGTCGCGAGTTTAAGACAGGAGCGATAGCAACTGGCAAGCAGTTCCGGTTCATTCATATCTCCGCCGTGCCAAACTGGTCCGACGGTATGGATGACAAAACGAGCAGGAAGACGGTAGCCCCTCGTGATCTTGGCTTGGCCGGTTTCGCAACCACCAAGCGTCCGGCACTCTTCAAGAAGCTTGGGACCGGCGGCACGATGAATCGCCCCGTCAACGCCACCACCGCCCAGCAAGGAGTTGTTGGCAGCATTGACGATCGCATCCACTTGCAGTTTCGTGATGTCAGCTTCGACGATTTGTATAGCCGTCTTCATGAGATTCTCGCTCCCAAACGCAGGGCATTCATCCAAGAATATTCAATCTCGGTACTTCCAATTGATACGTATCACAAGTTAGACGAGTTAGTCGCATCCACAAGATAGTATGCTTCCGAGCCAAATCGAACGACACGCTCAATTCCGCGTATCACGGAATTCGCAACATTGTAAGCATTCGCGATCGACATCCTGCGCCGAGCACTCTTGTCGAAGCTGTTAACAAGTGCCACGGCCTCCAACGAAGCTCTTCGACTTGATCGAACAACTCATGCAATGATGTTGAAAACCGATTAAAGCAAACCGTTTCACGAACGAAGGTGAAAGATTTTGGTCCCTCGATTCCTCACCAAGGTTTCGGGCTGGCAAAAGTTCATTTGGCACTCGCCGATTTGGGAATGTTCCGGCGATTCAACCGTGCTAGAGAGTAATGGCCAATGATGTTTTTTGTGATTTGACCATGTGATGACGTACAACGATAAATTCACGCGGTTACCTAAGACAACGCTCTAGTCGGATTCAAAGAAGTTTGCCGCGTTGTTACTGGGAACAGCTTGCTTCGCTGGCGGGGGGGGAGTTGGCTGCGTTGAGCCGTTTTGCGGTTGTTGCTGTTGCTGCTGAGGATCAGGACTTTTATTGCGGGCGGAATCGACGATGGCCTTCAATGCTCTCTCGATCGCTTTGCCGCTCATATTGGCATCCAGCTTGACCACGCGCATAGATCCGCTCGGCTTCGCTGCTTGATCAAGGTCTTCAATCAGTTCAACGACAAGGTTAAGCAAATCCTCGCCCTCGGCAAAGACAATAATCGAATTCGTGACTCGATCGATGCCGAGAGAGAGCTTTCCGGAGAAGCCGCTAAATCGCATGGCACCACCGCTAATCGAATCATCTCCGTCACGCTTGCTTTCCTTCTTGCCTCCTCCTCCTCCTCCGCCACCTTCTTGAAACGACTTGTCGTTGGAGCTGAGCAAGTCGCGGTAGGCGTCCTTAACAGCTTCGACAATCGCGTCGGCTTGGGAATATTGAATTCGCACAAGCTTGGTAAAACGAGCTTTCTTGTTGCTATCTTCCGTTGGCTTGTCCCACAATTCGATCAGTTCTTCGATCGTCTTCAGCGTCTCCTCGTCAGCCCCCTGAACGATCAACGTCTTCGTATCGTTGTCATCGATGAATCGCATTTTCGACCTCTTTCCGAGGTTCCGGTCGTCTTTTTTTTGCTCTTGAGGTGGGAAGTCCCAGAAAATGAACCGTGAATTATTGGCGGGCTTATCATCGACATCTTTGAAGTAATCTTCCAGGTTCAAGCGAATCCAAGAAGCTCGAGCATGCTTGATTTGAAAGGTTCGGTAGGGACGCTTGGGCGGTCCTGACTGCATGATCATGGATTGAAGCCGATCGAGCGCTTCGCGATCTTCAGAATAGAGGACGATATTGCCACGTGCATCAATCGATATCTGAATTGCTGGAGCATTTGGGGGTTGCCCTGCCCAAGATGGCCTGCTGAGTGGAGAATTCTCGCGAAAACGCGCTATCTCCAAGTTTGCATCATCGCTATCACGAGATTCATAGTCTGAGTTAGGCGGAGGATTGGTTGATTCGAGTTGATTTACGCTGGGATCGTCGACCTGTCGAGAAACAAAAGTTGTCGCAACCTGACTTAGACCTGGGTCGACGTTTCTGGGTGCGTTCATCGTTTGCGTTTGCGACTCGGGTTGAGAGCTTGCCGCAGGAGCGGAATCTTGCGAGTCCGTCCTTGGCAAGTTCTGAAAGAGAGATGAATCCGGAAGAATGATTGGATTTGGCGACATTTGTTCCCACTGCCGCTGAATTCGTTTCAGGAACTCATAGGTTTCTGGAGATCGAGCGGCATCGATGACCCGGATCGGGCTGGAATCAGCACCGTCCGCCGGGATTTCGCCAAGTTTGACCAGGAACTTCTGAACTTCCTTCAGTTCGGATTCATTCGCCCATAGGAGGAGCTGATTGTCTTTGACATTCGCGCCAACGCGGAAAGCATCGTCAGACTTCTTCTTATTCTGGTTGCTCCTCATGCTGTAGTAGTCGTAGTAGAAATAGCCATAACGATCCTCGTTGGAGTTCGATTTGGGTTCGGTGATCATGAGGGACTTGATGGTACCGGCCACTTGTTCGGCATCGAGGCGCCGCAGTTGAATCACCGAAAATTCTCGAGCGCTCCCGTCGAGTCGCTCAAGGATTTTTTGAATGGTGTATTGGTCCGCGATCGATGCATACGCAATAATTGCCGAGTTGTCCTGATCGACCTCTAAGCGAGTCGATGGCTCAAGCACATCCATCTCTCGAAGGGATTTTGCAAATCGCTCAGGAGAGAGTGTTGCTAGTCGATAGACTCGCATTCTTGTCTGAATCGAAGTTAGGCTCGACTCGTTCGATGAGGGCACGTCCCAGCGTTTGATGAATGCAGCAATGATGGCCATCTGGTTGGGTTGAGCGTTGACGATGAGGCTATTTTGACGAGCATTCGCTGCGATCAAGACTTCGCTCGCATCTCCCTTCCGCTTCGGTTTGCTCGGAACACCGCCCTGCTGAGCTTGCATTTGCATCTGCATCTGCATCTGCATTTGTTGCTGCTGTTGCATCATTGCCATCTGCTCTGGCGACATGGACGCAGTATCATCGGACTTGATGCCCAAAAATCTTTCGAGCTGTGACTTGGCGTCCTCGGCTCGGACATGGACGAGCGGGAACTCGCGAGCGAGATTGGCAAGTGCCGCTTCGGACTGCTCGTCAGAGAGAATGCGATAGATCTCCCGAAGATTGATTACCGAGTCCATAGCCTCAATGCGATTGGTATTCGAAAGCGCGGTCAGCTTGCCGTTGGGACTGCACAACGACTTCATTTCTGTAACAACGTCGTCCGCCATCAATGACTGTAAGGTGAAAGTTGTGCGCACAAACCGATTTTGAGGCAGACTCGAAAGTAGATCGGGCTCAACTTTCGGAATTAGAGCCGGATTGAGTTTGTCCACCTTACAAACATGGATGGCTCCAGCGACTTCCACCAATGTGTAGCCTCGCGACAAGAGATGGAGATTGAACAAGTCGCGAGCTTGTTCAAGCGTGAACTTCTTGGGGGTGGATATGTTGACATGATCTCCGGGCAGTTCCTGCCAGTCGAGTGTCATGTCCGAGACGTCTGCGAGCCATTTCAGCAAGTCTGGCCACGATTGATTTCGGAATGAAAATTGAATGTTACCGTCTTCGTCGGGACGGACATCGAATTCTTTTCGTTCAGGTGGGGATGGCGGCGAACTAGGACGCCGAATCGGTGCGACAGCTCCGGGCGTTGGCGATCCTCCCGAATTCGCTCCCGATGTCTGAGTCGGTGCGGCATCTCCGGAACCAACTTCCTTGAATCCTGGTGGAAGCGGAACTCCCTCAGGCAAGTGAATTTCTTGCTCCTTGCCGTCCGGTCCAATAACCTTCTTCGTCACGAAATTGGGTGGCTGGGATTCAGAAACGACTTCGCTGGCTGGATCAAAAGAAATTGGTTCACTCAATTCCGGTTCAAATTCAACCTGGGACATGTCTTGCCCGAGCAGTCCATCGGCGGTCTGAAACAATGGAGTGGCGCAAACGATCCAAGCGGCCGCTGGAGCGAAGCTCAACCATCGAAGACGAAAATCCATAGCTTGTTGCTCGACATGTTTCCAAGGTGTGACTGATTGCTATTATGGGTATCGAAGTCGCAAAGGTAAACGATTTTGCAACAAAAATTATTGGCTCTGGCAAGTCTTCATGAGCATGACGGAACGCAGGGAAATTCTCATCGGTATCGACGAAGCCGGCTACGGTCCCAAGCTCGGACCTTTGGCGATTGGGGCGACCGTGTGGGATATTCCAGCAGAATTAGACATCGAAATGTTGTCTTCCCTGCTTTTTCCAGAGTTTCAACCCAAGCCGATATCGAGAATCCCGCAGTGGATTCCCCTCGGCGATTCGAAAGCCATCTATCAGTCCGGCCAGATGCGGTCTCTTGAATTCGGAATTCGATGTTTGGTTGATCTGTCAACCGCAGGATCTTTGTTCGCGGTAAAAAGTCCTTCGGACCACCCTGCTATGGAGCTTCCGTGGTATCAACACGACCTCACCGACAACCCCACATCGGTGCTTCGAAACATAAGGCGCGATGCAGCTCAGGGAAACGAGCAAGATGAGTGTAGCAGCAGTCCTGCAAATGGCGTCATTTCCGATGTCGCCTCCAAGTTAATCAGGAAGGGTGCGAGCAAGCTTGATTCGCTGGGAGTTCGACTTTTGTCGATGCACTCGAAGGTCATCGATGAAAAGAGCTTTAATGCTTCGCTCGCGCAACACGGGAACAAGTCGAATCTACTTTCGTTCGAATCGATTACGCTTGCTCAAGCGATTTGCAATAGACTTGGTGATTCTCTCGAATCCTACGCCAAACTCGAGATTCAATGCGATAAACACGGTGGTCGAAATCGTTATGTTTCGACCGTGCTAAGTACTTGGCCAGAATTGTGGCTGGAAGTCATCGAAGAGCGTCCCGAACGGAGCCGCTACAGGGCCCGATGGGGAGCAACTCCTTTGCATTTGATATTTCAGTCGAAGGGAGACAACTTAGTCGCTCCCGGAGCGGCGTCAATGGTGGCGAAATGGAATCGCGAAGTGGTGATGGCGGCATTCAATCAATTCTGGGTCTCCAAGCTTCCTAGGTTGCGCCCTACTGCGGGTTATCCTGGGGACGCGGATCGATTCTGGAACGAGATCGCTCATGAAGCTCAGTCCCTTGGAATTGGTCGAGATGCAATTTGGAGAAATCGTTGATCGCGCCAGGCGGTTGGCTGCGAATTAGAAATCCTGGAGCGAGTCAGACGGTTGTGCGTCGCAATTGGTCGTCCAGGCCGCGCAATTGCGACGCTACTTGGTGAAAGGGATGAGTTCAGCTGTCAACATTCCCGCATAGGCATTTAAGAAAAAAAAGTTACGATACTCCCTTGAACGAAGAACGACCTTGCAGCACCATCCGTAGGAAGAGCATGAATAAAGGAACGAAAACTGCGATCTCGCCGACGCGGCAGGAAAACTACTCCGAGTGGTACCAACAGGTGATTCGGGCTGCTGACTTGGCGGAGACATCTCCGGTTCGGGGCTGCATGGTGATCAAGCCTTGGGGATATGCAATTTGGGAGAATATGCAGCAAACGCTGGACACCATGTTTAAGGCGACTGGGCATCAGAATGCCTATTTCCCGCTATTCATTCCCATGAGCTTTCTTGAAAAGGAAGCGGAGCATGTCGAAGGGTTCGCTAAAGAATGCGCGGTTGTGACGCACCATCGGCTCGAGCCTTCTCCAGAGGGTGGATTGCGTCCGGCAGGTCCACTCGAAGAGCCGCTGATCGTCCGTCCTACCAGCGAAACCATCATTGGTGCCATGTACGCGAAGTGGGTGCAATCGTATCGCGATTTGCCGATCTTGATCAACCAATGGGCGAATGTGGTTCGTTGGGAAATGCGAACACGCTTGTTCCTACGCACTGCGGAATTCCTGTGGCAAGAAGGTCACACGGTTCACGCGACTGCCGACGAGGCGATGGAGGAGACTCGCAGGATGCTGGACGTTTACGCTGATTTTGTCGAGAACCACATGGCAGTGCCCGTGATTAAGGGTGAGAAGACTCCGGGTGAACGGTTCCCTGGGGCCGTGACTACCCTTTCGATCGAAGCGATGATGCAAGATCGCAAAGCACTTCAAGCGGGTACCTCCCACTTTTTGGGACAAAACTTTTCGAAGGCGCAGGAGATCAAGTTCCAAGATCAGAATGGTGAAGTCGTCTACGCATGGACCACCAGTTGGGGAATGTCGACGCGGTTGGTGGGAGCTCTCATTATGACGCACTCGGATGACGACGGACTTGTCCTTCCGCCTCGGTTGGCTCCGACCCAGGTCGTCATTCAACCCATCTATCGGGATGACTCACAACGAGGCGAAGTGCTTTCCTACTGCAAGAAGCTCGAGCAGCAAATCGCAGATCAACGCTACGACAATCGTCCCATTCGAGTTTCCATTGATGATCGCGACATGCGAGGTGGAGAGAAGAAATGGTTTCATGTCAAACGAGGGGTCCCCATTCGCATTGAAGTGGGGCCGAAGGATATTGCCCAGAATTCTCTGTTCGTCGGCCGACGGGACAGCAATTCCTCTCAAGCGGTGGCGACAAATGAATTTCTGGCAGCCGTCGGTTCGCACTTGGAGGAGATTCAACGTAATCTGTTCGAGAGAGCAAAGAAGTTGCGTGAGGAGAACACGACCACCATCACCGATGCTCGACAATTCCGCGATTTCTTTCATTCAGAGGACGAGGAGAGAAGCCTGGTAAGTGGTTTCGCTCACTGTTTCTTTGAGTCGGAAGAAGCGGTAGCGCAAATCTGTCAAGAAAACAAAGTTACCATACGCTGCATTCCTCTCGATCAGCACACGGAGATCGGCAAGTGCTTTGTCACGGGTCGCGAAACATCGCAACGAGCCATTTTTGCAAAGGCCTACTGATCGACTTCGAACGGAACCTTCGAGTCTGAACATGACAGCCATCGGGAAACGTGGAGGAGAGCGACTGACTTGATGGGACAAATCCTTTATCTCGCCCTTCCACCCATTGCCGCTGCCTGCGTCGCTTACGTTGCTGTCGCCGCCATGAGAGGTTTGGCGAGCCGCATTGGCCTGCTCGATCGGCCAGGTCATCGCAAAGTTCACGCGGTTCCAACTCCGCTTGGAGGCGGCGTGGGGATTTGGTTCGCAGTCGTCTTGGTTTTCTTGGTAGGATCGCTTCTCGCGTGGTTTCTTCCGCAGCAGGCTAGCTGGATTCCTGAGCATTTCGTTCGACATCGGGCAGGCATGTTGGAACGAGCGTCCGAACTTTGGGTACTTCTTGCCGGCGGCTCCGTTCTGATGATTCTGGGCTTGCTCGATGACAAACGAGGATTGCCGTGGTATTGGCGGCTTGGTGTCGAATTCGTGGTCGCCACAGCGATTGTCTACTGGCAAGGGCTCGAATTGACCGCGTTCATCGACTCTCCCTGGATTCCAGGAGTGCTGAGCGTTCTGTGGATTGTCGCGCTGGTGAATTCCTTTAACATGCTCGATAACATGGACGGTTTAAGCGGCGGCGTCGCTGCGATTGCTTGCGTTGTGCTCGGCCTGATGCTTGTGATACGCCCAAATAGTAGTCCGCAAGTTTCCCAATTGTACGTGGCAACGATGTTCTTCGTTCTGGCCGGGGCGCTGATTGGATTTCTCATCCACAATTGGCCGCCTGCAAAGATTTTCATGGGCGATGCCGGAAGCTATTTCATCGGATACTGGGTTGCCGTTTCCACGCTTCTAGCAACGTATACGGATTATCATGGCAGCGCAGCGCATGCGGTACTAGCGCCTCTATTTGCGCTCGCGATTCCGCTCTATGACATGACGTCCGTAATTTGGATTCGTTTGAGGAGTGGCCGCAGTCCCTTTCAGGCGGACAAGAAGCACTTTTCGCATCGGTTGGTCGAGCTTGGATTCTCGAAACCGAGTGCCGTCTTTACGATCTACCTAGCGACTTTGACCTGCGGCTTAGCAGCCATGTTGTTGCCTCGCACCGATTTGATTGGTGGCGTGTTCCTTCTGACTATTGTGTGTTGCATGTTGGGACTGATCGCGATCTTGGAGAATCGAGCCTGGCATGATGATGTCCCGTCCTAATTCGAATCGGCTAGATTTCGGATTGCCGATCGTGATGGCTTTGATCGGACTCGGCTTAGGTCTTGGGCAATTGATCCCAGGCGACAGCGTTTCGATCGTACGCGGCTTTACCGTGCTTCAACCTTTTTTGTGGTGTTTGATTGGTCTAGTGACTGCGGCGGTTGGAATCGTGAGCAACAAGTCGCCCAGTCTGCATGTGGATTTGGTGAGAACGAAAAGCGGTACCGAGCGTTCGAATCCCTTTCGCTTCATCGTCATATTCTTGGTGGTTGTCGTCGTGGGTTCAGCACCTGGTATGTTGTCGGGCGGGGGAATCTGCGATTTGCGGTCAACGTATTATGGCAGTGGATTGGTCTCGGCATCTTACTGTTTGTCTTGATTTGGGCCGAGCAACACGTTCGTCTGAAGGCGGCTGTCCTGCCATGGATGCTCGTTTTCGCGATGGCGACTAGTTTTCATGGGCTATACCAATACTCCTATAGCCTTCCACGTGATCGGCAGCTTTTTCGTAATAACCCTGATGAAGCCGCGAGAAGAGCCGGTGTCGACGCACCCGAGGGAAGCGCTGTTCGAATGCGAATGTCTGATCGCATCGAGAGTCGCGAACCATTTGGACCGTTTGCGCTGGCGAATTCCTTAGCGGGCTTCCTTGCGCCAAGCTTGATTCTGTTTGCTGCTGGGATTTTCGAATTGACCGGTATAAGAAGAAGACGATTCGATATTGCGGTACATTTGGCGATGATAGCGGCGATAGCCATCGTGCTGATTCTGACCAAGAGTCGTTCTGCTTGGCTGGCCGTTATGGGTGGAATCGCATTCTATGGAGTTATGCATCCGGGGCTGCGTCGAGCATGCTTCGTGAGGCTGAAATGGCTGGCACCAACAATTCTTCTTGCCGTTGGCATTGCAGCGTTTGCCATCTTTACCGTTGACGCGAGAATTCTGACGGAAGCACCAAAATCTTTTTTCTACCGAAGCCAGTATTGGTACGCAGCGTTGAGGATGATCGTGGAACATCCATGGGTTGGAGTCGGGCCAGGGAACTTCCAAGACAACTACTCTGCATTTAAGTTACCGACCGCATCCGAGACTGTTTACGACCCGCATAACTTTTTGCTCGAAGTTGGAGCGACCAGCGGTATTGTCTCGATGGTGATCATTGCGTTAGGAATGATCGGACTTGGATGGCTTGTCTGGAAAAGTCGATCCACTTCTCTCTCGATAAGCCAAGACTCCGCAAGAGTCTCGGCAGGTGAACAAGCGATGGATTGGAATCGGCGGCGACTGATTGTGCTGTCGGTTGCAATCGGCGTCCTCGTGTCCTTGGTGGTGGTAACCGCAGTTCCACAGATGTTCGGAGGTGGACCCGAGATTCTTCCCTATTGGTTGGCGGGCATCGGTTGCGCGATGTGGCTTTACGCTTACCGACCGTGGAGGTTCTTCCATGAACTGTCCGATTTGGCCGTAGTGAGTTCAGTTTTGGTAAGCGTCATCAACTTGTGTGCTGCGGGTGGATGGTTAGCCTTCGGTGTTATGCAAGTTATGATCGTTTGCAGTGCGATCATCATTGGCGGAAGATGGAAATCAGGGAATCAACTTGTCTCGTCCGAGCCAATTCGCCATCCAAGATCGACCAAAGATGCCTCATCAAAATCGGAGATGAGATTGGAGCCTCTTGGACTTCTTTCTGTTTGCTTGTCCATGATCTTGGCTTGGGCCTGTTCGAAAACAATGGTCCTTCCAGTCTTGGAATCCAAACAAGCTATCGAGTCGTCAGTGGACACGTTGGAACAGTTCGAACAAAATGTGGAGCGAGCGTCACAAATCGATCCTTGGGAGTCGCACTATGCCATGTTGCAGGTTCAACTAGCTTTTCAACATCTTGAGAGGGCAGGGCCTGGTTCGACCGAGCAGATTGCAGCCAAAGAACGCGTTTTCGCCGCGACGGAGCGGTTGATACGGATTCGCCCGCGATTCTCGAAGACGTTTGAGATGATAGGACAGTTGGCTTTGCCGTATCGGGAAATTGATCCTGAATTGGCAATATTGGCGGAACAGTCGGTTGTTAGGGCTGCCGAACTTGCACCTCATGAAGCCAACGTGCGGCTTCAGGCGGCTACAGTCCTTTGGCTAGGCAATCAGCAGTCGACTGCAAAAGCCAACCTGGAGATGGCAATGCAATTGGACAGATTAACGCCTCACCGAGACTTAAAGCTTCGTGCTCACGCTATCTGGCTGTCGCCGACCATTTGCACTCGGCTTAATTTGGAGAATGAACTACAATTGGATAATCCGGAGCAATTGATTCAATTGCGGTCTGGATGGGTCCCTGCCGAACCATGGGCTTCGTTTTTACGTAGCAGGCTTTGAAGTAAGTACAGCAAGCACCGACAACATTTTTTGCATTCGATTTGCATGAGACGAAATAGAAGTGGTATGGCATCGCGATTGATAGTTCCGATCATCATCGGTTGTCTGGGAATCGTAGCTGGCTGGTTGCAGTTTCGTGTGGAAACGCGAGATGCCAGAGAGATTTTTCAAGATCCGGCGGAGAGGATTGCCTCGATACGTGAGGCTGTTATTGAGAAGGAAAGGCAGAAAACAGCTGGGGGAATGGGCCCCAAACTTCAAATCGTTGGCGGAAAGTCTCATAACTTCGGATCGATGGAGCGAGGCACCAGCAGAATTCACAAGTTTGTATTTCGAAACATTGGCGATCAACCCCTTCGCATCGATTACGTGGGAAGCACTTGCAAATGCACCTTGAGCAACTTGGAGCAAAACGAATTGCAACCCGGTGAAGAAACCTCGGTCGAATTGAAATGGACCGCGGAAAACGTCCTTGACCAGTTTGCTCAATCAGCTCGCTTCATCACATCCGACCCGGAGAATCCCGAAGTTCAGGTCGAAGTACGTGGCTTCATCACGAATGCATTGGTATTTGATCCGATACGCATACTCTTCGGAGACGTCTCCTCGAAGGAAGAAGTTACTCAGAAGACAACATTTTACAGTTCCTATCGAGATCCACTCGAGATTCGAAGTGTGAGCTGGAGCGACCCACGGACGGCAAATCGCGTCATTGCGACTTATACCATCCGCGAAATCGAGCCCGGATCGGAACCTCGGCACAGGGACGCTCGCTATGCCGCTGATTTCGAAGTGACATTGAAGCCGGGGTTGCCTACCGGAGCGTTCGCAGGCTCCTTCAATATCGAGACGAACTTTCCGCAGACGGTCCCGACGATGCTACCCATCGACGCAAGAATTTTTAGTGCGTTCAGAATTTCGGGCGGTACCAATTTCAACGAGAATCAAAGTTTGCTGACCTTGGGGAAGATCAAGAGTGAAGAAGGTGGTTCTTTCAATTTGCTTATTGCCGCGAATAACGAAGATGATGTTGAGCTTGAGTTGTCAGTTGGTGAAGTCAAACCAGAGTGCATCCAGGTCAAGATTGATCCTCCGACCAAGCGCGGTTCGCAGTCATTTTTCCGGATAACTCTGGAGATTCCACCCGGCACGCCGCCGATTGCGTTTCCCGGGACGAATCCGAAGAACTTTGGCAAGGTCATTTTCCGATCTAACCTTGAATCAGCCCCAGAGATTCCACTTTATTTGCGTGGTGACGTGGAAGAATAACGGGATTCGCTGAGTTTCGATACTTGCGAGGACTATTCCGTGTTCGTTGGCCGTTCGTCCGATTTTCGGTTCATCTGTCGGCAGTGCTGCGCTCTTTTCTTTTTGCCTTGGCTGGCATCCTTTCTGGGATGCAGTTCTTCT
Organism: Pirellula sp.; assembly: GCA_037440405.1. Taxonomy (GTDB): domain Bacteria; phylum Planctomycetota; class Planctomycetia; order Pirellulales; family Pirellulaceae; genus JANMGV01. The sequence continues at coordinate 4,953 of JBBIUE010000064.1, read as the reverse complement.
TCTCCGAGTGCCAGACCGGATGCGGGAACGATCGCAACGAACCGAACGAATGCCCCTGATTTCAGCCCAAAGATCGCTGAGGCTTCGAATGCACCTGATCCGGCTCACGATTTCGCCGAATACTCGAGTGATGCTGAACGATCGGCTTGGGTCAACCTGAGTATTCCGCTACCGCAAGCATCGCCCCGAATCGTCGCACAGAAGTCCATCGTTGCTCCGGCGGCTCCTGTGTCTCCGGTTTCTGTTGTGCCGACGGATTCCTTGAGTGAAGATTTGCTTTCGAGTTCGGTCGCTGCAATCGAAGAAGCCGATGAAGAACTGAGTGAATCTCCATCGCCACATGGAGCCGAGTTCAGTCTCGCCAGCACGGCATCAGCGGTTGGCAAAGACCCTCCCAGCGATGGCTTCGTCGCCGCTGCGAACGACCGAGTTGCCATTCCCATCGGGAAAGCCGAGGATGAGAAGGACGCAAACATTCGACAGCAGCCGCTGGTCGTTGCAACAGAAGAGGAAAAAAATCAGAAGATCGCTCCTGATTGGCCCCAACCCTGGGCAACACTATTTCTGACTGGTCAACAGCTTGGCTATATCGAACCTTGCGGATGCACGGGGCTTGAGAATCAGAAAGGGGGACTGAATCGCCGCGACACGCTGCTGCAATCATTGCGCGATCGCAACTTCAACGTCATTCCATTAGATGTCGGCAATCAGGAAAAGCGATCCGGTAGGCAAGCTCATTTGAAATACATGAAGTCAATTGAAGCGTTGCGCGACCTTGGTTACCAGGCGATTACCTTTGGACTGGAGGATTTGAAGCTTGCTCCAATCGATCTGGTCTACGCGATGTCCGACGTGCGAGGGGGGGGTAACCCCTTTGTTTCTGCGAATGTCGGCATTTTTGGAAGTCCGCTCAATAGCGTAAGAATCATTCAGGTTGGAGAGCGCAGAATTGGCGTTACTGCCGTGCTGAGCGACACGCTTCGTGGTCTCATCAAGAGCCAGGATATCCAGTCCTCAGAGGCTTTGGCGGCGCTTCGCCAGGCGACTGAAAAACTGAAAGCCGAGAATTGCGATTACTTGGTTCTCTTGGCTCAGGCCTCTCTGGAAGATACGACCGCACTGGCCCAGGCGGTCCCCGACTTTGATCTGGTCGTCACAGCCGGTGGCCTTGGGGAACCGACGTATCGCCCAGAACCGATCGAAGGGACGAAATCGGTCATGGTTCAAGTTGGTGTGAAGGGCATGTATGTCAGCATTCTTGGTCTATTCGACGATCCGCAACATCCAATTCGATATCAGCGAATCGCGTTGAGTTCCCAATTCACGGATTCCCCTCGCATGATGGACCTACTTGCCAACTATCAGGAAGCGTTACAACAAATGGGCTTTGATGGCCTGGGCTTGCGACCGCTCCTCCATCCATCCACGAGGGAATTTGTCGGGTCGGAGTCGTGTGGTGACTGCCACTCGAAAGCGTACGCGATTTGGAAAGACACACCGCACGCTCATGCAACTGAGTCCATCGTTCACCCGCCGGATCGCGGTTCGATCGCTAGGCACTTTGACCCCGAATGCGTGAGCTGCCACGTGACCGGTTGGCATGCCCAGGAATTTCAGCCGTATATTTCGGGTTATCAATCGCTTGAATTGACCCCACACTTGGTTGGCTCGGGATGTGAGAATTGTCACGGTCCTGGTTCTGCACACGTTGCCGCCGAGAATGGGGAGATCGAGGCCGACGACGCAATGCTCGCGAAATTGCGTGAGGAAATGCGACTACCGCTGATGAAAGCGGAAGAACGTTGCTTACAATGTCACGACATGGATAACAGTCCCAGCTTTCATGAGGAAGGTGCTTTCCAGAAATATTGGGACCGCGTCAAACATTACGGCAAAGATTAGCGGACAGCACAGAATGACAAGCCACTCCACGACCTCGGTCGATCTACGCAGCGATACCGTTACGAAACCTTCACCGGCTATGCTTCAAGCCATCATGGAAGCCGAAGTCGGCGATGACGTCATTGACGTTGATCCAACGGTCGAACGTCTGCAGGACCGAACCGCAGAGCTCTTGGGAAAGGAAGCCGCGATATTCATGCCTAGCGGCTCGATGACGAATCAGATTGCTGTGCGATGCCATTGTCAGCCAGGCGACGAATTTCTTTGCGAAGCTGATTGCCATATCTACAACTATGAACAAGCAGCGTTCGCACAGCTAAGTGGTTTAGTGGCTCGCTGCGTCCCCGGCCGGTTTGGTGTACTTCATGTCGACCAGCTTCGAGATTTGATTCGCCCGATCGGAGATCATTTAGTTCGGACACGCTTGGTCTGTTTGGAGAATACTCACAATCGCGGTGGCGGCAAAGTATGGCCTTTCGAGCAGATGGAAGCCATCTGTTCGTGGGCGCGAGAGGAAGGGCTGCGCACTCATCTCGACGGGGCCCGGCTTTTCAATGCAGTCGCGGCCACGGACATTCCAGCAATCAAATGGGCCAGCTTATTCGACAGCGTTAGCGTATGTTTCAGCAAAGGTCTTGGCGCTCCGGTTGGCTCAGCTCTTGCTGGAACGACGGAATTCATTCGTCTGGCTCGGCGAGCTCGCAAGCTTTTCGGCGGAGGAATGAGGCAGGCCGGCGTTATCGCGGCTGCGGCTCTCTACGGGCTTGAAAACAACCGCCAACGCTTGATCGAAGACCACATTCATGCTCGGATGCTGGCCGCCGCCATTCGCGAGACCGATCAGTTGCTGCTCGAACCGGACGAAGTAGATTCCAATATCGTCATCGCACAGGTTGGAAGCAAACTTGGCACGGCTAAGGAATTTGTCTCAAAGTTAGCTGAATTGGGCGTCAAGGTCCTGAACATGGGTCCCCACCATATCCGACTCGTCACCCATCTCGACGTGAGCCGCAAGCAGATTGAATACGCTTGCGATGCCATTCGAAACGCTGCTCAGCCTTACCGGGCTTCAGAACCGGCCCTTCAGCATTGAGCTTCGACGGCGGAATCACTGCGGGGAAAGTAATTCTCAACGACGGCGAAGAATTCATCGCGCGTTACGACATGCACGACATTGGCCCGAAACATTCGAGCCCCAGGCTTTCCTTGAGCGTAACAACAAGCGTATTTTCGCATCAGCAAGGTTCCTTTCTTCTCGCCAAACCTCTCGCATACAAGCTTATAGTGATGCAACATGCAATCACGCTGTTGCTCCAGCGTAGGATCAGGAGGAATCGGATCGCCGCGCAGAGCCGCAGCGGCTTGGGCGAACAACCACGGTCGTCCCAAACTGGCCCTCGCGATCATGACTCCATCGACGCGATACTTTTCAAAGGCGAGAACTACGGCCTCAGGCGTTTCAAGATCGCCATTGCCGATTAGCGGAATCCTCTCCAGGTGTTCCTTGATACATGAAATCTGCTCCCAATCGGCGGAACCTTTGAAATACTCTTCGGCAGTTCGGCCATGCACCGTCAAAGCCGACGCTCCCGCTCGCTCGACCGTCTTTGCGACTTCAATGGCGTTCATCGCTTTTCGAGTGCAGCCCAATCGTATTTTCGCCGTTACGGGCGTTGGATGGCACACTTCCACTAATCGAGAGATGATGGCGTACATACGATCCGGATGCCTCAGCAAGTAAGAGCCACTGTGTGCCTTTTCGGTGACTTGCTTTACTGGGCAACCGAAGTTGATGTCTACCACGGATACGCGGTACTCTTCGACCAAGCGTTTGCCAACCTTCGCCATGGTCTCTGGGTCATTATCCCAAATCTGCACTGCAAGAGGTCGAGGCTCTTCGCGCACCCCCCACAACCGATCGGGATGCTCGCAATCGTGCTCATCCAACCACACAAAGCCGCGAGCGTTCACCATCTCCGTCGCTTGAAGCCCTACGCCGCCATACTCACGAACAACCTGCCGAAACGCAAAGTTGGTGAAGCCCGCCATGGGAGCTTGTAAGATCGGTGGATCGATTGTTAACTGCCCAATTCGTAGCGGCGGAACCACTCTCATTCAGAACCCATCCTCACAAATTGAAAACCAACGCAAGCCAAGACTTCAAACATCAATCGTAGCAACTTGAAAACAATCTGGCACGTGTAAGTTGGCTTTCATGAAATCTCCTAGTCCCGGTTCGCGCGACGCAACTGCTAGGACCTACTCTCAGAATTGTCAGAGTATCCCGACGCGCCGAAGAATGTAAAGATATCCCGCGATAGACGCAAAAGCCAAAAAAGAAAGGAAGTTCTTAGGAGGCCCATATCGATTCCCAATCCAGATCGGCGTTGCAGAGAACGATCGAGGAGAGTTCTTCATCGACTCCAATATCTCTCGCTGCCCTGGAATTTGGGACAATCGATCGATATCCTCTTGCGACAGCCGATCATAGTCATGTCCGATGGGAATCTGGAGCGGAGCCCAAATTGGACGTCGAACATAGTTTCCTTTCAAGTCACTGTACAACGGAAAGCATATCCAAATCGCGACGACTAGCACAACTTCCGTGAAGCCTGCGAGAAGCAATAACCTTGTCGGATTCCATTTCATGGACACACTCGTTCTTCTCTGCAACCTATTTCGGTACAAACGTCGAGGATGGTACGGCTGTTGCTCGCACGAATGCCGAATGTCGGGAGGACCGAAAGTCCGAATCCAATTCCAATCGCCAAAGCCCTTTCGTTGGTGGGAATTTGGAATCGTGGTTGCTGAACCGAGTTTGCCAAGCTGCGCGTTCATCGTCAACGATCGAAATATCTAATCCGCGTTCGCTTTTCTCAAAACGATCTGTCGAATGTCCATAACGGCAACCCCAGCCTTGGTCTCAGGACGAACCTCTATGGATTGCGGCCCCTGCTCCAGCTCGACCGTTCCAATGGATTCCAATATCATGCTTTGGAAATGTCCGGTATCGCGTACCTTCCAATGGAGCGCAGTTCCTCCCGCTCGGAA